>NZ_JBEYTB010000003.1:0-712800 GCF_040642915.1 Actinomadura sp. NPDC047616
CTCGGCTCCGCGCGCCCGCGGCCCCCGCCCCCCCCCACGTCTCGGCGGGGGGGGGGGGGGGCCGGGCCCGGCGCCCCCCCCCCCCGGGGGGGGGGGGGGCCGGCGCCCGGTTCGAACGCCTACTTGTTCGCCAGCGGCGTCAGGTACTTCTGCAGGTCGTCCAGCACCTTCCCGGCGGCGGTCACGCCGATGCCGGTCATCCAGGTCTCGTCGTCGACCACCTCGGCGCGCCCGGCCTTGACCGCGCCGAGCTTGCTCCACAGCGGCCCGGCGGTGACCTTGGCCTGCTCCTGCGCGGCCTTCTCCCCGTAGGCCGCGACGAAGATCATGTCGCCGTCCGCCTCGGCGACGCGCTCGGGGCTGAGCGGCGCGAACCGCTTGTCGGCCTTGTCCTTGAGCAGCTGCGGCTCGGGACGGCCGAGGCCCACGTCGCGCAGCACGATCCCGGAGAACGAGTCGGGCCCGTACTGGCGGATCTCGTCCGGCATGAACCGGATCACGCTGACCTTGAGCTTGGCCGGGTCGCCGAGCTTGCCGCCCAGCTCCTTGGCGCGCGCCTCGTACGCCTGCAGCCGCTGCCGCCCCTCGGCCTTCTTGCCGACCGCCTCGGCGTCCAGCAGGAAGTTCTGCTTCCAGGTGATGCCGACCTGCTCGGTGAACACCGTCGGGGCGATCTTGGACAGTTCGCCGTAGAACTTCTCCTGCCGGAACTTGGAGCCGAGGATCAGGTCGGGCCGCAGCGCGGCGATCGCCTCCATGTCCGGCTCCTGGGTGGTGCCGACCGTCTTGACCTTGGCGTACCCGTCGCCGAGGTACTTGGGCATGCCCGCCGCCTGGTCCGGCAGGGTGCTGCCGACCGGGGTGAGCCCCAGGCTGTAGAGGGTGTCGAGCTTGTCGGTGTCCAGGACGACGATGCGCTCGGGCTTGTCGGGCACCTTCGACTCGCCCATGGCGTGCTTGACGACGCGGGTGGCGCCGGACGACTCGGCGTCGCCGCCGCCGCAGGCCGTCAGCGCCAGACCGGCCGCCACGACACCGGCGACCACCCCGCTCAGCCTCCGGCCGAGTCCGTGGAACTTCACGTGCATACCTACTTTCTCTGCATCAGGCTTCGCGGTCGCCGGGGGCCGGCCCCGCGCCCCTGGTCAGGCGGGAGCGTCCGGCACCACCAGCGGAGCCCCCGTCACCGGGCAGGGGACGACGACGCCGCCCAGGCCGAACACCTCTCCGAGACGGTCGGCGTTCATCACCTCGCCGGGCGCTCCCTGGGCGACGACCCGGCCGTCCTTCATGACCACCAGGTGGTCGGCGTACCGGCACGCCTGGTTGAGGTCGTGCAGCACCGCCACCACCGTCCGCCCGGTGGAACCGCGGTTCAGGCGGCGCAGGAGGTCGAGCACCTCGATCTGGTGCGCCAGGTCCAGGAACGTGGTGGGCTCGTCCAGCAGGAGCGCGTCGGTGTCCTGGGCGAGCGTCATGGCGATCCACACGCGTTGCCGCTGGCCGCCCGACAGCGCGTCCACCGGACGGTCGCGCAGGTCGGTCAGCCCCGTCAGGCGCAGGGCGCGCTCGACGGCGGCGGTGTCGGCGGCGCTCCACTGCCGGAACCACCGCTGATGCGGCTGGCGGCCGCGCGCCACCAGGTCGGCCACGGTCAGCCCCTCGGGGGTGACCGGGCTCTGCGGCAGGACGCCCAGGTGGCGCGCCAGCTCGCGGGTCGGCATCGCGTGCACGTCGGCGCCGTCGATGAGGGCGGCGCCGCCGCGCGGCGACAGCAGCCGGGCCAGCGTGCGCAGCAGCGTCGACTTGCCGCAGGCGTTCGGCCCGATGATCACGGTGAACGCGCCGCCGGGCAGCTCCAGGTCCAGGTCCTCGATGACGAGCCGGTCGCCGTAGCCGACGCTGAGCCCGCGGGCCTCCAGCCGCACCGGGGGCCGGGCGTCCGCGTCGGCGGCGGCGGCGTCGGCGGCGTCGGCGGTGGCCGAGCCGGACGACGGCGGGACGTGCTCGGTGGTCATGCCTTCTTCCTCCGTACCAGCAGCCACAGCAGGTAGGGGCCGCCGAGGGCCGCGGTGAGCACCCCGACCGGCAGCTGCACGGGTGCGAACGCGGTGCGGGCGACCAGGTCGGCCACGACGGTGAGCAGCGCGCCGGTGAGGGCGGCGCAGGCCAGCGGCGGACGCTCGGCGCGCACCAGGCGGCGGGCCAGCTGCGGCGCGGCCAGCGCGACGAAGTCGACGGCGCCCGCCTGCGAGGTCGCCAGGGCGGCCAGCAGCACCGCGACGGCGCCGAGCGCGACGCGGCGTCCCACCACGCGCACGCCCAGTCCGCGGGCCACGTCGTCGTCGAGGGCGGTGGTGTCCATGGCGCGTCCCGCCCACAGCAGCACGGGAAGCAGCACCAGCAGCGGCACCAGCAGCACGCGCGCCTCGGCGTAGCCGAGCCCGGCCAGGCTGCCCGCCAGCCACACCTGCGCCCGCTGCCCCTCCATCGGGTCGCCGCTGACGATGATCACTTCGGTGAGCGCCCGGACCGCCAGCGCCACGGCGATCCCGCACAGCACGAACCGGTGCGCGGCCAGCCCGTACCGGAACGACAGCGCGAACACCACCGCCGCGGCGGCCAGCCCGCCCAGCAGCGCGCCCGCGCCCAGCCAGACCGTGCCCAGGCCCGCGGTCATCGCGAACGTGGCGGCCAGCCCGGCGCCCTGGGTGACGCCGACGACGTCGGGGCTGGCCAGCGGGTTGCGGCTGATCGACTGCAGCAGCGCGCCGGACAGGCCGAGCAGCGCCCCGACGGCGAGCCCGACCGTGATGCGCGGCAGCCGCAGGTTCTGCACGACGACGGTGAACGGGCCGTCGCCCGCCAGCGCCCGCACCACGTCCGGCGGCGCCACGAACGTGCTGCCCACGCCGAGCGAGACGACCGCGGCCACTGCGGTCAGCACCACCAGCACCGCGCCGACCACGGCCGAACGCCGCCGCACGACGAACGCGACCGTCCCGCGGCCGACGAGGAGCCGCCCCGCCACCGGATGCGCGCCCTTCACCATGTTCACGAGGTCACCGTCCGTCCGCGGCGGACCAGGAGGATGAGGAACGGGGCGCCCAGCAGCGCGGTGACCACGCCGGCGCGGACCTCGGCGGGCGGGACGACCAGCCGGCCGAGCACGTCGGCGACCAGCAGCAGCGCGGGCCCGAGCAGCAGCGACACCACCAGCACCCAGCGGTGGTCGGCGCCGACCAGGCCGCGCGCCAGGTGCGGCACCGCCAGCCCGACGAACCCGATGGGCCCGGCCGCGGCGACGGCGGCGCCGGTGAGCAGGACGGCCGCGACGGCGGCCAGCAGCCGCACCCGGCCGACTTCGCGGCCGAGGCCGCGCGCCACGTCGTCGCCGAGGGCCAGGGCGTCCAGGCCGCGCGCGGCGGCGAAGGCCAGCACCGTCCCGGCGGCGACGAACGGCAGCACCCACAGCGCCACCTCGGCGGGCCGCCCGGCCAGCGAGCCCACCGCCCAGAAGCGGTAGCTGTCGAAGGTCTGCGCGTTGACGGTGAGCACGCCGACGACCACGCCGGTGAGCGAGGCGTCCAGCGCGGTGCCCGCCAGCGCCAGCGTGACCGGGGACGCGCCGTCGCGGGTGCGGGCCGCCAGCGCGTACACGAACGTGCCGGACACGGCCGCGCCCGCGATGCCGAACCACACGTAGGCGGGCAGCGTGGTCAGCCCGAACACGCTGATCGCGACGACCACGCCCAGGGACGCGCCGGAGGTGACGCCCATCAGGCGCGGCTCGGCCAGCGGGTTGCGGGTCAGCGCCTGCATCAGCACGCCGGCCAGGGCCAGCCCGGCGCCGACGGCCAGGCCGGTCACGGTGCGCGGCAGGCGCATCGACCGCACGATCGTGCTCTCCTCGCCGCCGTCGGGCCGCAGCAGCGCGTCGACGACGTGCCCGGGGGCGATGCCCCGGCTGCCCACGGCCAGGCTGGCCAGCACCGCGGCCGCCAGCAGCACCGCGCATCCCGCCACCACGGCGAGCCGCCGGCCGCGCATCCCGGTCACCCGCCGTCCACCCCCGCCGATCAATCAGATAGGTAAGGCATACCTAAGACAAGGGGAGCGTAAGGGACCGGCGATCAAATCGACAAATCAGTGACAGACGGGACGTTCAACCCGATGTGACGGCGGTCACGAGACGTGCCGTGCGTCACCCCAACACGTCAGCCGGACGCGGGGGCCGACGCCGCCGGGCGCGGGGCGAGCGCGGGGACGCGCCGCAGCACCGCGTAGCCGGCGGCGGCGAGCACGAAGCCCACCACGAACGTGATGTCGCCGACCGACGGCACATGCTCGGGTACGAACCCCACGTACTTCTCCTGGTTGGAGAACAGCATGATCGACACCACCATCGCCACGGCCATCGCGATGGGGCCCGCCGGGTTGCGGTGACCGGGGTCGAACATCCGGGCGTCCGCCGGGGCGCCGGCGTCCGCGCCGCGGCGCAGGAACATGTCGGCGAACATCACGCCCAGCCACGGCGCGATCCAGTACGCGATGACCAGCAGGAACGCCTCGTAGCTGTGCCCCGCGTCGGCCAGCCCGAAGTACGCCACCACCAGGCCGACCACGCCGAACACCAGCGCCACGAACGCGCGCTGCAGCCTGACCGGCAGCGGCAGCCGCAGCCCGAGGGTGAGGAACGACATCGACCCCGAGTAGATGTTGATGGCGTTGGCGCTGACGGCGCCGAGCGTGATGGCCAGCAGCGTCAGGTCGCCGACCAGGGCCGGCATGTGCCCGGTGAACGTCCCCGTCGGGTCGCCGAGCGCGTCGCCGCCGATGGTGACCGCCGCGGCGCCGACGGTCTGCAGCAGCGTGCAGCCGAGGAAGACGCCCAGCCCCGCGTACAGGCCGACGGCGCGGCGGTCGATGTCGGGCGGCAGGTAGCGGGTGTAGTCGGCGGCGTAGGGGTTCCAGCCCGCCGCGTACCCGAACGAGGCGGCCGTCGCGATGAGGAAGCCGCCGAGCCCGCCGGGGCCGCTCCCGTCGGGCGCCGCCGCCCCGAAGTCGGCCTTGCTCAGGATGAACGCCGACGCGACGGCGAACACCACCGCCAGCACCGGGAAGGCGTACCGCTCGAAGGCGTGCACCAGGTTGTGCCCGAAGAACGCCACGCCGACCTGCGCGGCCACCACGACCGCCAGGCACAGCGGCTTGGGCAGGCCGGTCAGCGTGGACAGCGCGAGCGTGGCGCTGACGCTGTTGACGGCGAACCAGCCGATGCCGCCCGCGACCGTGTTGAGCGCGGCGGGCAGGGCGTTGCCGCGGTGGCCGAACGCCAGGCGGCCGAGCACCATCTGCGCCACGCCGTGCCGCGGCCCGCCCGCCGACAGCACGCCGTGCGCGAGCGCGCCCAGCCCGCTGCCGAGCGCGATCGCCGCGACGGCCTGCCAGAACGTCAGCCCGAACCCGGCGACCGCGAGCACGCCGAGGAAGATGGTGGCGAACTCCAGGTTCGGGGACGTCCACGTCCACAGCAGGCCGCGCGGGCGGCCGTGCCGCTCGCCGAGCGGGATGAAGTCGGCGCCGCCGGGTTCGATGGCGGCGACCTTCCCGCCGTACACGCCCTCGCGGACGACGACTCCGGCGGGCGGTTCCTGGGCGGGCTGGCTGTCCCGGAGGGTTGTCATACGGGGCCTTTCCTGCGGGGGCTGTGACAGGGGGAGGGGGCTCAGCCGACGGTGATCGCGTTGAGCTTGCCGAGCAGGTAGTCGTGGGCGCGCACCGGCTCGTGCTCGACGCGGCCGACCGGCGCCGGGACCGAGGAGATGACGGCGTCGGGGTTGCACTCGTAGAAGAAGATGAGCGACACCAGCTCCTCGTCGGGGGCGCTGGGGTCGGGCGGCAGGACGCGGTGCCGGTTGGACTTCCAGCGGTCGCCGGTCCAGCGGGCGAGCAGGTCGCCGACGTTGATGGTGAAGGAGTCCTCGACGTAGGGGGCGTTCACCCAGCCCGCCTCGTCCGAGTACACCTGCAGGCCGCCGACGCCGTCCTGGCGGTCCAGCACCGTCACGGTGCCGAAGTCGGTGTGCGGGCCGATGCGGAACTGGCCGGGCTCGGGCGGCCCGACCTGCGACAGCGGCGGGTACCGGTTGATGTTCAGGGTGTAGGACGGGTGGTCGGCCCGCGAGGTGAAGAAGCCGGGCGCCAGGCCGAGCGCGGCGGCGCACAGCTCCAGCAGCCCGTTCGACAGCGCCCGCATGCGCTCCAGGTACTCGGTGAGCAGCCGCTCCAGCTCGGGCACCTCGCCGGGCCACACGTTGGGCAGGAACCACTCGGCGTCGATCTCGGGGTCGCCGACCGGCTCGTGCGCGCCGACCGCGAAGGTCTCCTTCAGGTCGGGCGGGGTGGGGGTGCCCTCGGCGTACCCGTTGGCCTCCACGCCGGGCGGCAGCCAGCCGCGCTCCCCGATCGTGACCGCGTAGGCCCGCTTTGTCTCCTCGGGCAGCGCGAAGAAGCGCCTGGCCGCGGCGCGGATGTCGGCGCGCAGCGCGGCCGGGACCCCGTGACCGGTGATCACCAGGAAGCCGATCTCGCGCAGCGCGGCGTCCACCCGCGCCGCCACCTCGGCCCGGGCGGGCTCGTCGCCGTGGAACCAGGGGGCCAGGTCGATGGTCGGAACGGCGTCCATGGAACGGTCCTTTCCGCAGGGGCGCAGGTACGCGCCCACTATCCCCCCGAAGCGGACGTCCTGACGACACCCGAAACCACGAAGCAACGGCCGGACAGCCAGATTTAACAAGAATGGAACAAAACCCCCACCCGGGCGGGACTGGCATTGACCGCGCCGTCCTCCTGCGGTCTGATCCTGAGGACGCACGACGCCTGGCTCGGGGGCGGCGCTCGCGCGGATCGTGCGATGCCTCCGGGAGGCCAGCCTTGCGCGCACTGCTCGCGACCTTCGCCGCCCTCGTCCTCACGGGTGCGCTCCTGTCCGCCCCGTCCACGGCCCTGGCGGCACCCGCGGACGACGGGTGCGACCCGATCGACCCGGCGTCCTGCCTGCTGCCGTTCCCCAACGACTGGTACACGGTGCGCGACGCCCGTACCGACACCGGCCGCCGCGTCCACATGCGCACGACGCTGCGCAACTCGCTGGGCGCGCCGATCCGCCCGGACGAGTGGAACCGGTCCGACGGCTTCTCCCCCGGCTCCATGCTGCTGGCGCACGTCCCCGGCGTGGACCTGACCCGCAGCGGCGCGGCGCCCGTCACCGACATCGGCGCGTCCCTGCGCCGCGACGCCCCCATCGTCATCGTCGACACCGCGACCGGGGAACGCTGGCCGTACTGGGCCGAGCTGGACGCCAACGCCACACGCGACGACCGCCGCGCCCTCATCGTCCGTCCGGCGCGCAACTTCCGCGAAGGCCACCGCTACGTGGTGGCGCTGCGCGGCCTGCGCGACGCCGACGGGACCGTCATCAGGCCCAACGCGACGTTCGGCAGGATCCTCGGGCGGACGCTGCCGCCGGGCGACCCGCTGCGCGAACGGCAACGCTCCACCAGGCGCGTCCTGGCGGACCTGTCGCGCCACGGCGTCGACGCCCGGGACCTTTACCTGGCGTGGGACTTCACCGTCGCCAGCCGCCGCGGCCTGTCCGAGCGCATGCTGCACATCCGCGACGACGCGCTGCGGAACCTGGGCCCCACCGGCACCCCGCCGTTCCTGGTCACGCAGGTCACCGACGACGTGGACGAGCGGATCGGACGCGAGGTCAAGGGCGTGCTGTTCGCCCCCAGCTACCTCAACCTGCCCGGCGGCCCGCCCGGCTCGTCGTTCCACTACGGACGCGACGGGCTGCCCGCGCGGCTGCCCGCCAACACCCAGGTGGTGCCGTTCCAGTGCGAGATCCCGCGGTCGGCGTTCACCACGCCCGCGCGGGCCTCCCTGTACGGGCACGGACTGCTGGGCAGCGAGAGCGAGGTGGCGGCGGGCAACGTCAAGGCGATGGCGTCCGAGCACGGCTTCGCGTTCTGCGCCACCAAGTGGGCCGGGATGGCCAACGAGGACATCCCCAACGTCGTCACCGTGCTGGCCGACCTCAGCCGCTTCAACACCGTCGCCGACCGGCTCCAGCAGGGCATGCTCAACCAGATCCTGCTCGGCCGGGCGATGACGCGCGGCTTCCCCCGCGACAAGGCGTTCCGCACCGCCGAGGGCAGGCCGCTCATCTACGCCGCCGCGGGCGTGGTGTTCGACGGCAACAGCCAGGGCGGCATCATGGGCGGCGCGCTGACCGCCGTGTCGCCGGACGTGCGGCGCGCCGTGCTGGGCGTCCCCGCCATGAACTACAGCACTCTGCTCAACCGCAGCGCCGACTTCCCCACCTACGCCCGCGTGCTGGACGTCTTCTACCCCGACAAGCTCGACCAGCAGATCGCCCTGGCGCTGATCCAGATGCTGTGGGACCGCGGTGAGGCCAACGGCTACGCCGCCCACATGACCGACCGTCCGCTGCCGCGCACACCGTCGCACCGGGTGCTGATGCACGTGGCGTTCGGCGACCACCAGGTGGCGCCGCTGGCGGCCGAGGTCCAGGCCCGCACGGTCGGGGCGCGGCTGCACGCGCCCGCGCTGCGTCCCGGACGCAGCCCCGACCGGGTGCCGTTCTGGGGCATCCCCGCGATCGGCTCCACCCCGTACGCGGGATCGGCGATGGTGATGTGGGACAGCGGCTCGCCCGCGCCGCCGCTCACCAACACCCCGCCGACCGAAGGGCGCGACCCGCACTCCGACCCGCGCAACTCGCCCGACGCGCGCCGGCAGAAGGCGGTGTTCCTGAAGACCGGCGAGGTCGTCGACGTCTGCGGCGGCGGTCCCTGCGTCATCGCCCCCGGCGCGAGCGGATGACGGCGCCGCGGGCGGGCCGCACGCCCCCTCCCGACGGGCCAGGTTCCGGTGACCTCGGCACCACGCGGCGCGACGATCTGGGATGATCGCCGCATGCTGCAGGTCTGCCCCAACGGTCCCCGCACCCGCTCCGACGCCGCCCACCTGCCGCTGGACCCGCACGAGCTCGCCGCCGCCGTCCGCGGCGCCGTGATCGCGGGCGCCGAGGACGTCCACCTGCACCCCAAGGACGCCTCCGGCGCCGACTCGCTGGAGCCGGACGCGGTCGCCGAGGCGGTGACCGCCGTGCGCGCGGCCGTGCCGGGCATCCGCGTCGGCGTCACCACCGGCGCGTGGGCCGCGCCCGACCCGCGCGCCCGCGCCGAGCTGGTGCGCGCGTGGAAGGTGCTGCCCGACCACGCCTCGGTCAACTGGCACGAGGACGGCGCCGAGCTGGTCGCCGACGCGCTGCTCGACCTGGGCGTGGAGATCGAGGCGGGCGTGTTCTCCGGCACCGACGCGGCCCGCCGGTTCCTGGCCTGGCCGTCCGCGCACTGCGTGCTGCGGGTGCTGGCCGAGGTGACCGACACCGACCCCGACACCGCGCCGCGCACGGCCGCCGCCCTGCTGGAGGAGCTGGGCGCCGCACGCGGCCGTCCCGTCCTGCTGCACGGCGAGGACGGCGGCGCCTGGCCGGTGCTGCGCATGGCCGCCGCGCTCGGCCTGGACACCCGCATCGGCCTGGAGGACTGCCTGCTGCTGCCCGACGGGTCGCCCGCGCCCGACAACGCGTCCCTGGTCCGCGCCGCCCGCGAGATCCTCGACCTGGCCGCTTCCCCACGCCACCGCGCCGTGTAACCCCGCCCCGGCACGCCGGGATCACGATCCTCCTGGCTCCGATGGACACCCCCGGCATCCAGGTCCAGCGGCACGCGGCGCTGTCCGGGGAGATCGGCTTGCCCCCGACGCGCCCCGGCGGCGGCCCGTCCGAGCACGCCTTGCGGCTGACGCCGATGTTCGTGAGCGGCGGGGTCGCCAACGACATCCAGCGCGGCATCCTCGCGCGCGGCCGCGGCCTCTCCCGGGCGTGCCCCTGCGGAGCCGTCCGGCGGTTCCGCCAGGTCATCAGGGGAATCCTTGACCGCCAGATCAGCATCATCGTATGTTTCATTATCATCGATTCTGATCGTCAACGCCTTCTCCGGCACGGCGCGCGGCCGGGAGCGGAGGTCGGTTTGTCCGGGACGGCGAGCGAGCGGACGGAACTGTTCGTCGGGCACCGCTGGGTTCCGGCGCGGGACGGCGGTCCGGTGCAGGCGCGGACGCCGGTTGAGGAGCGGGCGCCGGCGATCGCCATGTCAGGATGCCTGGCATGTCGGATTCCGCAGTGGGCCGCGCGCTCGACGCCGTGGATTGGGCGGCGGTTCCCGGGCCCGCGGGCTGGTATGACCCTGAACGAGCGGTCAGCGGGTTGCGGGAGCTCGCCGCGGCGACGACGCTGTTCCAGGTCACGGACGCAGTCGGCCGGCTGCAGAGCATGGCCCTCTACAACGGTCACAGCGGTGCGGTGTTCCCCGCCGCGGTGGTCGCCGCGCCCCTGCTGCTGGACATCGTCGCGCATGCCCACCCGCGGGCCAAGGACGCCGCGATCTACCTTCTGGAATTGGGGCTGCGCTACGCCCCGCACGCCGGGTACACGCGGATCGACACCGCCGAGGTCGCCCAGGTTCCGCTCTGCTGCGCGATCGCGGAACAGATACGGGCACGCAGGGACCTGCTGATCGGCCATGGCAAGGATGGTCGGCTCCTGCTCGCCGAGGCGGACCCGCATTGGCGGTTCCGGGTTGACGAGCTGTTCGTCGAGGCGGACGACGTCGTGGCGTTCGGCACCGCCGACGGCGTCCTGCCCAGCGGCCGCTTCCCGGCCGAACTGCATGTCGCGGGCAGGATCACCGCGGTCGCCGACGCCACCGTCGAGTACCCACCCGATGAGGACACCCGCGAGGGGTTCCTGCGTCTCACCGCCGTGGAACTCGATCGGATCAGGGCCGGCGCGGCGCTGTACTCGGCCGAGTGCGGGGCGCGAGTGCACTGATCGGCACATCGGGCGTCGGCCGGGAGACGGGCCCGGAGGGGTTCCGGTCCTGTCTGGAGAGCAAGTCCATCGCCGTCGCCCCCTGAAGGAAGGCCGCACCTCCCCATGGTGACCCCCGAACGACTCCGGGCGTTCTTCGCACCGCGTTCCTTCGCGCTCATCGGCGCCAGCGACAGGTCGGCGTTCTCCCGGCTGGTCTACGGCAACCTGACCGCCGCGGGCCACGCCGACGCCACCCACCTGGTGAACCGGCGCAGCCCCGAGGTGCACGGACGGCCCGCCCACCGCACGTGCGCGGCGATCGGCAGGCCCGTCGACCTGGCGTTCGTCATGGTGCCCGCCGCCGCCGCGCCCGACGCGGTGCGGGACGCGGCGGCGGCCGGGGCGCGCGGCGTCCTGGTGCTCAGCTCCGGGTACGCCGAGACCGGCGCGGAGGGGCGGCGGCGGCAGGAGGAGCTGGCCGGCCTCGCCGAGGAGCTCGGCGTCGTCCTGATGGGCCCCAACGTCCTCGGCTTCGTCAACGTCGCGGCGGGCGTGCCGGCGATGGCGCTGGCCGATCCGCCGAGCGGCCCCGGCGACGTCGCGCTGATCTCCCAGTCCGGCGCGAGCTGCGGCGCGATGAAGGACTTCGCGGCCCTGGCCGGGGTCGGGCTCTCGCACGTCATCACGGTCGGCAACGAGGCGATGGTCACCGTGGGCCGTCTCGTCGACTACCTGGTGGACGACCCGGCCACCAAGGCGATCGCGGTGTTCATGGAGGCCGTGCGCGACCCGGAGGTCTTCGCCGCGGCGGCCCGCCGGGCGGCGCGGGCGGGCAAGGCGCTGGTGATCCTCAAGGCGGGCCGCAGCGCGCTGGCCGCGCGTGCCGCCGCCTCGCACACCGGCGCGCTGGTGGGCGACGACCGGGTGATCGACGCGGTGTTCGAGCGGCTCGGCGTCATCCGGGTCGACACGATCGAGGACATGCTGGTCACGGCGGGCGTCGCCGCGCACACCGGACCGCTGGAACGGCCGGGCGCGGGGATCGTGTCGATCTCCGGGGGCGCCTGCGACATCATCGCCGACCTGGCCGACGGCGCGGGCGCGCATCTTCCCGAGCTGGCCGAGGGCACCGTGCGGCGGCTGGCGGAGGTCCTGCCCGCCTACGGCGCGGCGCACAACCCGCTCGACATCACCGGTGCCGCGATCATGAACCCGGAGATCTGGCGGGAGGCCGTGGCGGCGGTCGGCGACGACCCGTCCGTCGGCGTCGTCGTCGCCGTCAACAGCCTGCCGTGGCGCGAGGACGACGGGCCCTTCTACGGTCAGAGGTTCGTCGACGCCATCGGCGCGGGCATGGCCGAGAGCAGGGCGCCCGCCCTCTACCTGACCCAGGTGACCCAGCCGGTGGGACCGCGGGCGCGCGCCGTCCTGGACGCCGGCGGGGTCGCCCACGCCGTCCCCGGGCTGCGGCTCGGCGTGGAGGCGATCGCGCGGCTGGCCCGCTGGTCCGCGCATCGCGCCGAGGACGAGACGGCCCTCCGGGAGCACGCCGCCCCGGCGCCCCGGGTCGCGCTCCCGGAGGGCGACGCCTTCTCCGAGGTGGACGCGCGGGCCCTGCTCGAGGCCGCCGGGATACCGGTCGTCCCGGCACGGCACGTCCGTTCGGCCGAGGAGGCCGGACGGGCCGCCGCGGAGTTCGGCGGGCCCGTGGCGATGAAGATCGTCTCGCCGGACATCGCCCACAAGTCCGACCTGGGGTGCGTGCGCCTCGGCGTGACCGCGGCCGAGGCGGCGGCGGTGCACGACGAGATCGTGGCCGCGGCCCAGAGCCCCGCCGCCAAGGGGGCGCGGCTGGACGGGGTGCTGGTCTCGCCCATGCGCGCCGAGGCGCCCGAACTGCTGGTCGGCGTGACCCGCGACCCCGACTGGGGGCTGCTGCTGGCGGTGGCGCTCGGCGGCGTCCTGGTGGAGGTGCTGGACGACGCCGCGCTGTCGCCGCTGCCGGTCACGCCCGCGCGGGCGCGGGCGATGCTGACCGGACTGCGGGGCGCGGCGATACTGCGCGGCTTCCGCGGCGCGCCCGCCGCCGACCTGGACCGCCTCGCCGAGGTGGTCGCCGCCGTCGGGAGGCTGGCCGTCGCGCTGGGACCCGACCTGGAGTCACTGGAGATCAACCCGCTACGGGTGTGCGGCTCACGAATCGAGGCGCTGGACGCCCTGGTCGTCCGCCGCACACCGCACACCTGACCCCCGCCCCCGCACACGCCGCCCCCGGAAGCCCTCGCGCTCAGGTTTGGTCTTCGGCGAGGTGGCGTTCGACGCTTTCGACCTTGGCGTCCAGGGCGCCGGTGACGCCGGGACGCAGGTCTGCCTTGATCACCAGGCTGACCCGGGGCGCGCGGGCGGCGACGGCGTCGGTGGCGGCCTTGACCACCGCCATCACCTCGTCCCACTCCCCCTCGACCGTGGTGAACATGGCGTCGGTGCGGTTGGGCAGGCCGCTGGCCCGCACCACGCGGACGGCCTCCGCCACCAGTTCACCGACGTTCTCCCCGACGCCGAGCGGGGTCACCGAGAACGCGACCAGCACGACAGCACCTCCCTGGGTCGATCTTCAGAAGCTGCCGTGATCCTAGGGCTGCACCACCTCGCGGACCACGATGTCGTCGAGGCGGCGCTCCACGATCGCGCCGACCGGCCAGTCGCGGACCAGGCAGCGCAGCTCGGCGGCCTCGTGCTCGGCGAACGTGGCGTCGTAGCCGCGCTGCTCCAGGCTGGAGCGCAGCGCCTCCACGTAGTCGGCCTCGGTGAAGCCGGCGACGTCCCGGACCATCGCGGTGGTGGTGGCGCGGTGGGAGTTGAGCCCGGCGAACGCGCGGCCGCAGCCGCAGTCGCCGTCGGGGTCGCCGCGGTCGCTGGCGCACACGACGCCGATGTGCACCAGCTCCCCCTCGACGCACCAGTGGAAGTCGTTGTCGCGGTAGCCCTGCGTGACGTTGGTGGCGGTGAGCAGCTTCAATGCGGATCCTTCCGGCCCGTCCGAACGACCCGGCCCAACCGTACGACGAGGGTCCGACATCCCATGAGGTTCGGGACCCGGCGTCTCCCGGAACGCGGGCCGGTGGCGTAGCGTCGAGGTCATGAACGATGTCCTGGTCGAGCGCGAAGGCCCGTTCACGACGATCACGATGAACCGGCCACGGCGCCGTAACGCGTTGTCCCGGGAGTTCCTGCTCGCGCTGAGCGAGACGTTCCGGCAGGTCGGCGACACCGACGCCCGTGGCGTGGTGCTGGCGGCGAACGGTCCGGTGTTCTCGGCCGGTCACGACTTCGCCGACATGGCCGGGGCGTCCCACGCCGACGTCCGCTCCCTGCTGCGGACGTGCACCGAGCTGATGCGGACGATCCAGTCGGTGCCGCAGGTCGTGGTGGCGCGGGTGCACGGCCTGGCGACGGCGGCGGGCTGCCAGCTGGTGGCCAGCTGCGACCTGGTCGTGGCGGGCGAGAGCGCGGGGTTCGCCGCGCCCGGCGGCAAGGGCGGCTGGTTCTGCCACACCCCGATGGTCGCGATCGCGCGCGACATCGGCCGCAAGCGGGCCATGGAGATGGCCCTCACCGGCGACGTGATCGACGCGCGCACGGCCTGCGAGTGGGGCCTGGTCAACCGGGTCGTCCCGGACGCCGACCTGGACAAGGCCGCCCTGGAGCTGCTGGAACGGGCCACCAAGGGCAGCCCCCGCAGCAAGGCCCTGGGCAAGCAGGCCATGTACGCCCAGCTGGACCGTCCCGAGCACGACGCCTACACCTACGCCATCGAGGTGATGGCCGCCTCCAGCCAGACCCCGGAGGCGCAGGAGGGCATGCGCGCCTTCCTGGACAAGCGGCCTCCGGAGTGGCCCGCCTAGCGTCCGGCGGTCACTGGTACCGGGGCACGAACCAGCGGGCCCGGTAGAACTGGGCGCCGCGCAGTACACGCGTGGCCTTCCTGTGCCTCGGACCGAAGAACTCCAGGGTGTCGGTGCACCATGACGTGGCGCATCCCTTCTTGGGCCGGGTCAGCAGCACCTGCCCGGTCCACGGGTTGTTGCCCACGGCCTTGACGATGCGCTTGTTGACCCGCCTGGCGAGCCGGTAGCGGGTGGTGAAGACGCCCCTGCGCTTGTCGTACTGGTAGACGCCGTAGTGGGTGGTGATCCACAGCCGGTTGCGGTTGCCGTAAACGGGCGCGAGGTCGTGGCCGCTGGCCGACGGCAGCCGCTTGCGCTTGACGACCCGCAGGGACGGGCGGTGCGCCGTGCCGCGCACCCGCAGGGCGATGAGGTGGTTCTCGCCGAGGGCCCACAGGAGCCGGCGGGACGGGTCCCACAGCACGCCGTGCGCGCCGGTGAGGTGGACCTGCGCGTGCTTGCGGGCGGCGCGTCCGCGCGAGGCGGCGTAGACGCGCACCCAGTCGCCGTTGGCCGCGGCCACCGCGACGTTGCCGTTGGGCAGCAGCTCGGCGGCGTGCAGGCCGCTGCGCCGGCCGGCGTTGACGGCCCAGAGGCGCCTGCCGGTCGGGTACTGGATGGCCCCGACGAAGCCGGCGCCCTGCGCGGTGACGACGTAGGTCCGGCCGTGCCAGCGCCGCACCCGCACGTCCGACGCGCCGCCCCACGCGCCGGCGACGTCCCGGTACCCGCGTGCGGCGGTGGGCTTCCAGCTCCATCTCACGGCGCGTTTCCCCGCCCAGGAGCGTTTGCTCGCGTCCAGCACGACGAGCCGGCGCCGGGCCTGGTCGCCGCCGATCACCAGGCCCTTCGCCCGTCCCTTGGGGTGGGCCGACGGCTTGGCCAGGGCGGGCCGCAGCTTCCTCGGCAGCGGGTCGGTCGGCGGGGCGGGGTCGGCGGCGGCGGGGGGCGCGCCGACGGCCGAGACCGCCGCGGCGACCGCGGCGGCGACCGCGGCGGCGACAATTCGGCGGACGGTTCGCGAACGGGTTCTGCGGCGGACGGTGCGGCGCGGCATCGGGCCTCCTCCGGGTGACGGACGCAGCGGATGTAACGCTGCGTACCCGAGCGATTACAAGTCAACGAGTGGCCCGCCGTGAAATCGAGGGAAGCGTGGCGTCCGCGTGAGGTACGGGTCAGGGGCCGCTCTGGCGGACAAACCCGTGGCGCGTCAAAAACTCCGACAGCCGCAGGCCGAGTCCGGTCAGGACACGGCCGGTGCCCCGGCAGGTCCGGCACGGCTGCTGCTCGGGTTCGTCGGGGCGGGTCCGCATGTGCTCGTCGATGGCCCGTTCGATGGCCAGCACGACGGTGGGCACCTCGGTCTCGGCGTCCGGGGCCTGCGCGGCGTGCGACAGGTCCGCGGCCCGGTGCGCGGCCTGCGCCACGCGGATCAGCTCGCCGGCGCGCTCGTGCCAGGCGCGCCACCGCACGCTGCGCACCAGGCCCGTCCCGCCGCACTCGCCGCAGGCGCACTCGAGCGCGGCGAGGAACCGGGCCCACTGCTCGGCGGAGGCGTCCGGGGGTTCAGGCGTCGTCATGGGGAGAGGCGAGGCCGGCACCGATTCTCCATCGCTTCGGAGTACGCGGCGCGCGCACCGGAGGGTTCACCGAGCGCCGTTCGGCCCGTCCCGGCCCCGGGCCGCACCCGGACATGTTTATATGAAGGCCCCTTGTCTCGTACATGGGGCCACCAGGGAGGAGCGCCACCGGATGGCCTGGTCCGACTACGAGCGGCTGCGGTTCGAACGGCACGAGCACGGCGTGCTGCTCATCACGCTCGACCGTCCCGACAAGTACAACGCGGCCGACGAGCGGATGCACACCGAGATGGCCCGGGTGTGGCGGGACGTGTCCGCCGACCCGCAGACCCGGGTGGCCGTGGTGACCGGCGCGGGCAGGGCGTTCTCCGCGGGCGGCGACCTGGCCATGGTCGAGCGCATGGCGGGCGACCACGACCGGGTGTCGCACATGCTCACCGAGATGGGCGACCTGGTCTACAACATGGTCGACTGCGCCAAGCCGATCGTGTCGGCGATCAACGGCGTGGCGGTCGGCGCCGGACTGGTCGTCGCGCTGCTGGCCGACATCTCCGTCTGCGCCGAGGACGCCCGCCTGGGCGACGGCCACGTGCGCCTGGGCGTGGCCGCCGGGGACCACGCGGCGATGATCTGGCCGCTCCTGGCGGGCATGGCCAAGGCCCGCTACCACCTGCTCACCGGCGAGATGGTCGACGGCGCGGAGGCCGAGCGCATCGGCCTGGTCAGCCGCGCGGTGCCGCGGGAGCAGGTGCTGGACGAGGCGATGCGCGTGGCGCGGGTGCTGGCCACCGGGCCGCAGCAGGCGATCCGGCTGACCAGGCGCGCCCTGAACAACTGGCTCAGGACGGCGGGGCCGATCTTCGACCAGTCCGCCGCGTACGAGATGCTCACCTTCATGGGCCCGGACGTGCTGGAGGGGCTTGCCGCGCTGCGCGAGAAGCGCGAGCCGCGCTTCCCGTCGGCCCACCCGGAGGGCTGAGGCGCGCGTCCGCCCGGCGGCCCGGCCTGCGGTCTCAGCCGAGGCGGCGGAACGCGGCCGCCGCGGCGATCCCGTACGCCAGGTGCGGCACCAGGTCCGACACCCAGTCCGTCGCCGACCAGCGGCGCGGGTCGCTGATGCCCAGCGCGGCCATCGGCGCGTTCGACCCGGCCATGGCCAGCGCCGTCAGCGCGACCACGCCGACCGGCCACGGCAGTCGCCGGGCGAGCGGCCCGTAGGCCACGGCGGCGCCGAGCCCGGTCGCGTACCCGAGCAGCGGCCCCAGCCCGGCCTTGCGGTTCTCGGCCTGCTCGCCCTCGCCGAGACCGACGTCGGCGGCCTCGGCCAGCCGCTGCACCACCTGCTCCGGCGTGCTGCTGGCGGGCCGGGCGCGCGCGGCCATGTCCAGGTAGGTGGCGACGTTGAGGGCCCCCGTACCGACGGCCCCCGCGATGAGTCCCTTGACGATCGTGCCCATGCCGCTGAGCTACCCGCCCTACCCCCAACCTCACGCCACACCCCCAACCTCACGCCATAGCCCCAGCACCACACCGCGGCCGTTACGCGGAGGAAACGGCGGCGTCGCCAGGATGCCGCCATGTCCGGAAGGTCCTTCCTGTCGTCGCGCGGGGCGCCGTCATGGTGAGGCGTGCCGAGCACGCGCGGCCGTTCCGCGTCGCGCGGGTCCTGCGTGCCGGCGCGGCCGTCCTCGTGGGGGCGGCCACGCTCGCGTCCTCGTCCGCGTCCCTGCCGGCGGTCCACGTCCAGGTGCCCTTGACACCGCTCATCGTGTCGGCACCGGAGACCGCCGCACCGCCGCCTCGGTCCGAGACGCCGTCCCGCGAACCGCGTCCCTCGTTCGGCAAGGCGGAGCGCAAGCGCCTGTCACGCGCGCTCGACCGCTACCTGAAAGGCAGGTCCGGGAGCGTGACGGTGGCGGTGACCGACCTCGCCGCCGACCGCGCGGCCTTCGCCTACAACCCGAAGCTGCGACCTGTGACGGCCAGCACCGTCAAGGTCGACATCGTGATCGCCCTGCTGCTCAGGGCGCAGCGCCGGCACCGCGCCCTGACCGGTACTGAGCGGGCCCTCGCCGAACGGGCGATCAGGTTCAGCGACAACGCCGCGACGACCGAACTGTGGCATCTCATCGGCGGCGGCGCCGGGCTGGCCGCCGCCAACAGGAGGCTCGGCATGCGCCACACGCGTCCCGGCCCCGGCGACTTCTGGGGCAGCACCGTCACCAGCGCCGCCGACCAGCTCCGCGTCCTGGCCGCGCTGTCCCCCGGCCGCGGCCCGCTCACCGCCCGCAACCGAAAGTACGTCCTGGACCTGATGGCGGACGTGACGCCCACGCAGGCGTGGGGGGTCAGCGCGGCGGCCGGACGCGGCGACCGCGTCGCCCTCAAGAACGGCTGGCTGCCGCGCAAGGCCGACGCGGGCCGCTGGACGATCAACAGCATCGGCCGGGTGCGCGGCGGCGGTCACGACCTTCTGATCGCCGTCCTGTCGTCCGGCAACGCGTCCATGTCCGAGGGCGTCACGACCGTCGAGCACGTCGCCGAACTCGTCACCGCCTCCGTCGAGGGCTCGTCCTCAGCGGACGCCTGACCCGCACGCGGCCGCCTGCCACCTCACGGCGCCAGATCGACCCTGATGTCGTCGCCGGAGTCCGGCAGCAGGATGACCGACGCTCCGTTGTCCCGCGTCCAGCCGGCGGGGAGCAGGAACCAGCGTCCCTGCGAGTGCGCGAGGGTGCGCAGCCCGTCGTAGCGGAAGGCGTACGCCGAGTCCTTGCCGTCGCTGAGCCGCACCATGCCGACGCCCGGCGCCCTGATCTGCAGCCGCTGACGGCTGTACACGGTCGCCTTCGGCTGGAACATCAGCGACACCTCGATCGCCCGGGCGTCGGTCTCGCCCTGGCTCTGCGCCACGCTGGCCGTCGCCCAGAAGGCCGCGATCAGCAGGAGTCCGGCGACCAGGCCCCGGCGCAGGGCGGCGTTGGAGTCGAGGACCGCCGCGACCCGGCCGGGCAGCGCCGCGCGGATCCGCGAGTTCTCCGCCGAGTAGTCGAGAAGCAGCGCCCCGGCGGCGAGGGCCACCGGAGAGACGAGCGGCCCGGCGAGCACCTCCGCACGGCGCTGCAGGCCGATCGCGCCGATGGCGAGCGTGATGAGCGCGACGGCCGCCAGCACGCCGCACGCGACCCGCCGCCACCGCAGGGCCAGCCGATCGAACAGAAGGGCGAGCAGATGGTGCAGGATGATCACGGCGACCCCGGTGACGAGCACCGCCGCCAGCGGCGCGAAAAGCGGCCCGGCGCTGCGCACCAGGTAGTCGGTCGTCGTCAACCCGACGGTGCCGAGGTCCACGCCGAAGTAGCCGTACCGCGCCCGTTCGCGGGTGTACCCGAAGTAGTACAGCACCGCGGTCAGCACGCCGGCGGGCGCCAGCACCTTCGTGGCGAACCCCAGCAACGAACCGATCCCCCGGAACCCCGGACCGGCCTCGTCCCCGGCCACCGATCAGGGACTCCCGCTCGGCCCCGGCTGCGGCGGCTGGGGCGGACCCGGCTCCGGCGTTTGCGGCGCCGTGGATTCGGTCTCACTGGGGGCGGGCGCGGGGACGGTCGTCTGCTGCTCTGGAGGCGAACTCACTGTGGCCGACGGCGACACCGAGGGTTCGCCCGTCTCAGAAGGCCCGGCGGGGCGCCCCGCCGTCCCGACGATCCTGTTGAACACCTCGGAACTGCTCGCCCCGACGCGCAGGCACACCTGGGTGGGCCCGCACAGCGACTCACCGGGCGGCCGCGGATCGGTGATCTCGAAGTACTTGACCACCTGAGCCCCCGGCGCCGTGGCGGGCGCGCCCGGGGCGACCTTGGCGACAAGGCATGGATCCCGCTTGGCCCGGCAGGGCGTCTTCCCACTGCGGCGAAACGCCTCCTTGATCTTTTCCGAGCAGTCGCTGCCCACCTGCGGAAGATCGGTCGCCGCGCGGCACGCGTCGGCGATCTGCCGCACCTGGTCCTCGCTGAGCCGCGCCTGGGCGACGTTGGAGGAATGCGCCTGCACGTCCCCGCCGACGGCCAGCCCGCTCGGCTGCAACGGCAGCGGCGTCGTCGCCAGGCGCACCTTCCGCTCTCCCCCGCACCCCACGGCCAGCGCGCAACCCAGAAGAACCACCACGGCACCGCCCAGCACACCCCGTTGCCGGAGATCCATGGCCCCCCACATTCCACCCGTCGAACACCCCGATGCCCAGGAAACATCTCCACGACACCCACTCAAAAACCTCAATGACCAGGGGAAATACCAGCCCCTACAGCCACAGAACGACCAGCCACTACATCGCGCCCCAACGCTGCACAGCCCCCAAAGTCGCGCACACCCCCTCGACGCCCCCAGCACTCCCCAGGTCAGCCGCCGCTGCTGCCCTCGATCACCTACCGACGAGCGTGGAAGGCCGCCCGCAAGGAGGCACCCACCGCAGCCGAGTACGCCTCGCCGCTCGCCCAACGCATCTACGACCTCCGGCACGCATGCGTGTCCACGTGGCTGAACGGAGGCGTCCCGCCCACGCAGGTGGCCGAGTGGGCAGGACACAGTGTCGACGTGCTGCTGAGGATCTACGCCAAGTGCATCGAGGGCCAGTACCAGGCCGCACGGCGCCGGATCGAGGACGCCCTGGACGCCTCCTGAGAAGTTCGGCACGTATTCGGCACGATCACCCGTAGTCCACCGGACACAGTCGTAGATCATCGGACCGCACGACAACGGCCCTTGACCGGGAAGTGCCTGGTCAAGGGCCGTTTCGTGGTGTTGATCTCGGTGGGGCGGGCGGGACTCGAACCCGCGACCAAAGGATTATGAGTCCCCTGCTCTGACCGGCTGAGCTACCGCCCCGGGGTGTCCTCCGTGAAGTGCCGACTACGGAGGGGCTTGCCGCGGCAATGATAGCGGCGGGGGGTTGCGGGGGGCCACCGGGAAAGGCCGGGGTCCACCTTGAGGGGGGCATGATGTCATACCTCGTACCGAGTGACGGGGGTGGTGACCGGTCGGTAGGGTCCGCCTATGTTGAAGCGCGGAGTCATCGCTCTGGGGGTCGTGCTGGTCGCGGGGACGGCCTGCTCGGGCGGGGACGGCGGAGGCGACGAGGGTGCGAAGCAGCCGCCGCCGCAGGACACGTTGCGGCAGGCTTCGCAGGCCATGCGGGATCTGCGGAGCGTGGCGTTCAGCGTGGCGACCGAGGGGAACCCGGGAGTGCCTCTCAAGGCCGGCGACATGCGGTTGCTGCGCGGCGGGGACGCCGAGGGGACGATCAACCTGGAGCAGTCCGGGCAGGCGGTCGAGATGAAGATCGTCGCGGTGGGCGAGACGTTCTACGTCAAGGGCGTGACGGGCGGGTGGCGGCGGTTCCCCAAGCAGCTGGCCGCGGCGATGTACGACCCGTCGGCCGTGCTGGACCCGGACCGGGGCATCGCCAAGCTGCTGACGTCGGTGGCGCAGCCGCAGGCGGAGAAGACCGAGAAGGTGGACGGCAAGGACGCCTACAAGGTGCGGGGCACGCTGCCCAAGGACGTCATCGCCGGGCTCATCCCCGGGCTGAACGGGGACGTCAAGGGCCATGTGTGGGTGGGCACCGCCGACCACCGGCTGCTGAAGGTCAGGGGTGACGTCAACGACGGCACGGTCACGGTCAGGTTCACCGAGTTCGACGCGCCGTACAAGATCAGCGCCCCGGCATGACCCGGCGCCGCATCGCGATCGGGGTCGGCGGCGCGGTGGTGCTGCTGGCCGCGCTGGACGCCTACGTCGTCACCACGATCCTGGTGACGGTCGTCGGGGACCTGGGGATCCCGATCAACCGGCTGGAGCGGGTGACGCCGGTCGTCACCGGGTTCCTGCTGGGGTACGTGGCGGGGATGCCGCTGCTGGGGCGGCTGTCGGACCGGTTCGGGCGGCGGCCGGTCATCCAGCTGTGCCTGGTCGCGTTCGCGGCGGGGTCGGCGGTCACGGCGTGCGCCGAGGGCACGCAGTGGGCCGACGGGATCATCACGCTGACGGCCGGGCGGCTGGTGCAGGGCCTGGCGGGCGGCGCGCTGCTGCCGGTGACGATGGCGCTGGCGGCCGACCTGTGGGAGGAGCGCAGGCGCCCGGTGGTGCTGGGCGTGGTGGGCTCGGCGCAGGAGCTGGGCAGCGCGGTGGGGCCGCTGTACGGGGCGGCGCTGGCGGCCGCGCTCGACTGGCGCGCGATCTTCTGGATCAACATCCCGCTGACCGCGGCGGCCATGGTGGCGGTGCACTTCTGCGTGCCGGCCGGGCGGCCGCGCGAGCGGCCGGGCATCGACGTCGTGGGCGGGGTGCTGCTGGCGGCGGGGCTGGCGTTGGTCGTGGTGGGCGTCTACAACCCCGAGCCGGAGGAGTCGGCGCTGCCGCCGTGGGGGCTGCCCGTGCTCGCCGCGGGGGTCGCGGTCACGGCGGCGTTCGTGCTGTGGGAGACGCGGTCGCGGACCCGGCTGCTCGATCTGGAGGGGACGCGGCGCGGCCCGCTGTTCGCCACGCTCGGGGTGAGCCTGCTGTCGGGCGCCGCGCTGATGGTGACGCTGGTGGACGTGCAGCTCGTGGCGCAGACGCTGCTGGGCGAGGACACGATGGGCGGCGCGCTGATCCTGGCGCGGTTCCTGGTGGCGCTGCTGGTCGCGGCGTTCCTGGGCGGGCTGGCGGCCTGGCGGTTCGGTGAGCGGCCGCCGCTGGTGGCGGGGATGGCGATCGCGGCCCTGGGGTACGCGCTGATCGCGACGTGGCCCGAGGGGCTGCGGGACGCGGCGTACGGGCCGCTGCCGCGCATGGACGTCGATCTGGTCGTGACCGGCGCCGGCCTGGGGCTGGTGATCGCGCCGGTGTCGTCGGCGGTGCTGCGGACGGTCCCGGCGGCCCGGTACGGCATCGCGTCGGCGGCCGTGGTGGTGGCGCGCATGATGGGCATGCTGCTGGGGATCGCGGCGCTGTCGGCCTGGGGGTTCCACCGGTTCCACTCGCTGACCGCCGACCTGCAGACGCCGCTGCCGTTCCTGATGTCGCGGCAGGAGTTCGCGCGGCGGCTCGCCGAGTACCAGGAGGCGGTGCGGGACGCGCTGCGCACCGAGTACCAGGAGATCTTCTGGATCACCGCCGTGCTGTGCCTGGTGGGCGCGGTGCTGGCGCTGGCGGTGCGGGACGGGGGCCGGGTGTCCGGCGGGGCCGGGGAGGCCGTGGCCGAGACGGTGCCCGGGACGCGTTCGTGAAAAGCCGGGAAAACACCGCCTCGGGGTCGTGCCGATCATCCTGCACCGGAATATCCTGAGAAAAGATGGCTAAAAGCCTCTTGCCGGGAGTGGTCGCCCCGGGGAGGTGACGACGATGCGCAGGTCCGGCGTGGGCGGCGCGGCGCCGCCGATGCGGCGGCTCCGCCGGCGGCTCGGCATGGAACGCAACGAGCTGCGCCGGCGCGTCGACCGTGTCGAGCGCGCGATCGCGCTGGCGCTGCTGATCCTGCTGCTCGCCGCCGCGCCCCCGGTCGCCGCGTGGTGCGGCGGCCTGACCTACGACGCGGGGCTGCGGGCCGAGCGGCATGAGCACGCGCAGCGGCAGGAGGTCTGGGCGACGGTGGTCGCCACCGGCGGCATCGGGTCGGCCGGCGACCGGTACGTCCACGAGACGGTGCAGGCCACGTGGCCGCGGCCCGCCGACGGCAGGACGCGCACCGGCACGCTGCCGAGCTGGAAGGGCGCCGCGGTCGGCGAGCGCAAGCAGATCTGGGTGGACCGCGAGGGCAGGCTGACCGTGCGGCCGCGGCCGCACAGCCGGACGGTCACCGACGCGGTGTACGCGGGCGGCGCGGCGGCGCTGGGCGTCGGCGCCCCGGTGTTGCTGGCCTACGTGGTCGTCCGCCGCCGCTGCGACCGGCACCGCGACCGGATGTGGGACGCCGCCTGGGCACGCATGGACACCGACGCGGGCCACAACCGCCCCTCCTGAGCGCCCCTGCACCGCCGCCACTGCGCCGCGCGGCCTCAGACGCGGACGCGGTGACGCGCGGCCGGGACGACCAGCGGCGTGCCGCTCTCCGGGTCGTCGATCACTCGGCAGGGCAGGCGGAACACCTCCTCGACGAGTTCGGCCGTGACCACGTCGCCGGGGGCGCCCTCGGCGACGATCCGCCCGCCGCGCATGGCGATCAGGTGGGTGGCGTAGCGGGCGGCGTGGTTGAGGTCGTGCAGGACGGCGACGACGGTGCGTCCCTCGTCGTGCAGGCGGGCGCACAGGTCCAGCACCTCGATCTGGTGGGCGATGTCAAGGTAGGTGGTGGGCTCGTCCAGCAGCAGCAGCGGGGTCTGCTGGGCCAGCACCATGGCGATCCACACGCGCTGGCGCTGCCCGCCCGACAGCTCGTCGACCGGACGGTCGGCCAGGTCGGCCACGCCGGTGGCGGCCATGGACTCGGCGATGACCCGTTCGTCCTCCTTCGACCACTGCCGCAGGAGGCTCTGGTGCGGGTAGCGGCCGCGCGCCACCAGGTCGGCGACGGTGATGCCGTCGGGGGCGACGGACGACTGCGGAAGCAGCCCGAGGGTGCGGGCCAAGCGTTTGGCGGGCCAGTCGGTGATGCTCCGCCCGTCCAGGACGACGGTGCCGGCAGCGGGCTTGAGAATGCGCGCCAGCGCCCGCAGCAGCGTCGACTTGCCGCACGCGTTCGGCCCCACGATCACGGTGAACGACCGGTCGGGCACCGCGACGCTCAGCCCCTCGGCGATCGTGCGCCGCTCGTAGGCCAGCGTCAGCTCCATCCCCCGCAACCGCGCCCCGGCGTCGTCGCGGGACGACGGGGCCCTGTCGTCTCCGGGCAGGTCAGCAGTGCTCATATACGTCCGTTTCTGCGTTCGGTCACCAGCAGCCATACGAGGTAGGCGCCGCCCAGGAGCCCGGTCACCACGCCCACGGGCAGCTGGTGGCCGGGGAAGGTGCGTTGTCCCGCGAAGTCGGCGGTCACCAGCAGCGCCGCGCCCATGCACAGCGACGGCAGCAGGTTGGGGCCGGGGGTGCGGGTCAGGCGCCGCGCCAGCTGCGGCGCGGTGAGCGCGACGAACGACACCGGCCCGGCCGCGGCGGCGGCGAACGCGGCCAGCAGCACCGCCGTGGCCAGCAGCAGCGTCCGGACGCGGGGGACCGGCACGCCCAGGCCGTGCGCGGCGTCGTCGCCGAGTTCCAGCATGCGCAGCTGGCGGCCGCAGCCGACCACCACCAGCGGCACCAGCACCGCCAGCGCGACCAGCAGCGGCGCGGCGTCGGCCCAGTCGCGGCCGTCCAGGCTGCCGGTCAGCCACAGCACGGCACGGGCGGCGTCGGTGATCTGCGCCCGGGTGAGCAGGTAGCCGTTGACGCCGGTGAGCATGGCGGCCACGCCGATGCCGACGAGCACCAGCCGCTGGCCGTGCGCGCCGTGCCGTCCGGCCAGCAGGTAGATCGCCACGCCGGTGACCACGCCGCCGGCGACCGCGCCGCCCGCCACCGCGACGCCGGACCCGCCGGTCACCGCGATCATGACGAGCACGCCGGCGGACGCGCCCTGGGTGAAGCCGAGGATGTCGGGGCTGCCCAGCGGGTTGCGCACCAGCGACTGGAAGATCGCGCCGGCCAGGCCGAGGGCAGCGCCGACGGCCAGCGCGGTCGCGGCGCGCGGCAGGCGCAGCTCGCGGACGATGAACGTCTCGGCGGGGCCGCCGCCGCCGAGCAGCGTGCGCACCACCTCGGCGGGGCCCATGGGGTAGTCGCCGCTGCCGATGGCCAGCACGCCGACCGCCAGCGCGACCAGCAGGCATGCCGCCGCGACGACGAGCGCGCGGGTCCGGAACCGCAGGGACAGCCCGCCGCCCGTGCCCGTCCGGACGACGCCGTACCGCGCCACGCTCATGAGTTCACCGCCCGGCGGCGGCGGATGAAGTGCAGGAACACCGGCCCTCCCAACACGGCGGTGACGATGCCGACCTGAACCTCGGAGGGCCGTGCCAGGACGCGTCCCAGCACGTCGGCGCCGAGCATGATGGCGGGCGACAGCACGGCGCAGTACGGCAGCAGCCAGCGCAGGTCGGGGCCGGTCAGGGCGCGCACCAGGTGCGGCACCATGAGGCCGACGAACACGATCGGCCCGCACGCCGCCGTGGCCGCCCCGCACAGCAGGGTCACGGTGACGATCCCCACGGCGCGGGTGCGGCCCGGGGACGTGCCCAGCGCGCGCGCCGCGTCGTCGCCCATGGTGAGGGCGTTCAGGGGGCGCGCCAGTGCGAGCGCCAGCACCAGCCCGAGGGCGATGAACGGCGCGACGCGCACGACGGTGTCGCCTTGTGCCGCGGCCAGTGACCCGACCGTCCAGAACCGCATGCGGTCGAGCGACACGGTGTCGAGCAGCTGCACGGCGTTGACGTAGGAGTAGAGCGCGGCGTTGAGGGCGGCCCCGGCGAGGGCGAGCCGGGCCGGGGTGGCGTGGCGTCCGCCGCCCACCGCGTACAGCACGACGGCCACCGCGCCGGCCCCCGCCAACGCGAACCACACGAAGCCCAGGAACGACACGATCCCGAGGAAGGAGATGGCCGACACCACCGCCGCGGCCGCGCCCGCGCTGATGCCCAGCAGTCCCGGGTCGGCGATCGGGTTGCGGGTGAGCGACTGCATGACGGCCCCGGCCAGGCCCAGCGCCATGCCCACCAGCAGCCCGAGCAGCGTGCGCGGCAGCCGCATCTGGTGGACGACCGGGTAGCCGGACGACGCCTCGTCGACGAGCCCGCGCCACACCTCACCGGGCGACAGCGGTTTGGCGCCGACGGCCAGGCTCAGCAGCACGAGGACGAGCAGTACGCCCGCGGCCGCCGCCAGCCCGGCGGCGCGCGTCATCCGGCGTCCGGCGGCGGGCGCCCGGGCCTCGGGGACGGGCGGGGAGGTGGTCAGGGACAACTCGGTGCTCCGGCGGGGAGGGGGACGGCGCCCGGCTCTGGACAAGATATTAGGTTAGGTTAACCTAAGCCACAATTCGGACATGGGTCCCTCCAGTAACGGAAAGAACGATGCGCGATGTCTGACACAGCCCGTCTGCCCCTGCTCACCCGCCGTACCGCGCTCGGCGCGGGCGGCGCGGCCGCCCTCGGCGCGCTGCTGGCCGCCTGCGGGGGCGGCGACTCGTCCGCGGACCGCTCCGGATCGGGCTCGGGCGCCTGGACGTTCACCGACGACCGAGGCACCAAGGTCTCGCTGAAGTCCCGGCCGCGGCGGGTGGTCGCCTACATCGGCTCCGCCGCCGCCCTGCACGACTTCGGCGTCACCGACCAGATCGTGGGCGTGTACGGGCCGACCAGGCTCAAGGACGGGCGTCCCGACCCGCAGGCGGGCCGGGTCCCGGTCGACAAGGTGACGATCATCGGCAACGCCTACGGCGAGTTCAACCTGGAGAAGTACGCCGCGCTGCGGCCCGAACTGCTGATCGACAACATGTTCGTGCCCGGCAAGCTGTTCTACGTGCCCGCCGAGAGCAAGGAGAAGATCTTCGCGCTGGCGCCCAGCATCGCCGTGTCCACCGGCTCCGCCGCGCTGCCCAAGCCGATCGAGCGCTTCGCCCAGCTGGCCGCCGCGCTCGGCGCCGACACCAGGAGCGCGCAGGTCGCCCAGGCCAAGGCCCGGTTCGACAAGGCGGCCCAGGCGGTGCGCGACGCGGTGGCCGCCAACAAGGGCATCAAGGTGCTGGCCGCCTCCGCCAGCCCCGACCTGTTCTACGCCTCCAACCCCGGCAAGAACAGCGACCTGATGTACTTCCGCGAGCTCGGCGTCGACGTCATCGTTCCCGACAAGATCGACAAGGACGGCTACTTCGAGGGCCTGAGCTGGGAGAACGCCGACAAGTACCGGGCCGACGTGATCATGCTGGACAGCCGTACGCAGGCCCTGCAGCCCAAGGACCTCGGTTCCAGGCCGTCCTGGAAGGACCTGCCCGCCGTCAAGGCGAACCAGGTCATCGGCTGGCAGCCCGAACCGGTCTTCTCCTACACCGGCTGCGCGCCGATCCTGGAGACGCTCGCGCAGACCCTCAAGGCCGCCAAAAAGATCACCTGACCGCGTCCGAAACCCGGGCCCGCCGCGCCAGCTCGGTGAAGCGCAGGGCGTTGCGGACGGCCGCCCCGCCGGGGTCGTTGTTGAAGTAGACGTAGACGTCGGCGCCGGGCTCCCAGGCGCCGCCGACGCGCCGGATCCAGGACGTGAGGGCCTGGTCGCCGTAAGCGGGCCACGGCACGGCCGCCCCCTGGTGCAGCCGCACGTATCCCCAGTCGGCCGTGCGCCACAGCGGGGTGACGGGGCGGCTGAGGACGTCCGCCCAGCACAGGGCCGCGCCGTGCCGTTCCAGCACGGCGCGGATCTCGTCGGTCCACCAGCTCGGGTGCCGCGGCTCGACGGCGACGCGCACCCCGGCCGGGAAGCGGGCCAGGCACGCGGCGAGCCGGTCGGCGTCGGCGTGCAGGGTCGGGGGGAGCTGCAGCAGGATCGGGCCGAGCTTGCCGCCGAGCCCCTGCGCCGCCTCCATGAGGCGGGCGACGGGCTCGGCGGGCTCCTGCAGCCGTTTGATGTGGGTGAGGAACCGGCTGGCCTTCACCGCCATGACGAACCCGTCGGGCGTGCGGGCGGCCCAGTTCTCGAACGTCTCCCGCTTGGGCAGCCGGTAGAACGCGGCGTTGCTCTCCACCGTCTCGAAGCATTCGGCGTACCGCTCCAGCCACAGCCGCTGCGGCACGCCCTGCGGGTACAGCACTCCGCGCCAGTGCGCGTACTGCCAGCCCGAACAGCCCACAAGCATCGCCATCGCGCTCCTCCTCACATCCGGTGGACGCGGCCCTCGACGCCCCGCTCTCCGGACGGCGGCCCCTCGCCGGCGTCGATGGCGCCGATGCGGGGCGGCTTCGCCGCCCCCGCTCCCAGCAGCGTCAGCTCCATGATCAGCCCATGCGCACCACGAGCCGGCCGCCGTCCTCGGCGACCGGGGTGCCGAACTCGCGGCACGCCTCGGTGAACCGGCCGCCGATCCACCTGCGGTCGGCGCCCGCGGCCAGCCGCGTGCGCGCGAAGTGCAGCCGCAGCGGCACCGCCTCCAGCCGCACGGGCGTCAGCCTCGCCCGCTCGCCGCGGCGTTCCAGCGTCACCAGGAACAGCAGCCCCAGGTCGTTGCGCAGCAGCCGGTCGACCACGTAGTCGTCGATGAAGTCGCCGAGGTCGAACAGCACCCGGCCCGCGACGCCCTGGAAGACGTGCGCGGACGTCCCGGCGACCAGGGTGGCGCCCGCCCCGGCCAGCGCGTCGGCCGCGCGCCGCACGTACCGCAGCGGCTCGGGCAGCATGTTCGGCCCCCAGTGCGGCATCACCAGCACAGCGTCGGCCTCCTCGCGCAGCGCGCGGACCGTGTCGACCAGCCGGCCCGGCGTCCCGGCGGCCAGGTCGGCGTACGCCACGCCGGGGCGGTGCGGCCCCGCCGCGAAGTCGGCCGGGTGGTCGGTGACGCCGATGACGGCGATCCGCGCGTCCCGGGCCTCCAGGAACACCGGGGCGCGGGCGTGCGCCTCGTCCTCGCCGGCACCGACCGCGGCGATGCCCGCCGCGGCCAGGTGCTCGCGGGTGTCGGCGAGCGCGTCGGCGCCGAAGTCCAGTGCGTGGTTGTTGGCGAGGTTGACGCAGTCGACGCCGAGATAGGTCAGCGACTCCACGGCGATCGGGGGCGCGCGGAAGTGGAACGCCTTGCCGGGCGCGGGCCACGGTCGTCCGCGCGCGGACACGCAGCACTCCAGGTTCAGCACCGCCAGGTCCGCCTCGGCGAACGCCTCGCGCACCCCGTCGGAGAACAGCGCGTGCGGACCGGTCTCGGCGAGACGCTCCGCCACACCACGGCCGAGCATCGTGTCCCCGGCCAGCGCCACCGTGACCGCCATGCAGGTCCTCTACCCACCGGCGCCGGGTCAATCGTCCCCGCGCGAACGCCGGCCCCGCGCACGCCCCGGCCCCGCACGTGCCCTGCCCCGCGCATGGCCCGGCCCCGTCCTTGGGGGCGGTAAGGACGGGGCCGGGACCTGTCTCCGGGGCGGCGGGGCGGGGCGGGGCCGGTGCTCGGGCGGGGGGGGGAGCCGGCCCCTGCGTCCCCGGAGTTCGGAGGGGCGGACGCTCAGTGGTGTACGGCGCCTTCCGCGCCCGCCCCGGTCAGTGAACGCACCTCGATCTCGGCGTACTTGGCGTTGTTGTACTCCTTGCTCAGCACCGTGCCGAGCCAGCCGCACAGGAACCCGAACGGGATGGACACGATCCCCGGGTTCTCCAGCGGGAACCAGGCGAAGTCGGCGCCGGTGAACAGCGCGGTCTCCTTGCCGGACACCACCGGCGAGAACGTCACCAGGAACACCGCCGAGCCGAGCCCGCCGTAGATCGCCGCGACCGCGCCGGAGGTGTTGAACCGCTTCCAGAACAGGCTGTAGAGGATGGCGGGCAGGTTGCCGGACGCGGCGACCGCGAACGCCAGCGCCACCAGGAACGCCACGTTCAGCCGCTGCGCGTAGATGCCGAGCACGATCGACACCGCGCCGATGACCAGGGCGGCGATGCGGGCGACCCGCACCTCCTCGCGCTCGGTGGCCTTGCCCCGCTTGAACACGTGGGCGTACAGGTCGTGGGCGAAGGACGACGAGGACGCCAGCGTCAGCCCGGCCACCACCGCCAGGATCGTCGCGAACGCCACCGCCGCGATGACCGCCAGCAGGATCGTGCCGCCCGCGTCGCCGAACACCCGGTTGCCGATCTCCTGGGCCAGCTGGGGCGCGGCGGTGTTGCCCGCCGGGTTCTCCTTGCGGATGGCGTCGCTGCCCACCAGCGCGGCGGCGCCGAAGCCCAGCACCAGCGTCAGCAGGTAGAACACGCCGATGAGGCCGATGCCCCACAGCACCGACTTGCGGGCGTCGCGGGAGGTCGGGACGGTGTAGAAGCGGATGAGGATGTGCGGCAGGCCCGCGGTGCCCAGCACCAGCGCCAGGCCCAGGCTGATGAGGTCGAGCTTGCCGGTCAGGCCGGACGCCTCGGTGGCGTAGCGCAGGCCGGGCTCCAGGAACGCCTCGCCCTTGCCGCTCTGGTCGGCGGCGTCGCGCAGCAGCGTCGACAGGTTGAACCCGAACTTGCCCAGCACCAGCAGGGTGACCAGGGTGGCGCCGCCCATCAGCAGCACGGCCTTGACGATCTGCACCCAGGTGGTGCCCTTCATGCCGCCGACCGTCACGTAGATGATCATCAGCGCGCCGACCAGCACGATCGTGGCGTTCTTGGCGAAGTCGCTGGTGAACCCGAACAGCAGCGCCACCAGCGCGCCCGCGCCCACCATCTGCGCCAGCAGGTAGAAGATCGACACCGCGATCGTGGACACGCCCGCCGCGGTGCGCACCGGCCGCGGGCTCATCCGGAACGCCAGCACGTCGGCCATGGTGAACCGGCCCGAGTTGCGCAGCAGCTCGGCCACCAGCAGCAGCGCCACCAGCCAGGCCACCAGGAACCCGATCGAGTACAGGAACCCGTCGTACCCGTACAGCGCGATCAGGCCGGCGATGCCGAGGAACGAGGCGGCCGACATGTAGTCGCCGCCGATGGCCAGGCCGTTCTGGACGCCGGAGAACGAGCGTCCGCCCGCGTAGTAGTCGGTGGCGTCCTTGGTGTTGCGGCTGGCCCAGACGGTGATCGCCAGCGTCCCGGCGACGAACGTCAGGAACAGGATGACGGCGAGGGTCTCGTGGCTCATCGGTTCTCCTTCCCCGCGTCGCCGTCGGCGGCCGTGGCGGCGGCGCCGGCGTCGCCGTCGCCCTCCACCTCGGCGCGCAGCCGGTCGGCCAGCGGGTCGAGCTTGCGCTCGGCGTGCCGGGAGTACTGCCAGGCGATCAGGAACGTCGACACGAACTGCAGCAGGCCGAAGATCAGCGCGATGTTGATGAACCCGACGACCTTGGTGCCCATGAAGTCGCGCGCCCAGCCCGACAGCACCACGTACAGCAGGTACCAGGCGAGGAACGCGGCGGTCGCCGGGAAGGCGAACGCGCGGAACCGGCGCCGCAGCTCCTGGAAGTCCGGGCCCTGCTGGACGCGTTCGTAGACCGTGGAAGTGGGATGGTGCTCTACGGCCACTGATCCTCCTCGGCTGTGACGTCGGTCACGTCACGCTAGAGGTCGTCCGGCGATCGGACGAGACGGTGCGCGCCACCGTGCGGTCAGCTGCCGCTCGTGCGCGACGACCCGTCCGTCCTCGTCGGTGAACGGTCGATTTGGCGCGACGAACGGCATCCCGGACGCGCCACCCGCCGAGCGCTTGTTCGCCCGCCTCCTCCGGTCATGTCCGTTCGGACGCCCGGGAGCGCGGGCCCTCAGACGCGCTTGGGCCGCCAGGTGCCGCGGTCGACGTTCAGCGACTCGGGGGTGTGCAGGCGCACCATCATGCGCGCCACGCCCGGCGGGACGCCCCGCGGCGTGGCCAGCGACACCCCGATCATGACGGCGAACGCGATCGGCACCGTCCAGGCGGCGGGCTGCGACAGCAGCGCGCCCGCCAGCCCCTCCGGCGCGCCCCCGGCGACCGTGACGACCACCGCCGTGCCCGCCAGCACTCCCCCGGTGACCAGCCCGGCCAGCGCGCCCGCCACCGTCAGCCGCCGCCACCAGATGCCCAGCACCAGCAGCGGGCAGAACGTGGACGCCGCGACCGCGAACGCCAGCCCCACCACGTCCGCCACCGCCAGCGAGCGCGCCGCGACCGACAGCGCCAGCGGCACGGCCAGCGCCAGCAGCGTCGCCGCCCGGAACGAGCGCACGCCGCCGCGCAGGATGTCCTGCCCGAGCACCCCGGCCACCGACACCGTCAGCCCGGACGAGGTCGACAGGAACGCCGCCACCGCCCCGCCGGTCACCAGCGCGCCCAGCAGGTCGCCCGCCGGCCCGCCGAACACCCGTCCGGGCAGCGTCAGCACCACCGCGTCGGTACGGCCGGTCATGAGCAGCTCGGGCGTGTAGAGGCGGCCCAGCGCCCCGTACACCCCGGGCAGCAGGTAGAACGCGCCGAGCAGCGACAGCACCATGACGGTGGTGCGGCGCGCCGTCCGCCCGTCGGGGTTGGTGTAGAAGCGCACCAGCACGTGCGGCAGGCCCATCGTGCCGAGGAACGTGGCCAGGATCAGCGAGTACGTCGCGTACAGCGAGTGCTCGCGGCCGTCCAGCGGCATCGCCCACTGCCGGTCGGTGCGCGCGGGGATGTCCTCCACGTGCGGCACCACGGCGCCGCGCGGGAACGTCAGCGTGGTGTCGCGGCCGACCGCGTGCGGCCCCGGCGTCAGCGTCACCGCGGCGCCGTCGTGGGACCGGCCGTCCACCCGCCCGGTGGCCGTCACCGTCACCGGCGCGGCCACCTCGACGGTGACGGCGGCGCCGACGGTCACGGTGGTGCGCTCGGGAAAACGCGGGGCGGCGTCGCGGTCCAGGCCGGGCGCGCCGTCGAACCGCCACGCCAGCAGCAGGAACACCAGCGGCACGGCCAGCGCGGTCAGCTTCAGCCAGTACTGGAACGCCTGGACGAGCGTGATGCTGCGCATGCCGCCCGCCAGCACGTTCACCGCGACGACAACGGTGATCAGCAGCGGGCCCGCCCACACCGGCGCGCCCGCCACCGTCCGCAGCACCAGCCCGGCGCTCTGGAACTGCGGCATCATGTACAGCCAGCCGATCAGCACCACCAGCACGCTGGTGACGCGGCGCACCGCCATCGACTCCAGCCGCGCCTCGGCGAAGTCGGGCAGGGTGTAGGCGCCCGAGCGGCGCAGCGGCGCCGACACCAGCACCAGCAGCACCAGGTAGCCGCCGGTCCAGCCGACCGGCAGCCACAGCATGTCGGCGCCGAACGCCAGGATCAGCCCCGCCACGCCCAGGAACGAGGCCGCCGACAGGTACTCCCCGCCGATCGCCGAGGCGTTGCGCAGCGGCGTCACCGTGCGGGACGCCACGTAGAAGTCGGAGGTGGTGCGGGAGATGCGCAGGCCGAGCGTGCCGATGAGCACGGTGGCCGCGACCACCACCGCGATCCCGGCCAGGCCGTAGGCGGGATTCATCACGGCTTCCGGTCGGCCCAGGGGTTGTCGACCAGGTCGGCGAAGTCGCGCTCGTTGCGTTCGGCCTGCCGGACGTACCACCAGCCGCACGCCACGAACCACGGGTAGACCAGACCGCCCAGCAGCACCCACGCCAGCGGCAGGCCCGCCACCCGCTGGTCGCGCAGCTCCGGGAACAGCGCGAACAGCGCGGGGAGCCCGCCGACCACGACCGCCAGCACCGTGCACAGCCGCACCGCGAGCCGCAGCTGCGCCTGCACCAGCGAGCGCATGTACGCCTCGCCGAGCCCGGTCTGCTCGTCGATCTCGCGCGTCACCGGATGCCGCAGCCGCCGCGAGGCCCGGGCGCGCGGCCCGGTCACCCGCGTCCGCCCGGGCGCGGGCGCGTCGCCCCCCGCCTCGCCCGCGGGCCGGGGAGGCGTCGTCTCGCGCTCGTCGGTCCGGGCCGCGCCGCGCCCGTCCGGCTCGGTCATGTGGGCCGCCGGGCGTTGCGGACGAGCAGGTCGCGCAGCTCGCGCACGTGCCGGCGGCTCACCGGCAGCTCGGTGCCGCCGACCAGGATCGTGCAGCGGCCCGAGTCCAGCCGCAGTTCCTCGATGCCCGCCAGCGCCACCAGGTGGCTGCGGTGCACGCGCACGAACCCCGCGTCCCGCCACCGCTCCTCCAGCGCCGCCAGCGGGATGCGCACCAGGTGGCTGCCGTTCGGGGTGTGCAGGCGCGCGTAGTCTCCCTGCGCCTCCACGTACAGCACCTCGGCGGGCGCGACGAACCTGGTCACCCCCGCCAGCTCCACCGGCATCGGCTCCGGCTCGGGACGCGGCGCGTGCCCCTCGCCGCCCGCGGGCGCCCCCGGGCCGCCGGACCCGCTCGCACCGGCCGGGCCGCCGCTCTGCGAGACGCGGCGGATCGCCTCGGCGAGCCGCTCCGGCCGCACCGGCTTGAGGATGTAGTCGGTCGCCTTGATCTCGAACGCGTCGACCGCGTGCTCCTCGAACGCGGTGACGAACACGATGTGCGGGGCGCGGGCGAACTGCGCCAGCACCCGCCCCAGCACCGTGCCGTCCAGCCCGGGCATGCGGATGTCGAGGAAGACCGCGTCGACCGGACGCCCCTCGGCCAGCGCCCTGTCGAGGCAGCGCAGCGCGCCCGCCCCGTCCCGGGCGGTGTGCACGGTGCCGATGCGCGGGTCGGCCCGAAGCAGATGAACCAGATCGTCCAGGGCGGGCGCCTCGTCGTCCACCGCCAGGACGCGCAGGCCGCCCGGCACTCAGCCTCCCCGGTGTCGCACGTCACATCTCGGCGATATCGTAGAACGCCCTGTCAACCCGCTTCGGCGGGCTTCGGCCGGGTCTGTCCCTGCCAGGGGGCCGTGACGCCCGGCGCGTACTTGGGCACCCGCACCGTGACCTTCGTCCCGGCGCCGATGCCGGTGTCGACCTCCAGGCCGTAGCCGTCCCCGTACACCTGGCGGAGCCGCGCGTCGACGTTGGCCAGCCCGATGCCCGCCGCGTCCGGCGCCTCCCCGTCCACGGCGCCCGTCCCGCGTTCCCCGGCCAGGACGCGGCGCAGCCAGGCGGGGTCCATGCCGACGCCGTCGTCCTCCACGCTGATCACGCAGTCCGACCCGGCGTCCTCGGCCACGATCGTGATCCGTCCCGGCCCGGACCGGTCCTGCAGGCCGTGCCGGACGGCGTTCTCCACCAGCGGCTGCAGGCACAGGAACGGCACCGCCACCGGCAGTACCTCCTGCGCGATCCGCAGCGTCACCCGCAGGTCGTCGCCGAACCTGGCGCGCTGCAGCAGCAGGTACCGGTCGATCGAGCGCAGCTCCTCGGCCAGCGTGGTGAAGTCGCCGTGCCGCCGGAAGGAGTAGCGGGTGAAGTCGGCGAACTCCAGCAGCAGCTCGCGGGCCCGCTCGGGGTCGCTGCGCACGAACGCGGCGATCGTGGTCAGCGAGTTGTAGATGAAGTGCGGGGAGATCTGCGCCCGCAGCGCCCGCATCTCCGCCTCCATCAGCAGCGTCCGCGACCGGTCCAGCTCGGCCAGCTCCAGCTGGGCGTCCACCCACCGCGCCACCTCCTCGGCGGCGCGGATCAGCCCGGCGGGCACCTCCTCCCCGTAGACGGCCAGCGTGCCCACCACCCGGTCGTCGGTGGTCAGCGGCACCACCGCCGCGCGCCGCACCGGGCAGTCCAGGCGGCCGCAGTCCACGCCGTCCGGGCCCAGCACCCGCACCCGCCCGCCGTCCAGGGTGCCGGACGCGTGGTCGAGCGCCTGCTCGGCGTGGTGCTCGCCCGCCCCGTCCCAGGCCAGCACCCGCTCCCCGTCGGTGATCGCCAGCGCGGCCGAGCCGAGCAGGGCGCGCAGATGCCGCGCCGCCTTCTGCGCGCCCTGCCCGGTCAGGCCCGCGCGCAGCTCGGGGGCCGCGCGCGAGGCGGTGTGCAGGGTCTCGAACGTGGCGCGCTGCGCCGGGCCGCCCAGGTCGCCGCGGCGTCCCCGGGCCCGCCACCACAGCAGCACCGGCGCCCAGGTGAGCGTGAGAGCCGCGACCACCGCGATGACGACGTCCATGGCGCAACGCTAGCCCGGGTCACGGCACCGACGCGGCGTCGCGCAGCCGTCCGAGCACCTCCAGGCGGCCGTCCTCGCGGATCCGCCGCGTCGCCTCCCGCTCGGGGTAGGAGCGCATGAACGTCTTGGTCAGGTGCGTGCCGTAGTGCAGGCGGCCACCGCCCTTGAGGGGGCGCAGCTCGGCCTCGAAGCTGGGCTCGTGGAAGTAGGTCAGCGCGTACCGGTCCCGCTCCGCCGACGCGACCCGGTGCCACGTGGACGGCAGCACGCCCCCGGTGAGGAACCCCATGACCTCGCCGGGGAACACGGCCAGCGTGTACGGCTCGGGCCGCACGAACGACCACGCCTCGGCGCGCCCGTCCATGGGCCGCCGCACGTACAGCCCGCCCGTCTCGTCCAGCGCCGCCATCACCAGCAGGCCGTGCACCGGATGGGCGGCCGGGCCGCCCTCGGCGCGGGCGGGCAGGCGCAGCGCCCGCATGTGGTGCCAGCCGTCGGCGGTCAGCCGGGTCAGCTCGTCGGCGCACGGCAGGCCGAGACCCAGCGCGGCCAGCCGCAGCAGCCGGTCGCCGATGCCGCCGAGCTCGTCCATGAACGCCCGCATGGCCAGCCGGTACTCCAGGTCGGGCCACGGCACCGGGCCGTGGCAGGGCCAGCGCTCGCGCACCCGGACGTCGCCCTCCGGCACGTCCTTGCAGACGGTGAACACCTCGGCGCCGTCGTCCCCCGAGGTGACGTAGCCGCTGTAGCTGAGCGGGCTGACGTGCCGCGCCTTGTACTCCAGCGGCATGGAGAAGAACCGCCGCGCCGCCGTGATCGCGGTGACGGTCCGCTGGGCCTGGACGGGGTCGACGGCGACCTGGACGACCCCGTCGCGCCGCCATGCGCCGATCAGGTCGTGGCCGAGCCGCACGTCGGACGGCTTGCCGCCGACCGACGCCGGTAGCAGGAACGTGGTGAGCATCTCGGGATCCTCTCTCGGGGCGGGGCCTGGGCGGGGTGCCCCCGAATCGCCCGTCCCGCATGCCATCTAGGCCGACCCGCCGCGCCGCGTCATCCGGTTCGGCGGGCGGATGCGGCCAGCGGACCCGCCCGGTCGGCCAGTGGCCGCGCGCCGTCCGCCCAGCGGCCCGATCCGTACGGCCAGCGGGCGGGACTTGATCGGCGCGCCGCGACCCCGTGAGATGGAATCCATGACCGGCAGACTGCTCGCCATCAGCGACGTGCACGTGGGGCATCCGGAGAACCGCGAACTGGTCGACGGCCTGCGTCCCGGGTCCCCCGACGACTGGCTGATCGTCGCGGGCGACGTCGCCGACCGCTTCGCCGACGTGCGCTGGGCCCTGGCCACCCTCCGCGACCGCTTCGCCAAGGTCATCTGGTGCCCCGGCAACCACGAGCTGTGGACGCCGCCGGGCGACCCCGTCGGGCTGCGCGGCGAGGAGCGCTACCACGCCCTCGTCGACATGTGCCGCGAGCTCGACGTGACCACCCCCGAGGACCCCTACCCCCTCTGGCGGGGCGAGGGCGGTCCGGTGATCGTCGCGCCGCTGTTCCTGCTGTACGACTACACCTTCCGCCCGGAGGGCACGTCCACCAAACTGCAGGCCCTCAAGGCGGCCTACGAGGCGGGGGTCGTCTGCACCGACGAGAAGCTGCTGCACCCGGACCCGTACCCCACCCTGGACGCCTGGTGCCACGCCCGCCTGGCCGCGACCGAGAGGCGGCTGACCGGCCTGGACCACCCCACCGTCCTGATCAACCACTGGCCGCTGACCCGCCACCCCACCCGCGTCCTGTGGTACCCCGAGTTCGCCCTGTGGTGCGGCACCGAGCGCACGGCCGACTGGCACGTCCGGTTCCGTGCCGCCGCCGTCGTCTACGGCCACCTGCACATCCCCCGGACGATGTGGCACGACGGCGTGCGGTTCGAGGAGGTCTCGGTCGGCTACCCCCGGGAATGGCGGCCGCGCGGCACGGGCACCCCCGGCACCCGCCAGATCCTCCCCGAACCCGCCGCCTAGGTGGTGGGATACGCGGGGCCCGCCATCCGGGCTATGTCCTCGCCGGCCACCCCGCGCAGCCGGTCCGCCAGATCGGTCAGCGCCCGGCTGGCGGCCAGCTCGTCCCCGATCTCGGGCACCGGCCGGTCGATCGGGTTGCGCCGCGCCTGCCCGTACCCCGTCACGGTGACGCTGCCCCCCGCGTTCAACACGGCCCGAGCCCGCGTCTCGGTGTCGTCGTCGCTCTCCCCGATGAAGATGTCGACGTTCCAGTGCTTGGCCTTCATCACGCCCCCCGCACACAGACCGCCCCGCCGCCGCGGAACGCCACCCTTCTCAACTCGCATACCCACCCCGACCAGCCCAAAGCCGCCCACCACCCCCAAACAAGCCCGATCCCGAGCACGGCACCCAGGCCGTGCCATGCTGGTCAGGTGACGCTCGAAGACCTGGTCCGGCTCCGCCGGGCCCGCGACCTGATGGACCGCGACTACGCCGAGCCCCTCGACGTCCCGGCGCTGGCCCGGGCGGCCCACATGTCGCCCGGCCACTTCTCGCGCAGCTTCCGCGCCGCCTTCGGCGAAACGCCGTACAGCTACCTGATGACGCGCCGGATCGAGCGGGCCAAGGCGCTGCTGCGGCGCGGCGACATGTCGGTGACGGAGGTCTGCTTCGCGGTCGGGTGCACGTCGCTGGGGTCGTTCAGCACGCGGTTCACCGAGCTGGTGGGCGAGAGCCCGAGCGCGTACCGGGCCCGCGCCCACGACCAGGGCGCGGCCATTCCGGCGTGCGTCGCGAAGATCTTCACGCGGCCGATCAGGAACGGAGAAGCGGGACGGGCCGCCCGCCCGTAGCGTGAACGCATGGACATCAAGCTGTCACAGTGCTTCATCGCCGTGGACGACCACGACAAGGCGCTCGCCTTCTACCGGGACGTGCTCGGTTTCGAGGTCCGCAACGACGTCGGTTTCGAGGGGATGCGCTGGGTGACCGTCGGCTCGCCGTCGCAGCCCGACGTGGAGATCGTGCTGGAGCCGCCCATCGCCAACCCCAACGCCTCGCCGAGCGACAAGCAGGCCATGGCCGAGCTGCTGGCCAAGGGCATGCTGCGCGGTGTGATCTTCTCGACCGACGACTGCGACGCCACGTTCGACCACATCCAGGCCTCAGGCGCCGAGGTCCTGCAGGAGCCGATCGACCAGCCGTACGGCGTCCGCGACTGCGCCTTCCGCGACCCCGCCGGCAACATGCTCCGCTTCGTACAACACCGCAACACCTGACCCCACCGCCACACCCAAACCAACGCGGCCCGTGCCTCCCCCACCGAGGCACGCCACCGCTCCCCCCGCACCCATTCCCCGGAAGATCAACGAACCCCAGCAAAGCCGCAACAAGCAAAAAACCCGGTGGAGCCGCAGGGAGAAGATCAGCCGGGCGTGGCGAGCGTTCCACGCGAGCCGCAGCCGGGGCGCTCCGGGAGCCGCTCACCCGGAAGACTGACGGGCCCGGGCGAAGTTGCGGCGAAGCCGCGACGAGTAAGGGGATCCTGCGGTGGAGCCGCAGGGGGGATCAGCCACACGCGGCGAGCGTTCTACGCGAGCCGCAGCGGGGGTTCCGGGGGTCGCCCCCCGGGAGATACGAAGGGAGCACCCCAAACGAAAGTGCAGCGAAGCCGCACTGAGTAGGGTGCCCCAGCTCCCGCGACTGGACTCGAACCAGTAACCTGCCGGTTAACAGCCGGACGCTCTGCCGATTGAGCTACGCGGGATCGTCCTGCCTTCCAGGGGGCTCCCCTGGTCGGCGCGTCTAGGTTAGCGCATTCGGGGACCTGTTCGCGCAGGCATATCCGGTGGGGAGACTGGGGCGGCCGTGGGCGGGTATGTCGTGCCACACGATCCTCTACACCGGGGGTGGGCATGAAGTACCGAGCGACCTTCATCGCGGGTGCCGCGGTCGGCTACGTCCTGGGCACCAGGGCTGGGCGCGAGCGGTACGAGCAGATCAAGCGGATGTCGCGGCGGCTGATGGAGAACCCGACCGTGCAGGAGACGGCGGGGGTGCTGCGGGCGCGCGGCGAGGAGCTGGCCGGGGCGGCCAAGGGCAAGGCCGGGGAGCTGGCCGGGGCCGCGCAGAAGCGGATTCCGGGGCAGCATCACGGCGCCGAGACGCCGGTGGAGTACCGCGATCCGCGGCAGGAGACGTCGGCGTCGCAGTGACGGCGCCGGGGGCGTCACAGGCCCGTCTGGCGGCGCAGGTCCTCCAGGATCTGCTCGGCCTGGGCGCGCAGGCCCGGGTCGGAGGGGTCGAGTCCGGCCTCGAAGACCATGGACCAGCGCACGTCGCCGCCGCCGGGCGGGCGCCGTCCGGCGATGCGGACGGATCCGCCGCCGGGCAGCCGGGCGTGTCGGCTGACCACGATGGTGGCGGTGACGCGTTCGCGGACGGTCTCGGGCACCGATCCGGGGTCGGGCAGCCGGACGCGGTACTCGGGGCCGCCGCCGGTGGTGTGGACGTGGAGGTGGCCGTCCTGCCAGGACGCCTGGTCGATGCGCTCCCACGGCAGCCGGTGGAAGCCGCCGGAGGCGGTCGGCAGGTGCAGGGCCGCGGACGTGGCGACGACGTACGAGCCGCCCCGGGTGGCCGCTGAGGCGAGGGGCCGTTCGCCGCGTTCCAGGGCGAGGGCGTCGCGGATCTCGGCGGGGAGGCGGCCCGGGCGGAGGGCGGCGGCCGTGCGGCGTAGGCGCATGATCCCACGGTAGGCGATCAGCGGCTCAGGCGGCGCGGGGTGCGCGGCGGGCGCCCAGGAGGTCCAGGACGAGGGCGGCCGACCAGCTGCAGTCGTGGCTGCCGCGGCCGGTGCCGTCGAACGGGTCGAAGTACTCGCGGAAGCCCGACTGGCGCACCAGCCGCATGGTGGCGCCGTAGAGCAGGTCGGCGACGACCGTGAGGCCGTGGCCGAGGGCGCCGTGCCACAGCAGCCAGTTGGTGTTGATCCAGGTGGGGCCGCGCCAGTAGCCGCCGCGGTCGAAGGAGGGCGCCTGGATGTCGCAGGTCGGCACGGGGTACCCGGCGGCCCCGGCGAAACGGGCCGACAGCAGCAGGTCGACCAGGTCGCGGACGACGGGGCCGGGCAGGTCGGGGTCGAGCAGGGGGCCGAACGAGGCGACGGTGACGGCGGGCAGCAGCCGGCCGCCGCGCAGGTCGCGGGCGCGGAAGCAGCCGGTGTCGCCGTCCCACAGGCGGTCGAGCAGGGCGTGGTGGACGCGCTGGGCGGTCTCGCGGTGCGGCACCGGGTCCCCGCCGATGATCTCGGCCATCTCGGCGAGGGCGTGGGTGGAGGCCAGGTAGGTGGCGTTGACGAGGGGGTCCTCGACGGCGAAGGGATGGGTGTCGCGCAGGTACTCGTCGCAGTATCCGGCGCCGCGCAGCAGGGTGACGAGCCGTACGTAGCGGTCGTAGTCCTCGCCGGTGGGCAGGGTGCGGGGGACGTGCTCGGGCGCGTACGCGACGGGCGGCAGTTGCAGGGCGCCGAGGGGCCCGTCCCAGGCGGGGCTGTTGTCCAGGCCCGATTCCCAGGGGTGGCAGATGGCGACGAGCCCTCCGGCCCCCAGGTCGCGGCAGCGGGCCAGATAGCGGTGCTGGGCGACGAGCATCGGGTAGAGGCGGGCGAGGAAGGCGCGGCTGCGGTCGGCGTCGGCGGGGCCCGCGCACTCGTGCAGGCGCAGGGCGGCCAGGGCGTGCAGCGGGGGGTGTGTGAGGCCGGACGTGGGGACGTCCCGGGGCGCGGCGTCCTGCAGGTCGCTGCGCCACAGGTCGGGCCCGGGGAAGTAGGCGTGCCGGGGCATCCGGGTGTTGAAGACGATGTGCGGCAGCAGCCCCGTAGCCCACTGGCCGCGGAACAACGACAGGAGTTCGCGTTCGGCGCGGTCGCGGCGGTGCCTGGCCAGGCCCATGCTGACGAACGCCGAGTCCCAGGCCCACTGGTGCGGGTACAGGGCGGGTGACGGGATGGTGCCCGTCCCCGTCCAGTTGGCGTCCAGCACCCGGGCCGCCGCCTTCCACAGCGTCGTCTCGTCGCCGGTCAACCGGGTGCCCATGAGCTAAGCGTGACCTCCCGATCGCGTTCTGGCCACCCGCGAAGGGGCCGCCGCGCCTCAACGCATCGAGGGATACCGCGATTGTGAACCTCCAACGCCGTCACGGCGACCCCCGGACGGATGAAGTTTGCCCCCATTCCGGCGGAGTGCACGGTGAACGATCACAAGGTGCGCCAGGGAGCGGATGGCCGGGGCGGCGGGGCGGCCGTGGCGCGGGCCAGGAGCCAGGTGGCGATCTCCTCGCCCGCGGCGATGCCCTGGGCGGCGGTCACGGTGGTGTGGGGGGCCGTCCAGCCGGTGTCGTGGAGTTCGCCGTGGGCGGGGCGGATCGCGGCGTCGGCGGCGTCCAGCAGTTCGGTGTCCAGGAGGGAGTCGCCGGCGGCCAGCATCGTCCCGGCGCCGACGCGGCGGGCGACCTCGGCGGCCGCGGCGGCCTTGGTGAGCGGCTCGGGCAGGCAGTAGATCTTGCGGCCCTGCAGGGACGTGCGCCAGCCGCGTCCGGCGCACCAGCCGGTGAGGTCGTCGAACCAGCCGGGCGGCAGGGCGGCCCGGTCCACCACCAGGTAGGCGAACAGGTCGGAGGCGACGCGCCGTTTCAGCACGAACTCGCCGGCGGTGGCGGCGAGGTGGGCGCGGATCTCCGCCAGCGGGGCGCGTCCGTCGGCGACGCGGGCCCGTACGGCGGCGGCCCAGTCGGCGTCGTCCACGCCGTCCACGAGGATGTGGCCGCCGTTGGCGCAGATCGCGTACGCGGGCGGCTTGTCCAGCAGGTGGACGCGGGCGTACTGCTCGGGCGTGCGGGTCGTCACCGGGACGAGGGCGGCCGCGTCCGCCAGCGTCTCCAGGTCGCGGGCGGCGGTCTCGGTGACGTAGGACAGCGGGGCGCCCTGGTAGAGCTCCACGCACAGCAGGCGCGGCATGTCCGCGTCGCGGCCCCGCAGGCCGAGCGCGGCCGCCGAGTAGATCAGGGTGCGGTCCAGGTCGGAGCACACCAGGACGTCGTTCACTGGGCGCGTCCCTTCGCGAAGCGGGGGTGGATGAGGCCGACGCAGGCGTACGGGAGGGCCGCCGGGTCGACCTCGGCCACGGGGACGCCGCGTTCGGCGGCCAGCAGCCGGATGTGGTCCAGCTCGGCCCCGGCGTCGGCGCGCGCCAGGACCTTCCACGGGACGCGGCGCAGCAGCACCCGCGTGGTCTCCCCCACGCCCGGCTTGACGAGGTTGAGGTCGTCGACGCCGTGCTCGGCGCCGACGCGGCGGACCGCCTCCCAGCCCGACCAGTCGGCGGCGCGGCCGGCCGCGCGGTCGGCGTCGAGCGCCTCGGGGGCGTCCTTGGCCACGCGTTCGGCGACGTCGGGGAAGCGGGCGCACACCGCGTCCAGGAACACCGCCGACACATCGTCGGCGGCGAGCTCGGCGTAGAACTTGGCGCCGTGGTAGTCGCCGGGGCCGATCAGCCGGTCGTTGAGGACGGTCCGGCTGACGAGGCCGGACACGGTGGAGTTCAGGCAGGCGGACGGGACGAGGAAGTCGTCGCGGGTGCCGTGCAGGGGCGTGCAGCGGCCGGGGTCGGCGAGCACGGCCAGGTCGGCGGGGAAGCGGACGCCGGTGGCGGCGGCGTGCCCGTCGAGCGCGGCGGTCAGCTCGCGGAGGATCGCGCCCTTGCCCGTCCAGCCGTCCACGAACATGACCCGCGCCGGGTCGTGGTGCGCGGCCAGGTGGCGCAGGGCGACGGTGTCGATGCCGCGGCCGCGGACGATGCTGATCGCGTAGTGCGGCAGGTCCAGGCCGTGCGCGAACCGCGCCCAGCGCCGCGCCAGGATCCCGACCGGGGTGCCCGCGCGGGCCAGCGACACCAGCACCGCGTCGGGGCCGCGCGCGGCCAGCACCAGCTCGGTGACCAGCCCGACGGCGTGGGCGACGCGCTCGGCCGACTCCTCCAGGGCCCGGTGGAACAGCCGCCGGTACTCGGGGCCGGGCTGGTACTCCACCGGCAGCGACTCGGCGTAGTGGGCGCGGCCCGCCTGGATCGCGGCCTCGCGTTCCTCGGTGGGGGCCTCCAGGCGGACGCCGGACAGGTCCTTCAGCAGCCAGGCCACGTCCTCGGCCGGGTAGCTGCCGAAGTCCGGGCCGTACAGCGGCGCGGGGGTCATCTGCTCTGCCTCCGATGGGCGGGGACGGTCACCAGCAGCACGTCGGCGATCTCGGCGAGGCGGCGCAGCAGCCCGGCGGCCAGGGCGGGGGTGTCGCCGGCGTCGTCGACGACCAGGACGATCGCGTCGAAGCCGCGCGCGACGTTGTAGGCGTAGCGTTCGCCGGGGCCGTCGGACGGGTCGTCGTGGGCGGGGAACACCAGCCGGGTGCGGATGGCGTATCCGGGGTCGTCGACGGCCAGCACGGGCGAGCGCGTCGTGGTCGAGTAGCGGACGCTCAGGTCGGGCCGGGCGTCGGCGAGGGCCTCGGCCAGCCGCAGCGGCGCGTACATCAGTTCCTCGAAGCCCAGCACCAGCACGCGGCGCCGCCCGGCGGGCAGGGCGCGGGACAGGCGGCCGGCCATGGCGGGCAGCTCCTTGGCGAGCCGCCGGCCGTCGTCGGGCCCGAAGCCGTGCCGCCCGCCGTCGGGCAGGTCGTCCGGCCAGCCGATGTCGACGCGCCGCACGGCGTGCGCGGCGCCTCCTGTACGGCGCGCATCGTGCGACAGCGAGGCGACGAGGCGCTGCCCCGCCGGGAGGATGCCCGCGGGCAGTTCGACGCGTCCTGCGGCCAGTGAGACGGTCTCGATGCGGGCGTCCAGGTCGGCCGCGAGCTCTCGCGTCCTCGCCCGCGCGCGGTCGTCCCGCAGGTCGACCAGCGCGGCGACGATGTAGTGCCGCCGGGGCCGTACGGCGTGCAGCGCGCGGATGGTGTTGAGCGCCGTCGTGCCGGTGGACAACTCGTCGTCGACCAGGACCACGGGTGCCTCACGGCCGAACGCGTCGGGATCCCCCGGCAGCATCAGGTGGCTGGTGGCGTGGCTGTGCTCCTCCTCGAACGCGCCGTAGGGGGTGAAGCCGGGGACGGGACGCCGCGTCGAGTGCAGGTAGTACGCGTCGCCCAGGGCGTCCGCGACCGCGTGCCCCAGGGCCGTGGCCGTTTCGGCGTATCCGAACACCACGGCCTGCACGGGCGCATGCGGCCCCTTGTGCGCGTCCCGCAACGCCGCGGCGGCCCCGTCCTGGTGGGAGAGTGCCTCCGCGAGCAGGGCGGCGCCCAACGGCTCGGGCCGCAGGCGCGCGCGCACGAGGCGGCCCAGCAGCAGCCCGGCCCCGTACACCAGTCGCGGGTCGGTGGGCACGTGCTTGCCCAGGACGGACGACACCAGCAGATGCGCGCGACGCGGATTGCGGCGTACCGCCAACCCCACCAGGTCGGCCAGCCCCACTCCGGCCGGCCGCTCCCCGTCGACGAGCCGCACGCCCAGGCGCGCAGCGACCCACTCCCCGGGCCAGACGCGCCCGGGGCCCTCGCCCCCGGGGCTCACCGGCGGCCCGCCGCTTCCAGCAGTTCCACGAACGTGACGCCCTCGGCCGCCACCCCGAACACGCGCGCCCGCAGCATGAGCCGTTCGGCCCACGCCCGGTGCGGTTTGGCCTCGTTCATCTTGTTGGCGTAGGCGCTGGCCATCGCGCCGCCCCCGGCCACCCCGAGGATGTCGGCGGCGTCGCAGTACTCCTCGTGGGTGACGACCGACAGCGCGTGCACCGCCGCGACATGGCTGGGATGGATGACGGTCTTGCCGAGCAGCCCGTTGGCCTTGTCCAGGTGCACCTCGCGGATGAGCCCGTCCAGGTCGGAGGTGATGAGCCGCTCCCGCAGCGGGGCCGCGCGCTGCCGCTCGAACGGCGACTGCCGCAGCTGCGGCTTGAACAGGCGCTCCCCCGCCGAGAAGTACTCCCACACCGGGCCGGTCACCACGTACCCGGTGCCGTCGGCGCGGCCCAGGATGTTGACGACGTCGGAGATGACGTCCGCGACCGGGCGGATGTCGTAGATGGTCAGGTCCGGGGGCCGGCGCAGCCCGTAGGCCGCCGACAGGTCGGTCGCGCCCAGCCGTACCGCCAGCACCCGGTCGCGGTGCTTGGCCAGCAGCCGCGCCACGTCCTGCAGCATGTCGGCGCGCGTCTCGCGGTGGATGGCCTCACGGCTCTCGATCACCGGCATGGCCAGCAGCCGCCGCCCGGTGCGGGCCGCGGTGTCCTCCAGCGCGTCCAGGAACGCGCCGCCGGCGGCGGCGGTGAACTTCGGCAGGACGAACCCGCTCACCAGGTCCGCTGCGGGGCCCAGCCGGTCGACCAGGTCGCCGATCTGCTCGGCCGTGCGCACCCGGACGAACAGCAGCGGGATGTCGGGGCCGCGGCGCGGCCGGCCGTTGCCGCGGCCGTGGGCGGCGTCTCCGGGCTCGTCGTCGGCCGCGCCGGGGTCGCGGTCGTACAGCTCCCGGAAGGCCCGGACGGCGTTGGCCTCCGCCGCGGCGACGTCGGCGTCGGCGATGGCGTCCTCCAGGCAGACCACCATGCTCGCCACGCCGCGCCGGGCCGCCTTGACGATGTCGCGCGCCAGGGACGGGCGCGTGGCCGGGCAGTACAGCGTGGCGCCGAGCGCGACCGCCAGCACGTCGGGGTCGTCGTGCCGGCCGAAGGGCCGGGGGTGCCGGTAGAACAGGTGCTTGCGATGCCCGATGTCGATGTGGTCGAAATGACGCACGCCGGGTCCTTCCCCATCGCCGAAAGGGCCCCGCCCTCGCCTTACCACGCCGCCGCATGGGCGCCGGCGGCCGGGCCTTGGGCCGCCGCCGTTATCGGACGCCCACGGACACTTCAGAGTATGTCCGCTAACGAGCGGAACCGCCGATACGTTCCCGTCCGTCCCGGCGCGGGCGTGAAACGCGCCCTCGGCGCGGCCGAGCGCATCGAACACAACGGCCGGGCGCGGCCGCCGTGAGACGGCGCGCGCCCGGCCCGTTGGTGCCCGTCGGTGTGCCCGTCCGTCACAGGTGGGCGGAGACCGCCGGGAGGAGGTGCTGGAAGGTGCGGCCGGTGGCGGTGGCACCGATCGCGGTCATCGCCCAGCCGCCGCCGTCCCGGGAGACCTTGGCCATGATCTGGGCGTTGTGCTGCCCGGAGCCGCTCAGCTCGTAGCGGGCGATCTCCTGGCCGGTGGTCTCGTCGACCAGGCGGCAGAAGGCGTTCTGGATCTGCGAGAAGTCCTGGCCGGTGAAGGAGTTGACGGTGAACACCAGCTGGGTGACGTTCGCCGGGACGGCGGTCAGGTCGACGTTGATGACCTCGTCGTCGCCCTCCCCCTCACCGGTCAGGTTGTCGCCCGTGTGCAGCACCGAGCCGTCCTTGCTGCGCAGCTGCCGGAACCAGACCGAGTCGGCCAGGTTCCCGGCGGCGTCGAACAGCAGGCAGGAGGCGTCCAGGTCGATGGACTGCGGCTTGGCGCGGCCGAACAGCCCCTTGCGGGGCGCCGCGTCCCAGCCCAGCCCCATCTTGACGCGGGTCAGACCGCCTCCCCCGGGTTTGGTCAGGGAGACCTTCTGCCCCTTCTGCAGCGAAATCGACATCATCGGCTCCTTCGCGTGAGCGGTGCGGGGTGCGGCTCGGACCTGTTGATCGGACCTGTTGATCGGAGCTGGGTGGACGGACCTGGTGGTCAGACCTTGGTGGAGTGCAGCTCCTTGTCCCCGCTCGGGCCGCCGGGCGCGGCGCCCGACTCCTCGCGCCGGTTGCGCAGGATCGAGGACAGGAACGCGGCGATGATCAGTCCGGCGCCCAGGCCGCCGGTGATCCACTCGGGCACGTGGTGGCCGATGCCGACCAGCATGCACACCGCCAGCGCGCCGATCGCCCAGTGCGCGCCGTGCTCCAGGTAGACGTACTCGTGCAGGGTGCCCTTGCGGACCAGGAACACCGTCAGCGACCGGATGTACATGGCGCCGATGCCCAGGCCCAGCGCGATCACGATCGGGTCGGTGCTGATGGCGAACGCCCCGATGACGCCGTCGAAGGAGAACGAGGCGTCCAGCACCTCCAGGTAGAGGAACAGGAAGAAGCCCGCCTTGCCGGTGGCCAGGGCCAGCTCGCTCGGGCCGCCGCGGCGCGCGGGCTCGGCCGCCCGCTCCCCGGCCTCGTCGTCCTCGTCGTCGTCATCGTCATCGACGCCGCCGGCCTCGGAGAACAGCTCGCCCAGCCCGTTGACCAGGATGTAGGTCAGCATGCCGAGCACTCCGGCGATCATCACGTCGCCCGGGTCGTCGGCGAAGTAGTTGGCGACCACCACCAGCGCGCCGCCCGCCACGACGACCGCGAGCTGGTTCAGCTTGCCGATGCGGGCCAGCGGGGCCTCCAGCCACGGCAGCCACTTCTCGGAGCGCTCCTCGAAGACGAACTCCAGGAAGAGCATCATGAGGAACATGCCGCCGAACGCCGCGATCGTCGGGTAGGCGTCGCGCATCAGCTCGTGGTAGCGGTGCGAGTCGTTCAGCGCCAGGTCGAACGCCTCGATCGGGCCGAGCGAGGCGGTGATCCCCACGATGACCAGCGGGAACACCAGCCGCATGCCGAACACGGCGATGGCGATGCCGACGGTCAGGAAGATCTTCTGCCAGAACGGGCTCATCCGTTCCAGCACCTTGGCGTTGACGACGGCGTTGTCGAAGGACAGCGAGATCTCGAGTACGGCCAGCACGGCCACCAGCGCCAGGCCCACGCCGCCGTCGTACAGGAAGGCGACGATCAGGCCGAGGATCGTGACGGCGAAGGACCACCCGAAGGTGCGAAGAATCATGCGCGTATTTCTGCTCGTTGGGGGGAACCGACGATCGGAGCCGGGCCGGCCGCGGCCGGCGGCTCAGCCGACATTGACACCGAAGTCCATGGCGATCCCGGCCAGGCCGGAGGCGTACCCCTGACCGACGGCGCGGAACTTCCACTCGCCGCCGCGGCGGTACAGCTCGCCGAAGACCATGGCGGTCTCGGTTGAGGCGTCCTCGCTGAGGTCGAACCGCGCCAGCTCGTTGCCGTCGGCGCGGTTGACGATGCGGATGAAGGCGTTGCGGACCTGCCCGAAGCTCTGCCCCCGCGCGTCGGCCTCGTAGATCGACACCGGGAACACGATCCGCTCGCAGCCCGCCGGGACGGCCGACAGGTCGACGTTGATGACCTCGTCGTCGCCCTCCCCCTCGCCGGTCAGGTTGTCCCCCGTGTGCTCCACCGAGCCGTCGGGGCTGCGCAGGTTGTTGAAGAAGACGAAGTGCTGGTCGGACAGCACCTTGCCGTCGGGCCCCAGCATCAGCGCGCTGGCGTCCAGGTCGAAGTCGGCGCCGGTGGTGGCCCGCACGTCCCAGCCCAGGCCCACGGCGACGGCGGTCAGGCTCGGCGCGGCCTTGGTCAGCGAGACGTTGCCGCCTTTGGCGAGTGACACACCCATGGTCGGTCCACTCCCTCGGAGACTCGTTGATCAGATTTCACGCCGAATTCCATGGCGCTGCCGGCCGCCGCGCGGGCGCCCGCCCGGCCGTGCGCGACCCGTGGTCCGCCGCGGCCCGGAGGGGCTCGCCGGACACCGTGGCCGCCGGGAGACCGCTCGAGAACGCGCTGCCGCCCCCGCTGCGACTGACGCCCACGGTGCCTCCATGATCGCTGGCTGCCGGCGCCGATGCGCGCCGCGCCGTCTCGACGCTTCGCTATACCGACGTTGGAGCGATGCTATCCGTTCCCCGTACGCCGGTCGGCCCCCAGGTTCCGGTGGGAACACAACGGGCGGAAGGTGTACGGGACGGGCGGCTGGGCGAGACTGGAGCGGAGCGAAGGGAGGGCACCGTTGCTGGGAGCGGGGGACGCCCGCCGGCGAGGCCGGGGCGCGCAGGCGGCGGACGCGGCGGCGGAGGCCAGGGACGCGGCCGCCACGGCGTTCTACGACATGGACCAGGCGCAGAAGTACGTCGAGGGCCGCGTGACGCTGTTCGCGGACCTGGACGGGGCGGCGGCCGCCCCGGTCCGGGCGGAGTTCGAAGGGCTCAGCCAGAACGCCGACACCGCCGCCGTCGCCTACATCGGCGTCGTGGACGCGCACGACCTGACCGAGGACCGCACGCCCGCCGAGTACGACGCGGCCCGCCGCGCGTTCCTGGCCGTCACCGACCGGCTCAGGGAGGTCACCGGCCGGCTCAACGGGTTCGCCGAGCGGCTCGCCCCGCGGATGCGGCGCCTGGAGGCCGCGCTCGACCAGTTGCCGCCGCGGCTGACGGCCGCCCGCGACGCGGTCGCCGCCGCCGACGCGGCCGTGGCACGGGCGCGCGAGGCGGGGTTCGACGCCGCCGAGCCGGAGGCGGAGCTGGCGCGGGCCCGCGAGGCGCTGGCGGTGGTGGGCTCGCAGGGGCTGGGCGGGCTCGGCCTGGCCGGGGCGATGGAGAAGGCCGAGGAGGTGCGGGAGATCGCCGACCGCGCCCGCGAGGCCGCCGAGGAGCTGCCCCGGCAGGCCGAGAAGGTGCGCAACGGCATCACCTCGGTGCGCACCCGGGTGGACGTGGTGGCGGGCCGGGTGGAAGCGGTGCGGCAGGCCATGCGGCAGTTGCTGCGCGGTTACTCGCAGGCCTGCTGGCAGGACCTGCGGGGCGCGCCGGAGGCCGTCGAGGCGGCCGTGGAGCGGGCCCGCGAACGGCTCGCCGAGGCGTCGGCGCACGCGGGCCGCGCCGAGTGGAGGCAGGCGCAGCAGGCGCTCACCGCCGCCCGCACCGAGCTCAACGCCGCCGACCGCCGCGCCGGGCAGGTGATGGGACGGGTGACGCAGCTGGAGGAGGCCGCCGCCGACCCCGGCAAGCCCGCCGACGCGGTGCGGTTCGCCGTCCGGGACGCCCAGCGGATGGCCGTCGCCGCACCGGGCGGCCCGGCGCCGCACCACGCCCGCGCGCTGGACGCCCTGGTCGAGCGTCTGGAGAAGGCCCCCGGCCTGCTGACCGGCGCCCACCCCGACTACTGGGGATACCTGCGGGAACTGGACTCGATCAAGACCGCGGCCGGCGACGTCGTCACCCGCATCCGCGCCGAACGCGCCGCCGGCGCCTGACCCGACGCCTGAAGCAGCGGCTGAGCCTGCGCGGCGCCGTGGGTCAGCGGGGACGGTCGTGGACGCCGATGGTGAGGTTGCGGGCGGCCATGGGCGGTCCGCCCGGCTGCGGGTCCCCGTACGGCGGCATGTGCGGCATGGCCGGGGACTGCTGCGCGGCGGCCTGGTCGCGCGGGGCGCCCGCGGCGGGCTCGGCCCACACGGCGGTGCCGTAGGCGCACACCTCGTGACCGCCTCCGGCCAGCGCGACGGAGTCCATCCGCATGCCCACCACCGCGTTGGCGCCCTTGCGGCGCGCGTCCTCGCCCAGACGCTCCATCGCCTGGCGGCGCAGCCCGGCCAGGCCCGCGCCCGGCTGCTCGCCCGTCACGCGGAAGGTGGCGCTGGCCCCGCCGGGCGCCGCGGCACGGCCCTGATCGGTCTGGACGGCGACCCCCATGACCTCGCCGAGCACACCGCGGATCTCATGCCCGGCCAGCCCGTCAGTCGTCACGATCAGCATGGCTCCCACCGTAATCCACGAGACGGAAGAGTGGGAGGTCATGACCGTTCCGTCACATCCCTTGCCCCGGCGGGCCGGTGCCCGGGGCCGGAGGCGCCGCCCCGGCCCCGGACGCCGGCCGGTCAGTCCAGGTACTCGCGGAGCATCTGGGCGCGCGAGGGATGGCGCAGCTTGGCCAGGGTCTTGGACTCGATCTGCCGGATCCGTTCCCGGGTCACGCCGAACTCGCGGCCGACCTCCTCAAGGGTGCGGGGATGGCCGTCGGTCAGCCCGAAGCGCAGCTGGATGATGCGCTGCTCGCGGTCCGACAGCGTGCCCAGGATGTCCTCCAGCTGGTCCTGCAGCAGGATGAACGCCGCGGCCTCGATCGGCACCACGGCGTCGGCGTCCTCGATGAAGTCGCCGAGGTCGGAGTCCTCCTCCCCGATGGGCGACTGCAGGGACACCGGCTCCTGGGCGATGCGCTGGATCTCCACCACGCGGGCGGGCGGCAGCCCCATCTCCCGGCCGATCTCCTCGGGGGCGGGTTCGCGGCCGAGGTCCTGGTGCAGCTGGCGCTGCACGCGGACCAGCTTGTTGATGGTCTCCACCATGTGCACCGGGATCCGGATGGTCCGGGCCTGGTCGGCGATGGCGCGGGTGATCGCCTGGCGGATCCACCAGGTGGCGTAGGTCGAGAACTTGAACCCCTTTGTGTAGTCGAATTTCTCGACCGCGCGGATCAGTCCGAGATTTCCCTCCTGGATCAGGTCGAGGAACAGCATGCCCCGGCCGACGTAGCGCTTGGCGATGGACACCACCAGGCGCAGGTTGGCCTCGATCAGGCGTTGCTTCGCCCGCGCCCCCTCGCGGGCGAGCAGTTCGAGATCGAGCCGTTCCATCGGGGAGAGGATGGCGGTGTGCCGCAGCTTCTCCTCGGCGAACAGGCCCGCCTCGATCGATTTCGCGAGTTCGACTTCATCTTCTGCCGTGAGCAGCGGTACGCGACCGATTTCCCGCAGGTAGATCCGAACCAGGTCGCTCGTCGGCGCCCGCTTGCCGAGGTCTCCCTCGTCCGCTCGCGTGACGTCCTCGGTCTCCTGCGGAGACTCGAGGACCTCTACCCCCTGCTCTGCGAGCATCCGGACGACCCGTTCCAGGGAGTCGTCCGGCAAGTCCGAGCGATCGAGAGCGGCGGCGACGTCGTCGACCGTCACACCGCCGCGCTCTCTGCCGCGCGCGACGAGGTCCGCCACCTGGTCAACCGATGGCGCCTCGCTTGGCAGCACCGAAGGGCCCACGGTGACAGTCTGCGGTACGAAGGGCCTAGATCACAGGACCCATTTTTGCGGTCCCGTGACTCACTGGGAGCCAAGGCCGCGCTCGCGCAACTCCCGTCTCTGCTGCTCAAGCGCGACAAGATCGCCGAACAGCCGGTTGTACTCCTCGACCTGCTCGGCCGGATTCAGCCGCGCGAGTTTAGATTTGGCATCGGCGATCATGCGCGTGACCTGGCGTTCCTGGATTCGGGCCAGGAGGTCGGCGGCGTATCGGTCGTCCGAATCACCGGCGAAGAGAACAGGTTCCACCGCCAGCCGGGTGACCAGCTCCCTGACCTGCTCGTTCGGCGCGTGCTCGCGCAGCAGACCGACCCATTCGGCGGCGCTCACCGGCGCGGTCACGCCGCCCGCGGCCGCGATGACCTGCCGCACCGCCGCGTGCGGCGGCGCCAGGAAGTCCTCGGCGGGGATCTGGTCGAACTGCGGGCCGAGCACGGCCGGCCGCTGCACCGCCAGCTTCAAAAGCTCGCGCTCGCGCTGCACCTCGGGGTCGTTCGGGTCGTGCGACGGCCGCCGCGGCGCCGCCGGGACGGCCTGCTCCCCGGCGCCGGCGCCGCCGGCGCGCCCGTTCGCCCGCGCGGCCGGCCGCTGCCGCGCCGACAGCTCGCGGACGCGGCGCAGCACGAACTGCTCGTCCATGATGCCCAGCCAGCGGTCCAGGCTGATCGCGTACATCTGCCGCAGCGCCCGGTCCTTGATGGAGGCCACCACCGGCGCGGCCGCGTCCAGCGCCGCCAGCCGCCCCTCGGCGGTGTCGAGGTCGTAGCCCCCGATCCGGCTGCGGATGGCGAACTCGAACAGCGGCAGCCGGGAGGCCACCAGGTCGCGCACCGCCGCGTCGCCGTACCGCACGCGCAGGTCGCACGGGTCGAGGCCGTCGGGCTGGACGGCCACGAACGTCTGGGTGACGAACTTCTGCTCCTCTTCGAAGGCGCGCAGCGCGGCCCGCTGCCCGGCCGAGTCGCCGTCGAAGGTGAAGATCACCTCGCCGCGGAACTCGTCCTGGTCCATCAGCAGCCGGCGCAGGATCTTGATGTGGTCGCCGCCGAACGAGGTGCCGCAGGTGGCGATCGCGGTCGGCACGCCCGCCAGGTGGCAGGCCATCACGTCGGTGTAGCCCTCGACGACCACGGCCTGACGGCGCCGGGCGATCTCCTTCCGGGCCAGGTCGGCGCCGTACAGCACCGAGCCCTTGTGGAACAGCGGCGTCTCGGGGGTGTTGAGGTACTTGGCGGTGCCGTCGTCGTCGTACAGCTTGCGCGCACCGAAACCGATGACGTCGCCGCTCAGGTCGCGGATCGGCCATACCAGGCGGCCGCGGAAGCGGTCGATCGGGCCGCGCCGCCCCTCCTTCGCCAGCCCGGCGGTGATCAGCTCGCGGTCGGCGAAGCCCCGGCCGCGCAGGTGCCGCACCAGGGCCTCCCACTCGCGGGGCGCGTAGCCGACCCCGAAGTGCTCGGCGTCGGCCGCCTCGAAGCCCCGCTCGGACAGGAACTTGCGGCCCGTGATCGCCTCCGGCGTGGCCAGCTGCTCGGCGTAGAACTCGGCGGCCGCCCGGTGCGCCTCGATCAGCCGGGCGCGCTGGCCGGTGTCGCGGCGGGGGGTGTGGCCGCCGTCCTCGTAGCGCAGCTGGATCCCGGCCTTGGCCGCCAGCCGCTCGACCGCCTCGGTGAACGACAGGTGGTCGATCTCCTGGACGAACTTGATGACGTCGCCGCCGTTGGAGCAGCCGAAGCAGAACCACAGCCCGCGCGCGGGCGTGACGTTGAACGAGGGCGACTTCTCGTCATGGAACGGGCACAGGCCCTTGAGATTGCCGCCGCCGGCGTTGCGGAGCTGGAGGTACTCCCCGACCACGTCGGCGATCGGCGAGCGCTCCCGTACGAGCGCGATGTCCTCGTTGCGAATCCGGCCGGCCACGGCGGCGAGTCTAATCCGTCGGCCCGACATCCCGGGCCTGGCGTCCGCAACCGGTGCGGGGGTATCGATCCGCCCATGACCGAATCGATCGTGTGGGTGAAGCCCGGGGGCGCGGAGCTGGCCGAGGTGCGGCTGAGCCGGGGGGAGCTGACGGCCGCGGGAACGGCGATCGGCGGCGATCCGCTGCCGTACCGGCTGGAGTACGAGCTGACGACCGACGACCGCCTGGTGACGACGCGGCTGATGGTGGAGGCGCACGGCACCGACCCGGCGACCGGGCCGTGGCGGCGCGGGCTGGAGCTGCTGAACCGGCCGGAGGGCGAGTGGCACATCGTCGCGCGCGCCGAGGGCCACGTGCCGCTGCCGCCGCCGGGCGGGGACGCGTCGGCGCTCAAGGGCGCGCTGGACTGCGACCTCGGGCTGTCCCCGCTCACCAACACGATGCCGGTGCTGCGGCCGCCGGCGGACGGCGCCCGCCTGCTGGACGGCGGCGGCCCGGCCGAGTTCCTGGTGGCGTGGGTGTCGGTGCCGGACCTGGCGGTGTCCCCGTCCCGGCAGACGTACACGTTCGTCCGCCGGGACGGGGAGCGCTCGGTGGTCCGGTTCGACAGCGACGGGTTCACCGCCGACATCGTGTTCGACCGGACGGGACTGGTGGTGGACTACCCGTTCATCGGCCGCCGGGTCGTCCCCGAGACGGCCGGGGCGGCCGGCGCCCCGCTCGGCGCACCCTGAGGCTCAGGGCGCCCTGAGCGTCAGCGCACCCGGAACCGGTCGAACAGCCGGTACATGAACTCGGTGCCCTGCCTGAGCGCGTCGACGGTGATGCGCTCGTCGTTGCCGTGCATGGTGACGAGCTGGTCGTTGTCCAGGACGTAGGGGTAGACGCCGTACCCGGGGACGCCCCGGGAGGTCCACGGGTACAGGCTCGTCCCGGCCTCGAACAGCGCCGGGGCGAACACCGCGTCCGGGTAGGTCCTGCCGGCCGCGTCCTTGATCGCGGCGAACAGCGGCGAGTCGATGGACGACGGCGGCTTGGCGAAGGTCTCGTCGAGCCGCTTCAGCGCGTCCTCCTCGCTCTCTCCGGGGTTGCCGACGAGCTTGACCGTCACGTCGCGGCCGTCGAGCAGCCTGCGGACCTGCGCGAGGAACTCGCGCGGCCGCTGCCCGCCGGGCACGCCCCGGCAGTTGATCCGCAGCGTGGCGGTGGACGGGATGACGTTCTCCTTGTAGCCCGCGTCCTCGATGACGAAGGCGTGCGTGGTGCGCAGCAGGGCGCGGTGCAGCCACGGGTAGGAGCTGCGCTTGACGACGACGGCCGCGGCGCGTTCGCGGGCGGCCTGCGTGCGGGCGGCCAGCATCAGCTCGATGGCGCGGCGGAACGCGGCGTCGTCGGTGGCGCGGGCCAGGGCGGCGAAGTACTCGCGGGTGACGGGCGTGATCGTGACGGGCGCCAGCCAGCCGTCCAGGTCGGTGACGGCGCGCGACAGCTTGGCGATGGCCGAGTCGGGGTTGGGCTTGGAGGAGTGGGTGGCGGTGCCGTCGGCGACCAGGTCGAGGTTGAAGTAGACCTTGTCCTGCCGGGTCACGGTGATGAGCATGGGGGTGCGCTTGTCGCGCTGGGCCAGGAACCAGCCTCCCTCGGTGAGCACCATCCCGGCGTTGACCTTGTCCCAGTGCCGCTCGGCGAGCCAGCGCGACCCGTACGGGCCGGACTCCTCGTCGCAGTCGGTGAGGACGATGATGTCGCGGTCGAACTTCCCGCCCTCGTCGAGATGGCGCAGCAGGGCGGAGATGAACGCGGCGTTGGCGCCCTTCATGTCGAGCGCGCCGCGTCCGTAGATCTCGCCGTCTTTCACGACGCCCGCGAACGGGTCCACCGACCATTTGGAGCGCTCCACAGGAACGACGTCCGAATGCCCGAGCAGCAGCAGCGGGGGCGCCGCCGTGGTGCCCTTGACCCGGGCGATCAGGTGGACGTTGTCCTGCTTGGGCGTCGGGACGATCTCGGCGGACACCCCGGCCGACTCCCAGACCGACTTGAGCATCCGCGCGTGCGGGAGCGTCACGCCGCCCTCGCCGTGGTTCTGGGTGTCGTAGGCCAGCATCTTCTTCAGCAGGGCCAGCGGGTCCAGGTCGGCGGGGTCGACGCCGGCGGGCGCGGTGCGCGCCGTGGCCGGGACCCCGGCGAGGGTCTCCCCGGCGACCAGGCCGCCGGCCAGCAGCACGGCTCCGGCGCCGGTGCGGCCGAGGAACGTCCGGCGGGTGATCGGGGTCGGCGGGTTGTGGTCGGGCTCCCGGGAGTCGGTCGTCGTCGACATGGATCTCCTTTTCTCCGGTACGGGGGGGATTCCGGAAAGGGTCGGGAGACGCCCGGGCGGCGGGGGCGCGCCCGGTCGTCCGTGCGGGACGGGGGTCTGGCGCCGCGTGAACGCGGCGACCGCTTCCACCTCCACGAGCCGGCCGGTGACCGGCAGGTTCTCGATCTCCAGCGTGACCCGGGCGGGCCGGGCCGGGGTTGACGTACGGGGGCGGCGCCGGGGCGGCGCTGCCGGCGGGACGTTGACGGGCTTGCCGGTGGTCTGGTCGGTGTCGGCGTTGAAATGGCGGTACGCGCGGTTCCGGCCGGGGAAGCCGGCGGCGTCCGCGCCTGGCGGGTCGGCGGGGCAGGCCCGCGTCGAGATCACGTCCCGAGGCGTCAGGCCCTGTGCCCTGAGGTTGTCGGTGATCTGCTTCAGAACGTTGATCGTCTGCGCCCCGGTGATCGTTACTCCGGGCGGCGGGGCGCCCCCGTCCGGTTACGTGAAATGGATGTTAAAAAGGCAATTCCCTCGTTCCGGAATCAGTCAGACCGGCAGTAACGTCCCCAGAGTGCTGATCACTCCACACGAGCAGGAGCGCCTGCTGATCCACGTGGCCGCCTCCGTGGCCCGCGAGCGGCGGGCGCGCGGGCTGCGGCTCAACCATCCCGAGGCGACCGCGATCATCGCGGTGCACATCCTGGAGGGCGCCCGCGACGGGCGCACCGTGGCCGAGCTGATGGAGTCCGGCCGCACCGTGCTCACCCGTGACGACGTCATGGAGGGGGTGCCGGAGATGCTGGAGTCGGTCCAGATCGAGGCGACGTTCCCCGACGGCACCAAGCTCGTCACCGTCCACCGGCCGATCCCGTGAGCGGCGGCGCGATGGTCCCCGGGCAGGTCGTCCCCGCCGGCGAGCCCGTGCCGCTGAACCCGGGCCGGCCGCGGACCGCCCTCACCGTCGTCAACACCGGCGACCGTCCCGTGCAGGTGGGCTCGCACTACCACTTCGCCGTGGCCAACCCCGCCCTGGACTTCGACCGGGACGCGGCGTGGGGACATCGGCTGGACGTGCCCGCCGGGACGTCGGTCCGGTTCGAGCCCGGCGTGACCCGCGAGGTGACGCTCGTCCCGCTCGCCGGCGGCCGCGTCGTCCCCGGGCTGCGCACGGACCAGGCGGGAGCCCTCGATGACTGAGCTGTCCCGCGCCCGCTACGCCGAGCTGTACGGGCCGACGGCGGGCGACCGCGTCCGCCTCGCCGACACCGACCTGTTCATCGAGGTCACCGAGGACCTGGCGCGCGGCCCGAACGGCATGGCGACCGGCGACGAGGCGGTGTTCGGCGGCGGCAAGGTGATCCGCGAGTCGATGGGGCAGTCCCGCGCCACCCGCGCCGAGGGCTCCCTCGACCTGGTCGTCACCGGCGTCGTCGTGCTCGACCACTGGGGCGTGGTCAAGGCCGACGTGGGCGTGCGCGACGGCCGGATCGTCGCGCTCGGCAAGGCGGGCAACCCCGACACGATGGACGGCGTCCACCCGGACCTGGTCATCGGCCCCACCACCGAGGTACTGGCGGGCAACGGCAGGATTCTCACCGCCGGGGCCGTCGACTCCCACGTGCACTTCATCTGCCCGCAGCTGGCCGAGGAGGCGCTCGGCGCCGGGGTGACCACCCTGCTCGGCGGCGGCTCCGGACCGGCCGAGGGCACCAAGGCCACCACCGTCACCGGCGTCTGGTACCTGCACCGCATGCTGGAGGCCATGGACTCCTGGCCGGTGAACGTGGCGCTGCTCGGCAAGGGCAACACCGTGTCCGCCGAGGCCATGTGGGAGCAGCTGCGCGCGGGCGCCGCGGGCTTCAAGCTGCACGAGGACTGGGGCTCCACGCCCGCCGCGATCGACGCCTGCCTGCGCGTCGCCGACGCCTCGGGCGTGCAGGTGGCGCTGCACTCCGACACGCTGAACGAGGCCGGGTACGTCGAGTCGACGCTGGAGGCCGTCGGCGGCCGGTCGATCCACGCCTACCACACCGAGGGCGCGGGCGGCGGGCACGCGCCCGACATCATCACCGTCGCCGCCCACCCGAACGTGCTGCCGTCGTCGACCAACCCGACCCGCCCGCACACCGTCAACACCCTCGACGAGCACCTGGACATGCTCATGGTGTGCCACCACCTCAACCCGTCGGTGCCCGAGGACCTGGCGTTCGCCGAGTCCCGGATCCGCCCGACGACCATGGCGGCCGAGGACGTCCTGCACGACCTGGGCGCCATCGCGATGATCGGGTCGGACTCGCAGGCGATGGGCCGGATCGGCGAGACCGTCATCCGCACCTGGCAGACCGCGCACGCCATGAAGCGCCGCCGCGGCGCCCTGCCGGGCGACGGCGGCTCCGGCAACGGCGCGGACAATCTGCGCGCCCGCCGCTACGTCGCCAAGTACACGATCAACCCGGCGATCGCGCACGGCCTGGACGGCGAGATCGGTTCGGTCGAGCCGGGCAAGCTTGCCGACCTCGTCCTGTGGGACCCGGCGTTCTTCGGGGTGCGCCCGCACGTGGTGCTCAAGGGCGGGATGATCGCGTGGGCGGCGATGGGCGACGCCAACGCCTCGATCCCGACCCCGCAGCCGGTGCTGCCGCGTCCGATGTTCGGCGCCTCCCCGGCCGCCGCGGCCGCCACGTCCCTGCACTTCGTGGCGCAGGCCGCGCTCGACGACGGGCTGCCGGACCGGCTGGCGGTGCGCCGCCGGTTCGTCCCGGTCAAGGACACCCGGCGGCTCGGCAAGGCCGACCTGCCGCTGAACGACGCGCTGCCCCGCATCGAGGTGGACCCCGACACCTTCACCGTCTCGGTCGACGGCGAGGAGATCGAGCCGGCCCCGGTCGCCGAGCTGCCCATGGCCCAGCGCTACTTCCTGTTCTGATGGAGGAGATCCCCGCCGCGCTGCTCCTGCTGGCCGACTCGCGTCTGCCGGCCGGCGGCCACGCGCACTCCGGCGGGCTGGAACCGGCCGTCACCGCGCACGCCGTCACCGGCCTGGACGACCTGCGCGGCTTCCTGCGCGGACGGCTGGCCACCGCCGGTCTCACCACCGCCGCCCTGGCGGCCGCCGCCTGTGCGCACGCCGACGCGGAACCGCACCGGTGGCGGGAGCTGGACGCGGAGGCGGACGCGCGCACGCCGTCGCCCGCGCAGCGGCGGGCGTCGCGGGCGCAGGGGCGGTCGCTGTCGCGGGCGGCGCGGGCGGCCTGGTCGCATCCCGGGCTGGACGCGCTGGCGGCCGAGCTGCGCGAGCCGCACCATCCGCTCGTGCTCGGCGCGGCGGCCGCGGCGGCGGGCGGCGCGCCGCGGCAGGCGGCGGCGGTCGCCGCGTACGGGGCGGTGACCGGACCGGCGTCGGCGGCCGTCCGGCTGCTCGGCCTGGACCCGCTGGGCGTGCACCGGGTCCTGGCCGGCCTGGCGGCCGAGGTGGACGACGTCGCGCGGGAGGCCGCCGCCGCGGCCGGGGACGGGTGGCGGGCGCTGCCCGCGCCGTCCGCGCCGCTGCTCGACCTGCTCGCCGAGGCGCACGTCCATTCCGGGCTGCGCCTGTTCGAGTCATAGGTCTACGAGTCATAGGTCTGTTCGAGTCACGGGAACCGAGTCATGGGAACACCGTGGAGACGGGAGGACGCACCGTGGGCGCCAACCACGATCACGACCCGCACGAGGCCGCGCCGGCGGCGGGCCGGGCGCTGCGCCTGGGCATCGGCGGCCCGGTGGGCAGCGGCAAGACGGCGCTGACGGCGGCGCTGTGCCGCGCGCTGCGCGAGGAGTTCGCCCTGGCGGTGGTGACCAACGACATCTACACCACCGAGGACGCCGACTTCCTGCGCCGCGAGGCCGTGCTGTCGGACGACCGGATCACCGCGGTGCGCACCGGCTGCTGCCCGCACACCGCCATCCGCGACGACATCTCCGCCAACCTGGACGCGGTGGAGGCCCTGGAGGCCCGGCACGGGCACCTGGACCTGGTCATCGTGGAAAGCGGCGGCGACAACCTGACCGCGCTGTTCAGCCGGGGCCTGGCCGACCGGCAGATCTTCGTGCTGGACGTGGCGGGCGGCGACGACGTGCCGCGCAAGGGCGGTCCGGGCGTGGCGAACGCGGACCTGCTGGTCATCAACAAGACCGATCTGGCGCCGCTGGTCGGCAGCGACGTGGCGCTGATGGAGCGCGACGCCGCCCGGGTGCGCGGCGGCAGGCCGGTGGCGCTGACCTCGCTGCGCGAGCGTCCCGACGCGCCGGAGGTGGCGGCGTGGGTGCGCGGGGTGCTGCGCGAGGCGCGCGCGGCCGCCACGGCGGTGACGTGACCCGGCGGTACACGGCGCGCGCGGCCGTCACCGCCGAACGCGACGCGCAGGGACGGACCCGCTGCACGCGGCTGCGCTCGGACGGGCCGCTCGCGCTGCGCGAGACCGCCGACGCCGTCTATCTGGTCGGCGCGGCGGCCGGTCCGCTGGGCGGCGACGTCCTGGAGATCGACCTCGCTGTCGGCCCGGGGGCGCGGCTGGCGGTGCGCTCGGTGGCGGCCACGCTGGTGCTGCCCGGGGACGGCGTGTCACGGCTGACGGTGCGGGCGCGGGCCGGGGCGGGCGCCCACCTGGACCTCGCGCCGGAGCCCACGGTGGCCGCCGCCGGATGCGACCACCGGTCCGTGACGGAGATCGCGCTGGCCGAGGACGCGACGCTGCGCCTGCACGAGGAGCTGGTGCTGGGACGTCACGGTGAACGGCCCGGGCGGCTGCACAGCAGGATCGACGTGACGATCGGCCGGACGCCCCTGCTGCGTCACGAGCTGCGCGTCGCGGACCGGCACGCCGGCCCGGCGGTGCTCGGTGACGCCAGGGCCGCCGGCAACGTGCTGCTGGTCCGGCCCGGACTGACCCGCGAGCCGCACGCCGGGGACGGGCTGGCCGTCCTGCCGCTGGCGCACCCGTCCGCGGTGCTCGTCACGGCCGTCGCGCCGGACGCCGCGCTGCTGCGCCGCCGCCTCGCCCGCGGCGAGGCGATCGCTCAGGTGGCGGCGTCGGCGGTCGGCTCGGCGGCCGCGGCCGCGGCCGCGGCATCGTGCTCGTAGAAGCGGATCTTCCCCTGGATCTTCCGCTGCTGTTCGCGCAGCCGGGCGATCTGCTCCTCCACACGGCGGTCGTGCGCCCTGAGCAGCGCGACCCGTTCCCGGGTGGTCTCGTCACCGCCGCGCACCAGCTCGGCGTAGCGCAGCAGCTCGGCGATCGGCATGCCGGTGTCGCGCAGGCAGCGCAGCATGCCCAGCCACGCCAGGTCGTCGTCGGTGAAGACCCGGCGACCCGCCGTGTCGCGCGCGATCCCCGACAGCAACCCGATCTTCTCGTAGTAACGCAGCGTGTCGATGCTGAAGCCGCTCCGGGTGGCGGTCTCAGCCGGGGAGTAGGAGCTCACGGGCCCCAGACTGCCACCTGGAGCGCACTCCAGGTCAATGGTCCGGGTCCCCGCCCGCGCGGCGGATCCTGACCTCGATGCCGTCCAGCACGATGGCGAGGCCCACCTCGAACACCTCGGTGGCCTCCTGCACCAGGTAGGGGGTCTCCGTGTCGTCCATGTCGAAGGCGCGCTGGGACTCCATCCAGGTCAGCGTGGGGAACCGTGCGCCGAAGTCGGGCACCAGCTCGTCGAGCTGCGGGGCGTGGGCGTACCACCACTCGTCCTCGCCCTTTCCGGTCTCCTGCGTCGCCAGGCGCGTCTCGGCGACGATCCGCGCCGCGTCCCGCACCAGGTGCGTCAGCGTCCCGCCGAGTCCGCGCAGGGTGCGGGCGTCCAGCCCGGTGGTGCGCAGGACGGCCATCATCGTCTCGGACATGGTGAACCAGCCGGGCCCCAGGACGGGACGCGCGTGCGACACCTGCAGCGTCCACGGATGGCGCAGGTGGAAGTCCCACAGGTCGCGCACCCACGCCGTGACGGCCGCCCGCCAGCCCACGCTCAGGTCGTAGCGGGTGGGCAGCTCGGCCAGGGCCCGGTCGTACATGAGGTCGACCAGCTCGGCCTTGCCCGGCACGTAGGTGTAGAGGGCCATGGCGGTGCGGCCGAGCCGCTCCCCCACCGCGCGCATGGACAGGGCCGCCATGCCCTCGGCGTCGGCGACGGCGATGGCCGCGTCGACGATCACGTCCACGCTCAGCCCGGGACGCGGCCCCGGGGCGGAACGGGCCCCGCGTTCGCCCTCGGACGCGCGCCAGAGCAGGGCCATCGAACGGCGCGCGTCCCCCTGTCCGGCGAAGACGACCAACGGACCACTCCTTATGCCGTAAACTGTTTCGAACTCTTTAGGGCATAAAGATACAGGAGCGCCATGAACCCCCGTCATCCGGCCGACGCCCACGACGTCATCGAGGTGCGCGGCGCCCGGGAGAACAACCTGGCCGGCATCGACCTCGACATCCCCAAGCGGCGGCTGACCGTCTTCACCGGCGTGTCCGGGTCGGGCAAGTCGTCGCTGGTGTTCGGCACCGTCGCGGCCGAGTCGCAGCGGCTGATCAACGAGACCTACAGCGCCTTCGTGCAGGGCTTCATGCCGCCGGTGGGCCGTCCGGAGGTGGACGCGCTGCGCAACCTGAGCGCCGCGATCGTCGTCGACCAGGAGCGGATGGGCGCCAACTCCCGGTCCACGGTCGGCACCGCCACCGACGCGCACACCATGCTGCGCATCATCTTCAGCCGCATCGGCGTGCCGCACGTGGGCACCTCCACCGCGTTCAGCTTCAACAGCGCCGAGGGCATGTGCCAGCGCTGCGAGGGGCTCGGCCGCGTCTCCGACATCGACGTCGACCAGCTCGTCGACCGCGACCTGTCGCTGGACGAGGGCGCCATCACCGTGCCGAACTTCACCGTCGGCTCCTGGTACTGGCAGAACATCGTCGAGTCCGGGTTCGTGCCCCGCGACGTGCCGCTGCGCGACCTCACCCCCGAGCAGTGGGAGGACTTCCTGCACAAGCCCGCCACCAAGATCAAGCTCGGCGGGATGAACACCAACTACGAGGGCCTGGTGGTCAAGGTCCGGCGGCTCTACCTGTCCAAGGACGTCGAGTCGCTGCAGCCGCACATCCGGGCGTTCGTCGAGCGCGCCGTCCGCTTCGCCGCCTGCCCGGACTGCGGCGGCACCCGGCTCAACGCCGCCGCCCTCTCGGCCAAGATCAACGGCCGCAACATCGCCGACTGCGCCGCCATGCAGATCAGCGACCTGGCCGAGTTCGTCCGCAAGCTGGACGACCCGTCGGTGGCGCCGCTGGTCGCCACGCTGAGCGCCACCCTCGACTCGATGGTGGAGGTCGGCCTGGGCTACCTCAGCCTGGACCGCGAGTCCGGCACGCTGTCGGGCGGCGAGGCGCAGCGCGTCAAGATGGTGCGCCACCTCGGCTCCAGCCTCACCGACGTCACCTACGTGTTCGACGAGCCCACCGTCGGACTGCACCCGCACGACATCCAGCGGATGAACGGGCTGCTGCTGCGGCTGCGCGACAAGGGCAACACGGTGCTGGTCGTCGAGCACAAGCCCGAGACCATCGAGATCGCCGACCACGTCGTCGACCTCGGCCCCGGCGCCGGCACCGCCGGCGGCCGGATCTGCTACACCGGCGACGTGGCGGGCCTGCGCGCGTCCGACACCCTCACCGGCCGCCACCTGGACCACCGCGCCGCCCTCCGCGAGCGGGTCCGGCGGCCCACCGGGCACCTGCCGATCCGCGGCGCGTCGCAGCACAACCTCAAGAACGTCGACGTGGACATCCCGCTCGGCGTGCTCACCGTCGTCACCGGCGTCGCGGGCTCGGGCAAGAGCTCGCTGATCCACGGGTCGCTGCCCGGCCGGGACGGCGTCGTCGTGGTGGACCAGTCGGCGATCCGCGGATCCCGGCGCAGCAACCCCGCCACCTACACCGGCCTGCTCGACCCGGTCCGCACCGCCTTCGCCAAGGCCAACGGCGTCAAGGCCGCCCTGTTCAGCGCCAACTCCGAGGGCGCCTGCCCCAACTGCAAGGGCATCGGCCTCGTCTACACCGACCTGGCGATGATGGCCGGGGTCGCCACCGTCTGCGAGGAGTGCGAGGGACGGCGCTTCACCGCCGAGGTGCTGAAGTACAAGCTGCGCGGCAAGGACATCAGCCAGGTGCTGGCCATGTCCGTCGCCGAGGCCCGCGACTTCTTCACCACCGGCCAGGCCCGCGCCATCCTCGACCGCATGTGCGACGTGGGCCTCGGCTACCTGAGCCTCGGCCAGCCCCTCACCACCCTGTCGGGCGGCGAACGCCAGCGCCTCAAGCTGGCCATCCGCATGGCCGGCAAGGGCACCGTCTACGTGCTGGACGAGCCCACCACCGGCCTGCACCTGGCCGACGTCGACCAGCTCCTGGCCCTCCTGGACCGCCTGGTCGACGACGGCAACACCGTGATCGTCATCGAGCACCACCAGGCCGTCATGGCCCACGCCGACTGGATCATCGACCTCGGCCCGGGCGCCGGCCACGACGGCGGCCGCGTCGTCTTCACCGGCACCCCAAGGGACCTCGTCACCACCGCCGACACCCTCACCGCACAGCACCTGCGCGACTACCTGAAGTGATCCAGATCACAACAAACGAGACACATACATCACTCTAAGGAATCACAATGTAACGTTCAGCGACATGCCATCACGTCGCCATGACGCCCTCAACGAGCTCTTCCGCGAGAATCCGAGGCTGGCCGCGGACCTCCTCGGCCGCCTCGACGTTCTCGATCTCCCTCCCGACCTCCCGGTCCAGGAGGCGAAGAACACCTTCAACGACCGCCCGTCCGCCGACTACGTCGCCGACAACGTGTTCACGGTGGGACCACCACAGGATCCGGTCCACGGCATCATCCTGGAGATCCAGCAGACGAAGTCCAGGTCGAAGCGCAGGCAGCTGCCACGCTATGCCGCCGGACAGTGGCTGCAGCAGCAGCGCGGCGGTGTCGACGTCCTCGTCGTCTGCCCCGACGCCGACACCGCCGCCTTCTACGCCGAGCCCATCCCCACCGAGCTGCCGGGGTACACCCTCCATCCCGTGGTCGTGGGCCCCGACCAGATCCCGGTCATCACCGACCCGACCGAGGCCGCCGCCCAGCCCGGGGTCGCCGTCCTGTCGGTCCTGGCCCACGGCCAGAAGTACCGCAAGGTCGTCGAGGCCTTCATGGCCGCGGCGAAAGAGTTGCCTGCGGCGGAAGAGCCGGACGAACACGTTCCGCAATACTATGAACACGCTTACAACATGTCCGTCCCAGCGGTGCGAAAGATCATGGAGGAGATCATGAATTCCACCAAGTGGCCCGTCTACAGCCCCTTCGCCCGCGCACACTTCAGCAAGGGCCGCGCAGAGGGCGAAGCCAGGGGCCGCGCGGAGGGCGAAGCAAACGCGGTCCTCAGGATCCTGGCCGCACGCGGCGTCACCGTCCCCGACGACGCACGCCACCGCATCACCACGTGCACCGATATCCGGCAGCTGGAGGAGTGGATCACACGGGCTGCCACCGCCGAGACGGTTGACGATGTGTTCGCCTAGTGGCCTCTCGCGGAAGTCTCCAGGGGGTTGACCTGGAGTGCGCTCCAGGGGTCAGGATCGGGCGGCATGGAGATCGCACTGGGCGCAATGCTGTTCGGTACCAGGGTGGACGAGGAGGCCTCGTTCGCCATTCTCGACCGCTTCGTCGAGGCGGGCGGGACGATGATCGATACGGCCAACAACTACGCGTTCTGGCTCGAGGGCGGACGCGGGGGTGAGAGCGAGACCGTCATCGGGCGGTGGCTGGCCAGCCGCGGGCTGCGGGACCGGGTCTTCATCGGGACCAAGGTCGGGGCGCAGCCGAAGACGCCCGGGACGGGGCTGGAGAACGCCGAGGGCCTGTCGGAGAAGGCGATCCGGACGGCCGCCGAGGGCAGCCTGCGGCGGCTGGGCACCGACCACATCGACCTGTACTGGGCGCACTTCGAGGACCGGTCGGTGGCCCTGGAGGAGACGATGGGCGCCTTCGGCGACCTGGTGCGGGAGGGCGCCGTCGGCCGGGTCGGGGTGAGCAACCACGCGGTGTGGCGGGTGGAGCGGGCCAGGGCGCTCGGCGAGCCTCGGTACGACGACCTGCAGTACCGCTACTCCTACCTGCTGCCCCAGCCGGGGGTGAAGCTGCCCGAGAACGGCCACCACCATGTCGACGGGGAGCTGCTCGACTACGTGCGGGCTGAGGGCATGCGGCTGTGGGTGTACAACGCGCTGCTCGCGGGCTCCTACACGCGCCCCGACAAGCCGCTGCACTGGGCGTACGAGCACCCGTCCAACGAGCGGCGGCTGGCGGCGCTGAGGTCGGTGGCCGACGAGCTGGGCGCCACGCCCAACCAGGTGGTGCTGGCATGGCTGATGGGCGGCGACCCGCCGATGATCCCCATCGTGGGCGTCAGCGCGATGGCGCAGCTGGAGGAGGCGCTCGGCGCCGCCGACCTGGCGTTGGACGCCGAGCTGCGGGAACGACTGGACACGGCCGCTTCGGCTTGACCTGGAGCGCGCTCCAGGTCGCAGAGTGGGAGCACCATCCCGCCTACCGAGGAGAGGGGACTCCCTCATGCGCATTGGACTGCAGGTGCCCAGCTTCACCTTCCCGGGCGGGCCCGAGCGGATCGCCGCCGAGTACGGGCGTATGGCCCGTGAGGCCGACCAGGCGGGGCTGCACTCCTTCTGGGTGATGGACCACTTCTTCCAGATCAGGGTGGTCGGCCCCGCGGAGGAGCCCATGCTGGAGGGCTACACCGCGCTGGCGTACGCGGCGGCGCTCACCGAGAAGATCACGCTGGGCACCATGGTCACCGGTGTCACCTACCGGCACCCGGGGATCCTGGTGAAGACGGTGACGACGCTGGACGTGCTGTCGGGCGGCCGGGCCTGGCTGGGCATCGGCGCCGCCTGGAACGACGAGGAGTCGCGCGGCCTCGGCGTTCCGTTCCCGCCGACCGCCGAGCGGTTCGAACGGCTGGAGGAGACGCTGCGGATCGCCCACCAGATGTGGAAGGGCGACGAGAGCGCCTTCGAGGGCGAGCACTACCGGCTGGAGCGGCCGCTGAACTCGCCGCAGCCGGTGCGGCGCCCGCATCCGCCGATCCTCATCGGCGGCTCCGGGGAGAAGAAGACGCTGCGGTTCGTCGCCAAGTACGCCGACGCCTGCAACATCTTCGACGCCGAGGACCTGCGGCACAAGCTCGACGTGCTGCGCGAGCACTGCGAGCGGGAGGGCCGCGACTACGCCGACATCGAGAAGACCTCGCTGACGTTGCCGCACGGCCGGCCCTCGGCCGACCAGGTCGTGGACACGGTGGGCCGGCTCGCCGAGGCGGGCGTCGACCACGTGATCTTCTCGCAGGCCACCGGGCAGGACCTGGCCGGTGTGCTCGGCGAGGCTGTGGCCCAGACCGAGAAGATCACCCCCGCCGGGCGCTGAACGCGGCGGGCCGCCGGGAGGCCCGGCTCCCGGCGGCCCGGCCGTCCTATGCCCTGGCCTCGGGGACGGGGCGGGCCGGGGGACGCACACGCGTCGGCACGCAGACCCGGTTCCACAGGTTGATCATCGCGACGAGGGCGACCAGGGTGCCCTGGTCGGCCACCGGGAAGTGGGCGGTCATCCGGTCCCAGATCTCGTCGGGCACGCCGTCCTCGCCGAGCCGGGTGGCGGACTCGGCGTAGGCGAGGGCGGCCCGCTCGGCCTCGGTGTACAGGTCCGACTCCCGCCACGCCGGCAGCTGGTACAGCCGGTCCGGGGTCTCGCCGTCGTCCAGGGCCTCGTGCGCGTGCATGTCGACGCAGTACAGGCAGCCGTTGATCTGGGATACACGGAGCTTGACCAGGTGCCGCACCAGCGGGTCCAGCCCCGACTCGCGCAGCACCTTCTCGGCCGCCAGGAACGCCCGGTAGGCGTCCGGGGCGACATCGGGCAGGTTCATGCGCTGTTTCATCGTCGTTCCCTTCGCTCGGTCAAGCGGTCGCCAGGGAGACGACGCGGCCCGGTCCGGTGTGACAGCGGATTCCGCTCAGCCGTCGAGCAGGGCCCGCATCCGGTTGATCTCGGCCTGCTGGCTGGACTGGACGTCCCGTGCGATCTCCTGGGCGGTGACGTCGGTGCCCTTGTCCAGCGCGTCCTTGACCATGGTCAGCGCGCCCTGGTGATGGGTGATCATCAGGTTGACGAACAGCCGGTCGAAGTCCTTGCCGCGCGCCTGGCGCAGCTGTTCCATCTGCTGCGGGGTCGCCATGCCCGGCATGTTCGCGTGGGCGGACGCCGACGGCGAGGCGGCGCCGCCGTGCGCGCCGTGGCCGGCGTGGCCGCCCTGTCCCTGGGACGTGGCCCGGCCGTGCCGCTTCAGCCAGTTCTGCATGGCCGCGATCTCGACGTTCTGCGACGCGTCGATGCGCTCGGCCATCGCCTTGACCTGCGGGTCGGACGCCTGGCCGGGGGCCAGCGAGGCCATCTCGATCGCCTGCCGGTGGTGCGGGATCATCATCTCGATGAAGCGGAACTCCGCGGCCGTGGGCGGTGACGGGGTGGACGGCCCGGCCACCGCGGTCTTGTTGGCCTCCCCCGGCCGTCCCGGCATCAGCACGGTGCCCTTGGGCGTCGCCCCGCCGTCCTCGTCGCCGCTGCATCCGCCCAGGGCGCCCGCGGCGGCCGCCGTCGCCAAGGCCAGCACCGCGATCCGGTACCGCGTCCGGTAGTGCATCCGTCTCCCCACTCCGACCTGCGCTCGAACACCCCGGACGGTAGCCGTAGTCGGCATGTCGAATAAAGAGCCTTAGATCTCAGGAAGCTCACAGATCCATACAGACCTATTCAAACGGCGCGGTTCAGTCCATACTCCGGATGATCAATCTACTGTCGGGGGCCTCTGAACGCGAAGGAGTGAGGGTGGCGCTGTTCCCTGGACGCAGACCCAAGCGACGAACACTGGTGGGTACCCTCGCGGCGCTCGTGCTGGCCGGGTCGGCCGCCGTGGCACCGGCCGCCGCGGCCGCCATCCCCGGTCAGGACGAGGTCGTCAAGACCTCCAACATGCACCACCTGGCCAACATCCCCAAGCCGCCGGTGTTCGCGGGCACCAGCTCCTACGGCACCGACTGGGCCTTCAAGGGCAACTACGCCTTCGCCGGCAACTACGACGGCTTCACGGTCTACGACATCTCCAAGCCGGCCAAGCCGCAGATCGTCACCGTGGTCAAGTGCCCCGGCTCGCAGAACGACGTGTCGATCTCCGGGAACCTGCTGTTCCTGTCGACCGACAGCTCACGCAGTGACGACTCCTGCCAGTCGGTGCCCAAGCCGGCGACGGAGAAGGATGCCTGGGAGGGCATCAAGATCTTCGACATCAGTGACGTGCGCAACCCGCGCTACGTCAAGGCCGTCGAGACCAAGTGCGGCTCGCACACCAACACGCTGGTCCCGGGCAAGAAGGGCACGGCGTACATCTACGTCTCGTCCTACCGCCCGGACTCGACCTTCCCCGACTGCCAGCCGCCGCACGACCTCATCTCGATCGTCGAGGTGCCGCTGAACAACCCGCAGGCGGCCAAGCTGGCGGCCGAGCCGGTGCTGTTCCCCAACGGCGGCAACCCCGGTGACGGGAAGGACTACCCCGAGGGCACCTCGGAGACCTCCGGCTGCCACGACCTGACCGCCTACCCGTCCAAGAACATCATGGCCGGGGCGTGCATGGGCGACGGCGTGCTGTTCGACATCTCCGACCGGCTCAAGCCGCGGATCATCCACAGCGTGCGCGACGACGAGAACTTCGCGTTCTGGCACTCGGCCACGTTCAACAACAAGGCCAACAAGGTCGTCTTCACCGACGAGCTGGGCGGCGGCGGCACCGCCACCTGCAACGCCGCGATCGGGCAGGACAAGGGCGCCGACGCCGTCTACGACATCGTCGGCAAGGGCGACAAGCGCAAGCTGGTCTTCCGCAGCTACTTCAAGATCCCGCGGGCGAACGCCGACACCGAGAACTGCGTGGCCCACAACGGCTCGCTGATCCCGGTCAAGGGCCGCGACATCATGGTGCAGGCCTGGTACCAGGGCGGCATCTCGGTGTGGGACTTCACCGACTCCCGCAAGCCCAAGGAGATCGGCTGGTTCGAGCGCGGTCCGCTGAGCAACGACCAGCTCATCCTGGGCGGCTCGTGGTCGGCGTACTACTACAACGGCTACATCTACTCCAGCGACATCCAGAAGGGCCTGGACGTCATCGACATCCGTGACAAGGCCACCGACAAGGGCAAGCGCGTCAAGCTCGACGTGCTGAACGCCCAGTCGCAGCCCGACTACTTCGACTGATCGGCCGATCAGTCGAAGCGCGGAGTCATCACGAAGGCCCCCGGTACCGCCGGGGGCCTTCCCCTTTTCCGCGCGGGTGCCCGGGAACGAGCGGTTCAGGCGACGTGGCGGAGACCGGCGAGCTTGTCGGGGTTGAGCACGCGGCGGACCGCGGTGACGCGGCCGTCCGCCACCTCGATCATGTCGGCGCCGACGAGCTGCCCGTCGCGGTACACCAGCAGCCCGGGCTCGCCGTTGATCTCGGCGGGCACCAGGCGGAACGCGAACTTGGCGGCCACCCGCACCAGCACCGTCGCCACCCGCCCGGCCCCGGCGATGACCTTGCGGGCGGCGAACGCCCTGCCGCCGCCGTCGGTGACGTAGGTGGCGTCCGGATCCAGCAGCGCCAGCAGTTCGGCGCCGTCGCCGTTCTGCGACGCGGCGCGGAAGGCTGCCAGCACCCGCTCGTGCTCGGCCCGGGAGGCCCGCCGCCTCGCCGTGGCCGACGGCCCGGCGGCGGCGATCTTGCGTCCGGCCCGCGAGGCGAGCTGGCGGCACGCCGCGGGCGTCCTGCCCAGCGCCTCGGCGATCTGCTCGTACGGCACATCGAACGCCCGGCGCAGCACGAACGCGACCCGCTCGGGCGGCGAGAGGCGTTCCAGCACCATCAGCATGGCGACGCCGAGGGTGTCGTCGACCAGCACCGGCTCGGCCGCGTCCGGGCCGGTCAGCAACGGTTCGGGCAGCCACGGCCCGACATAGCTCTCGCGCCGGGCGCGGGCCGAGGTCAGCAGGTCGTACGCCCGCCGGGCGGCCACGGTGACCAGCCAGGCGCGCAGGTCGCGGACCTCGTCCAGGGACCCGGCGGCGGCCGCGCGCAGCCACACGTCCTGGGTGACGTCCTCGGCGTCGGCCACGCTGCCGGTGATGCGGTACGCCGCGCCGAACACCGCCGGGCGGTGCTCGGGCCACTCGGCGTCCAGCCGCGCCCGCGCCGCCGCGTCCGGCGCCTCGTCCCGCGCCGGGGGCCGCGGCGCCGGGGTCAGGCGGCGGCCGGGGTGAACACCCATTTGCGGTACGACCAGTAGCGGAACGCCGACGCCAGCGCCAGCCCCACCAGCAGGCCGGCGTTGTAGGCGACGCCGCCGTGCAGGCCGAGCGTGTAGTAGGTGAAGCCGGTGCAGGCCACCTGGATCAGCAGGCCGACGCCGTTGAGCCCGAAGAAGATCGCCACCTCGCGGCCGGAGCCGGTGCTGTCGCGGTGGCGGAACGTCCAGAACCGGTTGGCCAGGTAGGACACCAGCGTCGACAGCATGGTGGGCAGCACCACGCTGGTGACCGGGCCGCCGCCGTGCAGGTGCCGCAGGACGTTGGCCCCGACGATCATGATCACCGTGCCGATGAACCCGACGAACCCGAAGGTCAGCAGTTCGCGCACGAAGCGATACCGGCGCGAGGCCCTCGACCTCCCGTCCGGGGCGCGGTCCGCCAGCGCCGCTTGGCCCGGCCGCGACCGCCGCATGGTGTTCACTCGCCCAGACCTTACCGGAGGAGGCATCGCCGTCCGACCTCCGGCCCCGGGAAAAAGATCAACGTGCGGCCGTGGCGGTGGCGCGGGCGGACAGCAGGATCGCCGCGACGAGCGCGACCGGGACGCACAGGGCTCCGGTCAGCCCGACCCCCTGCGCCACGAACCCGATGACCGGCGGGCCGCCCAGCAGTCCCAGGTAGCCGACGGCCGTGACGCGGGAGATGCCGTGGGCGGCGGGCACGCCCGGCAGGTTGCCCGCGGCGCTGAAGGTGACGGGTGCCACCGGCGCGACGCCGATCCCGAACAGCGTGAACCCGACGATCGCGGCGACCGGGTGCCCGGCCGCCAACCCCAGGCCCAGCCCGAGCGCCGAGATCAGGGCTCCAGCGCGCAGCACCCGCACCGGCCCGTAGCGCGCCACGATCCTGTCGCCCGCCAGCCGTCCCACCGTCATCGCGACCGCGAACCCGGCGTAGCCCAGGCCCGCGATGCCCGCTCCGGTGTCGAGGGTCTCGCGCAGGTAGACGGCGCTCCAGTCGGCCATCGCGCCCTCACCGACGAACGAGCACAGCCCGATGAACCCCAACAGGGCCAGCATGCGCCGCGCGCCGCGCACCGCGTCCGCTCCGGCCTTCCGCGCGGACGTCCCGGAGGGAGCGTCGTCCCCGGCCGCGCCGGCGGAGTCGGGCAGCTCGTCGGCGGAACGGTCCAGCAGTCCCTGGCAGCCCGCGAGCACCAGCACCGCCAGCACGACCGCCGCCACCGACAGGTGCACCGGCACGGGCACGTCCAGATGCGCCAGCCCTGAGCCGACCAGCGCCGCCACCAGGGTGCCGACGCTGTACGCGCCGTGCAGCCCGGACATGATCGGCCGGCCCAGGCGGCGTTCGATCGCCACGCCCTGGGCGTTCATCGCCACGTCCATCAGGCCCAGCGAACCGCCGAACAGCACCAGCGCGGCGACCAGCGCGCCCAGGTTCCCGGCGAGTCCCATCGGCACCAGCGCGAGCGCGGCCGCCGCCCCGGCCGCCACGGTCGTGGCGCGGCTGCCCCAGCGGGCGACGATCGCGCCGGCGAAGCGCACCGCCACGACCACCCCGGCGGGGGCGCCGAGCAGCGCCACGCCGAGAGCGCCCTCGCTCAACCCGAGGTGTTCCTTGACCTGCGGGATACGCGCCACCCACGCCGAGCCGACCAGGCCGTGCGCGACGAACGCGATCGTCACCGCCAGCCGTGCCCGGCCGAGCGTCCCGGCCGCCGTCCGTGTCACCACAGGCCGACTGTACGTGACTCACCCGATATTTGCGATCTTGCCGGATGGTGAGATCTTCGCCTCGCCGAACGGCCCCGCCACCGCGCCGGAACGGCCCCGCCACCGCGCCGGAACGGCGCTACAGCAGCTCCGCCAGGGGCACCTTGGGGTCGGCCAGCCGGGCCCGGTCGACCGGCTCGCCGGACCGGATCAGCGCCTGGACGTCCCGCGTGACGTCCCACACGTTGACGTTCATCCCGGCGACGACGCGGCCGCCGGCGAGCCAGAACGCCATGAACTCCAGCCCCGCCACGTCGCCCCGGTAGACCACCTCGTCGTACTCTCCGGGCGCGGCCACGCCGGACAGCTCCATGCCCAGCTCGTACTGGTCGGTGAAGAAGTAGGGGACGCGGTCGTAGGACACCTCCTGCCCGAGCATGGCCCGCGCCGCGGCCGGACCGCCGTTGAGCGCGTTGGCCCAGTGCTCCACGCGCAGCCGGCGGCCGAGGAGCGGATGGTAGGCCGCGGCCACGTCCCCGGCGGCGAAGATGTCGGGGTCGGACGTGCGCAGCGACTGGTCGACCAGCACGCCGTCCGACACCTCCAGGCCGGCGCGCTCGGCCAGCGCCGTGTTGGGCCGCACGCCGATGCCGACGATCACCACGTCCGCGGGGATCTCCGCGCCGCCCGAGGTCACCACCGCCGACACCTGCCCGGCGCCCCAGAACCCCGCCACGCCCTCGTCCAGCCGCAGGATGACGCCGTGCCTGCGGTGCAGGTCGGCGAACAGCCCGCCCACCTCGGGGCCGACCGCGGCGTGCAGCGGCGTCGGCTCCGGCTCGATCACGGTGACGTCGTTGCCGTAGGCGCGGGCCGCGGCCGCCGTCTCCAGGCCGATCCACCCCGCGCCCGCCACCACCACGCGGCGCCCGCCCGGGGCGATCGCCTCGCGCAGCGCCGCCGCGTCGGCCAGCGACCGCAGGTAGTACAGGCCCTGCAACCGGGATCCGGGCACCTCCAGCCTGCGCGGGGACGCCCCGGTGGCCAGCAGCAGCCGGTCGTAGCCGATCTCCTCGCCGCTGGCCAGCGTCACCCGGTGCCGGGACGGGTCGACCGCGGTGGCCGCCATGCCCAGCCTGAGCTCCACCCCGTTGTGCTCGTACCACTCGCGCTCGTGGACGTGCGTCTTCTCCCTCGGCTCCTGGCCGAGCAGGAAGCCCTTGGACAGGGGCGGCCGCTCGTAGGGACGCTCGATCTCCTCGCCGATGAGCACCACGCGTCCCCGGTACCCCTCCCCCCGCAGCGTCTCGGCGGCCTTGGCACCGGCCAGGCTCGCGCCGACGATGACGATGGTCTCCTCGGGCATGGCGACCTCCTGCGCGTGGGCGTCTACTTACGTCCTTACTGCTGTGCCCCGAACGAGACAAGGGCCACCCGCCGGTATCCCAAGGAAGAATCCACGCGACGAAGAACCGACCGTTTCGCCCTTTTTGCCGCCGAGTGCCGCTGGACGCCGTCCGTCCTGCGCTACTCGCCGCGTCCGGACAGCGACCTGTGCCGCGCGATCGCGGAGGTGTCGGTCAGGGAGGCGATCTGGTCGACGACGGCGCGCAGCCGGGCCGCGTCGTCGGCCGCCTCGACGAAGGCGGCGCGGAACGCCGGGTCGAGCGTGCCGGGCGCGCCGCGCAGCACCAGCTCGGCCAGCTCGGTGATCAGCTCGCGCTGGCGGGCCCGGACGGCCTCGTGGCTGATCCACACGTAGTGCGCGGTGACGCCCTTGAGCAGCGCGCACTCCAGCCGCTGCGCGCGCGGCACGATCAGGTCGGCCCCGTACCGGGTCAGCGGACGGTCGCCGTGGGCGGCGCGGGTGGCGTCCTCGGCGGCCACGCAGAACCGGCCGATCAGCGTGCTGGTGAGGTTCTTCAGCGCGGCCAGGGTGCGGGGGGTGCCGTCGTAACGGTCCGGCCAGTACGGCTCGGCCAGCAGCCCGGCGAAACGCTCCTCCAGCTCGCTCAGGTCGGCGTCCTCGCAGTACAGCTTGCGGGTGGTGGCGCACACCAGGCGGCGCTCGGCCGGGTCGGCGAGCCGGTCGAAGTCGACGTGCCCGGCGACCAGCGCGTCCTCCAGGTCGTGCACCGAGTACGCGACGTCGTCGCTCCAGTCCATGACCTGCGCCTCGAAGCAGGCGCGTCCGGCGGGGGCGCCGTCGCGCACCCACCGCGCCACGGGGAGGTCGTCCTGGTAGACGCCGAACTTGCCGTTGACCGACTCGTCCTGCGTCCACGGGTACTTCATGGCCGCGTCCAGGGCGGCGCGGGTGAGGTTGAGGCCGACGCTGCGGCCGTACAGGGGCGGGCCCGGGGGCGCGAACGACTTGGGCTCCAGCCGGGTCAGCACGCGCAGGCTCTGCGCGTTGCCCTCGAAGCCGCCGCAGTCGCGGGCGACCACGTCGAGGGCGGCCTCGCCGTTGTGCCCGAAGGGCGGGTGCCCGATGTCGTGGGCCAGGCAGGCGGTCTCCACCAGGTCGGGGTCGCAGCCCAGGGACTTGCCGAGCTCCCGCCCGACCTGGGCGCACTCCAGCGAGTGGGTCAGCCGGGTGCGCAGGCTCTGCACGTGGTCCTCGGCGTGCGCGCCCGGCGAGGCCACCTGGGTCTTGGCCGCCAGCCGCCGCAGCGCGGCGCTGTGCAGCACCCGGGCCCGGTCGCGTTCGAAGGCTGTGCGGTCACGGCGCTTGGGCGGCTCGGGAGCCCATCGCTCCCGGTCGCGATCTGCATAGTTCCTCATCGCCCCATCCAGGGTAGGCCGCGCGCGGCGCCGTCACCCGCTGGGCGTGGTCACGATCGTCTCGCTGGGCACTCCGACGCTCTTGCCGAACAGCACGTACGACAGGTAGCCGCCGGTCTCGCGGACGATGTAGTGGAACTGCGTGTCGCGGGTCTGCACGCTGGGACCGCTGCGGGTCGGGGACGCGGCCGCCTCGATGCCGTTGTCGCTCGCCATCCGCTTGGACCGCAGGCCGTGCCAGGGGTCGGTGACGATCACGCCGGTGTGCCAGCCGCGCCGCTCGTACTCGCGGCCCACCGCCTTCATGCTCTCCAGCGTGTCGCTGCCGAACGGCACGGACACCACCCGGTCGGCGGGCACCCGGCCGCGGTTCACCAGCCACCGCCTGCCCGAGTCGGCCTCGGTGTAGTTGTCGCCGGGCTGCTTGCCGCCCACGGTGACGATCACCGGCGCCACTCCGTGGCGGTACAGGTCCAGGGCGTGCTGCAGCCGCCACTGCAGGGTGGGCGAGGGCACGCCGTTGTACTGCGCCGCGCCGAGCACGATGATCGCGTCGGAGCGCGGCCGCTCGTCCTGGCGGGCCTGGTACCAGACGCGCCAGGCCACGGTCAGCGGCGTCAGCACGGCCACGGCCAGCAGCCCGAGCACCACGCTCACAGTGATCACGAACCCGCGGGAGCGGCGGCGGCGGGCGCGGGGCTCGCGCTCCTCGCTCTCGTCGTCCGGCCCCTCCGGGACGTCGGGGCCGGGCAGCTCCATCTCCAACGTCATCGCACTCGACACGTTAGTTGAGACGGCCGGGCGCGCGCCGCCGTTCCGTGCCGTTTCCGCAGGGCGATCCGGCCGGCGTCCGGGTAGGGCGAGGCCGCCGGCCGCCGGTCCCCCGGCTGCCGGGCCCGGCTAGCGGCTGTCGGAGCCGGCGGAGGAGATCGCGGCGCGTCCCGCCTCCAGCCGCGCCACCGGGACGCGGAACGGCGAGCAGGACACGTAGTCCAGGCCGACCTCGTGGCAGAAGTGCACCGACTCGGGGTCGCCGCCGTGCTCGCCGCAGATGCCCAGCTTCAGGTCGGGCCGGGTGGCGCGGCCCTCCTCGACGGCGATGCGCACCAGCCGTCCGACCCCCTCGCGGTCCAGCGTCTCGAACGGGGAGACGCCGAAGATGCCCAGCTCCAGGTAGCGGCCGAAGAACGCGGCCTCCACGTCGTCGCGGGAGAAGCCCCAGGTGGTCTGGGTGAGGTCGTTGGTGCCGAAGGAGAAGAACTCGGCGGCCTCGGCGATCTGCCCGGCGGTCAGCGCCGCCCGGGGCAGCTCGATCATGGTGCCGACCAGCGCGGGCACGTCCACGCCGGTGTCCTCGCGCACCTCGGCCAGCACCCGGCGGGCCTCGTCGCGCACCGCCTCCAGCTCCTGGACGGCGCCCACCAGCGGGATCATGACCTCCGGCCGCGGGTCGCCGCCCGCGGCGCGCCGCCGCGCGGCCGCGTGGGCGATCGCACGGACCTGCATCGCGAACAGCCCGGGAATCACCAAACCCAGGCGCACGCCCCGCAGTCCCAACATAGGGTTCTCTTCGTGCAGCCGGCGGACGGCCTCCAGCAGCCTGCGGTCCCGGGGGTCGGCGTCGCCGCCGGCCAGGGCGACCTTGACCGCCAGCTCGGTGAGGTCGGGGAGGAACTCGTGCAACGGGGGGTCGATGAGCCGGATCGTGACCGGCAGCCCGTCCATGGCTTCGAGGATGCCCTCGAAGTCGGCGCGCTGGAGCGGTTCCAGCGCCTCCAGGGCGGCGCGCCGCTCGTCCTCGGTCTCGGCCAGGATCAGCTGTTCCACCAGGCGGCGGCGGTCGCCGAGGAACATGTGCTCGGTGCGGCACAGCCCGATGCCGGCCGCGCCGAAGCGGCGGGCCCGCGCGGCGTCCTCGGGCGTGTCGGCGTTGGCGCGCACGCCCATGCGCGCCCGCGCGTCGGCGTGCTTCATGATCCGGTGCACGGCGTGGACGAGCTCGTCGCCGTCCTCGGCGGCGGCCTCGCCGGGGCTGAGGGTGCCCTCGAAGTACCGCACCACCGGGGAGTCCTCGACCGGCACCTCGCCCAGGTAGACCTTGCCGCTGGTGCCGTCGATGGAGATGACCTCGCCCTCCTGGACCGTCACGCCGCCGGGCGCGGTGAAGCGGGCGGCCCGGACGTCGACGTCCAGCTCCTCGGCGCCGCACACGCACGTCTTGCCCATGCCGCGGGCCACGACGGCGGCGTGCGAGGTCTTGCCGCCGCGGGAGGTGAGCACGCCCCTGGCCGCGACCATCCCGGCCAGGTCGTCGGGGTTGGTCTCGCGCCGTACCAGGATGACGTCCTCGCCCTGCTCGGCCAGTTCCACGGCCCGCTCGGAGGAGAAGACGGCCTTGCCGACGGCGGCGCCGGGCGAGGCGTTCATGCCGGTGGTCAGCAGCTTGCTCCCGTCGGCCTGCGCCTCGTCGAAGCGGGGGAACATCAGCTGGGCGAGCTGGTCGCCGGTGACGCGCGCCGCGGCCTCGTCGTCGTCGATGAGCCCCTGGTCGAGCAGCTGGCAGGCGATGCGGAACGCGGCGGCGGCGGTGCGCTTGCCCACCCGGGTCTGGAGCATCCACAGCTTGCCGCGCTCGATCGTGAACTCGATGTCGCACATGTCGCGGTAGTGGTTCTCCAGCGTCTCCATGATCCGCAGGAGCTCGGCGTAGGAGCCGGGGTCGATGCGCTCCAGCTCGGTCAGCGGCACGGTGTTGCGGATCCCGGCGACCACGTCCTCGCCCTGGGCGTTCCGCAGGTAGTCGCCGTAGACGCCCTGGCGGCCGGACGCGGGGTCGCGGGTGAAGGCGACGCCGGTGCCCGAGTCCATGCCCATGTTGCCGAACACCATGGCGACCACGTTGACGGCGGTGCCGAGGTCGGCGGGGATGCGCTCCTGGCGCCGGTACAGGATGGCGCGGGGCGCGTTCCACGACTCGAACACCGCCTTGATCGCCAGGTCCATCTGCTCGCGCGGGTCGGCGGGGAAGTCGCGTCCGGCGTGCTCGCGGACGATCTCCTTGAACGTGCCGACCAGGCCGCGCAGGTCGCCCGCGTCCAGGTCGACGTCCTCGTCGGTGCCCTTGGCCTTCTTGGCGGCCTCGACGGCGTCCTCGAACAGGTCCCCGTCGACGCCCAGCACGGTCTTGCCGAACATCTGGATGAGCCGCCGGTAGGAGTCCCAGGCGAAGCGCTCGTCGCCCGCCTGGGCCGCGAGCCCCGCCACGGACTCGTCGTTGAGGCCGATGTTCAGGACGGTCTCCATCATCCCCGGCATGCTGTACTTGGCCCCGGACCGTACGCTGACCAGCAGCGGGTCGTCGGGCTGGCCGAGCCGCTTGCCCATGGCGTCCTCCAGCGCCGACAGGTGGCGGCCGATCTCCTCGGCCAGCCCGCCGGGCAGGGTCCCGTGCTCCAGGTAGTGCCGGCACGCCTCGGTGGTGATGGTGAACCCCGGCGGCACGGGCAGGCCGAGATTGGTCATCTCGGCGAGGTTGGCGCCCTTGCCTCCCAGCAGATCCCGCAGGTCCTTGTTGCCTTCGGTGAAGTCGTACACCAGCTTCGGCACGGGGCCCTCCTTCGCGGTCCGGTCCTGCCGCGTGGCGCGCGGCCAGGTGGCGGGCGGCGGGCTCACCGTGGCCGGGAACGGACCCGGGCACCACCGATATGAGGCACGCCGCCCTGTTTGCCGGGACTGTACCCGCGATGGACGCGCACGCTCGTCACTCCGTTACGCTGCGTGCGTTTGCGCAGGTGGAGCCGGTCACAATGGTCTATTCCAATAAGGACATTCCAGACACACAACCAAGGAAACACGGCCGTCACATGGTCTACGCACCGCAAGCGAGAGGGAATCATGGAAAGAGGAGGTGAGGTTGTGAGGCCGATGGTCGCCGGTGGCCGGGCGGGAGACCCGTTCGCCCCGATAGCCGACTTCGGGTTCCTGTCCGACTGCGAGACGACCGCCCTGGTCGCGCCGAGCGGCAACATCGAATGGATGTGCCTGCCCCGGATGGACTCGCCGAGCGTGTTCGGCTCGATACTGGACCGCGACGCCGGATACTTCCGGGTCGGCCCCGCGGGCGTGGAGGTGCCCGCCGCGCAGCGCTACATCCCCGGCACCATGGTGCTGGAGACGACCTGGTGGGTCCACGGCGGCTGGCTGGTGGTCACCGACGCGCTGCTCATGGGCCCCTGGCACCACGAGAACGAGCGCTCGCACACCCACCGGCGCGCCCCCACCGACTACGACGCCGACCACGTGCTGCTGCGCATGGTGCGCTGCGTCAACGGGCAGGTGCAGGTGCGGCTGGACTGCATGCCCGTGTTCGACTACGGGCGCGCCCCCGCCCAGTGGTCGCACAACGGCCTCGGCTACCACGAGGCCGTCGCGCGCGGCAACGGCGTGTCGCTGCGCCTGACCAGCGACATGAACATCGGCTTCGAAGGTTCGCTGGCCACCGCCCGCACCCTGCTCAAGCAGGGCGACGCGCGGTTCGTGGCGCTGTCGTGGAGCGAGCACGAGCCCCCGCACAGCTACGAGGAGGCGCAGGAGCGCCTGGTCTGGACGGTGCACCACTGGCAGCACTGGCTGGACCGCGGCCGCTTCCCCGACCACCCCTGGCGCAGCCACCTGCAGCGCAGCGCCCTCACCCTCAAGGGCCTGACGTTCGCGCCCTCGGGGGCGGTGGCGGCCGCGGCGACCACGTCCCTGCCGGAGAGCCCGGGCGGCGACCGCAACTGGGACTACCGCTACACCTGGATCCGCGACTCGACGATGGCGCTGTGGGCCTTCTACACCCTCGGGTACGACTGGGAGGCCAACGACTTCTTCTACTTCATCACCGACGTGGCCGAGGCCGCCGAGGGCAAGCTGCAGATCATGTACGGGCTGGACGGCCGCGAGGAGCTGCCCGAGTCCACGCTCGACCACCTGTCCGGCTACGACAACGCCCGTCCGGTGCGCATCGGCAACGAGGCGTACATGCAGGCCCAGCACGACGTGTGGGGCGCGATCATCGGCTCCATCTACCTGTTCGTGCGCAAGCGGGACCGGCTGGACGACCGGCTGTGGAAGATCGTCGTCAAGCAGGTCGAGGACGCGCTGGCCAACTGGCGGCTGCCGGACTGCGGCATGTGGGAGGTGCGCGGCGAGCCGCAGCACTTCACCTCCTCCAAGGTGTTCTGCTGGGTGGCGGCCGACCGCGGCGCCCGGCTGGCGCGCATCCGCGGCGACTTCGCCATGGCCGAGCGCTGGCAGCGGGCGGCCGACGAGATCCACGCCGACGTGCTGGCCAACGCCCTGGACGAGCGCGGGGTGTTCACCGCCCACTACGGCGCCACCGCCCTGGACGCCTCGTCGCTGCTGATCCCGCTGCTGGGCTTCCTGCCCGCCGACGACAAGCGCGTGCGCGAGACGGTGCTGGCCATCGCCGACGAGCTGTCCGAGGACGACCTGGTGCTGCGCTACCGTCCGGCGGAGACCGACGACGGGTTCTCCTCCGACGAGGGCACGTTCACCATCTGCTCGTTCTGGCTGGTCAGCGCGCTGGTGATGATCGGGGAGCTGGAACGCGCCAAGGCCCTGTGCGAGAAGCTGCTCTCCTACGCCAGCCCGCTGCAGCTGTACGCCGAGGAGATCGATCCGCACACCGGCCGCCACCTGGGCAACTTCCCCCAGGCGTTCACCCACCTGGCGCTGATCAACGCCGTGATGCAGGTGATCCGCGCCGAGGACCACGAGCGCCAGCCACCGCTGGCCTGACACCGACGCCGTGGCCCGGGACTCGAACCCCCGATCCGGGCCACGGTCAAGGGACGATGCCGACGCCGGCAGTCACCGTCCGTTTCAGAGGCGAACAGATCGTCGGCGATCTTCGGCTTGAATGACGTAGAGCGTCAGCAGGTCCAGGTGTCCACCCGGCGGCCCGCGGAGGGGCGCCGGGTGGACGACGAACCTGAACGACGACGGACCTAGACGACGGCGCCCGAGTCGCCGGACTGGCGGGCGGGACGGCGCGGTGCCTTGGACCGGGGCGCCGGAGTGCTGCTCCGCCCTTCGAACACGATCGCCAGCGGCGTGGCGGTGAACACGCTGGAGAACGTGCCGACGATGATGCCGACCAGCAGGGCGATGGCGAAGTCGGTGAGCGAGTCGCCGCCCAGCAGCGCCAGCGCGGCCAGGATGAAGATCGCGCCCATGCCGGTGTTGACGGTGCGGGGCACGGTCTGCAGGGCGCCCCGGGCGGCGAGGCGGGCGAACGGCGCCTTGGGGTCGTTGCGCCACAGCTCCCGGACGCGGTCGAACACCACGACCGAGTCGTTCACCGAGTACCCGATGATCGTCAGCAGGGCGGCCAGGAACACCCCGTCGATCGGCTTGCCGAGCCAGGCGAACACCCCGGTCACCACGATGATGTCGTGGAACATCGCCAGCACCGCGCCCGCCCCGAACGTCCAGCGGAACCGGATCGCCAGGTAGGCCAGCTGCACCACCAGCGCCACGGCCAGCGCGATCAGCGCCTTGCGGCGCAGCTCGTCGCCCAGGGTCGGGCCGATCAGCTCGTCGCGCTGCTTGGTGACGGAGCCGCCCTTGGCGGCCAGCGCGTCCCGGATCCGCTTCTCCTCGGCGTTGCTGAGGTTCTCGGTGCGCACGGAGATGTCGTCGGTCCCGGACGTCTGCACGACCGCGCGCGGGAACCCGGCGGAGGAGACGGCGGCGCGGGCGTCGTCGATGTCGACCGTGCGGCTGGTGGAGTACTCCACCAGCCGGCCGCCGGTGAACTCCACGCCGAAGTTCAGCCCGCGCACGAAGATCCCGGTGAGCGCGACCGCCACCGACAACGCGGAGATGCCCAGCCACAGGCGGCGGTGCCGCATCAGGTCCGGGTCGCGGCGGTCCAGCCAGGCGCGCAGGCGGCCGACGGCGCCGAGGCCGGTCAGCCCCGGGCGGCGGGCGATCATCCGGCGGGCGACGGCCGACTCGGTGAGGAAACGGCTGAGCAGCATCGCCGACACCATCGAGGCCAGCACACCGATGGTGAGGGTGACGCCGAAGCCGCGCACCGGGCCGGACGCCAGGAAGAACAGCAGCCCGGCGGCCAGCAGGGTGGTGACGTTGGAGTCGGCGATCGCCGACCAGGCCTTGTCGAAGCCGGTGGACAGGGCGGCGCGAACGCCGCGCCGGGGCGCCGCCCGGTATTCCTCACGGGCCCGTTCGAAGGCCAGCACGTTGGCGTCGATGGCCATGCCGACCGCGAGCACGAATCCGGCGAGTCCGGGCAGGGTGAGCGTCGCGCCCATCATGACCAGCGCGGCGTAGGAGATCAGGGCGTAGCAGGCCAGCGCGACGGCGGCCAGCGCGCCGACCAGCCGGTAGACGGCGATGATGAACAGGCCGGTGAGCGCGACGCCGATGACGGCGGCCTTCCAGCTCGCCTCGATCGCCGCGTCCCCCAGGGTCGGGCCGACCACCCGCTGCTCGATGATCTTCACGGGGACGGGCAGCGAGCCGCCCTGGATGAGGGCGGCCAGGTCGCGGGCCTCGTCGGCGGTGAAGTCCCCGGTGATCTGGGTGGAGCCGCCGGTGATCCCCACGTTGCACGGCACGTCCGTGGTGACCTGCGGGGACGAGATGACCCGGCCGTCCAGGACGAAGGCGATGCGGCGTTCGTCCCCGGTGGCGCAGGCGGCCCGGGCGGTGATGCGCTCCCAGGTGCCGCCGCCGCTGCCGCGGAACTTGACGGTGACGTACCAGCCGCCGAGGTTCTGGGTGTCGAATCCGGCCTCGGCCGTTCCGATGCCGTCGCCGGTCAGGGCGGCGGGGCCGACGAGGATCTGCCCGCCCTGCTCGTCGGGCAGCAGCCGTTCGTCCTTGCCGGGGCTGCCGTCGTTGACGCGGACGGGGTGGGCGGTGAGCTGCGCGGTCTTGCCGATGACCTCGGCCGCCTGGGTGGGGTCCTGCACGTCGGGCAGCTCGACGATGATGCGCCGGTCCCCCGACCGGGTGAGCGACGACTCGGCCACGCCGAGGGCGTTGACGCGGCGTTCGAGCACCTGGCGGGCCCGGTCGGTGGACTCGGCGTTGGCCTTGGCCTGCGGCGAGTCCTGGGTCTCCAGCACGATCTGGGTGCCGCCGCGAAGGTCCAGGCCGAGGCGGGCGGGTTCAGTAAGAGCGAAGAACAACGACGCGGCGAGCACGGCGACAGACAGCAGTGCCCGCACCGCGTTGGCGCGAGACAAGGGAATACCTCCACGAGGAGTGCGGCGCCCGCCCGTGGTGGGGCCGCGGAGCACCGGCGTGCGCCGGTCGTCAGGTCAGGTCAGCTGGGTCGTCGTGGAGGACGGAGGGGCGCGGCCGCGTGCGGCCGATCCCCAGGCGGACGTCGCGCGCGGCGCCCGCTCGGAGGGACGTGCGCCGGCCCGCGGCCGCGGGCCGGGCGCGAGGGCGTCCGGCAGGACGGCCGCCAGGGGCGCCCCGGAATGCGGTGCGCCGAGGTCACGTGCGGCGGCCGCCGCTTCGCGGGCGCGGGGGCAGCCGTGGACGGCGCACTGCCGGGTGTGCCGGGCGGCCGCGGCCGGAGCGGCCGACGATCTGCCGCGGACCGTACCGCCGGGCCCGGCCCCGCCGGGTGCCCCGGGCGGCCCGGACGGCCCGCTGCGGATGACGGGACTCGCCCCGGCGGCCGCGGGAGCGGCGCCCGCGGCCGCCGGGGTGACGACGAGTCCGAGCAGGCCCAGGGCGACGACCAGGAACCGCGACAGCCGTCCGCGCTCGTCGGACAGGGGAGCATAGCGGCGCACGCGCGTCTCCTCCCGTCGGCGGTGGCTGGGCGAGGCCCCTGGGCATGCTCTCGGACCGGCCTTCGGGCCGGTCCCCGGTCCGGCCACGTTAACCCATCGGGCCGGTCGCGGGAACGACGCCGCACGGGTCCTCCCGGATCATTTCGCGGCCGGTTCGGGGGCGGGCCGGGCGGGGAACCACCGCTCGGGCAGCAGCCGGGCCAGCCGCTCGGAGCGGGTGGCGACCAGCGGACCGGTGATGGCCAGCACCAGAACGTAGGCGGCGATGAACGGCGCCAGGCGGGGGTCCAGCCCGGCCCCGGCCGCCAGCGCGGCCAGCACCAGGGCGAACTCGCCGCGCGACAGGATGGTCAGCGCCACGTTCGTCGAGCGTTCGCGGTCGAAGCCGTGCAGCCGTCCGGCCAGCAGCCCGGCGACGCAGTTGAACAGCACGGTGAGCAGCACCGCGATCGCCACCGGCAGCGCCACCGACGCCACGTCCCCGGGGTCGATGGACAGCCCGAAGGAGAAGAAGAAGATCGCGGCGAAGGCGTCCCGCAGCGGGTGCAGCAGGCCGCGGATGCGCTCGGCGGAGCGGGTGGCGCCCAGCACCAGGCCGATCATGAACGCGCCGATCGCGTCGGAGACGCCGAACTCCTCGGCGATCCCGGCGGTCAGCACCGCGCAGCCGACGAAGGTGACGACGAGCAGTTCGTCGTCCTTGATGTCGACCAGGCGGCCGACCCAGCGGGCGCCCCAGCGGGCCACCGCGAACAGCACCAGCAGGAACGCCAGCGCCTTGCCGAAGGCCAGGGCCGCCGTCGCCAGGTCGCGCGCGCCGGCCAGGATCGGCTGGATCGCCGCCAGGTACAGGGCCAGGAACATGTCGTCGACCACGATGAGGCCGAACACGAGCTTGGTCTCGGGGTTGCCGAGCCGGCCCAGGTCCACCAGCAGCTTGGTGACGATGGCGGACGAGGAGATGCCGATCACGCCGGCCAGCACGAACGCCTCGGCGCCGCCCCAGCCGAGCACGAACCCGAACGCCAGCCCGCCGCCGACGTTGAGCAGCAGGTACAGGGCGCCCGCGGCGACCAGGCGCCCGCCGCCCTGGACCAGGTCGTCCAGGTGGAACTCGAGGCCCAGGTAGAACAGCAGGAACACCAGGCCGAGGGCGGAGACCAGTTTCAGGTCGGCGGGGTTCTCGAACAGTGCCAGGCCCGGGGTGTGCGGGCCGAACAGGATCCCGGCGAGCATGAACAGCGGGATGGTGGGCAGGCCGATCCGCACTCCGACGCGCGCCAGCACGCCTGCCGCCAGGAACGCCCCGCCCAGTGCGATGAGAGCTTGGGCAAGAGAAATGAGAGCCTCCAGGGGTTTTTCACGGCCGCGGCCGCCCCGGATGTGAGGGCATACCGCGGCGATCCGGCGCCCAAGGCGACCGGACGGAAAAGAATCTTTAAAACCCCGTGTCGGAGGGTGGTGCCCGCGCCGGACGGTCGTGCGCGGGCAGCCGATCGGGAGGGGCCCCGGAGTCGGGCGGGAGGACGGGTCGTCCGCGGCGCGTCAGGAGGGCCGGGTCGTCCGCGGGCGGCGTGGTCGCCAGGGGCGCCGTGCTCGGCGGCGCCGGACGGTCCACGGACGCGCTCGCGGCCTGGGTGTGGTTGACGAGGAAGACCGCACCGGTCTCGGCCCGGCTCGACGGGGCGTGCTCGGCGACCGCCGCCGCGGCGACGATGACGGGACGCTGCGCGGCGGCGGCGACGTGGTGCGGGGCCGGTGGGGCGGAGCCGGTGCCGCCCGCCTCGTAGACCAGCCCGAAGAGGGCGGCCAGGAAGATCAGGAACGCCGCCGGCGACACCGGCACACGACGTCGCCCGCGCACGCTCCCCCTTCCGCCGGTTTGTCTGGGTTCCCCCTTACCTTACGTGAACCGGCCGGTGTCCCGTTTCGGCCACTTTGTCCATGAAAGAGGTCATTGCCCGGTTGCAAAAGGCGAATTACTCTCGCGTTCACCCACCCCCCGCAACCGGAAGGAGCAAGTCCGGTGGTGCATCTCAGACGGACCGCGGTCCTCGGTGTCGCGTCCCTGGCCGCCCTCGCCCTCGCCGTCCCCACGGCGTCCGCCGCGACGACCACCATCCGCAAGGGCTCCGCCGCCGCCGCGCCCTACTCCGGCAACGTCCGGGCGTCCCTGCTCGGGACCGCCTCGGTCACCACGTCCCTGGGCACGGGCAGCTGCAACCAGTCGACGATGACCGGGTCGATCCAGTCCAACGGCACCGGCCTGGCCATCAACTCGGCGAGCTTCGCCACTGACGGCGGCCCCTGCAGCGGCTCCATCTCCTCCACCATCACGCCGGAGAACTTCCCGTGGTCCGGCGGCAGCGTGGTCTACGACACCGCGCACACCGGCGGCCGCGACGCCGCGGTCACCATCGCCAACTTCCGCGTCCGCGCGGTGGTGAACATCTTCGGCGGGATCACCTGCATCTACGGCGGCAACCTGACCGCCAACGGCTTCAACCCCGACAACCCCGCCCGTGGCGACACCACCGTGGCCGAGGCGCAGGTCGGCGTGCGGAACGCCACAGTCAACAAGATCAGCAGCGGCAGCAACTTCCTCTGCCCGTCCACCGCGACGGTCACCGCCAACTACAAGCTGCTCGGCGAGACCACCGCCGGGTCGGGCACCTACGACCAGAAGCTGTACGTCACCCAGTGATCCGGACCGGGTGATCCCGGACACGACGCGGGGCCGCGCCCTCCCCCACCGAGGGCGCGGCCCCGCCGCCGTTCCCGGACGCCCGGCGCGTGCGGCGCGTCCGGCGCGTCCGGCGCGTCCGCGTCGCGGCTCCGGCCGTCAGCAGCCGACCAGCTGCGCGGCCAGGAACGACTCGACCTGCGAGATCGCGATGCGCTCCTGGTTCATCGAGTCGCGCTCGCGCACCGTCACCGCGTCGTCGTCGAGGGTGTCGAAGTCGACGGTGATGCAGAACGGCGTGCCGATCTCGTCCTGACGGCGGTAGCGGCGGCCGATCGCGCCGGCGTCGTCGAACTCCACGTTCCAGTGCCGGCGCAGCCGCGCGGCCAGGTCGCGGGCCTTCGGGGACAGGTCGGCGTTGCGCGACAGCGGCAGCACCGCGGCCTTGACCGGGGCCAGCCGCCGGTCCAGCCGCATCACGGTGCGCTTCTCCAGCTTGCCCTTGGCGTTGGGCGCCTCGTCCTCGGCGTAGGCGTCCATCATGAACGTCAGCGTGCAGCGGTCGACGCCCGCCGCGGGCTCGATCACGTACGGGATGAACCGCTCCCCGGCCTCCTGGTCGAAGAACGACAGGTCGGCGCCGGAGGCCTTGGAGTGGGTGCTCAGGTCGTAGTCGGTGCGGTTGGCGATGCCCTCCAGCTCGCCCCACTCGCCGCCGACGAAGTCGAACCGGTACTCGATGTCGACGGTGCGCTTGGAGTAGTGCGACAGCTTCTCCTGCGGGTGCTCGTACAGCCGCAGGTTCTCCTTGCGGATGCCGAGGTCGGTGTACCAGCGCATCCGCTCGTCGATCCAGTACTGGTGCCAGTCCTCGTCGGTGCCGGGACGGACGAAGAACTCCATCTCCATCTGCTCGAACTCGCGGGTCCGGAAGATGAAGTTGCCCGGCGTGATCTCGTTGCGGAACGACTTGCCGATCTGGCCGATGCCGAACGGCACCTTGCGCCGCGCCGACTGCTGGACGTTGAGGTAGTTGATGAAGATGCCCTGGGCGGTCTCGGGCCGCAGGTAGGCCAGGCCGGACTCGTCCTCGACCGGGCCGAGGTAGGTCTTGAGCAGCCCGTTGAACATGCGCGGCGCGGTGAACGAGCCCTTGACCCCGCAGTTGGGGCAGGTCACGTCGGACAGGCCGCCCTCCGGGACCCTGCCGTGCTTGTCCTGGTAGGCCTCCTCCAGGTGGTCGGCCCGGAAGCGCTTGTGGCACGACTGGCACTCGGTGAGCGGGTCGACGAACGCCTGCACGTGGCCGCTGGCCTCCCACACCTCGCGGGCCAGGATCACGCAGGAGTCAAGGCCGACGACGTCCTCGCGGCCCTGCACCATGGCCTTCCACCACTGGCGCTTGACGTTGTTCTTCAGCTCGACGCCGAGCGGGCCGTAGTCCCAGGAGGCGCGCAGCCCGCCGTAGATCTCGCTCGACGGGTAGACCAGGCCCCGCCGCTTGGCGAGGTTGACGATGGTGTCCATCACGTCGGAACGGCGTGCCATATGCGTTTCTCCATCCGGCTGGCGGTCGGCGGGTCTTTGTCGTACGCCCCGGCCCCGTCCGGGCGGCGGGCCGTCGCGGCGGGTCGGGGCGAGTGCGATCCCCGTTGGTGGTGGCGGAACGCGGCGGGCGGCGGCGGACGCGGCGGCCCGGGCGCTCCGAGGTTCTCCAGCTTAGGGCAACCGCGGTGGCCCCCGAGCATCACCCCGGAGACCCCGCAGGTCAGGGCCCTGAGACCAAAGATCGTCGGCATGGCCGCGGGCACCGGTCAGTAGACCCGGCCGTCGACCATGTTGCTGTCGATGTTGATGGTGACGCCGCCGTGCGTCTCCCGGTGGCCGCCCCGGTACTGCTTGATCCGGTTGTGCGGCGGCCACCAGTGGCGGGGCATGTACGGGCAGTCGTAGGGGTCGGTCCTGCCGTCCCAGTGCGCGAACCAGACCGCCTTGGGCTTGCTCATGCCCCGGGCACTGCCCACGTCGCGGATGCCCGACCCGGCGCTGCTGTAGAAGCCCGGTACGTAGCCGAGCCTGCGCATCGTCCTGGTCCAGTTGTGCAGGAAGTTCAGCACGGCGTCGCTGCACCAGGCCCGGCGGTGGTCGTACACCTCCATGTCGAAGTACACGGGGTTGCGGCGCGGGATGCCGAGGGCGCGGGCGCGGCGGACCGCGTCGCGGGCGGCCAGGCGCCCCTCCTCGGCGGCGTCCTCGGGGGCGAAGCGCTGCTGGTAGCGCGTGCACGGCGCCTGCAGGCCCACGTACGTCGGGATGAGGCGGTATCCCATCCGGCGGACGTTGCGCACCCACGACCGGTTCAGGTTGGGCTGCGCGCAGGCGCGCGCGGCGCCGCCGATGTACATGTTGGCGACCTTGTACGACCTGCGCCAGGCGGCCATGGCGGCCAGCGACGGCGCGGTGCAGGTGTCGAAGCCCTTGCCCCGCACCCACCGCTTGCGCGGCTTGTGCCCCCGCGGCTTGTGCCCCCGGGGCTTGTGCGGCCGGGGTTTGTGCGCCCGGGGCTTGCGCGGGCGCGGCTGGTCGGTCCGGGGCACCGTCGGCTCCGGCGTGGACGGCTGCAGCCACGGCAGCAGCTCGTCCAGCAGCGACGGCACGAAGTCGTCCGGCGGCGGGTCGGCCGCCGCCGCGCCCGGACCGCGCGCCCGGTGTGCGCGCGCCCAGGCCGGGGTCAGCAGGGTGCCGCGCAGGACGCGTTCCAGCTCCGCCGGGTCCGCGCCGTAGGTGCCGTGGATCCGCACGCCCGCCTCGGGCAGCCGCAGCAGGGCCTCGTGGTCGGGGTCGCGCGGCACGGTGTAGCGCGCCAGGCGGTCGGGACGCAGGGCCCGGGTCCGGCGCTGCCGCGCGTCCGGACCGGCGTCGACGGGCGCGACGTGCAGGGCCTCGGTGCGGCCGACGGCGCGGGCGGGGCAGTCGGGTTGCGGGCCGGGACGTCCCAGGTAGATCGCGTGCCGGTCGAACCGCACGCAGCGGGTCGGGTCGCGGTCCAGCCAGTGCACCTCCCAGCCCGCGGGGACGGGGACGCGCACCCCCCGGTACTCGACGACGCGCAGGCGGCCGGCCGCCGCCCCGGCCTGCCCGGCCTCGGCCCGCGGGACGGACGGCCCGACGGCCGCGACGAGGGAGGCGACCATCGTCGCTCCCAGCAGTCCCGTGAGCACGGCGGCATGGCGCATCCCAGCTCCCCTCGGTGACCCGGCCGCGCGCCGGGGCCCCGTCCCCGCCCGGGACGGGCTCGGCCCGGACGCCGGTGCGTGCCCCGGCTCCCCCGCCGGCCGGCATGATCGTGACGCGGCAGTGATCGCCCGCCTCGCCGGACGCCAAACGGCGCCCGGAAGATCCTTTCCGAGGGCTTTCCCAACTGCGGGAAACTTCCGGCCCCGGCCGCCGGCGGGCTCAGCGGGAGGTGATGACCTCGTAAGCGCCCGGTTCGTCGACCGCCATCGCCGCCAGCGGGATGAACCGCACGCGCACGTCGTACGCGCCGAGGGCGCGCCGGTAGTGGCCGGCGCCGTCCCACTCGGTGACCAGAGCCCACAGCGTCGGCTCGTCGACGGTCCGCGCCAGCCGTCCCGAGCGGTAGCCGGGGCTGGCGGCCAGGGCGTCCAGGACCTGGCCCATCTGCTCGGCGAACCCGTCGGACTGCTCCTCGGGCACGCGGTACCGGGTGATGGCGATCATGCGGTCATCCTCCCAGCCCGGGCGCGTCCGCTCGCGCTCGGCGTAGGTTGGGGGCGTGCGGACTGGGAGCGACTCCTCGGGAATACGGGCGACGATCGAGCAGTTGAGCGCCACGCCGGTGGTCTTCCTGCACCGGCTGCCCCGCTGGGTGCTGCTGGCGGCGGTGTTCGGGCTGCTGGTGGTCGGCATGGCGGGCACCGGCTGGGTGGGCGCGGCCGGGCTGCTGGTGCTGCTGGCGGTGATGGCGTGGTTCGCCTACCTCAACTGGCCGGTACTGGACGGCTCGGCGCGGGCCCTGCGCGTCGCCGCGATGGTGCTGTTGGCGGCATTCGCCGCGGGTCACCTGTTTGGTCGGTTTTGACAATCGTTTTCATCTTCGTCCACACTTGAGGGGTGTTCGCCTCTCGTACCCCCGTTCGCGCGCTTCGTCGCGCCGTCCCCCTGACCGCCGTGACCGTGGCCGGGCTGCTCGGCCTGACCGCCTGCGGAGGCTCCGACGGCGCCGCCACCACGGGCGGCCGGGGCGGCGGTACCGAGGTGGTCGCGTCCTTCTACCCCATGGCCTGGCTGGCGCAGAAGATCGGCGGCCCGGACGTGTCGGTCGCCACGCTCACCAAGCCCGGCGCCGAGCCGCACGACCTGGAGCTGACCCCGCGGCAGGTGGTCGACATCGGCGAGGCCGACTTCGCCGTCTACGTCAAGGGCGTGCAGCCCGCCGTCGACAAGGCCGTGGACCAGCACGCCAAGGACAAGTCGCTGGACGCCGCGAGCGCCGTCAAGACGCTGCCCGCCCCGTCCGGCGAGGACGGGCACGACCACGAGCACGGCCACGACGAGGGCCACGGCGAGAACGAGCACGGCCACGAGTCGGAGGTCTCCTACGACCCGCACGTGTGGCTGGACCCCAGCCGCATGGCCGCCATCACCACCACGCTGGGCGACCGGCTCGCCGCCGCCGACTCCGCGCACGCGGCCGGGTACAAGTCCCGCGCGCAGGCGCTGGCGACCGAGCTGAACCGCCTCGACCAGGCGTTCCGGGACGGGCTGAAGTCCTGCCGGCGCGACACGATCGTCACCGCGCACGCCGCGTTCGGCTACCTGGCCGACCGGTACGGCCTCAAGCAGGTCTCCATCGCCGGGGTGGACCCGTCCAACGAGCCGTCCCCGGCCCGGCTGGGCGAGCTGAGCCGCGAGATCAAGGCCGCGGGCGCCACCACCGTGTTCACCGAGACGCTGGTCAGCCCGAAGGTGGCGCAGACCCTGGCCCGGGAGGCGGGCGTGCGCACCGCCGTCCTGGACCCGGTGGAGGGCGTCAAGGAGGGCTCCGGCGACGACTACATATCGATCATGCGCCGGAACCTGGACACGCTGCGACCCGCGCTGGAGTGCTCATGACCCCCGCCCCGCCCTTCCAGATGACCGGCGGCCGCGTCCGGTTCGACGGCCGCGAGGCGCTGCGCGGCGTCGACCTGCGGGTCGGCGACGGGGAGTTCGTGGCGGTGCTGGGCGCCAACGGGTCCGGCAAGTCCACCCTGGTGCGGGCGCTGCTCGGGCTCGTCCCGCTGTCGGGCGGGCGCACCGAGATCTACGGCGCCCCGCCCGCCCGGTTCCGCGACTGGAAGCGGATCGGGTACGTGCCGCAGCGGCTGCCGATGGGCGGCGGCGTGCCCGCGACCGTCCGCGAGGTCGTGGCGTCCGGCCGGGTGGCCCGGCGGTCGCGCTGGCGGCCCGCCTCGTCCGCCGACCGGGCCGCCGTGGACGCCGCGCTGCGCGCCGTCGGCCTGGCCGACCGGGCGCGCGACTCGGCGCACCTGCTGTCGGGCGGCCAGCAGCAGCGGGTGCTGATCGCGCGGGCGCTGGCGGGCGAACCCGACGCGCTGGTGCTGGACGAGCCGACCGCGGGCGTCGACGCCGCCAGCCAGGAGAGGCTGGCCGCCGTCCTCGGCGACCTGGCCCGCCAGGGCCGCGCGGTGGTGCTGGTGGCCCACGAGCTCGGGCCGCTGGAGCCGCTGGTCGACCGCGCCGTCGTCCTGGAGCACGGCCGCGTCGTGCACGAGGGCGCGCCGCTGACGCCGACCTGGACGGCGCACGCGCACGCCCCCCATGGTGAGATCGAGATGAGAGCCGGCTGACGATGCTGGACATGCTGCAGTACGACTTCATGAGGATCGCGCTGGTCAGCGCGGTCCTCATCGGCCTGACCGCCCCGGCGGTCGGCACGTTCATCGTCCAGCGCAGGCTGTCGCTGCTGGGCGACGGCGTCGGGCACATCGCGCTGACCGGGATCGGCCTGGCGCTGCTCACCGGGACGTCCCCGCTGCTGGGCGCGCTGGCGGTGTCGGTGCTCGGCGCGGTCGCGATCGAGGTGCTGCGCGCGCGCAGCCGGAGCGGCGGCGACGTGGCGCTGGCGATCCTGTTCTACGGCGGGCTGGCCGGGGGCGTGCTGCTGACCAACCTGGAGGGCGGCGGCACGAGCCTGCAGGCCTACCTGTTCGGGTCGATCAGCAGCGTGACCGCCCGCGACCTGTACGTGGTGGCGGGCCTGGCCGTGGTCGTCCTCGGCATCGTGCTGCTGTTCGGCCGGGAGCTGTTCCTGCTGTGCCAGGACGAGGACGTGGCGCGCGCGTCGGGGCTGCCCGTCCGGTTCCTCAGCGTGCTGATCGCGGCGACCGCCGCGGTCACCGTGGTCATCGCCATGCGCGCCATCGGGCTGCTGCTCGTCAGCGCGCTGATGATCGTCCCCGTGGCGGCGGCCCAGCAGGTGACGCGGGGCTTTCGCGCCACCATGCTGGTGGCGATGGGAGTCGGTGTACTGTCGGCGGTGACGGGGCTGGCGGGGTCGTTCCAGTACGATCTGCCGCCGGGTCCCTCGATCGTGCTGCTGGCCCTGGCGATCTTCCTGGCCGCGGTGGTCGGGGGTTCGGTGGTGCGCCGGCGCCGCGCGGTCCAGGCCCCGCTCCCCGGCGAGGCTCGGGCGGACGCGACAGCCGAGGCGGAGGTAAGAGGGGGATGACGACGACCCGCCGCAACGCGGTACGGCAGGCCCTGGCCAAGTGCGAGGGCTTCCGCAGCGCCCAGGACATCTACGCCGACCTGCGGGCGGGCGGTTCCAAGATCGGGCTGACCACGGTCTACCGGGCCCTGCAGGCGCTCAGCGACTCCGGCGAGGTGGACGTGCTGCGCACCGACGACGGCGAGGCCGTCTACCGCGCCTGCCGCAGCGAGGAGCACCACCACCACCTGGTCTGCCGCGGCTGCGGCCGCACCGTGGAGGTCGCGGGCCCGGCCGTGGAGAAGTGGGCCGACGCCGTGGGGGCCGAGCACGGGTTCGTGGACATCACCCACACCGTCGAGGTGTTCGGCACCTGCGCCGACTGCGCCGCGTCCGACGGCGCGTCCGACGGCGCGTCCGGGAACGCGCCGGGCAGGGCGGCCGCGGGCAGATCCTGACGCGCTCTTGGGCAGCCCGCCGTAACCGGCGGACGGGGGCCATGGTGAAGAATCGAATCATGGCTACGACACGTACCGCGAACGCGCACTGGGAAGGGCCGCTGATGGGCGGCCAGGGCAAGGTCTCGCTGGACTCCTCCAAGGTCGGCACCTTCGAGGTGACCTGGCCGTCGCGGGCCGAGGAGCCCGACGGCCGCACCAGCCCGGAGGAGCTGATCGCCGCCGCGCACTCCACCTGCTACTCGATGGCCCTCTCGCACGGCCTGGCCGGCGCGGGCACGCCGCCGGAGAAGGTCGACACCCGCGCCGAGGTCACCTTCCAGCCGGGCGAGGGCATCACCGGCATCCACCTGACGGTGCGCGCGAGCGTGCCGGGCCTGTCGGCGGCCGACTTCGAGAAGGCCGCGCAGGACGCCAAGGCGGGCTGCCCGGTCAGCAAGGCCCTGGCTGGCACCAAGATCACCCTGGACGCCGCCCTGGTCTGACCCGCGCGAAACGGCGGCCCCGGCGTCAGCGTCCCGGGGCCGCCCTCATCGCGGCGTCACGGCGCCAGCCCGGGCCGGGCGGCGGGGCCGGTGCGCGGGACGCTGCGGCGGCCGTCGACCGAGACGGGGGCCTCCCCGGCGAGGCCGACGCGGTGCAGGCTGCGCGGGCGGTCGCCGAAGTCGTGCACGACACGATGCTGGGTGGTGCGGTTGTCCCAGATCGCCACGTCGCCGGGCGCCCAGTGCCAGCGCACCGTGTTCTCCAGCCGGGTCACGTGCTCCTGGAACAGGCGGATCAGCGCCTGGGAGTCGGCCCGGTCGCTGAGGCCGACGACGGAACGGGCGAAGCCGCCGAGCAGGAGGGCGCGCTCCCCCGTCTCCGGATGCACCCGGACGACCGGGTGCTCGGTTTCGAAGGTGACCGTGGTCAACGGCTCGCGGCGCCGCCGCCCTGCCCTGGTGGCGTGCGGACGGACGTAGTCGTACCTGTTGGTGTGCAGCGCCCACAGCCGGTCGGCGACCTCCCGCAGCTCGACCGGCAGGCCGTCATAGGCGGCCGCGGTGTTGGCCCAGACGGTGTCGCCGCCGTGGGGCGGCACCCGCACCGCGCGCAGCACCGACGCCTTGGGCGGACGGTCGGTGAAGCTGGCGTCGGTGTGCCACTCGTCGGCGCGCCGGCCGGGTGCGTCGCCGACGTCTAGGACGTGCTCGTGGCCGTCGAGCGGGGGCAGGGTCGGATGCGCGGCGGTGGGCTCGCCGAGCCTGCGGGCGAACTCGACCTGCCCGGCGGGGTCCAGATGGTGCTGGTCGCGGAAGAACAGCACCCTGTGGCGCAGCACCGCGTCCCAGATCCGCGCCACCACGCCGTCCGGCAGGTCGCCGCTCAGGCGCACGCCGGAGACGACGGCGCCGATGCGGCCGGCCACCGGCGTGACGCGCGGCGGCCCGGCCGCCGTGGTGCGGGCTGAGTCCAGGACCCGATGCGACATGGGCACGACCGTACGCGGCACGGCACATCTAGTCAACTTAACAGATAGGAATTGTGAATTAGCGCCAACGGCGAGGGTGCGGGGAACACCCTGCCGAGAAACGCGGGCCGCGCGGGCCGGAAGGTCAGGTGGCCGGGGCGGGCGCCACCGGGTTGGGCACCGCGCCGCCGTAGCGCCGGTCACGCGAGGCGTACAGCTCGCACGCGTGCCACAGGTGCCGCCGGTCGAAGTCGGGCCACAGCGTGTCGAGGAAGACCATCTCGGCGTACGCCGACTGCCACAGCAGGAAGTTGGAGATGCGCTGCTCGCCGGACGAGCGCAGGAACAGGTCCACATCGGGGATGTCCGGCTCGTCCAGGTAGCGGGCGAACAGCTTCTCGTCGACCTTGTCCGGCGACAGCCGGCCGTCGCGCACGTCCCGGGCGATGGCGGCGGCCGCGTCGGCGATCTCCGCCCGGCCGCCGTAGTTGACGCAGAACTGCAGGGTCAGCACCTTGTTGTTCCGCGTCATCTCCTCGGCCGTCTCCAGCTCCTTGATGACGCTGCCCCACAGCCGCGGCCGCCGCCCCGCCCAGCGCACCCGCACGCCCATCGCGTGCAGCTGGTCACGGCGGCGCCGGATGACGTCGCGGTTGAAGCCCATGAGGAAGCGCACCTCGTCGGGCGAGCGCTTCCAGTTCTCGGTGGAGAAGGCGTACGCCGACAGGTAGGGGACGCCCAGCTCGATCGCCCCCATGATCACGTCGAAGAGGGACTCCTCCCCCATCTTGTGCCCCTCGGTGCGCGGCAGGCCCCGCTGCTTGGCCCAGCGCCCGTTGCCGTCCATCACGATGGCCACGTGCCGGGGCACCAGGTCCGCCGGGATGGCGGGCGGCCTCGCGCCGCTGCGGTGCGGTACCGGGGGCTGTACGGCCCTTGTCAAACTCGCTCCCTGTGGTCGGTCGTGTCGTCCGCCTCGGCGCCGCCGGCGTCCCCGCCCCGTCCGTCCGGATACGACTCGCGCGCCACGTGCCGCAGCGACCGGATGCCGTGCTCCAGATGCCACTGCAGGTACGCCGCCACGAGGCCGCTGCACTCTACCCGGTGCCGTGGCTCGCTGCCGTCGGCCAGCTCCCAGTCGCCGCGCAGCAGCGCCAGCATCAGCGCGAACGTCGGCGGCGCCGGGGTGGCCGCGCCCGGCTGGCGGCAGCGCGCGCACACCGCGCCGCCCGCCGGGATGGCGAACCCGCGCAGCTGCCCGCGCGTGCCGCACCGGCAGCACTCGTCGATGGCCGGGGCCCACCCGGCGACCGACAGGGAACGCAGCAGGAACGCGTCCAGCACCAGCCGCGGGTCGTGGGCGCCCTCCGCCAGGGTGCGCAGCCCGCCCACCAGCAGCAGGAACTGGCGCAGCGCGGGCTCGCGCTCCTCGGCGGTGAGCTTCTCGGCGGTCTCCAGCATCGCCGTCCCGGCGGTGTAGCGCGGGTAGTCGGCGACCAGCTGCTGCCCGTACGGCCGCAGCGTCTCGGCCTGGGTGATCAGGTCGAGCGAACGCCGCTCGTACAGCTGCAGGTCCACGTGCGTGAACGGCTCCAGCCGCGCCCCGAAGCGGGACTTGGTCTTGCGGACCCCCTTGGCGGCGGCGCGGATGCGCCCGGTGCGCCGGGTCAGCACCGTCACGATGCGGTCGGCCTCGCCCAGCTTCTGGGTGCGCAGGACGATGCCTTCGTCGCGGTAGAGGGTCACCCGCCCATTCTCCCGCACTTCGCCCGCCCGGGAGACGACCCCCGGCGGTGTCGGGCCCGCGGGTATACGTGCCTCCGGCGTCCGGGAGACCCTCTCATTACCGTCCGTGACCGGAATAGGCCGCATCCGTAGCCCGGAACCTGTGGCCCCGCCCACGTGGAACTGGCAGCGTTGTTCCATGAGATGCACAATCGTGCCACCGCACATGCTCGAACGGCTCGCCGGCGGCGATGACCCGGCGCTGCGCGAGATGGCCCGCCGCACCCTCACCTTCAGCTCCGCCGCCCGGACGCAGCGCCGGACGCTGGCCGTGAGCACGCCGTCCCCGGCGGAGGACTTCGTCCCCAAGCGCACCATCTACGACGCCGGGCAGCGCGAGGACCTGCCCGGCCGCGAGGTGCGCGCCGAAGGGCAGGAGGCCACCGGCGACACCGCCACCGACCAGTCCTACGACTGGCTCGGCGTGACGTTCGACTTCTTCGAGTCCGCCTACCGCCGCGACTCCATCGACGGCGCCGGGCTGCCGCTGCTGTCCACCGTCCACTACGGCCGCGACTACGCCAACGCCTTCTGGGACGGCCAGCAGATGGTGTACGGGGACGGCGACGGCACGGTGTTCCTGGGCTTCACGGAGCCGCTGGACGTCACCGGGCACGAGCTGACGCACGGCGTCACCCAGTACACGGCCAACCTGGACTACTACGGGCAGTCCGGCGCGCTCAACGAGTCGGTCTCCGACGTGTTCGGCTCGCTGATCAAGCAGTCGCACCTGGGGCGGACCGCCGACCAGGCCGACTGGCTGATCGGGCAGGGCCTGCTGGGCGACAGCGTGAACGGCGTGGCGCTGCGGTCGATGAAGGAGCCGGGCACCGCCTACGACGACCCGCGCCTGGGCAAGGACCCGCAGCCCGGCCACATGGACGACTACGTGGAGACCTACCGCGACAACGGCGGCGTCCACATCAACTCCGGCATCCCCAACCGGGCGTTCTACCTGGCGGCCACGGCGATCGGCGGGCACGCCTGGGAGAAGGCGGGCCGGATCTGGTACGACACGCTCACCGGCGGCGGCCTGTCCACCGAGGTGGACTTCGCGGGGTTCGCCGCCGAGACCGTCAAGACCGCCACCCGGCTGTACGGCGCGGACGCCGCCGAGACCGCCGCGGTGAAGGAGGCGTGGTCCGGGGTAGGCGTGCGGGCATGACATCGGACGAAGGACAGGCGACGTGGCGCGGCCCCCTCCGCGCCCGCCCGGGGCGTCACGGAGGTGACCGGCGGCACCGATGAGGCAACCGGAGGCAGAGTGAAGGTCACAGTGGTCCGCAGCGGCGGGTTCGCCGGGATCGAGCAGCGGGCCGAGTCCGACAGCGTCAGCGACCCGATGCTGGCACGGCTGGTCGACCGGGTGGACCTCAGCGCCGTGCCTCCACCCGGACGCATACCCGACCAGTTCCTCTACGACATCGACATCGACGGCGACACCGCCACCGTCGGGGAGGCCCAGCTTCAGGGGCCGCTGCGCGAACTGGTCCACCACGTCCTGGGGCGCGCACGCTGATCCGCCGACGCGGTGACGCGGCGAGAGACGGGTCCGCCGGTATGGCGCACCCGGTGGCCTGGCGGGTGCCGCGCCGCCCCGCCAGGCCACCGGGGCCGTCTCAGCGCGGGCCGGCGGCGTCCGTCTCGGCGGCGCGGGCCACGCGGTTGACCGCGGACAGGATGGCCTTGAGCGAGGCGGTGACGATGTTGCCGTCGATGCCGACGCCCCACACCGCCGTGCCCTCCACGTCGCACTCGACGTAGGCGGCGGCGCGGGCGTCGCCGCCGGCGCTCATCGCGTGCTCGGCGTAGTCCAGGACCCGTACCCGCACGCCGACGGTGGCCAGCGCCGCCTCGAACGCCGACACCGGGCCGTTGCCGACGCCCTCGATCTCGCGGATCTCCCCGTCGACACGGACGTCGCAGCTCAGCACGTCCTTCTCGTCCACCCGGGAGACCGCGCGGTGGGCCAGCAGCCCGACCCGCGGCCCGTTGGCCAGGAACTCGGCCTCGAAGATCTCCCACATCCGCTCGGCCGTGACCTCGCCGCCCGTGGCGTCGGTGTGCCGCTGCACCACCCGGGAGAACTCGATCTGCAGGCGCCGCGGCAGGTCCAGCGAGTGCTCGTGCTTCATCACGTACGCCACGCCGCCCTTGCCGGACTGGCTGTTGACGCGGATGACGGCCTCGTAGGTGCGGCCCACGTCCCTGGGGTCGATCGGCAGGTACGGCAGCTCCCAGCGGAACTCGTCCACCGGCACCCCGGCCTCGGCGGCGTCGGCCTCCAGCGCCGCGAACCCCTTCTTGATCGCGTCCTGGTGGGAGCCGGAGAAGGAGGTGTAGACCAGGTCGCCCGCGTAGGGGTGCCGCTCGTGCACCGGCAGCTGGTTGCAGTACTCGACGGTGCGGCGGATCTCGTCGATGTCGGAGAAGTCGATCTGCGGGTCGACGCCCTGGGAGAACAGGTTCATGCCCAGCGTGACCAGGCACACGTTGCCGGTGCGCTCGCCGTTGCCGAACAGGCAGCCCTCCACCCGGTCGGCCCCGGCCATGACCGCCAGCTCGGCCGCCGCCACGCCGGTGCCGCGGTCGTTGTGCGGATGCACCGACAGGCACACGTGCTCGCGCCGCGACAGGTTGCGGCTCATCCACTCGATCTGGTCGGCGTACACGTTGGGCGTGGACCGCTCGATGGTGGACGGCAGGTTCAGGATGATCTCGCGGTCCGGGCCGGGCTCCCAGACGTCCATGACGGCCTCGCAGACCTCCAGGGCGAAGTCCAGCTCGGTGTCGATGAAGATCTCCGGCGAGTACTCGTAGCCGAAGTCGCAGTCGCCCAGGTACTGCCCGGCGTACTTCATGACCTGCCGCGTGCCCTCGACCGCGAGGTCCTTGCACTCGTCGCGGCCGATGCCGAACACCACGCGGCGGAACAGCGGCGCGGTGGCGTTGTACAGGTGGACGGTGGCGCGCTCGGCCCCCACCAGGGACTGCACGGTGCGCTCGATCAGTTCCTCGCGCGCCTGGGTCAGCACCGAGATCCGCACGTCGTCGGGGATCCGGTCCTCCTCGATCAGGCGGCGGACGAAGTCGAAGTCGGTCTGGCTGGCGGAGGGGAACCCGACCTCGATCTCCTTGTAGCCCATCCGCACCAGCAGCTCGAACATCTTCAGCTTGCGGTGCCCGTCCATCGGGTCGATCAGGGCCTGGTTGCCGTCGCGCAGGTCGGTGGACAGCCACCGCGGCGCCTGGGTGATCGTCTTGCCCGGCCAGGTGCGGTCCGGCAGGTCGACCGGGGTGAACGGCCGGTAGCGGTGCACGGGCATGCCGGACGGCTTCTGAGAATTCATGGTGTGGAGGAGCCCTCTGTGCTCGAAAAAAAGTCCTGGCGGCCGACGCTCAGGTCAAAGCCCCGCAGCGAGGGAGCCGACCTGTCTACAGGCCCCCGCTGCGGCCGCTAAGGAGAAGCAGCTCGCGGAGCACGGGTGCAAAGCTAACAGATCTCATCCATGTAACGGAAACCGCGTCCGCCATCTGAGACCCGCGGGTCCGCGCCGCGACGCGCCGTCACGGGCCGGCCGGGCGGTCGCCTGGGACGTCCCCGGGGATCAGCACCGACAGGCAGGTGACGCAGCCCTCCAGCGCCTCGAACTCGCTGATGTCGACGCGGGTGACGCGCCAGCCGTCGGCGGCGAGGCGTTCGGCGGTGCGCGGCGCGGAGGCGGCCAGCAGCACGTGGTCGGGGCCGAGCACCACCACGTGCGCGCCGGCGGGTTCGGGCGCCACCCGCAGGCCCGGCAGCACCGAGGTGTCGACGTGCTGGGGCAGGCCGATGAGCGACCCGTCGGGCAGCGCCGTCATCGCCGACTTCAGGTGCAGGCGGCCGTCGACGGCGACGGGCACCACCCGGCGCGCCCCGAGCAGCCGGGCCAGCTCGCAGATGCCCTCCTCGTTGGTGCGTCCGCTGCGTCCCACGTAGACGGTGCCGCCCGCCTGCAGCACGTCGCCGCCGTCCAGGGTGGCCGGCGCCTCGACGCGGACCACCCGCAGGCCGAGTTCGCGCACGAGCTTCTCGGTCGCGACCGTCTCGCCGCGCCGCCGCGGCGCCCCGGACCGGCACAGCACGGCCAGGTCGCCGCACACCACGACGGTGTCCTCGACGAACACCGCGTCGGGGTGGGCGTCGGACGGTTCGACGGCGCGCACCCGCCAGCCCGCGTCCGCCAGCGCCGCCACGTACTCGGCGTGCTGGCGCGTCGCGAGCCCGACGTCCACGGGGCGGCGCTGGAGATGCGTGACGATCCCCTCGGCCAGCCGCGGCCCCGGCGCGCGCACCAGGGCCGTGCCCGGCTGCGCCGTGGTCACTTGGACGCGCCCTCGGTGGTGACGATCACGCCGAGCGCGTGCGCCCGGGACATGCCCAGCAGGTGGGCGACGTGGTGCAGGGTCTGCCGCTCCCGCTCGGTGAGCGGGCCGTCGGCGAGCCCGATGCGGACGGCCTGCGCCAGGAACCACTCCTTGGCCTCGACGGCGAGCTGCCCGCCGGCGCGGGAGATCTCCTCCTCCAGGAACTCCGGCCGCAGCCGCAGGTCGGCGTCGACCGCCTCGTCGTCGTAGTAGCCGTCCCCGTACCCGGTGACGGCCTCGATCGCCCGCGCGCGGGCCGCGCCGTCGGACGGGTCGCCCGCCCGCAGCACCAGGCCGGCAGCGGCGCGCATGCCCGCCGGGAGCGCGGCGGCCATCTGCTGCGCGGTCGGCGCGCGCAGCACCGACGGGGCGAACCGCGTCCGGCAGGTCCGGCACTCGACGACCTCCCCCACCTGGCCGAGCGGGATCACCGGCAGGAAGAACAGCGTGAACCAGCGCCGTCCCGTCCGCCGCCGGTAGGCCCGGTCGCCGCCGCAGCGCGGGCAGTGGAACGTGCCCTCGCTGACCGTGCGGAAGAACACCGACAGGCCGAAAATTAGCAACACCGGGCCTCTCCTCCCGTATCGGGCTCCACTCCAACGTACCGATGTCCGCCGACCGCCGTGCCCGTCCGGGACGACGCGGTGGCCGCGCCTTACGCTGGGTTTGTGAGCGGTGACCTTGAACGCGAAGGGGACGACGCGCGGCGGCCGGACGGCCGGCCCGCCGTGGAACGGTCCGTTCCGGAGACGGGGCGTCCGGACTTCCTGCCGCCGTCCGGGGGTCACCCGCGGCTCGGGCAGGCGCTCGTGCCCCCGGCCCAGCCTCTGGTCCCGTCCGTCGAGCCGCCCGCGCCCCGTACCCCGTTCTGGGCGGGGACGCTGTGGAACGTCGGGGTGCTGGTCGCGGCGGCCGTGCTGCTGGTGTCGGCGTTCCTGCCGTGGGTGGCGGCGCGGGTGGTGCTGAGCGCCTTCGGCCAGACGATGACGCGCGATCTGGGCTCGGCGACGGGCCTGGACGCCGACGGGATGATCGCGGCGATCCCCGTCCTGGCCCTGGTCGCGCTGGGCATGGCGTTCTGGGGCCTGATCGCCGACGACCCGCGCGTCTCGTCGCTCACCGCCGTCCCCGGCGGGATGGCGCTGGTCACGTCCGGCATCTTCCTGATGCGCCTGGACGAGACGCGGCACCAGCTCGTCGGCCCCGACACGCCCTTCGGCTACGAGATCGTCCCCGCGTACGGCTGGTACCTGGCGGTGGCGGCGTCCCTGCTGGTGCTGGGCTTCGGCCTCGCCCGCCCCGTCGTCGCCCGGGTGAGCTCGTCGCAACCCGCCGCCCGACCGGCTCCGCCCCGGCCCCCGCAGCCCCCGCAGCCCCAGTGGTACGACGCCCGGCCGCCCGCCCCCGAGCAGCCCGTTGCGCGTCCGGACGCGCCCGGCGCCGAACAGAAGCAGGCCGCCGAGCCTCAGGAGACCCAGCGGAAGCAGGCCGCCGAGCCGGAGGAGCCCGGCCCCGAGCCGAAGCCCGGCAAGGCAGACGAGCCCAACAAAACAGACCAGCCCGGCAAGAAAGGCGAGCCCGGCAAGTCCGCGACATGGTCGCCGCCGTGACCGAAGGCCGGCCGGGTCACCTCGGGGGGCGCGTCGGGATCAGTCGTAGAAGCCCAGGCGGCGCAGCTGCTTGGGGTCGCGTTGCCAGTCCTTGGCGACCTTGACCCGCAGATCGAGGTAGACCTTGGTGCCCAGCAGGGCCTCGATCTGGCGGCGGGCCTGGGCGCCGACCACCTTCAGCCGCGCGCCCTTGTGGCCGATGATGATGCCCTTCTGGCTCGGCCGCTCGACGAACAGGTGCGCGTACACGTCGACCAGGTCGTCGCGGCCCTCGCGCGGCGCCATCTCCTCCACCACCACGGCGATGGAGTGCGGCAGCTCGTCGCGCACGCCCTCCAGCGCGGCCTCGCGGATGAGCTCGGCGACCAGCACCTGCTCGGGCTCGTCGGTCAGGTCGCCCTCGGGGTACAGCGCCATGCCCTCGGGCAGATGGGAGATCAGCAGGTCGGCGACCACGTCCACCTGGTAGCCGCTCTCGGCCGAGCACGGGACGATGTCGGCGAACTCGCCGAGCTCCTGGACGGCCAGCAGCTGCGCGGCGACCGTCTCGGGGTCGGCCAGGTCGGTCTTGGTGACGATCGCGACGACGGGCGTGCGCCTGACGTTGGCCAGCTCGCGGGCGATGAACCGGTCGCCGGGCCCGACCGGCTGGTCGGCGGGCACGCAGAACCCGATGACGTCGACCTCGGTCAGCGTGGAGCGCACCAGGCTGTCCAGCCGCTCCCCCAGCAGCGTGCGCGGCTTGTGCAGGCCGGGGGTGTCCACGACCACCAGCTGCGCGTCGGGCCGGTGCACGATGCCGCGGATCGCCCGTCGGGTGGTCTGCGGGCGGTCGCTGGTGATCGCGACCTTGGTGCCGACCAGGGCGTTCATCAGCGTCGACTTCCCCACGTTGGGCCGCCCCACGAAGCAGGCGAACCCGGATCTGAACGTCGCCCCCTCCTCGGGCGCCGTCCCCTCGGGGTCGCCCGGCGATGTCACCCTGTCAGCTCTCACGCCGTCAATTGTCCCTCACGCGGGCGGACGTCCAGGACGCGGTGTCAGGCGGCGGGGGCGCCGAGGGCCCGCAGGGCGTCGCGGGCCACCGCCGCCCAGTGCGCCGAGCCGACCGATTCCGCGACCTCGGCGGCGCGGCGGTAGTGGGCGGCGGCACGGTCGGGAAGCTCCAGGTAGGCGGCCAGGTCGCCGAGGGTGTGCGCGACGGGCCCGATCGTGGCGACGGCGGTGGCGGCGCCGGTGACGTGGCCCTCGTACGGCAGCAGCGCCTCGTACACCTCCGCGGCCAGGTCCCGCTGGTCCAGGGCGATCGCGCGGTGGCCGCGCACGGCCATGACCAGGTCGAAGAAGTAGTCGACGCGGCCCGGGCCCGCTTCGGCGGCGACCCGGCGGGCCTCGGCCACGCGGCCCGCGCCGGCCAGCGCCAGCGCGTAGACGTCGGCGGTGGCGCCGACGTGCGGCCACTGCCGCCACACCCAGCGCGCCTCGTCGACCAGTTCCCCGGCCCGTCCCTGCATCAGCCGCAGCGCGAACACGCCGAGGAACTGCATGCCGCGTTCGCTGCTCCAGATGCCGGTGCGTCCGATGGCCCTGCCCACCTCGGCGTAGACGCGTTCGGCATCCTCGTAGCGGGCGGCGAACGCGTGGCCGAGCGCGCGGAACCAGCCGGCGATCTGCGCCAGCAGCGGCATGTCGTACCGCTCGGCCAGGCGCCGGCCCGCCTCCAGGTGCTCCTGCGCGGCGTCCAGGTCCAGGGCGGCTACGGCGGCCTGGTGGATCTGCAGATGGGCCAGGACGGCGTAGACGGCCAAGTCGTGGTCGGTGGCCAGCCGCAGCAGTTCCATGCCGAGGGCGCGGCGCAGCTCGTGGTCGTCCGGGCCCCGGTAGGCGTTGAGGAAGCGGCCGTTCAGCGCCACGGCCAGCAGTTCGGGACGGCCGAGGCGGCGGGCGGCCGCCAGCGCCTCCTCGGCGGCGCGGACGTTGCGGTCGCTCGGCTCCCCGTCCAGCTCGATCGCCAGCGTGGTGAGCAGCCGCACGCGCAGCTCCTCGGCCGCGGCGGGCAGCCGGGCCAGGGCCTCCTCGGCGGCGTCGATGACGTCCCGGTCCAGCATGCCGTACTCGCGGCTGGTCCACAGGGTCGGCACGTCGAAGGCGACGATGACCCGGGCGAGCAGCTCGGGGTCGCCGGACGCGCGGGCGGCCGCGATGGCGCCGCGCCGCCGTTCCCGCGCCCGCACGACCTGACCGGCCAGCGCGCACGCGCGGATCGCGGCGGCCTCGGCCGTCAGGCGTTCGCGGACGGTCCCGGCCTCGGGCCGGTCGCGCAGCGTGTCGGCGACCTGCCGCCACAGCTCGGCCGCGGCCTGGTGGGCGAAACGCGTCTCGGCCGCGGCGGCGGCGAGCCGGGCGTAGTGGACGGCCTTGCCCGGCTCGGTCCCGGCGGCCAGGTAGTGGTGGGCGATGGCGGCCACCTCGCCGGGACGGTGCCGTTCCAGCGCGGCGGCCAGGCGGCCGTGCATCCGGGTGCGGCGGGCGTGCGACAGCTCCCCGGCGAGGGCGTCGCGGACCAGCGCGTGCGCGAAGCGGATGCGCCCGGCGGCGGGCTCGACCACCAGGCCCGCGGCGAGCGCGGCGTCCACCGCGTCGATCACCGCGTCCTCGCCGGCGCCGGACGCGTCGGCCAGCACGGGCAGGTCGGCGTCGCGGCCCAGCACCGCCGCGTACCGCAGCGCCTGCCGGGCGGGCTCGGGCAGCCGGGCGACGCGGCGGCGCAGCACGTCCCCGACGCCCGCCGGGACGCCCCGCACGGCCGCGGCGACCCCCTCGGCGTCCACCAGGCGGGCGGTCTCGCGGGCGAAGAACGGGTTGCCGCCGGTGCGTTCGGCGATGGCGGCCAGTGCCCCCTCGTCCACCTCGGCGGCGCAGGTGGCGCGCACCAGCGCGGCCACGTCGGCGGCGGCCAGGCCGGACAGCTCGACCCGCACCGGCTCCCGGCGGGCCAGGACGGCCAGGGCGGCGGCGAGCCGCTCGGGCGTCTCGGTCTGCCGGTACGTGCCGACGATCATGACGGGCCGGTCGCGCAGCCGCGGCGCCAGCTGGGCGAGCAGGTCGAGGGTCTCCTGGTCGGCCCAGTGCAGGTCGTCCTGGACGAGCAGGAGCGGCGCGTCCCCGGCGAGCCGGGCGAGGTAGTCGCCGACGGCCAGGTGGAGCCGGAACCGTCCGCTGGTGACGTCGCCGTCCCGCACGGTGGCGGCGCCGCCGTGACCGTCGGCGAGGAGCGGGCCGAGGCGGCGGGCCAGGTCACCGCCGGGCGGCCGCGCCGCGGCCAGATCCTGCAGCAGCTCGGCCCACGGCCAGGCCGCCGGGGCGCCGCCGGTCTCGGGCGCCCGGCCCCAGCCGCACGTCCACCCGTCGCCCGCCAGGGCCTGCGCGAGCCGTTCGACCAGGGAGGTCTTGCCCATGCCCGCGTCCCCGCTGACGAGCGCGACGACGCAGCGTCCGGCGGCGGCGGCGCGGGCGGCGTCGGCGAGACGGGCCAGCTCGGTCTCGCGTCCGAAGAACGGCGTCCCGCCCGGCAGCGGCGGCTCGGCAGGGGCGGCGGGGGCGAGCCGAAGTTTCGGCCGGTCCGGGGCCGGGAGGACGCCGTCGTCGAGGTGCGGGTCCTGGGCGAGGATGTCGGCCTCCAGGCGCCGCAGCGCCGGTCCCGGGTCGACGCCCAGCTCCTCGGTCAGGGCGGCGCGGGCCCGGCGCAGCGCCCCCAGGGCGTCGCCCTGACGGCCCGTCCGGTAGAGGGCCAGCGCCAGCAGCCGCCACGCCTCCTCGCGCAGCGGATGGTCGGCGGCGTGGGCCTCCAGGTCGGGGACGGCCTCGGCCGCCGCGCCCAGGCGCAGCATGGCCTCGGCGCGCCGTTCGACGGCGAGGCGGCGCCGCTCGTCCAGCCGGTTCGCCTCCGCCGCGGCCCACGGCAGGTCGGCGAACTCGGCGTAGGCGGGGCCGCGCCACTGCCCCAGCGCGTCCTCGGCGCTGCGGCGCGCCGCGGCCGCGTCGCCGGCGTCCAGCGCCTCGGCCGCCCGGTCGACCAGCGCATCGAACCGCCAGGCGTCGACGTCGTCCACCGGCAACCGCAGCACGTATCCGGGCGGCGCCGTGACCAGCACGCGGGCGGGGCTACGCGGCGGACGCGCCGGTTCCAGCGCGCGCCGCAGATGGGACACGAACGACTGCAGCCCCGCGAGGGCGCGCGGCGGCGCCCCGCCGGGCCACAGATCCACCACGAGCCGCTCGGCCGGGACCATCAGCCCGTGCGCCGCGACCAGCCTGGCCAGCACGGACCGCTGGCGGGGCCCGCCGAGGTCGGCCGCCGCCCCGCCGACCCGCACCTCGAAGCTGCCGAGCACGCGAATGATCGCCATGTCCCGGCCAGCGTAAACCGCCCCCCGGCGGAGGCCGCGCCGGGCCGCCCCGTACGGCCCGGCGCGGCCCGGCGGCGCGTTAGGCGCGGCTGGGCTCGCGCTCGGCGACGGCCGCGTCCGCCGGCTGGGGGGCCGCGCCGCCGTGCACGTCGATCGCCGGCAGCACCCGCTCCAGCGGACGCGGCAGCCACCAGTTGGCCCGTCCCAGCAACGTCATCGCGGCGGGCACCAGCACAAGCCGCACCACGGTGGCGTCCAGCGCGACCGCCACGGCCAGCCCGACGCCCATCTGCTTGATCACCAGCCCGGGGTCCAGGGCGAACCCGAGGAACACCGCCACCATGATGATCGCGGCGCTGGAGATGACGCGTCCGGTGGCGGCCAGGCCGATGCCGACCGAGCCGCGCGCGTCCCCGGTGCGCAGCCACTCCTCCCGCACCCGCGACAGCAGGAACACCTCGTAGTCCATGGACACGCCGAACAGCACCGCGAACATCAGCAGCACGATGAAGCTGGACACCGGCACGCTGTGCGGCAGGCCCAGCAGCTCGGCGCCCCAGCCCCACTGGAACACCGCCGTCAGCACCCCGTAGGCCGCGCCGATCGACAGCAGGTTCATCGCGGCGGCCTTCAGCGGCGTCACCAGCGACCGGAACACCACCATCAGCATGAGGAACGAGGTGGCGACGACCACGCCGATCACCGGCCACAACCGTTCGTCCAGCACCCGCGCCAGATCCACGTAGATCGCCGTGAATCCGGTGACCTCGGCACCGTCGGGCAGCGCGTCGGCGCGGATCCGCTCGACCAGCCCGGTGACCCGCTCGTCCTGCGGCCCGTAGGCGGGGACGACCGGCACCACGGCGGCGCTGCGATCGGGGGACAGCCGCGCGGGCGCCACGGCCACCACGCCCTCCGTGGCGGTGAGCCGGTCGCGCAGCGCGGGCAGCCCGGCGGGGTCGGCGCGCCGCAGGTCCACCGTCACCAGCAGCGGGCCGTTGGCGCCCGGCCCGTACGCCTCGGCCATCAGGTCGTACGCGCGGCGCACGGTGTTGGACGTCGGTTCGCTGCTGGCGTCGCTCGGCCAGGTGCGCATGTCCAGGGCGGGCGCGGCCAGCGTCAGCATGAGCACCAGCGCGGCCAGCAGCCACGCCCATGGACGGCGCGCCACCCCGTCGGCCCACCGCCGCACGCGCGGCGACTCCACGGCGATCTTCGCCCCGGCGGCGCGGTCGCGCCTGCGCAGCACCCGCCGGCCCGCCAGGCCCAGCACGGCCGGCAGCAGCGTCACCGCGCTCGCCACGGTCGCGGCGACGACGATCCCGGTGGTGAACCCCATGGTGATGAACACCGGAATGCGCGACAGCACCAGCCCGCACAGCGCCAGCAGCACCGTCACCCCCGCGAAGATCACCGACTGGCCGGCGGTGGCGGTGGCGCGGCCGGCCGACTCGGGCACGTCCAGCCCCTCGGCCAGGCCCTCGCGATGGCGGGTGAGGATGAACAGCGCGTAGTCGATGCCGACGCCCAGCCCCACCATGATCGCCATGGTCGGCGCGGTCGTCGCCACGTTGGTGAACGCCGCCACGATGGTGATGCCCGACACCCCGGCGCCCAGCCCGGCCAGCGCCACCACCAGCGGCAGGCCCGCCGCCACCACCGACCCGAACGCCAGCAGCAGGATGACCAGCGCCGCGCCGACGCCCACCGCCTCGGCCGCGCCGCCCGGCGCGGTGACGTTCTCGGGCACCATCCCGCCGAACTCGACCTGGTACCCGGCCGCCTCCAGGGGCCCGGCGGCCTCGCGCAGCCGGTCCAGCGTCGGCCCGGGCTTCAGGTCGGTGACGGGCACGTCGTAGCGGACCGTGAAGTACGCGGTGGCGCCGTCCCGGCTCGGCTGCGGCGGCTCCACCACGCTGACGTGCGGCAGGCGCCCCAGCCGGGCCCCGGCGTCGGCCAGCCGCGCCTGGTCGACGCGCCCCCTCTCGGCGTGCACCACGACCCGGGCGTCGGCCCCCGACAGCGCCGGGAAACGCTCCCTCAGCAGGTCCGTGGCCCGCTGCGAGCCCGTGCCGGTGAGGGTGTAGTCGTCGTGCAGCGCGCCTCCGGCGACGCCCGCGACGCCGCCGACCGCCCCCACCAGCACCACCCAGATGACGATCATCCGCCAGGGACGCAGCGCGGCGGCCCGTCCCAGGCGGTAGAGCAGACGTGACATTCCGGCTCCCCGTGCGTGAATGGACGCACCGAGCGTCGCCGCCCGCCCTTGCCGTCCACTTGCCGCCCACTTGCGGCCCGCGCCCCTGGACGCCTGACCCGCGCCCCGGGGCCCGGGGACGGCGCTCTAGGCTGGGCACCGTGAGCGAACTGAGCGCCGAGGACAGCAAGATCATCACGTTGGCCCGGTCCACCCGGGCCCGCACCGGCGCCGCCGAGGGCGCGGCCGTCCGCGACGACACCGGCCGCACCTACGCGGCCTGCACCGTGGACCTGCCGTCGCTGAAGCTGTCGGCCCTGCAGGTGGCCGTGGCCATGGCCGTGTCCAGCGGCGCCGACGACCTGGAGGCAGCCGCCCTGGTCACCGCCGACGACACCGCCCGCGACGCCGACATCGCCGCCGTCCGCGACCTCGGCGCCAAGGCCCCCCTGCTGGTCGCGGCGCCCGACGGCACCCTGCGCGGCACCGTCCAGCCCGGCTGACCCTGCGCTCCGGACCGCCGCACGCGCCGCCTAAGGCCCCAGGTCGTCAGGGCCTCAGGTCGTCGACTCGGCGCGTTCGGCGGTCTCCTCCCGGGGCTCGGTGCGGAGCCGCCGCACCAGCACCGTCCCGATGCGGTTGCGCCGCCCGGCGATGCTCTCGGCGCGCAGCGTCAGGCCCGCCACCCCGGCCGTGGCGCCCTCGATGGGCACGCGGCCCAGCGCGTGGGCCAGCAGCCCGCCGACGGTCTCGACCTCCTCGACGTCGATCTCCACGTCGAACAGCTCGGCCAGGTCCTCCACGGGCAGCCGGGCGGTGACCCGGGCGGTGTCGTCGTCCAGCCACTCCACCCGGGGCGCCTCGACGTCGTACTCGTCGGCGATCTCCCCGACGATCTCCTCGAGGATGTCCTCGATGGTGACCAGCCCGGCGGTGCCGCCGTACTCGTCGATCACGATCGCCAGGTGGATCTGCCGGGCCTGCATCTCGCGCAGCAGCTCGTCGATGGGCTTGCTGTCGGGCACGTAGGTGGCCGGACGCATCACCGAGGACACCTTCTCGGAGGTCTCCCCGCCGGGGCTCTCGTGGACGCGGCGCACCACGTCCTTCAGGTAGGCGATGCCGACGACGTCGTCCTCGTTCTCCCCCACCACCGGGATGCGGGAGAAGCCGCTGCGCAGCGCCAGCGACATCGCCTGCCGCAGCGTCTTGCCGCGCTCGATGAACACGATGTCGGTGCGCGGCACCATGACCTCGCGCACCAGCGTGTCGCCCAGCTCGAACACCGAGTGGATCATCTGCCGCTCGCCCGGCTCGATCAGGCTGCGCTGCTCGGCCAGGTCGACCAGGTCGCGCAGCTCGGCCTCGGAGGCGAACGGGCCCTCGCGGAACCCGCGGCCCGGCGTCAGCGCGTTGCCCAGCCAGATCAGCAGCCGCGGCAGCGGCCCGAACACCCGCGTCACGGGATGGATCACCGCGGCCCCGGCCAGCGCGATCCGGTCGGCGTGCTGCAGCCCCAGCGTGCGCGGGCCCACCCCGACCGCCACGTAGCTCACCACGATCATGATCGCGGCGGCCACCACGTAGGCCCGCCAGGTCTCGTCCAGCCACGCGATGCACAGGTCGGCGACCAGCACGGTCGCCACCAGCTCGCAGCTGATCCGCAGCAGCAGGACCATGTTGACGTACCGCGCCGGGTCGGCCACCACCTCGGCCAGCCGCCGGGCCCCGCGCCGCCCGTCCCGCAGCAGCTCCTCGACCCGGACGCGCGACACCCGGGCCAGCGCCGCCTCGGTGCCGGCCAGCAGCCCGGCCAGGACCACCAGCCCGGCCGCCAGCCCGAGCAGCCATCCCTGCGCAGTGTTCATCGCCCCGCTCCGCTCACCGCACGGTGCGGCGGGCGCGGCGAGGTGGGGGCGCAGGCCCCCGGCCTCCGCCGATCGTCCGCCCGGAGCGCCGGGCGCCCACCCGTGTTCATCGCTCCGCGCGTTTGTCCCGCCAGGACTTCAGCAGCTCGGCCTGCAGCCCGAACATCTCCTTGTGCTCCTCGGGCTCGGCGTGGTCGTACCCGAGCAGGTGCAGGATGCCGTGCGTGCACAGCAGCCGCAGCTCGTCCTCGGTGCTGTGGCCCGCCTGCGCGGCCTGCCGCTCGGCGACCGCCGGGCACAGGACGACGTCGCCCAGCAGCCCGGGGTCGGGTTCGTCCTCGTCCTCGGTGCCGCCCGACATCGACCCGGGACGCAGCTCGTCCATCGGGAAGGCCAGCACGTCGGTGGGGCCCGGCTCGCCCATCCACTTCTCGTGCAGCTCGCTCATGGCGGCCTCGTCCACCAGCAGCACCGACAGCTCGGCCAGGGGGTGCACCCGCATGCCGTCCAGCACGTGCCGGGCCAGCGCCACCAGGTCGCCCTCGTCGACCCGCACGCCGGACTCGTTCAGCACCTCGATGCTCATCTACCGCCCCCGCTTGCGGGACGACCCGCGCCCCGCCGCACCCTGCTTGATGCCCGGCACCCGCGACTCGTCGTAGCGGTTGTAGGCGTCCACGATGTCGGTGACCAGCTTGTGCCGGACGACGTCGTGACTGGTGAGCCGGCAGAAGTGGATGTCGTCGATCCCCTCGAGGATCTCCTGGACGACGCGCAGCCCGCTCTGCTGCCCGCTGGGCAGGTCGACCTGGGTGACGTCGCCGGTGACGACCACCTTGGACCCGAAGCCCAGGCGCGTCAGGAACATCTTCATCTGCTCGGGCGTGGTGTTCTGCGCCTCGTCGAGGATGATGAACGAGTCGTTCAGGGTCCTGCCGCGCATGTACCCCAGGGGGGCGACCTCGATGGTGCCCGCGGCCATCAGCTTGGGGATGGAGTCGGGGTCGACCATGTCGTGCAGCGCGTCGTACAGCGGGCGCAGGTACGGGTCGATCTTCTCGTAGAGCGTGCCGGGCAGGAAGCCCAGGCGCTCGCCCGCCTCCACCGCCGGACGGGTCAGGATGATCCGGTTGACCTTCTTGTCCTGCAGGGCCCGGACCGCCTTGGCCATCGCCAGGTAGGTCTTGCCGGTGCCCGCCGGGCCGATGCCGAACACGATCGTGTGCTTGTCGATCGAGTCGACGTACCGCTTCTGGTTGAGGGTCTTGGGGCGGATGGTCCGGCCCCGGCTGGACAGCACGTCCAGGGTGAGCACCTCGGCGGGGCGCTCCTCGGTCTGGTTCCGCAACATCGCCAGGCTGCGCTCCACGGCGTCGGGGGTGAGCGGCGTGCCGCCCTTGAGCAGCTCGATGAGCTCGGCGAACAGGCGGGAGACCAGCTCGGTCTCCGCCTCCGCCCCGGTCACGGTGATCTCGTTGCCCCGGACGTGGATGTCGCTGTGGAACGCGCGTTCGATGACGTGGAGCAACTCGTCCCGGGAGCCCAGCAGGCTCACCATGGAGTGGTCGTCCGGCACCACGATCTTGATCTGGGAGCGCGTGGCCGTGCGGTCGTCGCGCTCCAGGTGAGTTGATTCGACCATCAGCCGGGCCTTACGGCCTTCTTCGACCTGCCTTCTGTCGCTACCGGGTTTCCGCGTATGTCGCCATCCATGGTACTGGCCGCTCGCGACATGACGCCGCCGTATTTTCGGTGGCTACCCGCGGCGCCGCCGGGGAAACGGCGGCGGCCCGCCCGCCCGTCAGCCGGGCGGCCAGTTCAGCCCGCGCCCGCCGAGGACGTGCGCGTGCACGTGGAAGACCGTCTGCCCCGCCTGGGGACCGGTGTTGAACACCACCCGGTAGCCCGTCTCGGCCACGCCCTCGTCCACGGCCACCTGGTGCGCCTCGCTCAGCACCTCGGCCAGCAGGCCGGGGTCGGCGGCGGCCAGGTCGGCCACGCTCGGGTGGTGGTCGCGGGGGATCACCAGCACGTGCGTGGGAGCCTGCGGGTTGATGTCGCGGAACGCCACGGTGCGCGCCGACTCGCGGACGACCTTGGCGGGCACGTCCCCCGAAACGATCTTGCAGAACAGGCAGTCGGTCATCGGTCTCCCTCCGCGATCGTGCCCGAATCCTACCGAGCGGCGTCCGGCGCGTGGCCGCGGACGCCCCGCGCTGGATAGGGTCTCGCCGATCGACCATTGACGGATCGGCCGCATTCCACCGGTCCGCTGGATTAAGGTTGCAACCCTGGCGTACCCCCCGGTTCGAAACCCCTGCGCCTCCCGCCTTGTCGGCCGGTCGGGTTCGCCATGCACGCCGTCCCGAAGGCACTCATCCGAACGGATGGCCGGGGGACGGCAAAGGCGGCGGATAGGTGACCGAGGTTGGCAGGAACATGCCCTTTCGTAAACCGGACGACGAGGGTGCGCGTCCCACAGACGTGACCGAGACCCTCGTGGCCAGGGGCACGGCGGGGGCGGTGGCCGTCGCCTGGGATGCCGATCAGGCGGTGACCGCCCTCTACAGCGCCAACTACCGTTCGCTGGTGCGGCTCGCGGCGATGCTCGTCCGCGACGCCGGGACGGCCGAGGAGGTCGTCCAGGACGCCTTCGTCGCCATGCACGGCGGCTGGCGGCGCCTGCGCGACCCCGACAAGGCCCTGTCCTACCTGCGTCAGTCGGTGGTCAACCGGTCGCGGTCGGTGCTGCGGCACCGCGCTGTGGTGGAGAAGTACGCCCCCAAGGGGCTCCCGGACGCGCCCAGTGCGGAGGCGGGCGCGATCGGCGAACTGGAACGCAGCGCGGTGATCGAGGCGCTGCACCGGCTGCCCGCCCGCCAGCGGGAGGCACTGGTGCTGCGCTACTACGCCGACCTGTCCGAAGCGGAGATCGCCAGCGCGATGGGCATCAGCCGGGGCGCCGTCAAGAGCCACACGGCCCGCGGGATGGCCGCGCTGCGCAACGTCCTGGAGCAGTTCTCGTGACTTCCACCCAGCACCTGAGGCCGTCCGGGCCCTCCGGCCGGCCGAGGGGCGGCCCCGCCGCGCCGCGGGCCGTCCGGGGCGCGCGCCTGAGGGGCGACCCCGCGCACGGGACGGCGGAACCGCACCCGCCGTCGCGTGCCTGCGGGCCGCCCTCGCGACCGAGCAATCGAAAGGAGGACGGGGCCTCCACCGGCCTGCGGGCCGCCCCCTTCGCCCCGGAAGTGACATGACCGACCCCCACGACGAGTACGGCGACATCCTCCGCCGTGCGCTCAACGCGGAGGCGGAGAAGGTCACCCCCGCGGCCGACGGCCTGGAGCGGATCCGCCGCCGCATCGACGACCGACGCCGGCGCCGGTTCTCCTGGGACTGGTTCACCGCCAACTGGGCGCGTCCGCTGCTGGCGGTCGCGACCGCCGTGGCGGTCGCCGGGCTCGGCGTCTCGGCGCCGCAGACGCTGGGGTTCCTGTCGTCGACCGCCGGCGGCAACGGCTCGTCCGACGGTCACGAGCAGACCGCGCGGAACGGGTCGACGCCCGGCGTGCCCGGCGTGCCGCCCGGCACCCGCGTCCCGGACTCCTACGGCAGCGCTCCCGGCGACGACCCTTCGGCGTCCGTCTCCTCCACCCCGCCGACCACCAGCGGCTCACCCGCGTGCGGTCCCAGCGACACCACGACGGACCGGCCGTCCGCCAGCGGCTCCCCCGCCCCGCAGCAGAGCGGCACGTGCTCGACCCCGCCGACGTCGCCGACCCCGCCCACGCAACCGCCGCCCACCACGCCGACGACGACGCCTCCCAGCGAGCCCACCGAGCAGCCGGAGGCACCGACGTCGAGCGAGCCCGCTCCCGCCTCTACCGACGCGCCCGCCGTGGCCCCAGAGTGATCTGACGGTCACCGAGCCGAGCGCGCACAATCCCACACCCCGCGATCCCTCCAGCCCGGGATCGGCTTCCGCATGCCCGGAAACACGCGCCATGCCTGCGCCATGCGCATGCCCTGACGGGCGGCCTACCAGCGGCCGGTGGCGGCCAGCAGGACGGCCGCGGCCGCCACGCCCGCGGTGGAGGTGCGCAGGACGGTCGGGCCCAGGCGGACCGGACGCGCCCCGGCTGCGGCGAACCGGTCGAGTTCCTCGGGGGCGATGCCGCCCTCCGGGCCGACGATCACCACGATGTCTCCGCTGCCGGGCGGCCGCAGCGCGCTGAGCGGCTCGCCGGCCTCCTCGTGCAGGACGACGGCGCAGGCAGCGGCGGCGACCCGGGCCTCGACGTCGGCGGTGGCGGCCAGCGGCGGCACCTCCGGCAGCCAGCTGCGGCGGGCCTGCTTGGCGGCCTCCCGGGCGGCGGTGCGCCAGCGCCCCAGGGCCTTGTCGCGTTTCTCCGGGCGCCACTGCGTCACGCAGCGGGCCGCCGCCCACGGGACGATCTCGTCCACGCCCGCCTCGGTCATCGTCTCCACGGCCAGCTCGCCCCGCTCGCCCTTGGGCAGGGCCTGAACGACCACCAGACGCGGCTCAGGGCGCTCGTGGCGGTGCCGCGTGAGCACGTCCAGGGTCAGCGACGCGCGGTCGGCGGCGGCCACCACGCACTCGGCCAGCAGCCCGGCGCCGTCGGTGAGGTCGACGCGCTCGCCGGGCCGCAGCCGGCGCACGGTGGCCGCGTGCCGGCCCTCCGGCCCGCCGAGCAGCACGCGATCGTCCTCCAGCGCGGAGGACTCGGCCAGGAAGACCGGCGGAGACACGATTCCCGTTTCTTACTCGTTCCCGTCGGGCGGGGTTCCGTCCTACTGGTTGAACACGTCGCGCAGCCGTGAGAACACGCTGCGCTGCCCGGGGGCGAACTTGCCGGGCGGACGCTCCTCGCCTCGCAGCTCGGCCAGGCGGCGCAGCAGCTCCTCCTGCTCGTCGTCGAGCTTGGACGGCGTCTCGACGTTGACGTGGATGAGCAGGTCGCCGCGGCCGCTCTCGTTCAGGTGCCGCACGCCCCGCCCGTACAGGGTGATGACCTGCCCGGACTGCGTGCCGGGCTTGATGTCGACCTCCTCGGCACCGTCCAGCGTGTCGATGGTGACGCTGGTGCCGAGGGCCGCCGCGGTCATCGGGATCTGCACGGTGCAGTGCAGGTCGTCGCCCTCCCGCTCGAAGATCGGGTGCGGCTTCTCGACGATCTCCAGGAACAGGTCTCCGGGCGGGCCGCCGCCCGGGCCGACCTCGCCCTCCCCGGCCAGCTGGATGTGGATGCCGTTCTCCACGCCCGCCGGGATCTTGACCTTGACGGTGCGGCGGGTGCGGACCCGGCCGTCGCCCGAGCACTCCGGGCACGGGGTGCGGATCACGCTGCCGAAGCCGCCGCAGCGCGGGCACGGCCGCGAGGTCATCACCTGGCCGAGGAACGAGCGCTGCACCTGCTGCACCTCACCGCGGCCCATGCAGGTGTCGCAGGTCTCCGGGTGGGTGCCGGGCGCGCAGCCCGAGCCCTCGCAGGTGGTGCACACCACGGCGGTGTCGATCGTCAGCTCGCGCGTGGTGCCGAAGGCGGTCTCGGCCAGGTCCAGCTCGACGCGCAGCGTGGCGTTGCGGCCGCGCCGGGCGCGGGTGCGCGGGCCACGCGAGGTCGCCGTGCCGAAGAAGGCGTCCATGATGTCGCTGAACGGGAAGCCGGCGCCGCCGAACGGCCCGGCCCCGCCCGCGCCCGAACCCGCGGCCGCGAACGGGTCCACGCCCAGGTCGTACATCTCGCGCTTCTTGGGGTCGGAGAGCACCTCGTACGCCTGGGTGATCTCCTTGAACCGCTCCTGGGTCTCCGGATCGGGGTTGACGTCCGGATGCAGCTCGCGCGCGAGCCGCCGGTACGCCTTCTTGATCTCGTCCGGGCTCGCGTCGCGGCGGACCCCCAGGGTCGCGTAGTAGTCGTTGGCCACTTACGACCCCGCCAGGATCTGTCCAACGTAGCGTGCCACTGCCCGTACCGCTCCCATCGTGCTGGGGTAGTCCATGCGTGTCGGCCCGAGCACTCCGAGCCGAGCCAGGGTCCTGTCCCCGACGCCGTAGTCGGCCGCGACCACCGAGGTGAAGCGCAGCCCCTCGTCGGGGTTCTCCGTGCCGATCCGCACGGTAACAGAAGACGAGGACTCGCCGACCTCGCCGAGCAGGCGCATCAGCACCACCTGTTCCTCCAGGGCCTCCAGGACCTCGCGCAGGCTCTGCGAGAAGTCCACGGCCGCCAGGTTGGCGGCGCCGGCGAACACGATCTTCTCGTCGTGCTTCTCGACCAGCGTCTCCAGCAGCACCGACAGTACCGCCGCGGCGACCGGCCGGTCGTCCACCGCCACCTTCTCCGGGAGGTCGGCCACGGCGTTCGGCACCTCGCCGAGCCCGCAGCCGTCCAGGCAGGTGTTGAGCAACGCCCGCAGGTGCCCGACGGTGTCCTCGGAGACGTCGCGCGGCGTCTCGATGACCCGCTGCTCGACCCGGCCGGTGTTGGTGATCAGGACCAGCAGCAGCCGGTGCGAGGCCACCGGGACCAGTTCCACGTGCCGCACCGTCGAGCGGGTCAGCGACGGGTACTGCACCACGGCGACCTGGCGGGTCAGCTGGGCCAGCAGCCGTACCGTCCGGCCCACCACGTCGTCGAGGTCGTAGGCGCCGCTGAGGAACGTCTCGATGGCGCGCCGCTCGGCCGACGACAGCGGCTTGATCGTCGACAGCCGGTCGACGAACAGCCGGTAGCCCTTGTCGGTGGGCACCCGGCCCGCGCTGGTGTGGGGCTGGGTGATGTACCCCTGCTCCTCCAGCACGGCCATGTCGTTGCGGATCGTCGCCGGGGACACTCCGAGGTTGTGCCGGTCGGCCAGCGACTTGGACCCGACCGGCTCGTTGGTGGAGACGTAGTCCTCGACAATGGCGCGCAGGACCGCCAGCTTCCGGTCGTCGAGCACGTGGTCACCTCCCCTGCCCCCGTACTGGCACTCCATACTTCCGAGTGCCAAGTGTACGGCCCGGCGGGCACCGGCTGGAGTGCCTGGCGCGGCCGGAAGCAGCCCCGGGGCGTTCCCAGGGCCGTGCCCCTGGCCGGTCGCGGCCTCCCGGGGGGCGCGCCACGCCGAAGGACGTGCGCGAACGGTGCCGGGGCGAGCAGTGCGGTTAATGTGCGGATCCGTGTGGAGTAAGGACTACGGAAACGACGTCCTGGCAGGCGACTGGCGGCGGCCCCGCAAGGGGCAGATCCCCGAGATCCCGGCCGAACGCGACCTGGTGGTGGAGGACCCGGACAGCGGCTTCTGCGGCGCCGTGGTCGGCTGCGACAAGTTCGGCGTGACGCTGGAGGACCGGTTCGGCAAGCGCCGGGTGTTCCCGTTGACCAAGGCGGGGTTCCTGCTGGACGGCAAGCCCGTCACGCTCGTCAGGCCCGCCCAGGCCTCGCAGGGCCCGCGGGCCCCGGCGCGCTCCGCCTCCGGGTCCATCGCGGTGAGCGGCCTGCGCGCGCGTGTGGCCAAGGAGAGCCGCATCTACGTGGAGGGCGTGCACGACGCCGAGCTGGTGGAGAAGATCTGGGGCCACGACCTGCGGGTGGAGGGTGTGGTCGTGGAGTACCTGGAGGGCGTGGACGACCTGCCCGCCATCGTGGGGGAGTTCGCGCCCGGCCCGGAACGCCGCCTGGGCGTGCTCGTCGACCACCTGGTGGAGGGTTCCAAGGAGAGCCGGATCGCCACGCGGGTGCGCTCCCCCCACGTCCTGGTGACCGGCCACCCGTTCGTCGACATCTGGCAGGCCGTCAAGCCCCGCGCCGTGGGAATCAGGGCCTGGCCGGACGTCCCGCGCGGCGTACCTTGGAAGGAAGGCGTGCTCGCTGCTCTGGGTTGGGGGGACGACGTGGGCGAGGGATGGCGGCGCATCCTCGGTTCCGTGAACTCCTATACGGACCTGGAACCTGAGCTGCTCGGGCGCGTCGAAGAAATCATCGACTTCGTAACGGCCCCCTAGCGCCTCAAGGCCGTTCCGCGGCCTTGCCAGGCGTCCTTGCCCCCGATCCCTCGTCCCCACTTCCTTGTCCCAGCCCCGCAGCCCTCACCGCAGGCGACCACGAGGAGCAGGCCATGACGCACGGGCACCCCGGCCAGCCGGGATACGACCCGCCCAACCACGGGCAGCAGCCGGGCTACGGCCAGTCCCAGCCCGGATACGACCCCGGCTACGGGCAGCAGCCCGGCTACGGCCAGGCCCCGGGGTACGGGCAGCCTGGATACGGGCAGCCGGGATACGACGCGTACGGGCAGGCGCCCGGGTACGGCTCCTACGGCGGCCAGATGCAGCCGTACGGCGCCCCCGGATACGGCCCCGGGCAGACGACCTCGGACGAGCGGACGTGGGCGCTGCTGGGCCATCTGGGCCAGCTCGTCCTCGGTTTCATCGCACCGCTGCTGGTCTACCTGATCAAGAAGGACGAGTCGCCCTTCCTGCGGCACCACGGCGCCCAGGGCCTGAACTTCGCGATCACCCAGACCGTCTACGTGATCATCAACATCGTGCTGATGTTCCTGATCATCGGGTTCTTCACGTTCCTCGCGCAGTTCATCGCGCAGATCGTGCTGCTGATCATGGCGGCCGTCGCCGGGAACCGCGGCGAGTGGTACCGCTTCCCCTCGTTCATGGCCTGGCCCATGATCCGCTGACGCGCACGCCGCGCCGGGCCGGGCCGACGTCAGGCCGGTCGACGTGTCAGGTCAGGTCGCGGACGACGGCGTCGGCGAGCAGGCGGCCGCGCAGGGTCAGCACCGCGCGGCCGCGCCGGTAGGGCTCCGGCTCGATCAGCCCATCGTCGATCATGCGGCGGACGGCCCCGTCGTCCAGGAGCTCGGCGGGACAGCCGTCGGCCAGCCGCAGTTCGAGCATGACGCGCTCGATGCGGCGGTCGGTGTCGTCCAGGACTTCGCGTGCGTGCGCGGGGGTGACGCCCTCGGCCAGCCGCGCCGCGTAGGCGGCGGGGTGCTTGACGTTCCACCAGCGGGTGCCGCCCACGTGACTGTGCGCGCCGGGGCCCACGCCCCACCAGTCGGCGCCCGTCCAGTAGAGCATGTTGTGGCGGCAGCGGGCGTCGGGGGTCGCCGCCCAGTTGGAGATCTCGTACCAGCGCAGGCCGTTCGCGCTCAGCGTCTCCTCCGCGATGAGGTAGCGGTCGGCCATGGCGTCGTCGTCCGGCTGCTCCAGTCGCCCGCGCCGCACCTGCGCGGCCAGGCGGGTGCCCTCCTCGACGATGAGCGCGTAGGCCGAGACGTGGTCGGGCTCCGCGGCCAGCGCCGCTTCCAGGGACGCCCGCCAGTCGTCGTGGCTCTCCCCCGGCGTGCCGTAGATGAGGTCCAGGTTGACGTGTTCGAAGCCCGCCCTGCGGGCCCAGTCCACCACTTGGGGCACGCGCCCGGGCGTATGGGCGCGGTCCAGCACGGCCAGCACGTGCTCGCGCGCGCTCTGCATGCCGTAGGAGACGCGGGTGAATCCGGCCTCGCGGAGCTTGCCCAGGTACGCCTCGTCCACCGACTCGGGATTGGCCTCGGTGGTGACCTCGGCGTCCGGGGCCAGCCCGAACTCGGCGTCGATGGCACCGAGAACGCGGCCCAGGTCGTCCGGGGCCAGCAGCGTCGGCGTGCCCCCGCCCACGAAGACGGTCGCCACGGGCAGTTCCGCGTCGCCGAGCACGCGGCGCGCCATCCGGATTTCGGCGATCGCCGTGTCCGCGTAGGAGTCGCGGCTCGCCCCCGGGCCGAGTTCACCGGCGGTGTAGGTGTTGAAGTCGCAGTAGCCGCACCGCGTCACGCAGAACGGCACGTGCACGTAGAAGGCGAACGGCCGCGTCCCCAGCCCTTCCAGGGCGCGCGCGGGAAGCGCGCCGTCGGCGGGTACGGGGTCACCATCGGGCAAGGTAGCGGGCACCCCTCCAGTCTGCCGCTCCTCGCCTCATGCCGAGACCATCCCTGGGGTCACCGCCCGGCGAGCCTGGCACGCAGCCAGTCGGGCATGTGCTCCTCCGAACGGGGGAAGTGTTCCAGGTCCACCGCGTAGGTGTCGGCGGTCAGCGGCGGGTTGAAGTCGGGTTCGCCGTCGTAGTCGAACTCGGCGCTGAACCGCCCGGACCGTTCCACCCGCAGGCGCGCGGTGAACCACGCCCCCTTGTCCTCGCGGTACATCAGCTGCCGCAGGTCGTCCATCTTGTCGCTGGCCTGCCCGGGCACCGTGGTGGGCCGGATATTGCCGTCCGCGTCGACGACCTGCAGGGCCGAACTGTCGATGCTGACGGTGGCGCGGAACACGAACTCCAAGTGCTCCCACCCGTCGGGGGCCGCCGACCGCAACGCCCGCACCGCCCCGTTCACCGTTTCCCGCTCCTCCGGAGACAACCTCACCTGCTCGGAGTGGGTCACGGCACAACCTCCCTTGTCGTCCCACGCCGCCCAGCGGCCGATCCCCTCGACCCTACCGACCCGCCACTGCCCGCCCTGGAATCACCACCGTGTCGCCCATCGGCCGCATGGGCACGGGCGCCGTCCGGGACACCTTGGGGGGATTCTGCGCATGTGGGGGTCGGGGTGGTGATCAGCGTGGATAGAGTCGGCCACGTGCGGAACCAGGGGGCGACGGGGTACGGCCGGGTGCCGGTTCGGGTGCTGCTGCACGGGGAGCCCGCTGGATGGCGCTCGGTGGTCGTCGACAAGGACGGGGCGGAGCAGCACGCCGACCTGGGCGGCCCGGGTGTCCTGTGGAGCGAGAACGGCCGCGACGACCCCGAACCCGCGTGGTGGGCGCGCCGGCTGGCCGAGACGGCGGCGGCGCTGCGCCGCCACGTCGACGAGACGCTGACCGACCGCACGTTCGCCGAGCTGGGCGTCGAGGCCGAGGTCACCTGGTTCGCGGTGGACGAGCCGGTCGCCTGGGAGGGCCTGGTCACGCTGCGCGAACCCGATCCCGCGCGGTTCCCGGGACGGGTGCCGCCATTTGTGGTGACGCTGGAGCCGGGACGCGGCGCCCTGCTGCCGGGGGCCAGCCTGCTGTTCACCACCCTCGCGCAGGACGCCTGGACCACGCTGACCGCCGTGGCCGAACGCTGCCGCACCCCTTCGCCGGTCGTCTCGTTCGTGTGCGGCTGGGACGGCACGCGCACCGTGCGGGTGGGCCGAGGAAGCCTCTCGCTGTCGACCAGGCGCGGCCACGACGGCGTGGAGCGGATCGGCGAGATCCACGGCGAGCGCCGCCCTGGTTGGGGCGGCAACCCCGAGCTGCGCGTCCGTCTCGACGGCATCGACCTGCTGGACGAACCCGCACGCGACGTCGTCACGCTGTTCCGCGACCTCGGCCACGAGGTGGTGGCCAGAAGCGGCCTGCACGTCCTGCCGGCGCTGGGCCTGACGCTCTACCCGCCCGAAGGGACGGCCGAACGGTTCACCGCCGCCGCCCTTCGCGACCCGCTCGCCGGCGCCGACCACCACTGAGCCGACCGGTCGCGGCCAGGGTGGCCGGCGGTGACGGCGGTAGGAATCGGCGGCGGGGGCTGCCGATCGCGACGACCGGCCGGTCGGGGTGGCGGGGGTGTCACACGACGGCGACGGCGTCGATCTCGACCAGGCGCCCGGGGGCCAGGCCGGCGACGACGTGGACGGTGATGGCCGGCGGCGGGTCGGCCGGGTCCCACATCTGCTGGAAGGCTGCCACGCCCTCGTCGACGCTGTGGCCGTCCACCACGGCGATGGTCCAGTGCACGATATCGGCCAGGCTCGCCCCCTCGCTCTCCAGGATGGTGCGAAGGTTGCGGAGCGCCTGCGGGGCCTGTTCCGCGACCGTGGGGCCGACGACCCTGCCGTCGGCGTCGACGCCGTTCTGCCCGCCGATGTAGATCGTCTTCGTCGGCTGCTCGACCACGACGGCCTGGCTGAAGGCCCGGCTGCGGTGCAGCCCCTCGGGGTTGATGTGACGTACGCCCATGTGTCGCCCTCCTCTGACGATGACACCGGTAATAGTGGTGTCGCACGACACCAGTTATAGTGGTTTCATGCGTGCGAGCACAACCGGACGGGTCCTGCACGACCCCAAGGGAGGGTCGTTCCGCTTCGACGCCGGCGCGGTCTGCCTGGACTTCGCCCACACCGGCGGCGAGGGCCGCTACGCGGTGTTCGAGACCCTCCACCAGCCCGCCGACCTGGCCCGATGGCTGGCCGAGCCGCCGCTGTCCGTGGTCATGACGGTTCCCGTGACGGCCGGCGAGCTGACCGCGGCCAAGGCCCTGCGCCAGGCCATCTGGGACGCGGCCCATGCCCGGGCGGCGCGCCGGCCGATACCCGCCGGGGCGGTGGCGACCATCAACCGGGCCGCGGCGGAGGCGCCGCTGGCCCCCGAACTCGCGGCCGACGGCACCACGGCGGGGTGGGCGGCGACGGTACGGGCGACGCAGGCGTTGTCGACCCTGGCCCGGGAGATGATCGAGCTGCTGTCCGGGCCGCTGGCCGAACGCGTCCGCGAATGCGCCGGTGACAACTGTCCGCTGCTGTTCGTCGACACGTCCCGTCCCGGCGCACGGCGCTGGTGCTCGATGGAGCGCTGCGGCAACCGCCACAAGCTCCGGGCTCTGCGCGCCCGGCGGGCGGCGGAGCCGTGACGCGGACCCAACTGCCGGTCTGGTCCGGCTGCCGCGAGCCGCCGCGGCGGGCGGTGAACCGAGCGGGGTTTCGGAGCGTCAAAGGAGTCATACCGTTCGCCAACAGCCATTCGGAGAGGACTCCCGCCATGGCCTACGGGCCTCCGCCGTCCCCCGGCTACGGCCACCAGCCCATCCCGCCCGCCGCGACGCCGGGCCACCGCGGCCTTCCCCCGCAGGGCCCCTCCGGCCACGACGACACGACGTGGGCGCTGATGGCCTACGTGGGCCAGTTCGTGGTCAGCGTGATCGCGCCGCTGGTCGTCTACGTCGGCAGGGGCCGCTCGCCGTTCGTCCGGTGGCACGCCGCGCAGGGGCTCAACATGGCCGTCGCGGCCGTCGCCATGTGGCTCGTCGGGGGGCTGCTGTCGCTGCTGGCCGAGGTGATGATCTGGCTGCCGCTGGCGTTCACCGCCGTCACCTTCGTCTTCCTGGTGTACGCGGCGCGCGCCGCCAACCGCGGCGAGTTCCGCCGCGTCCCGCCGTTCATCGCCTGGCCGCTGTTCAAGTAGCCCGCCGCCCGCGGCCGACGCCCTGGTGCGGCCGCGGGCGCCCGTTCGTCACGTCGCGGTGCCGGGGCCGGGCAGGACGGTCATGGTGCCGGGCTCGCCGGGCGGCTGGTCCAAGCGGACGACGCGTCCCGGATAGGCGCGTTCGGCGATCTCGACGTCGCGTTCGTCCCACTCCCCGTAGAAGACCGGGCAGCCGTCCCACAGCTCCACCTTCTCGGCGCCCGTGGGCCAGCGGTGCCCGAAGGCGTCGATGAGGATGGGGTCCTCACAGTGCGGCAGATCCGGGCCGGTGCGGTGCGTCTGGTCGGGCACGGCGGCTGTCCTCCTCGCTGCGGACCGGCACGGCGGCCGGTCGAAGATGGCATCGGGGGCGAGTTCGATCGGGAACGGCCGGGTCAGCGTGCGGGAGCGGCCCCAGGTCACGCGGGCCGCCTCGACGTAGCGGCCGTCACACCCGAGTTCGAACACCTCGACCTCGGGCTCGTCGCCCTTGAGGTCGACCACCCAGTACGACGGCACCCCGAACCGCTCGTACATCTCCTTCTTCCGGCCGAGGTCGGCCTCGCGCGAGGCGTCCGAGGTGACCTCGACGGCCAGCAGCGGCCCGCCGTCGATGTACCACAGATCGTCCCTGGCCTGCTCCTTGCGGAAGACCATCAGGTCGGACCGCAGCCAGGTGTCGTCCGCCAGCCGGGCGCCGAACCCCGTGAGCGACTCCTGGTCCTCGGTCTCCGCGAGCCCGATCGGCACCACCAGGTCGGAGACCAGAACCTGATGCAACAACGTATGGGTCACGACAATCAGTGTTCCCGCGTGAACACTCCGTCACCACCGCTTTGCCATTTCCACAGCAACGCCCTACCTCTGGTCGACCTTGCCCGAGAGACCGGCGGCATTCGCGACCCCACCCCACCGCAGGCACACCCCAATCCACGCACATGCGCCTGCCGCCGTCCTTCCAGACACGCCCCCACGACCACAGCGCCTCAGGGCCCGACAGACCACCACAGGCACACGTCACCCACAGGGCACCTCCCACAACCTCAACGGCACGACCGCTACCACGGCCACACGGCACGCCCCCAACACAGAAACATCAGCTCCACGCACATGCCGCCTACCGCGGCTTCACAGGAACCGCACCGGCTGCGGCCACAGCGGCTTCATGGGTGCGACGCCACTGCGGAGACGGCGGTCTTAGGGGCACGACACCGCCGCGGGCATGCCGGCTTGCGGGCATGCCGACACAAGGGCTTGCGTGCCTCTGGGGCTGGGGCGTTCTCGGACACGGGGCATCACGGCCCGTCGCGTCCGGGGGCGCCTCAGGCGGGGGGCGTTACTTCTTGCCCTTGTCCTGCGACGACTCGCCCGTGGACAGGGCGGCGACGAAGGCCTCCTGCGGGACGTCGACACGGCCGATCGTCTTCATCCGCTTCTTGCCTTCCTTCTGCCTCTCCAGCAGCTTGCGCTTACGGGAGATGTCGCCGCCGTAGCACTTGGCGAGCACGTCCTTGCGGATGGCGCGGATGTTCTCGCGGGCGATGATGCGCGCGCCGATCGCGGCCTGGATGGGCACCTCGAACTGCTGCCGCGGAATGAGCTCCTTGAGCTTGCCGGTCATCATCAGCCCGTACTCGCGGGCCTTGTCGCGGTGCACGATCTGGCTGAAGGCGTCCACCGACTCGCCCTGCAGCAGGATGTCCACCTTGACCAGGTCGGCCTCCTGCTCGCCGCTGGGCTCGTAGTCCAGCGAGGCGTAGCCGCGGGTGCGCGACTTCAGCTGGTCGAAGAAGTCGAAGATGATCTCGGCGAGGGGCAGCGTGTAGCGGATCTCGACCCGGTTCTCCGACAGGTAGTCCATGCCCTGCAGGAGGCCGCGCCGGCCCTGGCACAGCTCCATGATCGCGCCGATGTGGTCGCTCGGGGACAGGATCGTCGCCCGCACCACCGGCTCGTACACCGCGCCGATCTTGCCCTCGGGGAACTCGCTGGGGTTGGTGACCACGTGCTCGGAGCCGTCCTCCATCAGCACCCGGTAGACCACGTTGGGCGCGGTGGCGATCAGCGACAGGTCGAACTCGCGTTCCAGCCGCTCCCGGACGATCTCCATGTGCAGCAGGCCGAGGAAGCCGCAGCGGAAGCCGAAGCCCAGCGCGGCCGAGGTCTCCGGCTCGTAGATCAGCGCGGCGTCGTTGAGCCGCAGCTTGTCCAGGGCGTCGCGCAGCTCGGGGTACTGGTCGCCGTCCACCGGGTACAGGCCGGAGAACACCATGGGCTTGGGGTCCTGGTAGCCGCCCAGCGGCTCGGGCGCCGGCTTGGACGCCCCGGTGACGGTGTCGCCGACCCGCGCCTGCCGGACGTCCTTCACGCCGGTGATCAGGTAGCCGACCTCGCCGACGCCCAGCCCCTCCACCGGCTTGGGCTCGGGCGAGATCACCCCGACCTCGAGGGTCTCGTGCGCCGCGCCCGTGGACATCATCAGGCTCTTCTCGCGCCGCGACAGGTGCCCGTCGACGATCCGCACGTACGTCACCACGCCGCGGTAGGTGTCGTACACCGAGTCGAAGATCAGCGCCCGGGCCGGGCCGTCGGCGTCGCCGACCGGCGCCGGGACCGTCTCGACGATCCGGTTGAGCAGCTCGGGCACGCCGGCGCCGGTCTTGCCGCTGACCCGCAGCACCTCGGACGGGTCGCAGCCGATGATCCCGGCCAGCTCCTCGGCGTACTTGTCGGGCTGCGCCGCGGGCAGGTCGATCTTGTTGAGCACCGGGATCAGGTGCAGGTCGGCCTCCAGCGCCAGGTACAGGTTGGCCAGCGTCTGCGCCTCGATGCCCTGCGCCGCGTCCACCAGCAGCACCGCGCCCTCGCACGCCGCCAGCGACCGGGACACCTCGTAGGAGAAGTCGACGTGCCCCGGCGTGTCGATGAGGTTGAGCACGTAGTCGCGGCCGTCCGCCCCGGTCCACGGCAGCCGGACCGCCTGGCTCTTGATCGTGATGCCCCGCTCGCGCTCGATGTCCATGCGGTCCAGGTACTGGGCGCGCATCTGGCGCTCCTCGACCACGCCGGTCAGCTGCAGCATGCGGTCGGCGAGCGTCGACTTGCCGTGGTCGATGTGCGCGATGATGCAGAAGTTCCGGATGATCGCGGGATCGGTCTTGTTCGGCTCAGGCACCGGCGTCCGTTCGCAAACTCACTGGTGGACATGGATGCGGCAGATCATGCCGTATTCCATGGTCCCATGCCGCGCGGCGTGCTCGGTGCACGGGGCGCCGCTCGGTTTTGGCGGGACGGCGGTGATTGATAGGCTGTGCGACTGCGTGTGGCGTAGCGTCGTGCCCTGGGGCACCGTCGCCCCCGTCCAAACCCTTTCGTCGGAGCCTGTCCGTTCACGTGGGCAGGCGAAGGATCGCAACCAAGCTGAGGCACTACGACGTGGCTAACATCAAGTCCCAGATCAAGCGGAACAAGCAGAACGAGAAGCGCCGTCTGCGCAACAAGGCCGTCAAGTCCGAGCTGAAGACGGCGATCCGCAAGTTCCGCGAGGCCGCCGAGGCGGGCGACGTCGAGCAGGCGGTCGCGCTGCAGCGGCACGCCGCCCGCAAGCTGGACAAGGCCGTCAGCAAGGGCGTCATCCACAAGAACCAGGCCGCCAACCGCAAGTCGGCGATCGCCAAGCAGGCCGCCGCCCTGCAGGGCGCCGAGTAACTCCCGCGCTCGTCCGGTGACGCCGCGGTCCGATGGGGCCGCGGCGTCCGGCGTACTGTGACCCTCGTGGACGAACGCCGCACCGTGAGGATCTCCAAGTACCTGGCCCGGCATCTGCGGCACCGCCCCCAGGACATCGGAATCACCCTGGACCCGCACGGCTGGGTGGACGTCGACGAACTGCTGTCGGCCGCCGCCCGCCACGGCTTCCCCTTCTCGCGCGACGAGCTCGACCGCGTGGTGGCCGCCAACGACAAGCGGCGCTACGCCCTGGACGCAACCGGGCGCCGTATCCGCGCCAACCAGGGCCACTCGGTCGACGTCGATCTCGACCTGCCCGTCACGCCCCCGCCGCCGTACCTGTACCACGGCACCACGTCCCGTTTCGTGGCCGCCATCCGCCGCGACGGCCTGCGCCGCATGAACCGCCACGCCGTCCACCTGTCCCCCGACCGCGAGACCGCCGAGCGCGTCGGCTCCCGCCGGGGTCGCCCCGTGGTCCTCACCGTGGACTCCGGCCGCATGGCCGCCGACGGCCACGAGTTCCGCGTGACCCCCAACGACGTCTGGCTGGTCGAGAGCGTCCCGCCCCGGTACCTGCACTTCCGCGACTGACCCGGCCACCGGGCGGGCGGCGGGTCAGCGCATCGCGCGTGCGGCGACGATCGCCCCCACCGCCTTCTCCAGCGCGTAGGCGGGATCGGCGGCGCCGCCCTTGACCTGCGCGTCCGCCTCGGCGACCACGCTCAGCGCCCGCGCGACACCGTTGCCGGACCAGCCGCGCAGCTGCCGCTGCACGCGTTCGATCTTCCACGGGGGCATGCCGAGTTCCTTGGCCAGCGCCGCTCCCCGCGCCCCCCGGGGCGCTCCGCCGACCTTGGCCAGCCCCCGCACGCCCTGCGCCAGCGCGCTGACGATCAGCACCGGCGCGACGCCGGTGGCCAGCGCCCACCGCAGCTGCTCCAGCGCGTCGGCGAGCTGCCCCTCGATCGCCTTGTCGGCGACGGTGAAACCGCTGACCTCGGCGCGGCCCCGGTAGTAGCGCGCGACGGCCGCGTCGTCCACCCTGCCGCCGGTGTCGGCGACGAGCTGACTGCACGCCGCGGCCAGTTCCCGCAGGTCGTTGCCGACGGCGTCGATGAGCGACCGCGCCGCGTCCTGCGACACCTTGCCGCCCGACCGGCGGATCTCCTCACGGACGAAGGCGACCCGGTCCCCCATCTTGGTGAGCTTCGGCCGGGCGATCTTGCGGGCCTTGAGCTTGGTGAGCCCGTCCACCAGCGCCTTGCCCTTGGCCCCGCCATGGTGGACGACCACCAGGACGACGTCCTCGGCGGGCCGCTTGGCGTAGGCGAGGACTTCGGCGGTCAGGTCCTTGCCCAGGTCCTGTGCGGCGCGCAGCACCAGCACCTTGCCGCCGCCGAACAGCGACGGCGAGGTCAGCTCCGCCAGCCGTCCCGGCTCCAGGCCGCCCGGCACCAGGTCGATCACCTCGAGCTCCGGATCGGCGGCGCGCGCCTCCGCCACGATCTCACCGACCGCCCGCTCCACGAGCAGCTCTTCGTCTCCGACGATCAGATTCAGGGCTTCACCCGACACCCCAGCAGCATGCCACGCCCCACCCCGTCCCCAAGCCACCCCACACAACCCCACCGCGAAACACCGCCCCCCAAACCCACAAGCACCAGCCCCCACGACAGACCCCCGCGGGGCGGTGGCATGCCGGGGACGTGCAGGCGTCCAGCCTGCCGGGGCGCACAGGAACGACCGTCTTCTGCGACGCGGTGGGGCGCGGCAGGCGGACTTGCCCGGAGTGCTGCAGGGGTGTCAGTGGCGGGTGACGACGGCCAGGCCCGCGGCGGTGCGGACGACGGCGATGTCTCCTTCCTGGTCAGTGCGGTGGATGCGCATGCCGAGACGGCGCAGCATGTCCATGGTGGCGGTGGACGGGTGGCCGTAGTCGTTGTCCCGTCCGACCGAGATGATGGAGATCGCCGCATGTGTCGCGGCCAAGAACGCCGGCTCCTGCTTACGGGACCCATGATGTGGCACCTTCAGCACCTGCACCGGCGGCACGACGCCCTGCAGGACGCGCTGCGCCTCGGGTTCGACGTCTCCGGCGAGGAGGGCGCTGAATCCCGGCCGCTGGGCCAGGAGCACAACGCTCGCGTTGTTGATGGCCGTCCCATCGTCATCGGGGGTCAGCCGAGGCCCGGTTCCTGCGGGCCCCAAGATCGACAAGGTCAGGTCGTCGATCTGCCAACGCTGCCCGGCCACCGCCGAACGCGCCACCGTCCCACATCGCGACTGTCCGGAGGAAGGCCGGGCGCCATCGGTCTTGGCGCACTGGGACCCTTCACCCACCGCCGGGCCACCGACCGGTGTGCGGGCGGGCGGGCCGGCTGGAACGAGGGCTGGAAGGGCCTCCTTGGCGGTGCCGAGGGGTGTGGTCAGCACCATGTGCAGGCCGCGTCCGTCGCGGACACCGGCGATGCCGTCGACGTGATCGGCGTGTGGGTGGGTGAGGACGAGCAGGGGAACCTCGCGTATGCCGAGACGGTCGAGGCAGGCGTCCACCGGACGGGGTTCCGGGCCGGTGTCGACCACGACGGCCCGTCCGGGCGCGGTCGACAGCACGACGGCGTCGCCCTGGCCGACGTCGCAGGCGACCATCATCCAGCCCGGCGGCGGCCAGCCCGGAGACAGGATCCGCAGGCCGGCGACCGCGACGAGCGTGCCCGCCATGGCCGCCACGACGACGAGCCGGACACGGCGGTACCGCAGGGTCAGCACGGCGCAGCCGCCGGCGGCGAGCAGCGCCAGCGCGCCGAGTCCGCCGCCGCGCCACGGGATGGTGGCGTACGGAAGGTCGGCCGCCGTCCGGGCCACCCACACGATCCAGCCGACCGCCAGCCCGGCGGGCCACACCACGACCTGGGCCGCCTCGGGCCAGACCAGCGCGATCAGAGTGGCGGCGGCGCCGAGGAGCGTGGCGGGCGGTACGGCGGGGGCGGCGAGCAGGTTCGCCAGGACGGCCACCACGCCCACCTCTCCGGACAGCATCACCAGGACGGGGGCGACGGCGATCTGCGCGGCCGCCGCGACGGCCAAGGCGTCTGCCAGCGGCCCCGGCACCCGGCGCCGCAGCCGTTCCCGCCACGGCGGCGCGAGGACGAGCAGGCCGGCGGTGGCCAGCACGGACAGCGCGAACCCGTACGAGCGGGCGAGCGTCGGGTCGATCAGCACCAGCAGCAGGACCGCTGCACAGAGCGCGGGCAGCCCTTGCCGTCGCCGTCCGGTGAACATCGCCAACAGGCCGATCAACCCCATGACGGTCGCCCGCAGCACGCTGGGCTCCGGACGGGCGACCACCACGAACACCGGTACGGCCAGTGCGGCGATGAACGGCGCTCGCCGCCGTCCCAGCCCGGCCAGACGGCACAGGCCCAGGACCGCGCCGATGACGATCGCCAGGTTCGCCCCGGACACCACGAGCAGGTGGGTGAGCCCGGCGGTCCGGAAGTCCTCGGCGAGCCGGGGGTCGAGCCGGGAGGTGTCGCCCACGACCATGCCGGGCAGGACGCCGCGTTGGTCGGGCGGCAGCCGGGCCACGGCCAGGCGCAACCTCGCGCGCACGTGCTCGGCGGCCCGCTGGACGGTCGAGGCGGGACTCAGCACGGTCGGCGGGCCGCGCACCACGACCACGGCGGCGAGCAGCTCGACCCGCCTCGGCGGAGCGAACCGGCCGGTGAAGCGCACCCGCTGGCTGGGCAGCAGGCCGATCCAGCGTCGATCGGCGGCGACCGCCAGGATCGGGACGCGCACCCTGGTCTTGCGCCCGCGGGCGTCAACGGTCTCGGCCCGCATCCGTATCAGGGCGAACCGCCGCCCGGCCACCGGCTGTGGATCCGCGGTCACCACCGCCTCGACCGCCGCGCGGCCGCCCGCCTCGGCGAGGGCGCGCACCGGGCCGGACTCGACGGCCGTGGCACGGAGCCCCACCCCGGCGGCCGACGCCGCGGCGCACGTCAACGCCAGCGTGCACCAGCGGCGCGCATCGCCCCGGCGGCGGCCGACGAGCACGACCGCGGCCACGGCGGCACCGGCGATGCCGTACGCGACGGCCCGTCCCGTGCCGATCGCGACCGCCGCGGCGAGCCAGGCGGCCACGGCCGGGGCGACCAGCCGCAGGTCATGGTCCTTCACACGCGCACCAGCCTCTTGAGGTCGGCGAACCGCCGCTCGCCGATGCCCGAGACCTCCTGGAGCTGCTCCACGGAGCGGAACGCGCCGTGCTGGGTGCGGTAGTCCACGATGCGCTGGGCGAGGACGGGCCCGACCCCGGGCAGCTGGTCGAGCTGGTCGACGCTGGCCGTGTTGAGGTCGAGCTGCGCGCCGCCGGCGGCGGACGGCCCGGCCGCCCCGCCGGGCGTCGCGGCCGGTGTGGGGGCGGCGGACGGCGCCCGCACACCGACCGCGATCTGCTCGCCGTCCACCACCTTGCGGGCGAGATTGAGCGCTCCCGTACCGGCTCCCGGCCGCACTCCCCCGGCCGCCTTGATGGCGTCCGCCACCCGCGACCCGCCGGGCAGGGTGACCACACCGGGCCGCCTGACCTTGCCGTACACGTGCACCATGACCGGCGCGCCCTGTCCGCCGGCGGCTGTGGGGGCGGGCGCGGCGGGCGCCGACGAGCCCGCGACCAGTGCCGGCCGTCCGCCGGCCTCCGCGACGGGACGCGGCCGCGCCATCCAGAGGTAACCGGCGGCCACCAGCGCCGCGACCAGGGCCACGAGGACGAGCGCCCGTACACCTCCGGCCCCGGGATCCAGCCGGCCCAGCACGTCGGCGACCCGTCCGTGCCTCCCCGCGGTCTTGTCATCCGGTGGGCGAGGTGGTCCCGATCCGGGCTCTGGACGCGCCGCCCCCAGCATCCTGAAGCCACGCGCCTCGGCCCGGCCGTCTACAGGCTCGTCCCCCCGCACCGGCTCCGCACCCCCTCCATCCACCCCCACACGCCCAGACTCCCCACCACCCGCCCGACGCTCCACCGCCCGGACACCGCCACCATCGCCCCGCCCACCGCGCACCGACCGCGCGGTGGAGTGCCGGGTGTCGACGTACGGGCGCTGGACGGCTCTACGGGCAACCGCCGGTGGCGGGTGGGGGTGGGTGGGAGTGGAGCGCAGGTAGGCCGATGGTGGGGCCGGGAGGTTTCTCACGAGGCTCGACGTTAGGCGGCGGAGACGGGGCGCCACAGACCTCGCGGAGATTGTGGATAACTCGGCTCAGAGGTGCGGGGCCACGACGACGCCGAGCATGCCGGGGCCGGCGTGGGCGCCGATGACGGGGCCGACCTCGCCGACGTAGAGGTCCTTGACCTGGGGAATGCGGTCGCGCAGGCGGGAGGCGAGGGTTTCGGCTCGCGGGGCGGCGCCCAGGTGCTGGATGCCGAGGTCGACGGGGCGGTCGCCGGCGAGGTCGGCGGCGAGTTCCTCCATCCGGGCGATCGCCCGGGACGAGGTGCGGACCTTCTCCAGCGGGGCGATGCGGCCGTCCACGATGCTCAGCAGCGGTTTCATCATGAGGGCCGAGCCGAGCAGCGTGGCGGCGGCGCCGATGCGGCCGCCGCGGCGCAGGTGTTCGAGGGTGTCGACGTAGAACAGGGAGCGGGACAGGCGGGCGCGGTGTTCGGCGGCTGCCGCGACCTCGTCGGCGTCGGCGCCGCGCAGGGCGGCCGCGGCCGCCGACAGGGCGGCGAAGCCCAGGCCGAGGCCGATGGCGCCGGTGTCGACGACGCGGACGGGCACAGGGGCGTCCTCGGCGGCGAGCCTGGCGGCCTCCACGGTGCCGGACATGGCCGCGGACAGGTGGACCGAGACGACGGCGCGCGCACCGCCGCCCGCGGCGGCCTTGAACGCGTGCGCGAAACGTTCGGGCGACGGGCGGGAGGTGGTGACGGGATGCCACTCCTTGAGGGCCCGCGCCGCCTCTGCGCTGGTGATCTGCCCCTCGTCCCGTACCGTGCCGCCGATGACGATCTGCAGCGGCACGACGGTGATCCCGTGGCGTTCGGCGAGGCCCGGGGGAAGGTAGGCAGTGGAGTCCGTGACGACCGCAACCGCGCTGGCCATGGGGCGAGGCTACTCCTCGGGGTGTAACGCGAAGGTGTCCGCCTGTAACGGTGTCGTGTCCGTCGCTCCCTACCCGTGGACGAGGCCGGTGAACGCCCGGGCCGCGCGGCTATGCGGCGCGGCCGACGCGGCCGGACGCGGGGCGTCGCTCAGGACTGGACGGGGACGCCGCCCCTCCACACGCGCAGGGCACGCAGCCCGAACGCCCAGGCGAACGCGCCCTCGTGGTCGGCGTCCCACAGGACGATGTCGGCCAGCATGCCCGGGGCCAGGGAGCCGCGGTCGCCGACGCGCAGCGCGGCCGCGCCGCCGAGGGTGGCGGCGCGCAGGGCCTCGGTGACGCTGAGCCCGTACATCGCCACGGCCAGGCCGATGACCAGCGGCATCGAGGTGATGCCGCACTGGCCGGGGTTGTGGTCGGTGCCGAGGGCGACGGTGACGCCGCGGTCGAGCATGGCGCGCACCGGCGCCGGGGGACGCGAGCTGTTGAGCGCGCTGCCCGGGCAGACGGTGGCGGTGACCCCGGCGTGCGCCAGGGCCTTGATGTCGTCCTCGTTGGCGTGGGTGAGCAGGTCGGCGGAGGCGCAGCCGACCTCGGCGGCGACCTGCGCGGCGCCGACGCGTTCGTTGGCGCAGGCGTGCATGCGGGCCTTGAGCCCGGCGCGCTTGCCGGTGAGCAGCAGGGCGCGGGCCTCCTCGGCGGTGAAGTGACCTTCGTCGCAGTACACGTCGATGCTGTCGGCGCCCGCCGCGGCGGCGTCGGCGGCCCACAGCCGGATGGCCTCGATGTAGTCGCGGCGGCGGCCGAAGAACTCCGGCGGCAGGATGTGCGCGGCCAGGAAGGTGGCGTGGATGCGCGGCATGGCGGGCTCGCTCTCCAGCGAGCGCAGCATGCGGATGTCGGCGAGCTCGCCGTCGCGGGTGAGGTGGTAGCCGGTCTTGGCCTCGACCGTGGTGGTGCCCGCGAGGATCCACTGGCGCAGCCGCTCGCGGACGCCGTTGCACAGCGTCCAGGGGTCGGTGCCGCGGGTCACGGTGACCGTGGAGTTGACCCCGCCGCCCGCCGCGGCGATCGCCGAGTGGGACGAGCCGCTGGTGCGCATGGCCAGCTCGGCCCAGCGGTTGCCCGCGTAGACGGGGTGCGAGTGGGCGTCGATCAGCCCGGGCGTGACCAGGCCGCCGCCGAGGTTCTCCACGTGGTCGACGTCGACGATGTCGTCGATGACGCCGGGCACGCTCTGCGGCAGGTCGGCCGCCGGGCCTGCCCACACGATCCGGTCGTCGTGGATGAGAACGGCGGCGTTGCTGCAGACGTCGGTGCCCGTCCAGAGCCTGCCGATGTTCGTCAACAGCCGTACCGTCATCGGGTCACCGACCCGGATGGGACATCGCGCCGTTCGGCGCTGAACGGGACGCCATGAAGAGGGCCACCTGCTCTCGATCCGAAACGCCGACTGGGTGCCGGCGACTCACCGCTGGAGGGTTGGGCGATCCTGCGATCGCCATGAGCAACGAGACCGTAGATATCGGTTTCGTCACGGTAGTGCACTGACGGCCCGGCCGACAACCTCTGGCTCGTCAACGCGGGCGTCTCGACCGAGGTTCCCCGAAGGTGGCGGCGGGCTGGGGATGGTGCGAGACGTGCGCGCGGACGGTTCACCGAGGTCCGATAACCGGACAAAACTCGCATACCACCCGATAAACCATGCAATACCTGTCCGCACCGCATCGACGCCTCACCCGCCCCTAGTCATACGACCGTACGGGTTACGGCGGAACCGTCAAGCGGAATGGAGAAGCTGTCACCGTTCGGCGACCACAGAGACCACATTCGGTCGGCCCCGAAGACGGATTTCGGAAGGGCGCTCAAAACGCCCACCATCCCCGCAACGGTACCGCATCTCCCCCGAAATCCACCGCCTTTGTGGGAAATCCCGGGCACCGAGACACCCGGAGCACCAGAACTGACGGGCTGTGCGACGGTGCGGGCGGCCCGAGGCCGCCCGCATCCCCGAAGGCGGGACGCCGTCCCGCGCGTTCGGGCAGTCCGCCACGTCACTCCGCGCATCCCCCGGCGCGGCCGCTTCAGGGCGGCCGGGTCAGGGGGTGGGAGCCAGGTCCTCGAAGCGCTCCAGTTCGCCGGCCAGGTCGTCCGGGACGCGGGCGTGCAGGGCGGTGCCCTCGGCCAGGTGCTCCAGCTTGAGCACCTCGCCGCGGCTGTGGACCTGGGCGACCAGGTCGCCGCGGTCGTACGGCACCAGGACCCGCAGTTCGCGCTCCAGGCCGGGCAGGTCGGCCTCGATGGCCGCGCGCAGCTCGGCGATCCCGGCGCCGGTGCGGGCCGAGACGACCACGCTGTGCGGTTCCCGGCGTTGCAGCCGGGCCAGCGTGAGCTCGTCGGCGGCGTCCGCCTTGTTGATCACGACGAGTTCCGGGATGCCCTCGGCGCCGATCTCGCGCAGGACCTCGCGGACCGCGTCGATCTGGGCCTCGGGGTCGGCGTCGGCCCCGTCCACCACGTGCAGGATCAGGTCGGCGTCGGCGACCTCCTCCAGGGTGGAGCGGAACGCCTCGACCAGCTGGTGCGGCAGGTGCCGGACGAACCCGACCGTGTCGGCCAGCGTGTAGGCGCGGCCGCCGGGCGTCTGCGCGCGCCGGACCGTGGGGTCCAGGGTGGCGAACAGCGCGTTCTCCACCAGCACCCCGGCGCCGGTGAGCCGGTTGAGCAGCGACGACTTGCCCGCGTTGGTGTAGCCGGCGATCGCCACGGCGGGCACCTCGTTGCGGCGCCGCTCGCCGCGCTTGGTGTCGCGGGCCTTGGCCATGTCGGCGATCTGGCGGCGCAGCTTGGCCATGCGGGCGCGGATGCGGCGCCGGTCCAGCTCGATCTTGGTCTCGCCGGGGCCGCGGCCGCCGATGCCCACGCCGCCGGCGGCGCGGCCGCCGACCTGCCGGGACAGGTTGCCGCCCCAGCCGCGCAGGCGCGGCAGCAGGTAGTCCAGCTGGGCCAGCTCGACCTGCGCCTTGCCCTCGCGGCTGCGGGCGTGCTGGGCGAAGATGTCCAGGATCAGCGCGGTCCGGTCGATGACCTTGACCTGGACGGTCTCCTCCAGGTGCCGCAGCTGGCTCGGCGACAGCTCGCCGTCGCAGATGACGGTGTCGGCGCCGGTGGCGGCCACCACGTCGCGCAGTTCGGCGGCCTTGCCCGCGCCGATGTAGGTCGCCGGGTCGGGTCGGCTGCGCCGCTGGATCATGCCCTCCAGCACCTGTGATCCGGCGGTCTCGGCCAGCAGCGCCAGCTCGCGCAGCGAGTTGTCGGCCGCCTCGGCGGTGCCGTCGGTCCACACGCCGATGAGCACGACGCGTTCGAGCCGCAGGGCGCGGTACTCGACCTCGGTGACGTCGGTGAGTTCGGTGGACAGGCCCGCCACGCGGCGCAGCGCGCGGCGGTCCTCCAGATCGAGTTCCCCGGTCATCGGCTCGTCGCGGAGCGCGTCCGGAATCCGGGGCTCGTGGTCTTCAGAGAAGAGTTGAGTCATAAGTCCTCTGTAGAACGCCGCTGAGCGGCTGTGTCTTCCCGGCGATCGTCTCACGGTGCGGTCGCCGGGTCATTCGATTATCCCCACGTCACAGGTATCCCCACCTGACGAGGCCATACCCGGCCGCGGCCGGACGTAGCCGGACGTTCGCGGCCGGCGTTCTCACGCCGCGCGACGGGGAGATGACCGATGGTGGTGACGGCACGGAGCGGGTAGGGGCGTGTCGACCGCGGCGCGTCGGCCGACCCCCTTTGACCGCCGCCTGAACGGACGAGTAACTTTCTCCACGTAACAGAAGTGAGTTTTCACGATACGAAAGAAGGGCGGGACGATGGCTGCACCCGACGGCCCGGAGGGCATCGAGGTCACCGGCCCTCTGCACGACCGTTACGACGAGATCCTCACGCCCGGGGCGCTGAGCCTGCTGGCCGCGCTGCAGCGCGAGTTCGGGCCCCGCCGCGAGGAGCTGCTGCGGGCGCGCGCCGAACGGCAGGAGCGGCTGTCGGCGGGCGGGACGCTGGACTTCCTGCCCGAGACGGCGGCGGTGCGGGCGGACGAGACGTGGCGGGTCGCCGCGCCCGCGCCCGGCCTGGAGGACCGCCGGGTCGAGATCACCGGGCCCACCGACCGGAAGATGACGATCAACGCGCTGAACTCCGGCGCCAAGGTGTGGCTGGCCGACTTCGAGGACGCCAACACCCCGCTGTGGACGAACATGATCGAGGGCCAGCTCAACCTGCGCGACGCCCTCGACCGCACGATCGACTTCACCGACCCGTCCAGCGGCAAGAGCTACGCGCTCAAGGCCGACGAGGAGCTGGCCACGATCGTGGTCCGCCCGCGCGGCTGGCACATGGAGGAGAAGCACGTCCTGGTGGACGGCGCGCCGATGTCGGGCTCGCTGTTCGACTTCGGGCTGTACCTGTTCCACTGCGGACGGCGGCAGCTCGACAAGGGCAGGGGCCCGTACTTCTACCTGCCGAAGATGGAGAGCCACCTGGAGGCGCGGCTCTGGAACGACGCCTTCAACCTGGCCCAGGACATCCTGGAGATCCCGCGCGGCACCATCCGCGCCACCGTGCTGATCGAGACGATCCCGGCGGCGTTCGAGATGGAGGAGATCCTCTACGAGCTGCGCGACCACTCGGCCGGGCTGAACGCGGGCCGCTGGGACTACCTGTTCTCGATCATCAAGAAGTTCCGCGACCGGGGCGCCGAGTTCGTCCTGCCCGAGCGCAACGCGATCACCATGACCGCGCCGTTCATGCGCGCCTACACCGAGCTGCTGGTGCGCACGTGCCACAAGCGCGGCGCGCACGCCATCGGCGGCATGGCGGCGTTCATCCCGTCCCGCCGGGACCCCGAGGTCAACAAGGTCGCGCTGGAGAAGGTGCGGGCCGACAAGACCCGCGAGTCCGGCGACGGCTTCGACGGGTCCTGGGTGGCGCACCCGGACCTGGTGCCGGTCTGCCGCGAGGTGTTCGACGGCGTGCTCGGCGACCGGCCCAACCAGCTGGACCGGCTGCGCGAGGACGTCCGCGTGTCGGCCGCCGACCTGCTGAACTTCAGCGCCACGCCCGGCGAGATCACCGAGGCGGGGCTGCGCAACAACATCGACGTGGCGCTGCGCTACCTGGCGACCTGGCTGGCCGGTTCGGGCGCGGTGGCGATCCACAACCTGATGGAGGACGCGGCGACCGCGGAGATCTCCCGGTCGCAGGTGTGGCAGTGGATGCGCAACGGCGTCGAGCTGGCCGACGGGCAGAAGGTCACCCGCGAGCTGGTGGAGCGGATCATGGACGAGGAGCTCGCCAAGATCCGCAAGGAGCTGGGCGGGGCGTACGACGAGCCGCGCTACGACCAGGCTGTGGCGCTGTTCAAGCAGGTCACCCTGGCCGACGAGTACGCCGAGTTCCTGACCACCCCGGCGTACGCCCGCTTCCCGTGACCGGGCGGCGCGGCGCGCCGGACCCGGCCCGGCTTCGGCTTCGGGTCCGGCGCGCCGCGCCCGTCAGCCCGCGCGCCACCACACCTCGGCGTGGGTCAGCGACACCAGCCCCTCGTCCAGGACCACCCGGAAAGGATTCGCCCCGATGACCGCCCACGCGTGGGCACGGTGCTCGAAGGGGAAGCCCTTGCTCGTGACCAGCGCGAACACCTCGTCGAACGCGGCGGAGAACACCTCGCTCAGCTCCTCGCCGAGCCGGTCGTAGGCGCCGGACCGCAGATGATCCGCCACCCCCTCCAGATCGCCGGCGGCGAGCAGCGGCTCCACCGCCGGGTCGTCGTCGGCCAGCAGCCCGGCCACCCGGTCGCTCGCGGCGCGCAGCTCGCTGGTCATGCCGTCCACCTCCGGCAGCGTCGCGAACGCGGCCATGACGTCGGCGGGGTCCCGGCGCGGCCAGCCCTGCGCCTTGCCCAGGCAGTACGGCACGAACTCGGGGAACTCCATGCCGTGCGCGGCCTGCGCGACGCGGACCCAGAACCCCGGTGGGAGTTCGGCGTCGCGGCCGTTCTCCTCGGCCCAGACGCCGATGTCCTGGAGGGTGTTCATCCAGAAGTGGTACAGCCCCTCCTCGGCGCACTCCCGCAGCTCGTCGGCCAGCCCGCTGGCGGCCAGCAGCGTCCCCGGCACCAGTGTCCCCGCGATGGCCAGCTGCTCGCGGACGGTGCCCTCGGGGAAGGTGAGATCGGCGGTCAGGAACTCGGGGAGCATGGCCCGGGAAACTACCCGACCCTGCCCGGGTATGTCCGCGGAACGCCGACCTCGGGCGATCTTGCGGTGAACGCGGCACCGGAGGGAAGGTGAAAAGGATGGAGCAGACACTTCGGGCGCTGGCGGAGCGGTTCACCGGACTGCTCGGCTCGGACGCCGTCATCACCGACCCGGTGCGGCTGCGCACGTACGAGTGCGACGGGCTGACCGCGCACCGCGCCGTGCCCGGGCTGGTCGTGCTGCCCGGCTCCGCCGAGCAGATCGCCGAGATCGTCCGGGCGTGCGTGGCGGCGGGCGTGCCGTACGTGGCGCGCGGGTCGGGCACGGGCCTGTCGGGCGGGGCGCTGCCGCGCACGGACGGGGTGCTGATCGTGACGGCCCGGATGCGCCGCGTCCTGGAGATCGACATCCCGAACCAGCGGGCCGTGGTGGAGCCCGGAGTGATCAACCTGGACGTGACCAGGGCGGTGCGCCCGTACGGCTACTACTTCGCGCCCGACCCGTCCAGCCAGCAGATCTGCTCGGTCGGCGGCAACGTGGCGGAGAACTCCGGCGGCGCGCACTGCCTGAAGTACGGCTTCACCGCGCACCACGTGCCGGCCTGCGAGATCGTCACCCCGGACGGGGAGATCGTCACGCTGCGGGCCGGCGATCCCGGCTACGACCTGCTGGGCGCGTTCGTCGGCGCCGAGGGCACGCTGGGCATCACCACCAAGATCACGGTGCGGCTGACCCGGCTGCCGGAGACGGTGCGGACGCTGCTGGCGGCGTTCTCCTCGATCGAGGCGGGCGGCGCGGCGGTGTCGGCGATCATCGCGGCGGGGATGGTGCCGGCCGCGATCGAGATGATGGACGCGCTGTCGATCGAGGCGGCCGAGGCGGCGGTGAGCTGCGGGTACCCGCCGGGCGCGGGGGCGGTGCTGATCGTCGAGCTGGACGGCCCGGCGGCCGAGGTGGAGCACCAGTTCGCCGAGGTGGAGCGGCTGTGCCGGGAGGCGGGGGCGTTCGAGGTCCGCGTCGCCGCGGGCGACGCCGAGCGGGCGCTGATCTGGAAGGGCCGCAAGTCGGCGTTCGCGGCGGTCGGCCGGATCAGCCCCGCCTACATCGTGCAGGACGGCGTGATCCCGCGCACCGCGCTGCCCGAGGTGCTGGCGCGCATCGACGAGCTGTCGGCCGAGTCGGGCGTGCGGGTCGCCAACGTCTTCCACGCCGGGGACGGCAACCTGCACCCGCTGGTGCTGTTCGACGACGCGGTGCCGGGCGCGGCCGAGCGCGCCGAGGAGGTGTCCGGGGCGATCCTCGACCTGTGCATCGAGCACGGCGGGTCGATCACCGGCGAGCACGGGGTGGGCGTGGACAAGTCGCGGTACATGCCCCGGATGTTCAGCGAGACCGACCTGGACACGATGCAGATGGTGCGGTGCGGTTTCGACCCGGCGGGCCTGTGCAACCCGGGCAAGGTGTTCCCCACGCCGCGGCTGTGCGGGGAGGTCCCGGGCGTCCGCAAGGGCGTGCATCCGCTCGTCGCGCAGGGAAAGGCGGAGCAGTTCTGATGCAGGCGGTGGACGCCCTGGCGAAGGTCTGCGCGGACGTGCGCCCCGGCGAGCCGGAGGAGGGCGTGCTGGGCGTCGCGCCGCGCTGGGTGGCCGCGCCGGCGGACGCCTCCGAGGCGGCCGAGGTGATGCGCGTGGCGGCCGGGCACGGGCTGGCCGTGGTGCCGCGCGGCGGTGAGACCCGGCTGGACTGGGGGCTGCCGCCGCGCCGCTGCGACCTGCTGGTCGACACCCGGCGGCTGGACCGGGTGGTGGAGCACGCGGCGGGCGACCTGGTGGTCACCGCGCAGGCGGGGCTGCCGATGCGGCGGCTGGCCGAGACGGTCGCCGAACGGGGCCAGCGGCTGTCGCTGGACGTGCCGTTGCCGGGGTCGACGGTCGGCGGGACGATCGCGACCGGGGCGGCCGGGCCGCTGCGGCTGCTGTACGGGGCGCCGCGCGACCTGGTCATCGGGATCACGATCGTGCGGGCCGACGGGCGGACGGCGCGGTCGGGCGGCAAGGTCGTAAAGAACGTGGCCGGGTACGACCTGGGACGGCTGCTGTGCGGCTCGTACGGCACGCTGGGGCTGATCGTGGAGGCCACGTTCCGGCTGCACCCGCTGCCGTCCGCGTGCGCCTACGTGACGTCTCCTGTGGCGGACGCGGGGGCCGCCTGCGAGGCCGTCCAGGCGATCCTGCATTCTCCTGTGGTTCCCAGCGCCCTGCAGTGCTGGACGTCCCCCGGGCAGAGCCTCGCGCTGGGCGTGCTGCTCGAGGGCGTACCGGACGGCGTGGCCGCCCGTGCCGCCCGTGTCGCCGATCTGCTGGGCTCGCGGGCGAGCATCGGGGAGCAGGCTCCCGAGGGCTGGGGCGCCTACCCCGACGGCACGACCCTCATCGAGGTGAGCGCACCCCCGGCGTCGCTGACGGACCTGCTGGGCGCCCTGCCGCCGGAGGCGACGGCGGTGTGGTCGGCCGCAGGGCACGGACACGTCGGCCTGCCGGCGCAGATGAGCGCCGGGGACGTGGCGCGCGCGCTTGAGAAGCTCCGGGGCGCGCTCGCCCCCCACCACGGCGGCGCGGTCGTCTGCTACGCCCCCAAGGGGGTACGGGAAGCGATCGACCTGTGGGGCCCCGTCCCCGCCCTGTCGCTGATGCGGCGCGTCAAGGACCAGTTCGACCCCGACCATCGCCTCTCCCCCGGCCGTTTCGCTGGAGGCATCTGATGACCGCCCCGAACGACCCGGCGGCCGCGAACGACGCGGGCGCCGGCGAAGACCCGGGTACCGACAAGGACGTGGCCGCCCCGCGGGACCGGGAACTGCCACAGCTCCTCAGCGACTGCGTGCACTGCGGGTTCTGCCTGCCCACCTGCCCCACCTACGTGCTGTGGGGCGAGGAGATGGACTCCCCGCGCGGACGCATCCACCTCATGCAGCAGCACGTGGAGGGGGCGCCGCTGTCGCCGCCCATGGTCGAGCACTTCGACCGTTGCCTGGGATGCATGGCGTGCGTGACGGCCTGCCCGTCGGGGGTGCAGTACGACCGGCTCATAGAGATGACCCGGGCGGAGGTGGAGCAGGAGCACCCGCGCCCCGTCGCCGAACGGCTGACCCGTGAGGCGGTGTTCCGGCTGTTCCCGTACCCGCGTCGTCTGCACGCGCTCCGCGGTCCGTTGCGCGCCTACCAGCGCACGGGGTTGCGCCGCCTGGTCCAGCGCAGCGGACTTCTCGGGCTGCTGGAGCGGGTCTCGCCCTCGCTCGCGGCCATGGAACGCCTCGCCCCGCCTCTCGGCAAGGCCCAGCCCAGGCTCCCCGAACGCGTCGCCGCGCGCGGGGAGCGCAGGGCGACGGTCGGCATGCTCACCGGGTGCGTGCAACGCGAGTTCTTCCCGGACGTCAACGCGGCCACGGCGCGCGTGCTGGCGCTGGAGGGCTGCGACGTGGTCATCCCCAAGGGGCAGGGCTGCTGCGGCGCGTTGTCGCTGCACGCGGGCAGGCAGGAGGAGGCGCGCGCGTTCGCGCGCCGCACCGTCGAGACGTTCGAGGACGTGGACGTCATCGTCGTCAACGCGGCGGGCTGCGGGTCGGCGATGAAGGAGTACGTCCACCTGCTCTCCGACGACCCGGCGTGGGCCGAACGCGCCAAGGCCCTGTCGGCCAAGACGCGAGACCTGGCCGAGTACCTGGTGGAGCTTGGGCCGCGCGCGCAGCGGCACCCGCTGCCCGTCACGGTCGCCTACCACGACGCGTGCCACCTGGCGCACGCGCAGGGGGTGCGGTCCCAGCCGCGCGCGCTGCTGGCGGGCATCCCCGGGCTGACCGTCCGGGAGATCGCCGACCCGGACGTCTGCTGCGGCTCGGCGGGCACCTACAACCTGTTCCAGCCCGAGGCCGCCGCGGAGCTCGGCGACCGCAAGGCGGCCGACGTGCGCGCCACCGGGGCCGAGCTGCTCGTCGCCGCCAACCCCGGGTGCGCGATGCAGATCTCCGACGCGCTCGCCCGGCGGGGTGACCGGATCGCCGTCGCGCACACGGCCGAAATCCTGGACGCGTCGCTGCGCGGGCTGGACCGTTCCTCCCTGCTCGGCCGTCTGACCTGAGCCGTTTCCACCATTTGTCACGTACGTCTTACCGAGCGAAATGTCCGGTATAGTGCGTCGGCCTGAGACCGGCGCGTACTGCTGTGACCGCAGAGACGCCAGAGGCGGAGTCGACCCGGGGAACGACCATGGCCAACAACCACCGTCCACGCAGCCGCCGCAAGAAGAGGAGCGCGGGCTGGCTGGGCCTGGCCGGGGCGCTCACGGGCGCGGCCGGCATCGCGGTCGTGGCCGTCGGCATCGCCGTCCTGCAGCCCGACGGGAACGGCGGCGGCTCCACCTCGCTCACCAGCGAGGGCGGGCCCGCCTCCACGCCGTCCCCCCGAACCGGGCGCTCGCTGACGTTCACGACACCGGAGGGGTACGGATACAGGCTGGCCGCCATCAGGACGGGGCTCGATCCACGCCCCTTCGGGGACGGCGAGTCCCCGCCCTCCGGGTCCACCTACGCCTACGCCGACTACGTCGTCACCAACACCGGACAGCGCCCGGTGCTCCTGGACTACCCCGCCGACCTGTTCATGCCGCGTTCCGGTGTGCCCGGGTCCGCACGCGACCGGTGCATGCCCCAGCCCGGCATCCCCGACTCCATGTGCACGCTGCCGAACAGCAGCCAGGTCACGGCCCGTCTGGACGGCTCCAAGCCGCCGGTCAGGGACGGCGCCGACACGCTCATTCCGGCGGGCGCGTCCTACGTGGTGCGCGTCGCGTCCGACCTGCCGGTCAAGGACGACATCGATCCGTCCGACCTGAAGCTGTACGTGTGGAACGCCCGCTACACCAGTGACCGCAAGGGCGTCGAACTCGCCTTCCCCTGACCGCGAGCGGGCCAGGAGCCGGTCGTGATGCCTCCGGTCACGGGTGCCTCAGGGGCCGGTCGTGGCGCCGGTGAAGCCGATGTCCTCGTACGGGGGTTCGAAGAAGCCGACCGCGCCGAGGTTGGCCAGGTCGCCGCGGACGGCGACGATCTGCGGCCGCTGGTAGACGGGCAGCACGATGGCCAGCTGCCAGATGAGCCGGTCGGCCTCGTTGATCAGGCGGCGCGCCTTCTCCGGGTCGACCTCGTGGACGGCCTTCTCCAGCAGGGCGTCGATGGCGGGCGTGCCCACCCGGGCATAGTTCTGCTGGATGCGGTCGCCGCTCGGCCGGGAGAACACCGAACGCAGCGCCGACATGGGGAACGCGGTGCCGAGCCAGGAGAACGGCACGATGTCGAAGCTCCCGGGCGTGACGTACTGGTCGAACAGGTCGTCCACCGGCACCGGCCGCACGTCCACGCGAATCCCTATCCGGGCCAGCATGGCGCGTGTGAGGTCCCCCTCCTGCCTGCTGCCGGGCATCCCCGAGGGCACGACGAAACGCAGCGCGAGCGTCCGGCCGTCCTTGACGCGGTACTTCCCCCGTCGCGCCCAGCCGGCCTCGTCCAGGAGCCGCTCCGCCGCCGCCGGGTCGTAGCGGCCGAGATCGCCGGAGTTGTCCTGGTAGCCCTCCTGGGTGTTCATGAAGAAGTGGTTGCCGAGGGTCTGGGCGGGCCAGCCCAGGTCCCCCAGCGCGGCCCGGGCGAGGGCGTCGCGGTCGATGCCCAGGATGACCGCGCGCCGTACGCGCACGTCCGCCAGCAGCGGGGATGCGGCGTTGAGCGTGAACTGCCGCCAGTCGGGGCCTCCCGCCCGGCGGATGTCGGCGTTGTGGACGCCGGCGGCCCGGCGCAGCGCGCCCGCGTCCACGTTGACGTCCATCAGGTCTATCTCGCCGTTGGCGAAGGCCGCCGGCATCGCCGCCACGTCCATCGCCCTGTAGACGATGCGGTCGAGCTTGGGTGGGCGCCCCCACCACAGGGGGTCGCGCACAATGGTGACGGTCTTGGCCGTACGGTCGATCTTCTGCAGCCGGAACGGCCCGGCCGTGGGCCCCATCCGCCCCTGCCATCCGGTGTTGAACCTCACGGGGTCCGACGTGGTGGACGCCGGATACAGGGGGCTGAACAACGCCTTCCAGTCCGTGTAGGGCCGGGCGAACCTCACCACCACCTCGCGGTCGTCGGCCCCCCGCTCGACACGGCGGATGTGCCGGTACCCGGTGCTGATGGCCACCTGGTACCGGGGGTCGTGCCCGGACAGGGCCTGCGCCTGCGCCGCGAAGTCGCGGTAGGTGATCGGCTTGCCGTCCGACCACCTCGCCCGGGGGTTGAGCCGGTAGGTGACGACCTGTTCGGGGCGTTCCCGCGTCACCTGGGCCGACTCCACGTACTCGGGGACCGGACGCGGCACCGCCTTGGCGTCGACGCGCATCACGTGGGGCAGCAGCCCGTGCAGGACGTTGGTGACCACGCTCTTGGTGCCGTTGACGTGGTGGAAGTTCCATTGCGTGGGGAACTCGGGCAGCGGCCACCGCAACGTGCCCCCGTCCCGGACCTGCTCACGCGGCGTCCAGTTGACGTCGGAGGCGGGCAGCTTGCGCGCGTCCACCCGGGGCCTGTCGTCAGTACCGCGACACCCGGCCGCCCCGGCGAGCAACGCCACGACCAGGCCGGCCCCGCACACGGCGCGCGGCAGCGGCTTGGCGGTGAAGGCGCGAAGGCTCACTTGGCCTCTTCCGCGTGGTGGCAGGCGGCCTGGCGGTCCACGGACGGATCGAGGACGCGAAGGGCCGGATCGCTGGTTTCGCACCTGCGACGCAGGGCGTCGTTGCGGAGGGCGGCGTATCTGGGGCAGCGCGGACGGAAACGGCACCCCGCGGGCGGCGCGGAGGGATCGGGCGGGTCGCCCTGGAGCGGGATACGGCGACGCTGCCGTTCACGCAGGGGGTCGGGCAGCGGGACGGCGTCCAGCAGCGCGCGCGTATAGGGGTGGGCGGGCCTCTGGTACACCACGGACGCGGCGCCGATCTCCATCAGCCGGCCGTGGTACATGATGGCGACGCGGTCGGCGACATGGCGCAGCACCGCCAGGTCGTGGGCGACGAACAGGTACGACAGGTCGAGACGGGCGCGCAGCTCGTCCAGCAGCTCCAGGACGCCGGCCTGCACGGACACGTCCAGGGCGGCGACGGGTTCGTCCAGCAGCAGCAGGCGGGGCTCCAGGGCCAGGGCCCGGGCGATGCCGACGCGCTGGGCCTGCCCGCCGGACAGGCCGCGCGGGTAACGGGAGGCGTGCTCCTTCTCCAGGCCGACCACGCCCAGCAGTTCCTGCACCCGCAGCGGGATCTTCGGGCCGGGCGTGCCGTGCGCGGTCAGGGGCTCGGCGAGGATGTCGGCGACGCGCATGCGCGGGTCCAGGGACGAGAACGGGTCCTGGAAGACCACCTGCAGGTCGCGGCGCAGCCGTTTGCGGTCGGCGGCGGTGAGCGCGGCGGTGTCCTCGCCGAAGACGGTGATGCGGCCGCGCTGGGGCCGGGCGAGCCTGAGGATCTCCATCAGCACGGTGGTCTTGCCGCAGCCCGACTCCCCGGCCAGCCCCAGGGTCTCCCCCGCGCGCACGTCGAACGTCACCCCGTCCACGGCGTGAACCGGCCCGTCGCGCCGCTGGCGGTAGTGCCGGACCAGATCCTCCACCTTCAGCACGACCGGCCGTTGGTGACGCGCAGAGGCCTCGGGAACGCGCACCGCCGTCCGATGGGGGAACACCGCGTCCAGGTCCGCGGTCGCCTCGATGTTGACGCACGCGGCGCGGTGGCCGCCCGGCCCGACCGGCGCCGGTTCGGGCACGGCCTCGCCGCACCGCGCGAGCGCCACGGGGCAGCGCGGCGTGAACGGGCATCCCGGGGGCGGCGCGGACGCCGACGGGGGCGCGCCGTCGATCGGCACGGGGCGGACGGCCCCGTCGGCGCGCGGCAGCGACTTGAGCAGCCCGATGGTGTACGGCATGCGCGGCCGGTGGTAGAGCTGGTCGACCGGCGCGGTCTCCACGGCCCGGCCCGCGTACATCACCATGACGCGGTCGGCGGCACCGGCGACCACGCCCAGGTCATGGGTGATCAGCAGGACGGCCGCACCGGTGGCCTCCCGGGCGACCCGCAGCACGTCGAGGATCTGCGCCTGGACGGTGACGTCCAGGCCGCCGGTGGGCTCGTCGGCGACCAGCGCCACCGGATCGTTGGCGATCGCCATGGCGATCATGACGCGGCGCCGCATGCCGCCGGAGAACTCGTGCGGGTAGGCGCGGGCGCGCCGGGGCGCGTCCGGGATGCCCACCAGGTCCAGCAGTTCGACGGCGCGCGTCTGGGCGGCGCGGCGGGTGGCGCCCGCGTGCACCCGGATCGTCTCGGCGATCTGGTCGCCCACGGTGTGGACGGGGGTCAGCGCGGAGAGCGGGTCCTGGAACACCATGGCGATGTCGCGTCCGCGCAGGCGCGACATCTCCGCGTCGGAGCGGCCCAGCAGTTCGCGTCCGCGCAGCCGTACCGAACCGCGCACGTGTGCGCCGGAGGGAGGCAGGCCGAGCACGGCCAGGGCGAGGGCGGTCTTGCCCGAGCCGGACTCGCCGACGACGCCGAGAACCTCACCGGCCCCCACCTCCAGGCTGATGCCGCGGACGGCTCGCACGCCCGCGGGGTAGGTGACGTGGAGGTCCCGTACCGTCAGGACGCTCATGTGCGCCCCCCGTACCGCCGCGGAACGCGCAGCCTGAGGCGAGGCCGGGGATGCCGGGGGGCCGCCGGGTCGAGGACGTCGCGCAACCCGTCCCCGGTGAGGTTGACCGCGACGACGATGAGGACCAGCAGCCCCCCGGCGAACCCGAACAGCCACGGGTAGGCGAGTGCGGTGCCGCTGCCGTCGGCGATGAGGGTGCCGAGCGAGGTGTCGGGGGGCCGCACGCCGTAGCCGAAGTACGACAGGGCGCCCTCGGCGATGATGGCCACGCTGACGCCCAGGCTCGCGTCCACGATCAGCAGCGAGGCCAGGTTGGGCAGGATGTGGCGGGCGATGATGCGGGGGGTGCCCACCCCCAGGAAACGGGCCGCCAGGACGTATTCGCGGTGGCGGAGCGACAGCGTCATGCCGCGCACCATGCGGGCCGTCACCATCCACATGAACGCCGCCAGCAGCGGTATGAGCAGGGGCCAGCGTCCCCCCAGCGCCGGGGACAGCACGGCGACGACCAGGAACCACGGCAGGACCAGCAACAGGTCCACGCCCCACATCAGGACCCTGTCGACCCAGCCGCCCAGGTATCCGGCCACGGCGCCCACCACCGCGGCCAGGCCCGTCGACAGCACGGCCACGCACAGCCCGATGAGAAGGGACTTCTGCATGCCGCGCACGGTCAGCGCGAACACGTCCCGTCCGCTTCCGGTGGTGCCGAACCAGTGCTCTGGCGAAGGGGGCCGGCGGAACGCGGTGAAGTCGATCTCGTCGTAGCCCCAGGGCGACACCAGCGGCCCGGCGAACGCGAGCAGGAACAGCAGGCCCAACAGCACGAGCCCCGTCACGGCCCGCCCGTTGCCCAGCACGCGCCGTACCGCGAGCGCGCGCGGCGAGGGCAGGTCGAGCGGGCCCGCGGCGCTCACCCCGCCGCCGCTCGCACCGCTGCCCCCCGGACCGCTGCCCCCCGGACCGCTGCCCCCCGGACCGCTGCCCCTCGCACCGTTGCCGCTCACGCCGTTCTCCTCCGCACGCGAGGGTCGAGGACGACGTACGCGACGTCCGACAGCAGCCCGGCCAGCAGCACGGCCGCGGCGGCGCAGCAGTTGACGGCCGCCACCACGTTGACGTCACCGCGCGTTATGGAGTCGACCAGCCACTCCCCCAGACCGTGCCAGCCGAAGATCTTCTCGGTGAACATCGCGCCGAGCAGCAGCAGCCCGAACGTGTAGGCGAAGTAGGTGGTCATGGGGATCAGCGCCGTGCGCAGGCCGTGCCGCAGCAGCGCGTCCCGGCGGCGCAGGCCCTTGGCGCGGGCGGTGCGGACGAACTCGGCGTCCAGCACGTCCAGCATCATGGCGCGCTGGTAGCGGCAGTAGAGGGCGAACTGGGCCAGGGCGATGGTGGCCGTGGGCAGCAGCAGGTGCCGGACGCGGTCGCCCAGTCCGCCGAGCGGGCCGAACGGCCCCTCCCCCGCCCCCGGGGACGACTCGCCCACCCACTCGAACAGCCGCAGGCCGGTGAGGTCGTTGACCTCCCGCGCGGCGAGCTGCAGCAGCACCGCCAGCACGAACACCGGCACGGCCAGCAGCAGGAACGACCCGAACGTGATGAGCCGGTCGGGCATCCGGCCGTTGCGGGACGCCGCGTACACCCCCAGCAGGACGCCCAGCACGCCCCCGAGCACCGCGCCCGCCGCCAGCAGCCGCATGCTGACGCGCAGCCGCCGCCACAGCTCGTCGTTGACCGGCTCCCCCTGCCAGGTGCGTCCGAAGTCGCCGTGCAGCACGCCCCGCGCCCAGACCGCGTAGCGCTGCGGCAGCGGGGTCTCGTCGTTGAGGTTGAACCGGGTCAGCTCGGCGTCGACGACGGTGTCGGGCGGGCGCGGGCTGCGGTCGGCGTAGTTGGAGCGCGGGTTCAGCGCCGCGGCGGCGAGCAGGTAGGCGACGCTGGCGGCCAGCACGACGAGCACGGCGTGCCCGGCCACGCGCCGCAGCAGGAACGTCGTCATGCCACCCCCCTCCCCGAGCACGCGACGTGACGGAATGCTACTAATCGCTCACTCTAAGCGCGGGACGACGAGCCGATCTCGGCGGGTTGGCCGGGGGAAAACCGCTGGTCCGGGCGCATACGTGGGACAACCCCGGCGGGCGGTGGGCCGGCCGGGGTCGCACAGGAGGGAATCGGGCGTCAGGGCACCAGCGCCGGTTCGTTGCGGCCGCTGTCGGCCGTCTCGGCACGGCGGCCGCGCAGCCCGCCGACGACCGGCAGCAGGGCGCCGAGGAGGATCCAGCCGAGCAGCACGGTCAGGGGGGTGCCCGCCCCCGCGCCGTCGAAGAAGGCCACCGACCGCAGCAGCGTGGCCGCGGCGCCCGGGGGAAGCCACTGGCCGATCTCACCCCACGGCTGGGGCAGCATCTCCGGCGCCGACGTGGCCGCCGACAGCGGGTTGCCGATCAGCATGAACACCAGGGCGCCCAGGCCGATCCCCGGCCGTCCCATCACCGAGACGAGGCCCGTGATGACACCGGCCACGGCCGCGATCGCCAGCGCCATGACGCCCGAGACGGCCAGATACGACCCGGGGAGCACCGAGAGCCACCCCTGGGCGAGCGCGGCCGCGCACGCTCCGCCCAGGACGGCGATGCCCGCCACCGCCGCGGCCTGCCGGCCGATCCCGCGAATCGCGAAGGTGACGATGACCGCGGCGGCCAGGCTGGACATCACCAGGGGCAGCGCCAAGGCTCCGAAGCCCGCTCCCCTGGGATCGTCCGGGTCGGCCGCCACCACGTCGCGTACGGGCACGGTGGGCGCCGCCGGGGGCGACATGTTCTGGGCGACCTGCTGGAGCAGTTGCGCGACGGTCGGCGAGGCCGCGGACGCGACGAGCATCCGGGGCCCCTGGGGGCCGGTGACGATGGCCGCGTAGGCGTCGCGGTCGGTGAGCGCCGTCCGCGCGGACGCCTCGTCGGGAACGGTCCTGACGTCGAACGCCCCGGGACGCTGCTGTTCGAGCCGTTGGGCCACCGCCGACGCCTGGGGCCCGGTGACGACGATGGGCACGTCGCGGGGGGCGCTGCGCGTCGCCGGCCAGGCGAACGCGACCAGCATGACGAACTGCACGACCACGACGCCGACGATGACGCCCATGACGCGTCCTGCCGTGGTGGGGGGCACGGCCGCCTCCTATCAAAGCGAATGTTCGTTCTTTATGATGCCGCCAGGGTGGCCACAGCCGCCCGGGTTTGTCAAGAACGAATATTCGTTTTATGTTGGGATCATGCCGCGAGTGAGCGAAGAGCACCTGGAGCGGCGGCGCCGGCAGATCCTCGACGCCGCCCGGGCCTGCTTCATCCGCAAGGGCTTCCACGAGACGTCGATGCAGGACATCTTCGCCGAGGCCGACCTGTCCGCCGGGGCCGTCTACCGGTACTTCAAGAGCAAGACCGAGATCGTCGAGGCGATCGCGTCCGAGGCCATTTCGATGCTGGGCGTGACGCTGCACGAGATCGTCGCCGAGGACCCGCCGCCGCCCCCGGACCAGGCCCTGGAGCGCGTGACGACCAAGCTGGTGGAGATCGGCGAGTCGTACCTGGGGTCGTTCATGCTGGCGCCCCAGGCGTGGTCGCTGGCGATGCACGACTCCGACTACCGGAACTACGTTCAGGGCATCATGCGGCCCGTGCGAGAGCTGTGGACGTCCTACGCCGAGCATCTGCGCGACACCGGCATGCTGCCTGCCGACACCGATCCGCAAGCGGTGAGCAAGACGCTGCTGGCGCTGCTGCCCGGCTTCATCATCCAGCGAGTCATCCTCGGCGACGTCTCCCCCGAGACGCTCCGCGACGGCCTGCACGCCCTCACGCACAGCAGCGCGGCGTCGACCAGGCCCTCCTAGAGCCCGGCGCGCAGGCGATCATGCGTGCACGGCACGCGCATGCGCCCACGGGCGCGGCGCCTTCAGCGGGCGCCGGTCGCGAGTCGCGCCTGACCCCAAGGCCGTTGTGGTGACGGTGCCTCGAACCCGCCCCTGTTGAGGTTCGAGGCCCGCACTGCGAGGGGGCCGGTGAACGCGGCCACCGGTCGGCCGGAACAGGCAGCGCCCTTGGTGACGCGGCCATGACCGAGGCGTGCGCACTGCCGCCCTGCCGCCGCGTGAGCGGCGGCGTTCCTCCGTCTGGCGACGCCCTCATCGTGGGCGGAGACGAGTCCCGCCGTCCTGAGACGCCCGCCCCGTTCTTGTCAGGACGCCGCGTCAGGAACGCTTGTCAAACCTGCGTCAACGGGCCCTGCGCGTCCGCGCGATCTCGCGGCCCGAACCAGTGGACACGGGGCATATGCGAAGCAGGGGCGATGGAGAAGACCTGTCCCGGCCGTCCCCGGCACCCGGGACAGGGCGGCGCGCACCGCCTCCGTGGCGCGGGCACGACGGCAGGCGCGCACAGAAAGCGCTTTCAGCGCAGAATATAAAAGACGCCTCCAGATCCGTCAAGAGGGAGGAGGGAAGGCGTTCAGCCGCCTCGGCCACCCCGCTTACACGTCACTTAAAAAATTTAATCCTCGGTGAACCGCCGCCTGCGCACGTCGACGCCAAGGCCCGCAAAAACATGCGCTGAACAGGGAAAACTCGCCCCGCCAATCCGGTAAGCGCTTGCCTGAAATGGTGCCGATCACCCGCCGACGGCGCCGGAGAAACGTCCTCGCCCCCTGGACCGCCCGTTTAGTCCGGAGGTATGTTGACCACGCTTTCCGAGGGAAGGAGTATCCCCATGCCCACCCGCGTCAGCACGGACAAGCGCACGGACGAGCGCCCCGCCCGGACCGCCACCACCTGGAGCAAGCCGAAGATCGACATCAGCGGCACCAGCTTCGAGGTGCGCACGTACTGCTACGCGCGCTGAGCGGCCGAGCCGGACGCTGAGACGCACACGGTGCGCGCTGTCATCCTGGGCGCCGCCGCCGGCGGCGGCCTTCCGCAGTGGAACTGCCGCTGCGAGGGCTGCCGCGCGGCGCGCACCGGCGCCGTGCCCCCGCTGACGCAGTCGTCCCTGGCGATCCGCGCCGAGGACGGCCCCTGGCATCTGGTGAACGTCTCCCCCGACGTGCGGTACCAGCTGGAGGCGCTCGGCGCCCACTACCGCCGCGCCGACGGCGGCGACGCCGGTGCCCCCGCCTCCTTCCACGACGTCGTCCTGACCGACGCGCAACTCGACCACACGCTGGGCCTGCTCACGCTGCGCGAGTCCCCAGAGCCGTTGACCCTGCACGCCACCGACACGGTGCGGCGCCTCCTGACGAGCGACTTCGACGCGGGCGGCATGCTCGCGCAGTGGCGGAAGGTCGACTGGCACCCTCTGCGGACGGGCGAACCCACGCGCCTGGCAGGCGGCCTCGTGATGACCCCCATCGACCTGGAGGGCCCCCTGCCGCGCTACGCGGGCGGCGGCACCGCCCCGGGCGCGGCCGTGGGCCTGGTGTTCTCCGAGGGCGACGCGACGCTGCTGTACGCGCCGTGCGTCGCCCGCCTGAACGACGCCCTGCGCGGCCACCTGGCCACCGCCGACTGCGCCATGCTCGACGGCACCTGTTGGAGCGACGGCGAGGTGGCGCACCGTACGGCACGGCAGATGGGGCACGTGCCCATCGACGGGGACGACGGCCTGCTCCGCCTCCTGGAGCGGGTGCGCCCGCCCCGCACGATCCTGGTCCACCTCAACAACACCAACCCCGTGGTCCTCCCCGGCTCCCCCGAACGCGCCCGGCTCGACGAGCTCGGCGTCGAGGTGGCCGTCGACGGCATGGAGGTACGTCTTCGACCATGACCGCACAGGTGACGACAGCTCCCGCAGACACCGCCGCGGCCTCCCCCGAGGAGTTCACCGCCCGCCTGCGCGCGCTCGGCGACCGCTACCACGACCGCCATCCGTTCCATGTGGCGATGAACGAAGGGCGCCTGGACCGCGACCAGTTGCGCCGGTGGGTCGCCAACCGCTTCTACTACCAGAGCCGCATTCCGATGAAGGACGCGGCGATCCTGGCCAACTGCCCCGAGCCGCAGGTGCGGCGCGTGTGGATCGGACGCATCCTCGACCACGACGGCCGGCCGGACCGTCCCGGCGGCATCGAACGCTGGCTGCGCCTGGGCGAGGCCATAGGCGTCCCGCGCGAGGAGATGCTGTCGGAACGGCACGTCCTGCCCGGCGTCAGGTACGCCGTGGACGCCTACGTGGACTTCTGCCGCAGGCGCCCGTGGATCGAGGCGGTCGCCTCGTCCCTCACCGAGCTGTTCGGGCCGGGCGCCATGCGGGTGCGGGTCGCCAGGATGGAGGAGCACTACCCGTGGATCAGCCGGGACGGGCTCGCCTACTTCCGCGACCGGCTCGTCCAGGCGCCCGCCGACGCCGACCACGCGCTGTCCCTGGTCCTGGAGCGGTGCCGCACGGCCGAACTGCAGGACCGGGCCGTCGCCGCCCTGGCGTTCAAGTGCGACCTGCTGTGGGCGCAGCTCGACGCGATCGCCGCCGGAGACACCCGTCCGGAGGCCGCCGCGCGATGACGTCCACGCCCCGCGATCCCGCGACGCCCGGCGGTGCGCCGGCCGCACCCGCCCCGTCCCCGGCGTCCGCCCTGCCGGGACGCCCGCGGCTGGCGCGCGGCGTGCGGCTGCGGCTGGACGCCGGCGGGTCCGACCACGCGCTGCTGTTCCCCGAGGGCGTGTGCCGGCTGAACGACTCGGCGGCGGCCGTCCTGGAGCTGTGTGACGGCCACCGCCGCACCGAGGAGATCATCAGCGTGCTCGAGAACCGCTACGGCGATCCCGGGGTCGCCGCCGACGTCCGCGAGCTGCTCTGCGAGATCGCCGCGACGGGGCTGGTCGTCGATGCCGACGCCTAGGCCGCTGTCGCTGATCGCCGAGCTGACCCACCGGTGCCCGCTGCGCTGCCCGTACTGCTCCAACCCGGTCGACCTGCGCCGCGACGAACTCGACACCGCCACCTGGCTGCGCGTCATCGACGAGGCCGCCGCGCTGGGCGTGGTGCAGCTGGCGTTCACCGGCGGCGAGCCGCTGGCCCGGCACGACCTGGACGACCTGGTGCGCGCCGCCGCCGAGCGCGAGCTCTACACCAACCTCATCACCTCCGCCTTCGCGCTGGACGCCGGCCGTCTGGCCCGCCTGCGCTCGGCCGGGCTGGAGCACGTGCAGGTGAGCTTCCAGGACGCCGACCCGGCCCGCGCCGACCTGATCGCGGGGCGCCGCGCCCACGAGCGCAAACTCGCCGCCGCCCGCGCCGTCAAGGACGCCGGGCTGCCCCTGACCGTCAACGTCGTGCTGCACCGTCACAACCTGGACCACATCGAGGAGATCCTGGGTCTGGTCGCCGACCTGGAGCCCGACCGGGTGGAGATGGCCAACGTGCAGTACGAGGGCTGGGCCGTCGCCAACCACGCCGCGCTCATGCCCACGGCCGAGCAGCTGAAGAACGCCGAGGCGGCCGTGCGGCGCTTCCGCGAACGGATCGGCCCCGGCATGCGCGTCCTGTGGGTCGCCTCAGACCTGTACGAGGACGTCCCCCAGCCGTGCATGGGCGGCTGGGGACGGCAGACCATCGTGTGCGCACCCGACGGGGCCGCGCTGCCGTGCCTGTCGGCGTCCGGCCTGCCGGGCATGGAGTTCCCCAACGTACGGGACCACTCCCTGGAATGGATCTGGGAACGGTCGGAGGCGTTCAACCGCTTCCGAGGCACGGACTGGATGCGGGAGCCGTGCCGTAGCTGCCCCCTGGGCCGCCAGGAAGAGGACTACGGCGGCTGCCGATGCCAGGCCGCCCGCCTCACCGGCGACCCGTACGCCACCGACCCGGTGTGCGAGTTCTCCCCGCATCACCAGCGCGCCGTCGACCTGCGCACTGTCCCGCCCGAGGAGGAGCAGCCCGCCTACGTCTACCGCACCCTGCGCAGCACGACCCCCTCCTGACGTCGTCACGTGGCCGGGTCCCGCGTTCCGCCGTACGTCCGCAGCAGTTCGATGAGTTCCCTCTGGTTACGGGGGGTGCGCCCATAGGCGGTGTAACCGTCGTCGTTACGCAGATGGACGTCGGCCCCGGCCTCTAGGAGTAGGCGGGCGCATTCGACGAAGCCGCCGTTGCAGGCCCAGATCAACGCCGTTCCTCCACCCGCGTCCCGTCCGTCGACGTCGGCCCCGTGCGCGAGCAGCGAACGCACGATCTCGGGGTTTCCGCGCGCGGCCGCGGTCGACAGGGCCCGGAACAGGAACGGGGCGGGCCACCGCGGGTCCACCGCGTTGGGATCGGCGCCACACGCCAGCGCGTGTTCGACGGCCGCCACGTCGTCTCGGCCGATGGCCTCGAACAGAGCCGTGTCGACTGCCTCCGAAGCCATACCACCCCCTGAGTCGCAAAGGTCCATCCTCACCACGAAACGGCTTGGCGCCAACGCCATTTCCGGCCGCGTCCGCGGTGGCGCCCGGACGACTTCCTCACGCAGCATCGGCGGCGACGGAACCCGCGACCGCGACGGACGCCGATGAGCCATGCCCAGCCGACCCGCCGGCATCTGCGGCTGTTCCTCGGCGGCCAGTCCGTCTCCCTGCTCGGCGACGGCCTGGGGCTCCTGGCGATCCCGCTCCTGGTGCTGGAGGTCAGCCGCAACCCGGTGGTCTCGGCGCTGTCGGCGGCGTCGCTGACACTCGGCCACCTCTGCGTGGGCCTGCCCGCGGGGGTGCTGGTCGACCGGCTCGACCCCTGGCGGGTCCTGATGGCGATGGACGCGGCACGCACGCTGCTGTTCGCCGCGCTGTTCGCCGCGTCGGCGACGGGAACGGCGACGGTCGGGCTCATCCTCGTCATCGCCGTCACGGCGGGCGCCTGCCACGTGCTGTTCGACACGGCCCTGGTGGTCGTGGTCAAGGACCTGTTCGCCGCGCCCGGCCTGTTACGCGCCAATTCGACGATCGAGCTGGCCAGGCAGGCGTCGCTGCTGGTCGGCCCCGGTGTCACGGCCGGTCTGGCGGCCCTCGGCGGCCTGCGGACCGCACTGCTGGTCGACGCGCTGAGCTTCGGCGTCTCGCTGCTGAGCCTGGCCGCCGTCCGGCGCCGCGTCCCCGGCCCCCGGCGCCCCGCCGCCTGGCCCCGGTGGCGCGACATGACACGGGACGTCCGCGAGGGCCTGCGCTACCTGCTCTCGGTGCGGACGCTGGTCATCCTGACCGTCGTGCAGATGGTCGTGAACCTGTGCCTGGCCGTGGAGAAACTGATCTACTTCTACGGCCGGGACACGCTCGGCCTGAGCGCCTCGGCGGTGAGCGTCGTCGCGGCGTCCGCCGGTGCGGGCGGCATCGCGGGCGCGCTGTCCGCGGCGCCCCTGGCCCGGCGGACCGGCCAGATGCGGCTGATCGTCGCCGCCGTCGTCGCCTGCGGCACGGCCGTCGCGGCGATGAGCCTGGCGACGACGCTCGGCACGCTGATGCTCGCGACCGCGGCGTCCGCGTGGGCCGTGGTCACGGCGAGCGTGGTGAACCGGACGCAGCGGCAGCAGATCGTCCCGCGCGCCCTGCTGGGCCGGGTCACGGGCACCGGTCGGCTGCTCTACCTGGCGGTCGACCCGCTCGGCGTGCTCGTCACCGGTGGAGCGACGGCCGCCCTGGGCGGCGACCCCCGCCCCGTCTTCCTCGCCGCCGGTGTCGTGGTCGCCGCCACCGCCCTGGCCGGTTGGCGCGCCGGGCTCCGCGACCACCCCTCCTGATCGGCGCGCCCGGCCGGGCCGCGCCCTTGGAGCGGCTCCGGGCGGAGCGTGGCGAGATCCTAGCTGCTCGCTGACCGGACCGGCCGGGTCGTTTCACCGCGACGGGGACGGTCGGGCGCACGTTCTGGTTCCAGGTCGGGTGACGGAAAGGTGTCCGTAGCCGGACACGGTTGAGCGCGGGTTGACCACCAGGAGGTTTTAACATTCCATTACTTCTTTCTCGGTAGGGGTCGGGAGCGCCTTCGACATGGGCACGGTGCAGCGGGGCCGGGTGAGGGGCAGGGGCAGGGCGGCCTTGGCGCTGGCTCTGTGCGCGGTGCTGGCGGCGGTGGGGTCGCTGGTGCTGGGCTTCTGGCTGCCCGCCGACCGGCGGCTGGTGTGGTGGCATCCCGAGATCCTCGTCGCGGTGATCTGGACCCCGACGGCGGCGCTGCTGCTGCGGCACCGGCCGGGGCTGCGGGTCGGCTGGGTGATGATGGTCAGCGGCGTCGGCGCGGGCCTGTACGTGCTGGCGCTCAACCTGGGGCCGCTGTCCGAACTGCACGGCTGGGCCGGGGGCTGGTTGTGGACCTGGCTGGGCCGCTGGCTGTGGGCGGTCGACACCTTCGTGCTCACGCTCGTCCTGCCGCTGGTCTTCCCGGACGGGCGGCTGGTGTCCCGGTGGTTCGCGCCGGTGCTGGTGGTGGCGTGCGCGGTGCCGCTGATCGTGTGCGTGCACCTGACCGTCGACCCGGGGGCGCGGCAGTTCCACAACGGCGTGTCGGTCTACCCGTTCCAGGACATCCCGCTGCCGATCAGCGCGACGATCCTGGGGACGCTGGCGCTGGCGCTGGCGTCGGTGGCGATCCGGTTCGTGCGTTCGTCGCCGGACGTGCGCAGGCAGATCGCCTGGGTCGTGTACCCGGGCGTGGTGGCGATGGCGGTCATCTACGTCGGGGAGACCACGCCGATCGGGGACGTGGTGCGCAACGTGTCGGTCGCGGGCGTCCCGCTGTGCGTGGCCGTCGCCATCACCCGGTACCGGCTGTTCGACATCGACCTCGTCATCAGCAGGACGCTGGTCTACGCGGGGCTGATCGTCGTCATCACCGGCGTGTACTTCGCGCTGCTGGGGGTGGCCGGCCTGGTCGCCGTGGAGCGGGGGCCGCTGGCCGGTCTGGCGGGCGCGATCGCGGCGGGCGCGGTGTTCGAGCCCGCGCGGCGCCGCCTGCAGGCCGCCGTCGACCGGATCATCCACGGCGAGCGCGACCCGTACCGCATCGCCGACCGGCTGCAGGCGCTCATGCAGACCGCCCCCGGCCCGTCCGGCGCCCTGGCCGTGGCGACGGAGGCGGTGCGAGAGGCGTTGCACGCCAGGGGCGTGGCCATCGAGGTGTCCGACCGGGGCGGGCGGCTGATGTCCGCCGAGAGCGGCTCCCTGGGCGAGCGGCCCCAGCGCGTCCCCCTGATGTGGTACGGGGAGCCGGTGGGGCGGCTGCTGTTCGAGCCCGCCCGGGCGCGCCCGCCGGACCCGCGGCTCACCGGCGTCCTGGCCCGCAACCTGGCGGAGCTGGCCAACGCGGCCCGGCTCGCCGCCGATGTGCAACGTTCACGGGAGCGCATCCTGCGGGCCCGCGAGGAGGAACGCCGCAGGCTGCGCCGCGACCTGCACGACGGGCTGGGCCCCACGCTGGCGAGCCTGGCGATGACGGTGGACGCGGCCCGCATCACCCTCAGGAGCGACCCCGACGCCGTCGACGCCCTGCTGGAGAATTTGCGGTCGACGATGGGACGCACCATAGGCGAGGTACGCGACCTGGTCTACGACCTGCGTCCGCCCGCGCTGGACGACCTGGGCCTGGCCGGCGCCATCCGCGCCCTGGGCGGGGTGGTGTCCACCGGGGAGGGCCCACGGGTGGACGTACAGGTCGAGGGCGACCTGACGACGCTGCCCGCCGCCGCCGAGGTCGCCGCGTACCGCATCGTGCAGGAGGCGCTGACCAACGTGCACCGGCACGCGAACGCCGGGGCGGCAGTGGTGCGGCTGCATCTCAACGGCGACCTGCACGTCACCATCGGGGACGACGGCGTCGGCCTTCCGTCCGAGCCGCGCTCGGGCGTGGGGATGACGTCCATGCGTGAACGCGCCGCCGAGCTGGGCGGCTCCTGCACGGTGGGGCCCGGCCCGGACGGCGGCACCCTGGTGCGCGCCTCGCTGCCTATCTCCACCGGCGCCAACGGCCACGCCTGACGTTCTGCCACCGGCGCCTGCCCGCGTCGCTGTGGCGCGTACCCCGCGTCACGCGGTATCCCCCGCGAATGCCGCGTGCCGCGGGTCCGCCTCACGCCCCCGAGTGCCTCTCCCCGCGCCTCCGAACGGCGCCCCCGCGGCCTTCGTCTGGAGGCGAGAGTGGAGGGCCGGCGACCGCCCCCCGCCAAGAAGGATGCCGCCGGCCCTCGGGCACGTCCGCGGCGCCGGGGCTCCCTTCCCGACCCGCGGGTGCCTTCCACCAGAGGGTGTGCAGGTAGAACGCTAGGCCGGGCATGGTCCCGGCGGTCAGGGACAAAGGTCCCGACCCTTCCGGGAACCCTTTGCTTACTTCGCCGGTCACAACCAGTCGGAACGGATGTCGCCCTCGGCGACCAGAACGGCGGGGCCTCTCAAGTGGCTGGTGACGCCGTCGAACGTGACGGTCAGGCGCCCGCCCGGCACGTCCACCGTCCACACGCCCTCAGGGATCGTCCCGGTGTCCTGGTCGATGGCCGCCGCGACCGCCGTCGCCACGGTGCCCGTGCCGCAGGAGCGGGTCTCCCCGGAACCGCGCTCGTACACGCGCATCTCCAGGTGCCTGTCCCCCACCGTGCGGAACAACTCCACGTTGACCCCCTCGGGGAACGCGGCCGGGTCGAAGGACGGGGCACGGGTCAGATCGAGCGTCGCCACGGGCTCGTCGATGGGGCATGCCAGGTGCGGGTTGCCCATGGACACACGGACACCGCTGTACGTGCGTCCGGCCACGTCGGCTTGGCCCGTCCCCAGGTAGACGGGGGCGCCCATGGCGACGCTCACGTCACCGGTCGTCCCCAGCGAGACCCTCCGGAGCCCTGCTCGGGTCGCGATGTTCCATTCGCCCGGCGCGGCCAGGCCCGCGTCCACCAGGTAGCGGGCGAAGACGCGGACGCCGTTGCCGCACATCTCGGCGATGGAGCCGTCGGCGTTGCGGTAGTCCATGAACCACTCGGCGTCGTCCGCGACGGCGTGGGCATCAGCCACGGCCTTGGTGCGGACGACGCGCAGCACGCCGTCGGCGCCGATCCCGGCGCGCCGGTCGCACAGCCGCGCCACCATGGCGGGCGTGAGGTCCAGGGAGCCGCCGGGATCGGGCACGATCACGAAGTCGTTCTCTGTCCCGTGTCCCTTGACGAAGCGCATGTGGTCGATCGTATCCGCAGCGCGCGTGCCACCAGGTCGGGCGCGTCGTAGGGGAGCCAGTGCACGCGGGGGTCGCGGCGGAACCACGACTCCTGGCGGCGCGCGAACCGCCGGGTGGCGCGGATGGTCTCCTCCTTGGCCTGCTCCTCCGTCCACTCCCCCGCCAGGAACCGCAGCACCTGGGCGTAGCCGAGGGCGCGGCCGGCGGTGAGCCCGTCACGGATGCCCTGCCGTTCCAGCTCCCGGACCTCCTCCACCAGCCCCGCCCGCCACATGCGCTCCACCCGCAACGCGATGCGCTCGTCCAGCTCGGGACGGGGCACGAGCAGGCCGATCTGCACGGCGTCGTAGCGGTAGCGGTGCTCGGGCAGGGTCGCGCTGAACGGCCGCCCCGAGATTTCGATCACTTCCAGGGCCCGGACGACACGGCGCCCGTTGCTCGGCAGGATCGCCTGGGCCGCCTTGGGGTCCACCTCCTGCAGCCGTCCGTGCAGCACGTGGGAGCCGACCTCGGCGAGCTCCTTCTCCAAGCGCGCGCGCACCGCGGGGTCGGTCCCCGGGAACTCCAGATGGTCGAGCGCTGCCCGCACGTACAACCCCGAACCGCCCACCAGCACGGGGATGCGGCCACGCTCCCGGATGCCTGCGATGGCCTGGTCGCTCAGCCGCTGGTACTCGGCCACGCTGGCGGTCACCGTCACGTCCCACACGTCCAGCAGATGGTGCGGGACGCCCCGCATCTCCTCGGGGGTGAGCTTGGCCGTGCCGATGTCCATGCCCCGGTACAGCTGCATGGAGTCGGCGTTGACGGCCTCGCCGTCCAGCCGCAGCGCCAGCTCCACCGCCAGGTCGGACTTGCCGGCGGCCGTCGGGCCCACTACGGCGATCACGTCGGGTGAGGTCACGGGCTTAATTGTGGCAAGGGTACGGGTATAGACGGTTCGTACGGGCGTCCTCCGGGGCGTCGCACACCATTCGGGGGGAATGAGCATGTCCATCGTCGACAAGGTCAAGTCGTTGCTCGGCCAGCACTCCGACAAGGCCCGCGAGGGCATGGAGAGGGCCGGAGACAAGATCGACGAGAAGACCGGGGGCAGGTACTCCGACCAGATCCACGAGGCCGAGGGCAGGGCCGACGAGTACGTCGACCGCGGCCGGCAAGGCGACGCCGACCGCCCCGGCTAGTCCCGCTTCCAGCTCGCCACCAGATAGCCCACGCCGTAGGGCGCCTCGTGGGCCAGCAGCTCGGCCGTGAAGGGGGCGGCGCCCGCGGCACCGGCCAGCACCTGCCACGCTGCCCGCCCGGCCGCCCACAGGTCCGCCGCCAGCGACGGGTCCAGGGCGGCCAGGGCCGCCGCGTCGGCGGGCCCTCGCGCTCCCGGGCCGCCCAGGGCGCGCGCGGCGGCCTCGTCGAAGGGCTCGGCGCGGTCGTCCAGGTAGCCGGGGGCCTTGACGTCCCTGCACGCCGAGCCGTCCCCCATCACCAGCAACGCCACGCGTTCGGCGGAACCGGCGAGCCGCTCGCCCAGGGCCAGGCAGTCCTGCGGTGACGCGTCGAACGCCACCGCCTGGTACCGCACGGGCGGCACGTCCCGCGCGCGCCGCAACAGCCAGTGCCCGATCGCCAGCGACAACGGCAGCGTGTCCCGGCCCGTACCGAACGTCAGGTCCAGCCCGTAGGGGCGGAAGTCGGCCACGCCGTCGGCGGCGGGTTCCCAGGTGCGCGCATCGCCCCCGACGACGACGAGCGCGTCCCCGGCGAGCCTTCGCACGGCCTCGTCGCACGCCTCGCGCAGGGCGTCCAGTTCACCGGCGGCGGCCCCCGCCATCTCCGGCACCAGCAACGGCGGATGCGGGCAGACGGCCGCGGAGACCAGCACGACGCCTCAGTGGGCCGTGCAGGCGGACGAGGCGGGCTGCGCCGCGGGACGCCCGATGGTCGGCATGCCCAGCGACACGGCCGGCTTGGACTCGCCCTGACGCGCCTCCCAGGCGTCCCCCGCCCGCGTGCGGCGAACGGCGCGCACGGGCCCGTCGGCGACCAGGTGGTGGGGGGCGGCGTAGGTGGCCTCCACGGTGACCATGTCGCCGGGGCGGACGGGCTCGTCCGGCGCGCGGAAGTGCACCAGACGGTTGTCGGGGGCGCGGCCGGACAACCGCCGCGTCTCCCCGTCCTTGCGCCCCTCGCCCTCGGCGACCAGCACCTCCAGGCTGCGCCCCACCAGCTTCTTGTTCTCCTCCCAGGAGATCTGCTCCTGGAGGGCGACCAGGCGCTCGTAGCGCTCCTGCACGACCTCCTTGGGCACCTGGTCGTCCATGGTGGCCGCCGGGGTGCCGGGACGCTTGGAGTACTGGAACGTGAACGCGCCGGAGAAGCGGGCCTCGCGCACCACGTGCAGGGTCTGCTCGAAGTCCTCCTCGGTCTCGCCCGGGAAGCCCACGATGATGTCGGTGGTGATCGCCGCGTCCGGGATCGCGGCCCGGACCTTCTCGATGATCCCCAGGTAGCGTTCCTGCCGGTAGGAGCGGCGCATCGCCTTCAGCACCCGGTCCGAGCCGGACTGCAGCGGCATGTGCAGCGACGGCATGACGTTCGGCGTCTCGGCCATCGCGGCGATCACGTCGTCGGTGAAGTCCTTGGGGTGGGGCGAGGTGAACCGCACCCGTTCCAGGCCCGCGACGCCGCCGCAGGCGCGCAGCAGCCCCGCGAACGCCGACTGCCCGCCCTCCGTCATCTCCTGGATCTCGGCCGGGGCCGAGCCCAGCGCGCCGAACCCCGAGCCGTAGGCGTTGACGTTCTGGCCGAGCAGGGTGATCTCGATGACGCCCTCGGCGACCAGCGCCTCGACCTCGGCGAGGATCTCGCCGGGGCGGCGGTCGCGCTCCTTGCCGCGCAGCGACGGCACGATGCAGAAGGTGCAGGTGTTGTTGCAGCCGACGGAGATCGACACCCACGCCGCGTACGGCGACTCACGCCGCGTCGGCAGCGTCGAGGGGAAGGTCACCAGGGACTCTTCGATCTCGACCTGCGCCTCGCGCTGCACGCGGGCGCGCTCCAGCAGGGCGGGCAGCGACCCGATGTTGTGGGTGCCGAACACCACGTCCACCCAGGGCGCCCGCCGGACGATCGCGTCGCGGTCCTTCTGCGCCAGGCAGCCGCCCACCGCGATCTGCATGCCCGGATGCCCGTCCTTGACCGGGCGCAGATGGCCCAGGTTGCCGTACAGCCGGTTGTCGGCGTTCTCCCGGACGGCGCAGGTGTTGAACACCACAACGTCGGGTTCCGCGCCGTCGGCGCGCACGTATCCGGCCGACTCCAGCAGCCCCGCCAGGCGCTCGGAGTCGTGGACGTTCATCTGGCAGCCGTAGGTACGGATCTCGTACGTACGGGCGCCGCTGTCTTCAGGTGCGGTCATGGCAATCACCAAGGGTACGCGGCGCCCCGGGCATCGCGCGCCCGCACCGGCACGCCCGTGCGCCTGCTGTCAAGGTCACGACGTGGTACCGGCCCGGCCTACGGATGTGCCCCCGGGGGCCGGGTGAGGGACATGTGGCCTGACGTGCGATCATGATCCCGAAGCGGCGCGCCGGAAGGGGGCCCGAAGGCCGCGAATGGGCCGCCGACGTGCGGATTCGTGATCGTATCGGTACCGCTCCGAAGCCGGAGCCCCGCCGCGGATGTCGTAAAGTCCGAGCCCATGACGGACAGCGGAGGCGGGCCCGACCTCGGCAAGGACGTGGCCGGCGAGGTCACCAAGGTCGACGGCGGGCCCCAGGACGACAACGCGGGCGCGGCTCCCCTCGTCGTGGTGGAGAACGTCAACAAGCACTTCGGCGAGCTGCACGTTCTCAAGAACATCAACCTCACGGTGAACCGCGGCGAGGTCGTGGTCATCATCGGCCCGTCCGGTAGCGGCAAGTCGACCCTGTGCCGGTCGATCAACCGCCTGGAACCCATCGATGACGGCAGGATCCTGGTGGACGGCGAGGAACTGCCCAAGGAGGGCAAGGAGCTGGCCAGGCACCGCGCCGACGTGGGCATGGTCTTCCAGTCCTTCAACCTGTTCGCCCACAAGACGATCCTGGAGAACGTCACCCTCGGGCCGATCAAGGTGCGCAAGGTCGGCAAGCAGGAGGCCGAGAAGCACGCCATGGAGCTGCTCGACCGGGTGGGGATCGCGAGCCAGGCGCAGAAGTACCCCGCCCAGCTGTCGGGCGGGCAGCAGCAGCGCGTGGCCATCGCGCGCTCGCTGGCCATGAAGCCCAAGGTCATGCTGTTCGACGAGCCCACCTCGGCGCTGGACCCCGAGATGGTCAACGAGGTGCTCGACGTGATGACCGAGCTGGCCCGGGACGGCATGACCATGATCGTGGTCACCCACGAGATGGGCTTCGCCCGGCGCGCGGCGCAGAAGGTCGTGTTCATGGCCGACGGTCAGATCGTCGAGGAGAACACCCCCGACGAGTTCTTCACCAACGCGCGCACCGACCGCGCCAAGGACTTCCTCTCCAAGATCCTCACGCACTGAGAGCAGCGGGGACTCCAGCAGAAAGCAGAGGTGCACCACAGCATGCGAGTACGTCGTTTCGGCGCTGTCATCGGCGCGGCCGCCGCGCTGTCCCTGGCGCTGAGCGCCTGCGGCAGCGACACCGAGAAGACCGAGGCCAAGAGCGTCGTCGACAAGGCCAAGGAATCCAAGAAGCTCGTCGTCGGCATCAAGTACGACCAGCCGGCCCTGGGGCTGAAGAAGCCCGACGGCTCCTTCGACGGGTTCGACGTGGACGTCGCCAAGTACATCGCCCAGCAGCTCGGCGTCCCCGAGAGCGGCGTCGAGTTCAAGGAGACCACGTCCGCCAACCGCGAGTCCTTCCTGGGCGGCGGCCAGGTCGACCTGGTGGTGGCCACCTACTCCATCACCGACGCCCGTAAGCAGCAGGTCACCTTCGGCGGCCCCTACTACGTCGCCCACCAGGACACGATGGTCCGGGCGGACGACAACTCCATCAAGAAGGCCCAGGACCTCAAGGGCAAGAAGCTGTGCAAGGCGGCCGGGTCCAACTCCTTCCGCCGCGTGACCGAGGGCCCGCCGGACGGCAAGCTGGCCATCTCGGGCGTGACGCTGGTGGACGCCTCCAGCTACTCGGAGTGCTCGGCCAAGCTGAAGGCGGGCGCCCTGGACGCGGTCAGCACCGACGACCTGATCCTGGCCGGGTTCGCCGCCCAGCAGAAGGGCTCGTTCAAGGTCATCAACGACCCCTTCACCGACGAGAAGTACGGCGTCGGCATCAAGAAGGGCGACACCAAGACCTGCGAGGCCGTCAACCAGGCCATCCAGAAGATGTACTCCGACGGCACCGCCAAGACCCTGCTGGAGAAGCACTTCTCGGGCACGGGGCTGAAGCTCGTCACGACCGCTCCGCAGATGGAAGGCTGCGCCTGAGACCGACCGCTGGATGACGGCCTGAGCCTGCCGCCCGGGCCGCGACCCCAGGCCGACGTGCCCGGGTCCGGTTCCGTCCCAGGCTGAGGCCGTCCCGCGCCGGTGTCCTCCCCCGGAGGTGCGCGTCCGCGACGGGCGCCTCCGGGCGCGTCCCCCCGTGGTCGCGCCCGCCGGGGCGGCAGCGGCATGTCCCCGAACGCTGGAACGTCATGTCACAGCTAAGCGAGCTATTCGACTTCGGCCCGTTCTTCGACAACTTCGACAAGATCCTCGAAGGCTTCTGGGCCACCGTGCGCCTGTCCGTGGGGGCAGGGGTGCTGTCCCTGATCATCGGGACGGTGCTGGTGAGCTTCCGGGTCGCGCCCGTCCCGGTGCTGCGCTCCGTAGGGACGGTGTACGTCAACGTCCTGCGCAACACGCCGCTGACCCTGGTGCTCCTGATGTGCGCCCTGGGCCTGAACGACACGCTGGCGCTGAAGTTCTCCGACGACCCGGGCACGACCTACTACTGGTGGGCGGTCCTCGGGCTCTCGGCCTACACCGGCGCGTTCGTCTGCGAGGCGCTGCGCTCGGGCATCAACACCGTGCCGCTCGGCCAGGCCGAGGCGGCCCGGTCGATCGGGCTGACTTTCATGCAGTCGCTCCGCATGATCATCCTGCCGCAGGCGTTCCGCGCGGTCATCGCCCCGCTGGGCAGCATCCTCATCGCGATGATCAAGAACACCACGGTGGCGGCCGCCGCGAGCTACGCCGAGACGGCGACGGTCATGAAGGACCTTCTCGACCTGCCGTCGTTCAGCAGCGGAGCGATCCCGCTGTTCATCGGCGTGGCGGTCGGGTTCATGATCCTCACCCTGCCGACCGGGTTCTTCTTCGGCTGGCTGGCCAAGCGGATGGCGGTGGCCCGATGAGCAAGGAAGCCAACGTTCTGTTCGACGCGCCCGGCCCGCGGGCGCAGGCGCGCAACCGGGTGCTGACCGTGGTGTCGGCGGTCGCGGTGCTCGCCCTGGTCGCCGCGCTGGTCTGGCGGCTGGCCGACAAGGACCAGTTCCAGGGCAGACTGTGGAAGCCGTTCATCGAGTGGCAGGTCTGGGACAACCTGATCCTGCCCGGCCTGTGGAACACCCTGAAGGCCGCCGTGATCGCCTCGGTGCTGGCGATGCTGTTCGGCGCGGTGTTCGGCCTGGCCCGGCTGTCGGACCACTGGTGGATCCGCGTCCCGGCCGGCGCGGTCGTGGAGTTCTTCCGCGCGATTCCGCTGCTGATCCTGATCTTCCTGGCGTTCTTCCTGCCGAACAAGATCAGCCCGGTGATCGCCGAGTCCCCGCTGGGCCAGTTCCAGCGCCTCTCGGTGGACTACTTCTTCTCGATCTTCGGCGTGGAGATCAACGCCGGGACGATCACGGTGCCCGCGTTCGCCGCGGTGGTGTTCGGCCTGGTGATGTACAACGGCTCGGTGCTCGCCGAGGTCGTGCGGGCGGGCGTGCTGTCGGTCCCCAGGGGGCAGGCGGAGGCCGCCTACTCGATCGGCCTGCGCAAGAACGGCGTGATGCGCCTGGTGCTGCTGCCGCAGGCGATCACGGTGATGATGCCCGCGATCGTCAGCCAGCTGGTCGTCCTGCTCAAGGACACCGCGCTCGGCTTCATCATCGCCTACGCCGAACTGCTCCAGGCCGGGTTCAAGCAGATCCCGCCGAACTACAACAACAACATCATCCAGGCGGGTCTGGTCGTCGCGGTCATCTACATCGCGATCAACATGGCGCTCAGCCGGGTGGCGACCTGGCTTGAGGGCCGTAGCCGCCGGAGCCGCAAGACGTCCGCCAAGACGATGGGAACCGGGACGGGCGCACCGCCCGCCCCCGGCATGGCCGCCACGGGCAGCGCCACGGGCGCCGCAACCTGACCGATCACCCTCTCCCACCCCAGGGGGCGCCGCCGCCACAAGCGTCGGCGCCCCCTTCACGTTGGGAAAGCGCTGATGAACGGCCCCACAACGCCGGGTTGCCGCGGTGTTGGCCCGCCGCTGGGGCGCCCCACGTGAACGGCTTGTATCTTTCCGAGTTCAACTGCCCCGTCATGGCCCCAACCGGTGCCTGTATGCGGGACGATTCGCATATGACCGCTCGTGCGACCCTCCCCTACGGCTCCTGGCCGTCCCCCATCTCCGCCGCCGACGTCGCTCGCGCCCGGCTCCGCCTCGGTTTCCCCACCGTTCACGACACCGACGTGTGGTGGCAGGAGACCCGCCCCGAGGAGGGCGGGCGCACCACGGTCATCCACCTGCGGGACGGCCACCGCACCGAACTGCTACCGGCGCCCTGGGACGCCCGCACGCGCGTCCACGAGTACGGGGGCCGTTCGTACCTGCCCGTGCGTGTCGCCGATGGCTACGCCCTGGTCTTCTCCCACTACGAGGACCAGCGTCTGCACCGGCTCGACCCGGGCGACGCCAAGCCCCGCCCCCTGACGCCCGAACCCGCCGTCCCCGGGGGCCTGCGCTACGCCGACTACGTCCTGTCCCCGGACGAGACCGAGGTGTGGTGCGTGTGCGAGGGGCACACCCCCGACGGCATCCGCCGCGCCATCGTCGCCGTCCCTCTGGACGGAAGCGCCGCGCAGGACGCCTCCGCCATACGGGAACTGGTCAGCGGCGCCGACTTCTACGCCAGCCCCATGCCGTCCCCCAGCGGGGGGCACCTGGCATGGGTGCAGTGGAACCACCCCCGCATGCCCTGGGAGGGCACGGAGCTGCGTGTGGCGGCCCTTGAGGGAGGCCAGGCGGTCACCCCCTACACCGTCAGGGGCGGCCTCACCGAATCGGCTCTGGCGCCGATCTGGCGGGACGACGAGTCCCTGTACGTCATCTCCGACTGGCCCGGTTGGTGGAACATCTACCAGGTCGGCCTGCACGGGGAGTCGGCCACCGCGCTGTACCCGGCCGAGGAGGAGTTCGCCGCGCCGCTGTGGACGCTCGGCGGCATGCCCTACGCCCTGCTCGAGGACGGCCGTCTGGCCGTCCTGCACGGGGAAGGCGACATGCGCCTGGGCATCTACGACCCCGAGACGCTGGAACTGACCGACGTCGACGTCCCCTACGAGCACTGGCAGCCCGCGCTGTCCGCCCACGGCACCACCGTCGTGGGGATCGCCGGCGGCCCCACCACACCGCCCACGGTGGTGCGCATCGACACCGCCACCGGCCGCTCCGACGCCCTGCGCCGCGAACTGACCGACCTGCCCGACGCCGCCTACCTGCCCCGGCCGCGCGCGGAACAGCTCGAAGGCCCGTTCGGACGCCCCGTCCACGCCCTGGTCTACCCGCCCGCCAGCCCCGACGCCGCGGGCCCCGCCGACGAGCTGCCGCCGTTCGTGGTGTTCGTGCACGGCGGCCCCACCAGCCGCTCCTCCAGCGTCCTGAACCTGGAACGCGCGTACTTCACCAGCCGCGGCGTCGGCGTCGTGGACGTCAACTACGGCGGCTCCAGCGGTTACGGCCGCGCCTACCGGGAACGCCTGCGCCGCCAGTGGGGCGTGGTGGACGTCGAGGACGCGGTCGCCGCGGCCAAGGCCCTCGCCGACGGCGGCATCGCCGACCCGGCGCGCATCGCCATCCGCGGCGGCAGCGCGGGCGGCTGGACGACCCTGGCCGCCGTCACCCAGACCGACGTGTTCAAGGCCGGCACGTCCTACTTCGGCATCAGCGACCTGAAGACCTTCGCCGACGCCACCCACGACTTCGAGTCGCACTACCTGTTCAGCCTGATCGGCCCCCTGCCGGGCTTCGAACGCGCCTACGAGGAGCGCTCCCCCCTCAACCGCGCCGACGAGACCTCCTGCCCCGTCCTGCTCCTGCAGGGCCTGGACGACCCGATCGTCCCCCCGGACCAGTCCGAGCGCTTCGCCCAGGCCCTGGCCGCCAAGAAGGTCCCGCACGCCTACCTGACGTTCGAAGGCGAAAGCCACGGCTTCCGCCGCGCCGAGACCGTCATCGCCTGCCTGGAGGCCGAACTGGCCTTCTACGGCCAAACCCTTGGCTTCACCCCTCGCGACGTGAAGCCCCTCACTCTGTCCTGACCCCACCCCCAACCACGCCCCCCGCCAGAACGCCCTTTCTCCTCCACCCGCACAACCCAAGAGCCTGAGCCCGACTCGCCACTCCCGAGTTCGAGCGGCTCGCGACTCAGCCCGACGCCCAGTGGGCCGGACACCGGCGTCCGCCCCTCGCGTCCCAACACACCCCCAGCCACGCCTCATCCCGCAGCAGACGCCCCAGCAGGCCAGAGGCGGTGGTCCTTGACCCCGCTGGCCTCTCAGCCCGTCCAGCACGCCCTGACCACGGCCACACGGCCTTACGCCCACGGCTCCTTTTCCCACAGGTAGGGCTGCTGCGGCGGGGGCGGGACGCGCGCGTTCTCCAGCGCCGCGAGCGGCACCCCCCACGGCGACCCCGACGTGGCAAAGCTCTTGCCCAGGGAACGGCCCACGCGATAGGGGCGACGGAGGCGACTCCCGCGCACTTCCCTTAGCTCAGCGGGCGAACTCGGTGGCGCGGGACTCGCGGACGACCGTGACGCGGATCTGACCGGGGTAGGTGAGCTCGTCCTCGACCTGCTTGGCGATGTCGCGGGCGATCACCTGGGCCTGGATGTCGTCGACCGCCTCCGGCTTGACCATCACGCGGATCTCGCGGCCCGCCTGCATGGCGAACACCTTCTCCACGCCCTCGTGCTTGTCGCGCGCGATCTCCTCGAGGCGTTCCAGCCGCTTGACGTACGCCTCCAGCGACTCGCGGCGCGCACCGGGGCGGCTGCCGCTGATCGCGTCGGCGGCCTGCGTCAGCACCGCCTCCACCGTCCGCACCTCGACCTCGTTGTGGTGCGCCTCGATGGCGTGCACGACGTCCTCGTGCTCCCCGTACCGGCGGGCGATCTCCGCTCCGATCAGCGCGTGGCTGCCCTCCACCTCGTGGGTGAGCGCCTTGCCGATGTCGTGCAGCAGCGTGCAGCGCTTGGCCAGCTCCACCGGCAGCCGCAGCTCCGCGGCCATGATCCCGGCGATGTGCGCCGACTCGATGAGGTGCTTGAGCACGTTCTGCCCGTAGGAGGTGCGGTAGCGCAACTGGCCGAGCAGCGCGATCAGCTCCGGGTGCATGTCGGTGATGCCCAGTTCGACCAGGGCGTCCTCACCGGCCCGCACGCACAGCTGCTCGACGTCGCGCTTGCTGCGCTCGTACACCTCCTCGATGCGCTGCGGGTGGATGCGGCCGTCCAGCACCAGCTTCTCCAGCGTCAGCCGGCCGACCTCCCGGCGCACCGGGTCGAAACAGCTCAGCAGCACCGCCTCGGGCGTGTCGTCGATGATCAGGTTGACGCCCGTGGTGGACTCGAACGCGCGGATGTTGCGGCCCTCGCGGCCGATGATCCGGCCCTTCATCTCGTCGCCGGGCAGGTGCAGCACCGACACCACCGACTCGGCGGTCTGCTCGCTGGCCACCCGCTGGATCGCCAGCGTCACGATCTTGCGGGCGCGCTTCTCGCCCTCGGCCCGGGCCGCGTTCTCGATCTCCCGCGTGATCGGGATGGCCTCCCGCTTGGCCTGGTTCTCGATCGCCAGGACCAGTTCGCTCTTGGCCTCCTCGGCCGTCAGCCCGGCGGCGCGTTCCAGAACGCGGCGCCGCTCCTCCTCCAGGCGGCCGAGTTCCTCCTTGCGTTCGGCGAGCGTCCGCTTGGTCTCGGCCAGTTTGGCGGACCACTCCTCCAGACGCCGCACCTCGGCGTCGAGCCGCTGCTCGCGCTCGGCCAGCCGGGCCTCCCGCCGCTCCAGGTCGTCCCGCAGGGTCTTGAGGTCGTCGCGGAGCGTCCGCGCCTCCTCGTCGAGCTCGGCGCGCACCGAGCTGGCGATCTGCTGGGCCTGCGTCTCGGCGCGTTCCAGGATCTGCCCGGCGTCCACCTTGGCGGCGGCACGGATCACCTCGGCCTCCTGGCGCACCGTGTCCAGCTCGTCCTCGGACGGGACGGGGGGAGGCACGACGCCGGGACGTCGCAGCACCATCACGAGAGCGACCAGGGTCACCAGCAGCGCGGCACCCAACAGGACGCTCTCCATGAGGCAGACCCCTCCTCGGCCGCGGGCCCCTCTCGGCCGGGAGCCCTGGTCAGCGAGGACTTACCCGCGGCGCGGCGGCCGAGCCGGTGCACGGTCGGCGTCCGGACCAGCGGCGGCGGCCCGGTCTGCGCGGCGGCGGTCGTCTTCCTGTCTACCTCTCAGCTGCTCGAACGTGCTCGGACGTATGGCAATCCGCGGTGCGCGGAGTAACTCCTCACTGCCGTAACGGTAAGCGGCACGGAGGTAATGAGCAAGCAAACGCAGGGCATTCCGGACTAACCGAACGCCCACGTGAGGACTTCCTTACCAACGTCCGCACATCCGCCGACCTGCCCCCTTACACCGCTAACCCCTCGTCCACGCCCTTCCACCCAAGCCCACCAAGCAAGCCCCACAACCTCCACTCCTCCACGCCCCCCAACAACCAACCCGTCGCCCCCCACAACCAACATGTCACCCCCATGTCCCCCTGTCCCCCTTCCCATGTCGCCACGCCCCTGCCACCGTGCCGCCCCAACGTTCTGCCGCCGTCCGCCGTGACGGCATGTCGCCATGACGGCGTGTCGCTCTGTCGCCGTGTCGGCAAAAGGCACGACGTGGTGGTGGCCGTGCCCTTTGACGGCATGCCCTGGTGGCCCGTGACGGCGTGACGGCACGCGGAGCCCACCTTCGCCCCAGCCCTTAGGGGCAACCGGCCCCCGTCTCCATCAGCAAGCCAAGAAAAGGCAGGCCGACTGGGGCGCCGAGCGCGTCACCACTGAGCAGCAAGGGGCAGTCCGGCAACCCGCCGGCGCGCCGGCGCGCGGCCGGTAACGCGCGCCCGCCGCGCGGCCGGTGACGCGCGATCCCGCCCCCGCGCCACCGGCTCCCAGTGGGCCAAGCGACCGGTCGCCTACAGGCATGTGCGCCGAGCCACGGGAGGGGTGCTGCCGGATCGACCAGGCCGAGCACCGCCGGGTCGGTCGGGCGGAGCGCTAACGGCGACCTGGCGCCTCACTCAAGGTCCCACTCGCCCTCGGGGACGTCGTTCGCTCCATCATCTTCGAGCGCCTCGCGGACCACGCGGTATGCCAGGCCGGGCGGATACCCCTTGCGGGCGAGGACGCCGACCAGCCGCCGGGTGCGTTTCGCCGTGTCCAGACCGCGGGTGGCGGCCAGCTTCCGGGCGATCAACTCCCGGGCCGTGCGTTCCTCCTCCTCGGGCCCGAGGGACTGCACCGCCTCGTTGACGGTCTCGTCCGCCACGCCACGACGCCGCAGTTCTGCGGCCAGCGCCCGTTTACCCAGTCCGCGTCCGCGATGCCGCGACTGCACCCACGCCTGTGCGAACGCCTCGTCGTCGATCAGCCCGACGTCGGTGAAGCGACTCAAGACGCGCTCGGACACCTCGTCCGGCACTTTCTTGCGGCGCAGCGCGTCGGCCAACTGCGCGCGGGTACGCGGCGCCGCGGTCAGCATCCGCAGGCAGATCTCCCGCGCCCGTGCCTCCGCTCTGCCGTCGGCGTCTTCGCCATCGGGCTGCTCGACGGACGGATCATCGCCCGCAGCCGTCCCCGCACCGTCTTGCCGGGAACCCGGATCCCACATCGACCCGAGCGGCTCGCCGCGCCCGGCCGCCTGACGCTCACGGTTCGTCTTCCGCTTCCGCCCTCGACCGCCCACGCCGACGCCGTCACCGCCGTCACCGCCGTCGTCCTCTGCGCCGCCTACCCGCGGGCCCCGTCCGGACCCGCCAACCCTCGACGCCCGGCCGGACAAGGCATCACTACCGTTGCCGTCGCCCGCCGCGCCGCCTGCCTGCGCGTCCGATTCCAGCCCGCCGACCCTCGGCGCCTGACCGGACGCGGCACCACCACCGCCAGCACCCACCGCGCCGCCGGCCTGCGCATCCGGCTCCAGCCCGCCAACCCTCAGCGCCTGACCGGACGCGGCATCACCGCTGCCGTCGCCCGCCGCAGCGTCGGCCTGCGCATTCGGTTCCAGCCCGCCAACCCTTAGCGCCTGACTGGACTCGGTATCACGACCGCTGGTGTCGCCCTTGGTGCTGCCTCGTGTCCGGCCAGGGGGCTGGGGCTGCTTCTCCGGGGCGGAGGTGCAGGGCTCCGGGGTAGTGGTTGCGCTGGCCTCCTGTGTTTCGGGCGCATGGTTCCGGGCTGTGCTGAGGCGGTCGCTCGCTGGATCGCTCGCACGCTCATCGGAACGGGTGATTTCCTCTGGCTCAGTGGAGGGATCGACTGGCAGGGGTCTGTCGGAAGGGGCCGGGACTGACGGGCGCCGGGCAGGGGTGCTCGGTTCGGCGGATGTCGGAGCCGTTACGTGGGCTCCTGACACATCGTCGTTCCTCGATTCGCCTGGAGGGCCGCCGGTGGGGGTTTCAGACCCGCCTTGGGCAGGCCTGGGCTGCTCAGCCGGTTGGGCAGGCATGGGCTGCTCGGGTGAGGACTTGGCGGGGTCACTCGGTGGCGTGGATGGCTGAGCGGTTTTCGGGTCGGGTGCCGGCGTCGCCGCCGTGGCGGTGCCGTTGTCGTCCGGCTTGCCGGCATGGTCGTTGGACTTGTCGAAGCGCTCGGGCTCAGGCAGGGCGGCCGCGGGCTGAGGTGTGGCTTCGGTCCAGGGGTTGGTGCCGGGGGACGGTGGAGTCCAGGCGGGCCGTTCGGGTGGAGGCGCCAACGGGAACGGGAGGGCGCCCGTGTCCTCCTTGGGAGGTGGGGCGGGCTCCCCCCACGGGTTGGTGGGGGTCCGCTCGTGCTTCGGAGGGCGGGGCGGCTCGCCCCAGGGGTTGTCGGCCGGTGGGGTGAGCCACGCCGGAGTGCCGGGGGACTCGTCGTCGGGTGGTTCAGGGTGAGCGCTCATCGGGGCCCTCGGGAGCGGCGGCGCCATCGGGGAAGGACCGTGCACCGGTCCGCCGGTGCCGGGCAAGGCGCCGCCGCCCTGCATACGAGATCATCGCTCACTCTTCGTCAGGAGTCACCCGGATCGGCGGATTCTCCGTCAGGAATCACCAGGCTTGACGGCCTTGGCGCCCTTACGCGCAGTGGCGGCCGCGGTCCGGGAGGCGGCGGCCGGGGTCCGCGCGGCGGCGGGCGGGGCCGGCGGCGTGGCGGCCGCGGTGGTCTCCGGGGCCTCCTTGTCGAGCTTGGGGCCGACGCCCAGCTTCTCCTTGATCTTCTTCTCGATCTCGTCGGCGATGTCCGGGTTGGCCTTGAGGAAGTTGCGGGCGTTCTCCTTGCCCTGGCCGAGCTGGTCGCCCTCGTAGGTGTACCAGGCGCCGGACTTGCGGACGAAGCCGTGCTCGACGCCCAGGTCGATCAGGCCGCCCTCCTTGCTGATGCCCTGGCCGTAGAGCAGGTCGAAGTCGGCGACCCGGAAGGGCGGGGCCATCTTGTTCTTGACGACCTTGACGCGCACCCGGTTGCCGACCGGCTCGGTGCCGTCCTTGAGGGTCTCGATGCGGCGCACGTCCAGGCGGACGGAGGCGTAGAACTTCAGCGCCCGGCCGCCGGTGGTGGTCTCGGGCGAGCCGAACATCACGCCGACCTTCTCGCGCAGCTGGTTGATGAAGATCGCGGTGGTCTTGGTCTGGTTGATCGCGCCGGTGAGCTTGCGCAGGGCCTGCGACATCAGGCGGGCCTGCAGGCCGACGTGGCTGTCGCCCATCTCGCCCTCGATCTCGGCGCGCGGCACCAGCGCGGCCACCGAGTCGATGACCACGATGTCGATGGCGCCGGAGCGGATCAGCATGTCGGTGATCTCCAGCGCCTGCTCGCCGGTGTCGGGCTGGGACACCAGCAGGGCGTCGATGTCCACGCCGAGCTTGCGGGCGTACTCGGGGTCGAGCGCGTGCTCGGCGTCGACGAACGCGGCGATGCCGCCGTTCTTCTGGACGTTGGCCACCGCGTGCAGGGCGATGGAGGTCTTACCGCTGCCCTCGGGGCCGTAGACCTCCACGACCCGGCCGCGCGGCAGGCCGCCGATGCCCAGGGCGATGTCGAGGGAGATCGAGCCGGTCGGCACGATCTCGACCGGTGCCCGCGCCTCGTCGCCCAGCCGCATCACCGAGCCCTTGCCGAACTGGCGCTCGATCTGGGCCAGTGCGGTCTCGAGAGCCTTCTCCCGGTCGTTCGCTGCCATTGAGGTGCCCCTTTGTCTGTCCGGTGCTGTCGCGGCCCGGTGAGTCCGGCCGATTCACGGGTGACGTTACGGGGAGCCACCGACAGTTTCGAGGTGCCGGCCGGCATGTGGATAACGTCGCGTGCGCGGCCCACTTTACCGAACATCCGTTCGATCATGAGATCGCGTGGTGATTTGACCCGGAATCTCCGTGCGCCGGGCGCCTCGGACGCCGTACGCTGGCGCAGTCACGGAGGGTTTGACCATGACGCTGACCGTCCTCTTCTGCGTCGATCCGCTCCACCCCCGGCGCGTTGACCCACACTTCGCCCGCGAGGCCGCCGCCGTGCGGGACCACTACGGCGAGATGGCCCTCATCGACCACGACGCCCTGCGGCGGGGCGACGTGGACGCCGCGATACGGGCCGTCCCAGAGGATCTCGGGCCCGCCTGGTACCGCGGCTGGATGATGACGAGCCCCGAGTACGCCGCCCTCGCCGCGGCCCTGAAGCAGCGAGGCACGATCCTGCTCACCCACCCTGAGGACTACCAGCGCGCGCACGAGCTGCCGGGCTGGCACGACACGTTCGCCGGTCTGACGCCGCACAGCGTGTGGCGGCCCGTGGATCCGCGCGGAGACCCAGGCGACCTGGCCGAGCTGGTACGGCCCCTGTCCCCCGGCCCCGCCGTCGTGAAGGACTACGTCAAGTCGCGCAAGCACGAGTGGGAGCAGGCGTGCTTCGTGCCGGACGTCAGGAACCTGACGCAGCTGCGCTCGGTGGTGGCGAAGATGATCGCGTTGCAGGACGACTTCCTGGCGGGCGGGATCGTCGTCCGCGAGTACGAACGTTTCGACGGCGGCGGTGAGGCGCGGGTGTGGTGGGTGGACGGCGAGCCCGCGCTGGTGGGGCCGCACCCCGACAACCCCGAGGTGGAGACCGAACCGGAGTACGAGGCGGTGGCGCCCGCCGTGCGGAGCCTGGGCTGCCGGTTCATCACCACCGACATGGCGCGCCGCGAGGACGGCCAGTGGCGGGTGGTGGAGGTGGGCGACGGCCAGGTGAGCGACCTGCCGGCCACGGTCGATCCGATGGACCTGTACGCGCACCTGCCGATCCCCGACTGAGCGGGCCGATCCCCGACTGAGCGGGGCGGCGCGCGGGCTCACGGTGACGCGCCGTGTTCCGTATGCGCGCGTCCAGATTGCGGGGAACCGGGACGGCGTTCGCTTCCGTCCCATGATCGAGCACCCCTAAGCTATGGCTCCGCTACGCGGATTCCCTTGCCGGTGAACGCCTCCCGCTCACGGTGCGGAACCCGCCAGGCGGTCGCCGTCTCGTTTCGAAGGACGTGTCCCTTGCCCCCACAGGACCTCCCGCGGCCCCGGCTCAGTTCCCGGGCGGTGAAGATCGGTATGGTCAGCGCGCTGTCGCTCACGCTGGCGGCCTGCAGTTCCAAGACGACGACGGCGTGGTGCGTCGACCGCCAGGCCATCCCGGCGGGGAACGTCAAGGGCGGCTACAAGGTGGTCTCCGACTTCTACTGCGAGCGCACCTACTCGTACACCTCCCCCGATTACGGCCGCTACTTCTGGTACTACGGCGGCAAGCGCACCTCCGACTCCGGCTCCGGCTCCACCTACGTCTCCGGCGGCAGCCACTACGCGCCGAGCAAGGGCAAGATCAAATCCAGCAGCGGCAAGACCCTCCGCGGAGGGTTCGGCGGCAGCGGACGCAGCGGGAGCTGACGTTGCGACGCGTCCGTTCGACGCCCCGGCCCGACTGGCCCGCCCGGATCGAGGCCCAGGGGCTGGCCTTCCACCAGACCGCCCACCCCGAGCACCTCGCCCGCCCCTACTGGGACGAGTCCGTGCACTACGTCTTCGAGATGGACGAGGTGCTGGCCCTGGAGGAGGTGGTGGAGGAACTGCACCGCATGTGCCTGCAGGTGGTGGAGCATGTGGTGAAGACCGGCCGCTACCACGCGCTCGGCATACCCGAGTGGGTGGCGCCCCTGATCGAGGAGTCGTGGCGCCGCAAGGACCCCCACCTGTACGGGCGGTTCGACCTCTGGTACGACGGCACCGGCCCCGCCAAGCTGCTGGAGTACAACGCCGACACCCCCACCGCGCTGGTGGAGAGCTCCATCGTCCAGTGGTACTGGCTCAAGGACGTCCACCCCGACGACGACCAGTGGAACTCCATCCACGAACGCCTGGTCGACCGCTGGAAGGGGATGGCGCCGGCCCTCGCCAAGGATCCGGTGCACTTCGCCTGGACCAACGGCGACGAGACCGGTGAGGAGGTCATGACGATCGCCTACATGCAGGAGACCGCCGAGGAGGCGGGCCTGCCCGGTGTGGCGATCGCCATGGAGGACATCGGCTGGGACCCGGAACGCCAACGGTTCGTCGACCTGGACGACAACGAGATCCGCACGCTGTGCAAGCTGTACCCCTGGGAATGGATCGTCGCCGAGCCGTTCGGGCAGCACGTTCCCGGCGCCCCCACGGCGTGGATCGAGCCCATCTGGAAGATGGTGCTGTCCAACAAGGCGCTTCTGGTGTTGCTGTGGGAGCTGTTCCCGGGCCACCCCAACCTGCTGCCCACCTATCTGAACACCCCGTCCGACCTCACGGCGTACGTCAAGAAGCCGCTGCTGGGGCGGGAGGGCGCCAGCATGCGCATCGTCACCCCCGACGGCACCGAGCAGCACACCGAGGGCCAGTACGGACGGGAGGGCTTCGTCTTCCAGGAGTTCTGCCCCCTGCCCGACTTCGACGGCTACCGTCCGGTGCTCGGCGCGTGGGTGGTCGAAGACGAGTCGGCGGGTCTGGGCATCCGCGAGACCGCCGGGCTCATCACGGACGACACCTCGTCCTTCGTCCCGCACCGGATTCCCCTGTAACGGATCCCGGAACCCCCTAAGGAGAACGATGTCACTCGCGCTCGACGACGACCTCGGGCAGATCCTCGCCGAGGGCGTCGGGGCGATCTTCGCCTATGCCGCGGTCGGCCTGGCCCTGTTCGTCCTGGGCTTCTACATCGTGGACTGGACCACGCCCGGCCGGCTGATCTCGATCATCCGCCGTGACCGCAGCCCGAACGCCACGTTCCTGGCCTGCGCGGCGACGGTCGGTATCGGCCTCATCGTGGCCGTGGCCATCTACTCGGCGGGCGGGGACCTGCTGGAGGGCCTGATCCGGGTGGCCGTGTTCGGCGGTGTCGGCGTGATCGCGCAGGCCGTCGCCGTGCTGGTGTTCGACCGCCTGATCGGGGTGGACGTGCGCGGCTGCGTGCAGGAGCCCAAGCTGGAGCCCGCGGTGGTGCTGCTGGGCGTGGCGAACGTGGCGATCGGCCTGGTGACCGCCATGGCCGTCTACGGCTGAGCCGGCAGGGCGGCGGGGCCTCCCGGGGACGGTGCGGGCGTCAGTGCAGGTGCTGGGGGACGTCGAACGTGGCGCAGACGGCCTGCCAGACCTTCTTGGCGTCCTCACCGTCGGCCAGGGCCTGCTCGACGGTGCGGCCGCCCAGTTCGGCCATGACGTAGTCCTTGGCAACGCTCTCGGCGTAGCCCTCGCCGAACTGCTCGTTCATCCGTTCCCAGAACTGTGTCAGCCGCACCCGTCCACGCTATCCGACCGGGCCCCCGTCGACCGAGTCGGTGATCTCGCTCGGCACGGAGGGCCGCCGCACGCCTTCGGCGTACTGCCGGTGCAGCCCCGTCAGGAAGTGTTCGACCGCCTCCACCACGCGGGCCGTGCGGTAGGAGGGGAAGACGTCGAAGGCGTGCTGGCCGCCCTGCATCTCGGCGTAGACCACGGGTGAGTGCGACGTCTCCCGCAGCCGTTTCACGAAGCGCCGCGCCTCGGCCACCGGGACGAGGGTGTCGTGGCTGCCGTGGACGACGAAGAACGGCGGCGCGTCCGGGCGGAGGTGGCTGACAGGGGACGCCTTGGCGAACGCCTCGGTGTCCTCGGTGAAGGACTTCTTGATCACCCTGCGTTCCATGAGGGAGGTCGCCCCCATGGGGACGGGCCACGGCCCCGGTTCGACGAGGTCGTACACCCCGTAGAACGGGACCGCTCCCCGCACGGAGGTGTCCACGTCCTCGAAGCCGGGCTGGAATTCGGCCTCGCCCGCGGTGAGCGCCACCAACGCGGCCAGGTGTCCCCCGGCGGAACCGCCCGTCACGCACAGGAAGTCGGGGTCGGCGCCGTACTCCCTGGCGTGCTCCCGGTACCAGGCGATGAAGTGCTTCAGGTCGATGAGGTGGTCGGGCCAGGTCGCCCTGGGGCTGAGCCGGTAGTTGACGTTGAACCCCACCCAGCCGTGCACCGCCAGGTGGTTGAGGAGGGGCAGCCCCTGTTCGCGTTTGTCGCCGATGACCCACGCCCCGCCGTGGATCTGCATCACCCCTGGCCGCAGTTCCCCTCCGGAGGCGGGCCGGTAGACGTCCAGCTTGAGGCGCAGCCGTCCTTCCTGGCGGAACACGATGTTGCGGTGCACCCGCACGCCGGGCCGCGGGATGAGGCAGAGCGGCGGGAGGATGAGGTGGGAGATCGGGTAGCGGGAGGTCTTGCGGGTCTCGGACGGGTCGATCTCCATGGGCGCGCCGGATTCGCGCAGGGTCACGACGGTACGGCGGGACGCGACGATCGTGGCGGCCGTCCCGGCCACGCCGACGACCCCCGCGCCGAGCCCCACCCAGCCGGGCCAGGCGCCCAACCCCCCGTACGCCGCCGTCAGCCCGATCCCGGCGACCTCCGCGACCAGCAGGTGAGGCGCCAGTTCGATGGTGAGCCACCCGGCGAAGAAGCTGGGCACCGCCAAGGCGGCGCCGTAGCGGGGGGCGTGGGCGTTCACCGTGAGCAGCAGGGCCGTCACACCGACGGCGAGCAGGGCGAAAGGCATGCGGGCTCCTCGGGGGCGGACCATTTCGAGCCTGCATGACACTCCAATCCTGAAAGCGTCCACTTACAACGTGATGCACGTCACTCCGCCGCGTTCTGTCGGACCCGCGAGGCAGGATGGCTGCATGACCGTTGACGTGCTCGAACGCTTCTCCCCGGCCACGCGGGCGTGGTTCACCGGGGCGTTCGCCGCGCCCACCGCGGCGCAGGCGGGCGCGTGGGAGTCGATCTCGAGCGGCGACAACACCCTGGTCGTGGCGCCCACCGGCTCGGGCAAGACGCTGGCGGCGTTCCTGTGGTCGCTGGATCGCCTCGCCGCGGGCGGATCGGCGAGCGGCGGCCCCGGCGCGGACGGCGGCCCCCAGGGCGCCGAAGGGCAGGACGGCGCGGACGGGCGGGCCGATCCGCGGCACCGGTGCCGGGTGCTGTACGTGTCGCCGCTGAAGGCCCTGGCCGTCGACGTCGAACGCAACCTGAGGGCGCCGCTGACCGGCATCCGGCAGGCCGCGCGGCGCCTGCGCCTGCCCGAGCCGGACATCCGCGTCGGGGTCCGGTCCGGCGACACTCCCGCCGACGAGCGCCGCCGGCTCGCCACCCGGCCGCCGGACATCCTGATCACCACGCCCGAGTCGCTGTTCCTGATCCTGACCTCGCAGGCCCGCGAGGCGCTGCGCGGGGTCGAGACGGTGATCGTCGACGAGGTGCACGCCGTCGTCGGCACCAAACGCGGCGCGCACCTGGCGCTGTCCCTGGAACGCCTGGACGCGCTGCTGGAGCGCCCGGCGCAGCGCATCGGCCTGTCGGCGACGGTGCGGCCGGTGGACGAGGTCGCGGCGTTCCTGGGCGGCACCCGGCCCGCGAGGGTCGTGCAGCCGCCCTCCGACAAGGTGTTCGACCTCGACATCGTCGTCCCCGTCGAGGACATGGGCGAGATCGGGCAGTTCGTGGACGCCTCCGGCGGCGCGGACCCGCGGCAGCGCAGCATCTGGCCGCACGTGGAGGACCGCCTGCTCGACCTGATCGAGTCCCATCGCTCCACGCTGGTGTTCGCCAACTCCCGCCGCCTGGCCGAACGCCTGTGCGGCCGCCTCAACGAACTGGCCTACGAACGCCTCGTCCCGCCGGACGACGCCCCGCCTCTCCCTCATGGGGCCGACGCGTCCGCGCAGAGCGGCGACGTCGAACTGGGGCGCATCAGCATGAACGACGTCCGGCGCGCCCTGACAGGCGACGGCGAGGCCCCCGGCGTCGAACGGGAGCGCGCGTCGCGGGCATCGGGCCACAGGGCCGCGGGGATGCCGGCGGACGTGATGGCGCAGGCGGGGGTGTCCCAGGGGGCGCCCCGGGAGGTCGCGCGCGCCCACCACGGGTCGGTGTCCAAGGAGGAGCGGGCCGGCATCGAGGAGGCGCTCAAGCAGGGGCGGCTGCCCGCGGTCGTGGCCACGTCCAGCCTGGAGCTGGGCATCGACATGGGGGCGGTCGACCTGGTGGTGCAGGTGGAGTCGCCCCCCTCGGTCGCCAGCGGCCTGCAGCGCGTCGGACGGGCGGGGCACCATGTGGGCGCGGTGTCCAAGGGCGTCATCTTCCCCAAGTACCGGGGTGACCTCGTCCAGACCGCCGTGGTGGCCGAGCGGATGCGGCGCGGCGAGATCGAGGAGCTGCGGCATCCCCGCAACCCGCTCGACGTGCTGGCCCAGCAGATCGTCGCCATGGTGTCGATGGACGAGTGGTCCGTCGACGACCTGGAGACCGTCGTCAAACGGGCCGCCCCGTACGCCACGCTCCCCCGGTCGGCCCTGGAGGCGACCCTGGACATGCTGGCGGGGCGCTACCCCAGCGACGAGTTCGGGGAGCTGCGCCCACGTCTGGTGTGGGACCGGATCACCGGCACGTTGCGCGCCCGCCCGGGAGCGCAACGGCTCGCGGTCACCAGCGGGGGCACCATCCCCGACCGCGGCCTGTTCGGCGTGTTCCTCGTCGGGGAGAAGGCGTCCCGCGTGGGCGAGCTGGACGAGGAGATGGTGTACGAGTCGCGGGTCGGCGACGTGTTCGTCCTGGGGGCCAGCTCGTGGCGCATCGAGGACATCACCCCTGACCGGGTGCTGGTGTCCCCCGCCCCGGGGCAGCCCGGCAAGCTCCCGTTCTGGCATGGCGACTCCCCCGGGCGCCCCGCCGAACTGGGGCGGGCCCTGGGGGCGTTCACCCGTGAACTGGCCCGGCTGCCCGCCGACGAGGCCCGCGCGCGCGTCTCCGCCGCCGGGCTGGACGAGTGGGCGTCCGCCAACCTGGTGTCCTACCTGGCCGAGCAGCGGGAGGCCACCGGGCACGTCCCGGACGACCGCACGATCGTCGTCGAGCGGTTCCGCGACGAGCTCGGCGACTGGCGCATGGTGGTGCACTCGCCCCTGGGGGCGCGGGTGCACGCGCCGTGGGCGCTGGCCATCGCCGGTCGCCTGCGCGAACGGTACGGGGTGGACGCGCAGGCCATGCACGCCGACGACGGCATCGTGATCCGCATCCCCGACATGGACGAGCCGCCGGGCATGGACCTGGCCGTGTTCGACCCCGACGACGTCGAACGCGTGGTGGTGGACGAGCTGGGCGGCTCGGCGCTGTTCGCGGCGCGGTTCCGCGAGTGCGCGGCGCGGTCGCTGCTGCTGCCGCGCCGCCGTCCCGACCGGCGCATGCCGCTGTGGCAGCAGCGGCAGCGGGCCGCGCAGCTGCTGGCGGTGGCGAGCAAGTACCCGTCGTTCCCGATCGTGCTGGAGACGATGCGCGAGTGCCTGCAGGACGTGTTCGACGTCCCGGGGCTGGCGCAGGTCATGCGCGACCTGGCGGGCCGGAGGACGCGGCTGGTGGAGGTGGAGACGCCCGAGCCGTCGCCGTTCGCCCGGTCGCTGCTGTTCCACTACGTCGGCGCGTTCATGTACGAGGGCGACTCCCCGCTGGCCGAACGCCGCGCCCAGGCGCTGGCCCTCGACACGGCGCTGCTGTCGGAGCTGCTGGGCCAGGCCGACCTGCGCGAGCTGCTCGACCCCGAGGTCGTCGCCGACACCGAACGCCAGTTGCAGCGGCTGACGCCCGACCGCCGTGCCCGCGACGTGGAGGGCGTCGCCGACCTGCTGCGCGAGCTGGGCCCGCTGACCGCCGCCGAACTGGCCGCCCGCACGATCTCCCCGCCCGGCGCGGGCGAGGCCCTCGCCGCGGGCGACGCGGCGGCCGATGGCGACAGTGACGCGCCGGGCGGCGCGCAGGGGCCGCGGTGGGCGGCGGAGCTGGAGGAGACGCGGCGGGCGATCCGGGTGCGGGTCGGCGGGCGGGACTGCTGGGCGGCCGTCGAGGACGCGGCCCGGCTGCGCGACGCGCTGGGCGTGCCGCTGCCGGTGGGCGTTCCCGAGGCGTTCCTCGAGCCGGTGGACGACCCGCTCGGCGACCTGGTGTCCCGGTACGCGCGCACGCACGGGCCGTTCCGGGCGGCCGACGTCGCCGCGCGGTTCGGGCTGGGCGCGGCCGTGGTGGCCGACGCGCTGCGGCGGCTGGGCGGCGCGGGACGCGTCGTGGAGGGCGAGTTCCTGCCCGTCGAGGCGATCTCGGGGCCGCCGACGAGCGAATGGTGCGACACCGGCGTGCTGCGGACGCTGCGGCGGCGGTCGCTGGCGCGGCTGCGCGCCGAGGTGGAACCGTCCCCGCCCGAGGCGCTGGGCCGGTTCCTGCCCGCCTGGCACGGCATCGCGGGCGGGTCCCGGCTGCGCGGCATCGACGCGCTGGTGCAGGCGATCGAGCAGTTGCAGGGCGCGGCGGTCCCGGCGTCGGCGCTGGAGACGCTGGTGCTGCCGTCGCGCGTCCCCGGCTACTCCCCGGCCCTGCTGGACGAGCTGACCTCGGCGGGCGAGGTGATCTGGGCCGGTCAGGGCGGGCTGCCGGGCGGTGACGGCTGGGTGTCGCTGCAGCTGGCCGACACCGCGCCGCTGCTGATGCCCGAGCCGGCACCGATCACCCTGACGCCCGTGCACCAGGCGGTGCTGGACGCGCTCGGCGACGGCGGCGCGCTGTTCTTCCGCACGCTGTCCGACCGGGTCAACGCCACCGTCACCGCGTCCGACCAGGATCTGGTCACGGCCGTGTGGGACCTGGTGTGGGCGGGGCTGCTGACCAACGACACGCTGGCGCCGTTGCGGGCGGCGCTCGGGTCCGGGCGTCCGGCGCACCGGGCGCGCGCCACCCGCCGCCGGGGGCGTCCCGTGTTGCCGTCCCGTACGGGCCCGCCGACGGTCGCGGGCCGCTGGTGGCCGCTGCCCGAGCGCGAGTCCGACGCCACGCGCCGGTCGCACGCGCTGGCCGACGCGCTGCTGGAACGGTACGGCATCGTCATCAGGGGCGCGGTGGCCGCCGAGCGCGCGCCGGGCGGGTTCGCGGGCGTCTACCCGGTACTGCGGGCGTTCGAGGAGAGCGGCCGGTGCCGCCGCGGCTACTTCGTCGAGGGCCTGGGCGCGGCCCAGTTCGCGCTGCCCGGGGCCGTCGACCGGCTGCGGGCGCTGCGTCCGCGGGAGCCCGCCGACCCGTGGGAGATCCCCGTCCGGCGGGACGACGACCGGGCACTGGTGCTGGCGGCGGCCGACCCGGCCAACCCGTACGGCGCCGCCCTGCCGTGGCCCGAACGCGACGACGAGGTCGCCAGCGGTCACAAGCCGGGCCGCAAGGCGGGCGCGCTGGTCGTGCTGGTGGAGGGCCGTCTGGTGCTGTACGTCGAACGCGGCGGGCGGACGCTGCTGACCTGGTCCGACGATCCGCGGGTGCTGCAACCGGCGGTGGACGCGCTGGCCCTGGCCGTACGGGAGGGCGCGCTCGGCAAGCTCACCGTCGAACGCGCCGACGGCGAGTCGATCGGCCGGTCCCCTCTGGCCGCCGCCCTGGAGGCCGCCGGTTTCCACCCCACCCCGCGCGGCCTGCGCCTCCGCAGCTGACCCGTCCCGCGCCGCCCTCGGCGGCACGGCCGGCGCCCGCGCACAGGCCCGCGAGCGCGATGGCGACGGTGCGCGGCCCGCCCAGGTACGCGATGTCGCACGGGCCCGGCGGCGCGGCGAACGGTCGGCCGCGGCCCAGCCCCCCGGCGCGCACCGGTCGGCCGACGTCGCCGACGCCGTGGCCCGGTACGCCTAGCGGCGGCGGAACATGGCGACCAGGCCGCGGAAGGCTCGTTCGTCCAGCGACCCGAACGGGTTGTCGTGGACGACGTAGGTCCAGGTCGCCGAGGGGCGGGCCAGTCCCGCTCCGGGCATGTCGACCCGCCCGTCGGCGGCCTCCAGGGTGTCGAAGGTGTCGGCGGCGCGGTCGCGGGCCCGTCCCAGCAGGCGCTTGCCCGCGGGGACGGCCTCGCGGTTGAACTCGACCAGCGGGTCCAGGCCGCGGCCGAGCGAGCGCAGGTGGATGCCCTCGCGCAGGTCGGCGAGGAAGGCCAGGTGCTCGGCCCAGCAGCGGTCGAGGTGGAACAGCATGATCTGGCGGGCCGCGGCGGCGACCGGCTCGGGGCCGGCCGCCTCGACGAGCCGGGCGTGCTGTTCGGGGCGCAGGTCGGCCAGCAGCCGGTCGGCGGCGTCGCCGCGCAGGACGGTGTCGCGTTCGGCGAGCACCTCGCGGCGCTGCAGGCTGATCAGGTGGTGGTAGCGCCAGGTGTTGCGGTGGATCTCCATGTCCACGCCCTCGGCGACGCGCTGGGCGTGGTCGACGATCCAGTGCGCGCCCTTGGCGTCCACCCGCCCGTCCGGCGCGGCGGGCCCGTCGTGGGACTCGTCGGGCGCGTACCGGGTGACCAGGTCGTCCTCCAGGCTGGCGAAGAACACCGAGCCGCCCGGGTCGCCCTGCCGTCCGGCGCGGCCGCGCAGCTGGTCGTCCAGGCGGCTGCTGGGATGGCGGCCCGTCCCGATCACCAGCAGGCCGCCGAGGCCGGCCACCCGGTCGTGGTCGGCCGCGGGCGGCGGGGCGGAGGACGCGGCCGTGGGCGGGACGCCGCCGCCGAGGCGGATGTCGGTACCGCGCCCGGCCATCTGGGTGGAGACGGTGATGGCGCCGTGGGCCCCGGCCCGGGCGATGATCGCGGCCTCTTCGGCGTCGTTCTTGGCGTTGAGGACGACGCAGGGCAGGCCGGCGCGGTCCAGGCGGCGGGCCAGGCGTTCGGACTCGGCGACGTCGAGGGTGCCGACCAGCACGGGCCGGCCGGTGGCGTGCGCCGCGGCGATCTCGTCGACGATCGCGACCTCCTTGTCGGCCGCGGTGGCGTACAGCCGGTCGGGCTCGTCCACCCGCACGCACGGACGGTTGGGCGGGATGACCGCGATCTCCAGGTCGTAGAACTCGCGGAGCTGACCGGCGACGGCCAGGGCGGTGCCGGTCATGCCGCAGCGCACCGGGTAGCGGCCGACCAGCTCCTGAACGGTGATGGAGTCGAGGATCTCGCCGCTGGGGGACGCCTCCAGGGCCTCCTTGGCCTCGACCGCCGCCTGCAGTCCGTCCGGCCAGCGCTGCAGCAGCGCCACCCGCCCGCGCGAGGCGTTGACCAGCTTCACCGCGCCGTCGCGGACGATGTAGTCGACGTCGCGCTGCAGCAGCACCTCGGCGTGCAGGGCGACGTTGACGGCAGTGAGGGCGTCCAGGTGCTCGGGGGCGTACAGGTCGATCCCGCCGAGGGCGTGCTCGACGGCGCGGGCCCCGGCGGCGGTCAGCTGGACGTTGCGGGCCTCCTCGTCGGCGGTGTAGTGCAGGCCGGGCCGCAGCCGCCGCACCAGCTCGGCGTAGGTGGCGTCGGCGGACGCCGCGTCGGCGGCCCCGGCCAGGACGAGCGGCACGCGCGCCTCGTCCACCAGCACCGAGTCGGCCTCGTCGATCAGCGCGACCCCCGGCTCGGGCAGGACGAGGTCGGCGGGGTCGGTGGCCAGGCGGTCGCGCAGCAGGTCGAACCCGACCTCGCTGACGGGCGCGTAGGTGACGTCGGCGGCGTAGGCGCGGCGGCGCTCGTCCGGGGTGGACGACTGCCCGACCCACGCCACCGTCACGCCGAGCATCGCGTACAGCGGCCCCATCCATTCGGCGTCGCGCCGGGCCAGGTAGTCGTTGACCGACATCACGTGCACCCGGCGGCCGCTCAGGGCGTACCCGGCGGCGGCCAGCGCGCCCACCAGGGTCTTGCCCTCGCCGGTGGCCATCTCCACCACGTGCCCCGACAGCAGTCCCAGGGTGCCGAGAAGCTGCACGTCGTACGGCCGCTCGCCAAGGGTCCGCCGCGCCGCCTCCCGGCCCAGGGCCAGGAGGTCAGGCGACCGCAGCGGAGCGCCAGCGGAGCGAGGATCGCCTGACCGACCGACGGGGGAACGGGGGTCGCCCCCCGAAACAGCACGTGCGGTCAGGGCCTCGTCGGAGAGGGCGCGGACCTCGGGTTCGCGGGCGGCGGCCTCGGCGACCACGGCCTCGAACGGCCGCAGGTCGACGGTGCCGGGTCGCTGCAGGAGGCGGCGCAGCCGGTCGCGCAATGCCATGACGACGAGTGTCCTTGATCAGCTCGATGCCGGGAAGACGTCGCGGGCGCCTTCCCTTCCAGGGTTCCACGCGACCTCGGCAGAAGGTCTGAGGGGTTCGTCCGCGTTCTCCTCCCTTGGGCGGATCCGCCGGCGCCGCGGTCCTGGGATGATCGGGTCGTAGGGGGTTGCGGTGACCCGGGGGCCGGGTCACCGCGGAACGGGGAGTCGCCATGACACCGACGACACGGTGGGTCGCCGCGCAGCGGCGCAAGCGTCAGATCATCAGCCAGACCGTCCTCGACCGCGCCATGCGGGACCCTCGGCGGCGCCGCGAGCATCCGCCGGTCCGCCGTCCCGCGCGGTGAACCGCGGCGCCTCCGGCGTGACTCCGCGCGGAGGCGCCGGCCGGCGCGTCAGCCCGCGGGGGCGGAGAACACCTCTTCCCGGGCCTGTTCCAGGGCGGCGTGCAGGGCGCCGCGCAGGACGGGGTTGCCCTCGACCTCGGTGACGGCCACCGTCGGGCGGGTGGGGCTGTAGCGGCCCACGGCGCGTTCGATGCGGGTGGCGAGGGGACGTCCGCCGGCCCGTCCGAGCTGGCCCGACAGCACGACCAGTCCGGGGTCCAGGACGATGTTCACCGAGGTCACGCCGTAGGAGATGCGGTCGGCGAGCTCGTCCAGGAAGGCGCCGCCCAGGTCCTCGTCGGCGGCGGCGGCGCGGACGCAGTCGACGGCGGTCGGTTCGGTGAGACCGTGCGCGCGGGCGAGGTCGAGCACGGCGTCGGTGCTGACCAGGGAGCCGTAACCTCCGGCCAGGGCGGGAATGCCCCAGGAGCTGGACTTGGTGACGCCCTCGGCGTCGTGGTCGCGGCGGGCCGAGCCCATCGGCAGGGGCGCGCCGGGGACGGGCAGGTAGCCCAGCTCGCCCGCGCCGCCCGAGCGCCCTCGGTGCAGGCGTCCGCCGAGCATGACCGACAGGCCGATGCCGCGGCCCAGCCACACCAGGGCGAAGTCCTCGGCGCCGTGCGCCGCGCCGTAGGCGCGTTCGGCGATGGCGGCCAGGTTGACGTCGTTCTCGATGACGACGGGACGCCGCAGGTCCGTGTGCAGGGCGGCGAGCACGCCCTCGTGCCAGGCCGGCAGGTCGAAGGCGAACTGCACGTCGCCGGTGCGCGGGTCGACGACGCCGGGCGTGCCGATGACCAGCGCGGTGACGCGGCGCAGCGCGACCCTGGCCGAGCGGCAGGCCCGCACCACGGCGCTGTGCACGGTCCTGACGGGGTCGTCGGCGCCGTTGGGGTCCACGGTGACCTGGGCGACGACGACGCCGGTGATGTCGGCGACGGCGGCGGTGACCCCGTCCGGCCCCACCTCGATGCCCACCACGTAGGCGCTGGACGGCACGACGGCGTACAGCGCGGCGTTCGGCCCGCGTCCCCCGGCGCGCTCCCCCACCACCTGCACCAGCCCCCGCTCCTCCAGCCGGGCCAGCAGCTGGGAGGCGGTCACCTTCGACAACCCGGTGTGCGCGCCGATCTGCGCGCGGGTCAGCGGCCCCTGCGTGACCAGAAGCTCAAGCGCGGCACGGTCGTTGAGCTCGCGTAGCAGCCGCGGCGTCCCCGGGCGCCCTGCCATGGCCCACCCCTCCAACGTCTCAATCCGCTAACAGGCGGTTTTGTTTAGGAAACTTTCTTGTTAGTTTACGCCCAGGCGGCCGGACCGCCGCCGGTGCCGGACCAGGCCGCACGACAGCGCCGACCGACGAGCAGGGCGTCACGGGGCCGATTCGGTGCCATGGCTGGGACCCTACGGGCTCCCCGCCGGTTCCACCGCATCGCCCGGACACGTACGCGAGGCCCGCCCGCTGGAAGAGCCGGAAAGGACCCCCAGTGAAGTACATCAAGGCAGCGGCCGTGACGGCCGCGCTCGCCCTGGCCGCCACGGCCTGCGGCGGCGGCAACGACGACGATGGCGGCACGGGCCAGAGCCCCGCCCAGCTCAAGGTCTGGATGATGGGCGACGGGACGCCCGAGCAGACCAAGTTCCTCGACGGCGTCGAGGCCGAGTTCAAGCAGAAGCACCCCAACACCGACGTGGTCGTCAAGTACGTGCCGTGGCCGCAGGTCGCCACCACCTTCCAGAAGGCCGCGGCGGGCGGCGAGGGCCCCGACGTCACCGAGCTGGGCAACACCGACGTCCAGTCCCACATCGAGCAGGGCAGCCTCGCCGACATCACCGCCAAGTTCGACGGCTGGGCCGACGGCGGCAAGCTCAACAAGACCGCGGTGGCCAACGACCGCTCCGGCGGCAAGACCTACGCCGTGCCGTGGTACGGCGGCGTGCGCGCCGTCTGGTACCGCAAGGACTGGTTCCAGGAGCTGGGGATCCAGCCGCCCAAGACGTGGGCCGAGCTGACCGCGGCGGCCAAGAAGATCCAGGACGAGAAGAAGGTGCCGGGCATCGGCGCGCCCAGCGACCAGACCAACGCGCTGCTCAGCTTCATCTGGGGCAACGGCGGCGAGGTGGCCGTCCCCGAGGGCGAGAAGTTCGTCGGCAAGCTCGACCAGCCGCCGGCCGTCGAGGCCGTCGACTTCTACGCCGGGCTGGTCACCCGGGACAAGGTCGCCCCGGCCAAGTACGTCGGCAAGAACGAGCTGGAGGGGCCGCAGCGCGACTTCGCGCTCGGCAAGCTCGGCATGTACATCGACGGGAGCTGGGCGCTGAAGGAGATGAAGAAGATCTCCGACAAGGACGCCGGCAAGTGGGCGGTGTTCCCGATCCCCGGCAAGAACGGCGGCAACGCGCCGGTCATGGCGGGCGGCTCGGACCTGGCGGTGTGGAACGACAGCAAGGCCAAGGACGTCGCGTTCGACTACATCACCGTCCTCAACAACGCCAAGAACGCCAAGGCGTGGGCCGACTACAGCGGCTTCTCCTCGATGCGCTCGGACGTCAGCTTCACCGACCCCACGCTCGCGGCCTTCACGCAGATCGCGACCAACACCAAGTTCCCGCCGATCAGCGCGGGCTGGGGCGAGTTCGAGCAGGCCAAGAAGGTGCTGCCGAACGCGGTCAAGGCCGTGATGCAGGGCCGTCCGGCCGCGGAGGAACTGAAGAAGGCCAACGAGCAGGCCAACACGCTGCTCAACCCGTGATCGGGGGCTGACGCCATGCTCGACACCGCTCCGGCGGTGCGCAGGCGGCCCGGCCGGAGCGACCCCTCCGGCCGGGCCCGCCCCCGCCGCCCTCGCCGCGGGCCGCGCTACGGCCCGTACCTGCTCATCGCGCCGACCGTCGTCGTCATCGCGGTGCTGATGTTCTGGCCGATGGTCCAGATCGGGATCATGTCGTTCCAGAAGGTCGGCAACCGGCAGCTGCGCGGCGAGCCCGCCGAGAACGTCGGCACCGGCAACTTCGAGACGATCCTCGGCGACCCGTTCTTCTGGCAGACGCTCCGTCAGACCGTGCTGTTCGCGGTGGTCGCCGTGACGGCCACGCTGGTGCTCGGCACGCTGGTGGGGCTGCTGCTCAACCGGCTCGGACGGCGCATGTCCAAGTTCGTCGCCGGGGGCGTGATGGTCGCCTGGGCCACCCCGCCGGTCACCGCCGCGATCATCTTCTCCTGGCTGTTCGGCACCACCGGCGGCCTGGTCAACTGGTTCCTGGACCTGCTGCCGGACGCGCTGGTCGGCGGCGGCTGGGCCGACTTCAACTGGTTCGCCAGCCCGCTGCCCACCTACACCGTGCTGACGGTGTGCGTGGTGTGGCAGTCCTGCCCGTTCGTGGCCGTCTCGGTGCTGGCCGGGCTCAAGAGCCTGCCCGGCGAGCTGTACGAGGCGGCGCGGGTGGACGGCGCCGGCCCGTGGCGCGCGTTCTGGCGGATCACCTTCCCGCTGCTCAAGCCGATCTTCATGGTGCTGGTCGTGATGAGCGTCATCTGGGACTTCAAGGTGTTCACCCAGCTGTTCGTCATGGCGGGCATGGCCAACCGGGACGCCTTCAACCTGTCCCTGTACGCCTACTCCGAGGCGTTCGGGTCGCTCAATCCCAAGCTCGGCATGGGCTCGGCGATCGCGCTGGTGCTGACGGCGATCCTGCTGATCGTCACGGCCGTGTACGTGCGCGTCATGGTGCGGCAGGGGGAGACGTCATGACCGCGAGGACCAAGGGCGTGCGCAAGGCCGCGTTGAACGGCGCCGGGCTGCTGGTCTTCGCGGTCGCCGTGTTCCCGGTGCTGTGGATGGTGTCGACGGCGTTCAAGCCCAACACCGAGATCTTCAGCACCACGCCCCGGCCGCTGCCCGCGCATCCCACCCTGGAGCACTTCGACCTGGTGCTGAACGGCGGCATCGCCGAGGTGTCGTTCTGGGAGTACCTGCGCAACAGCGCGCTGCTGGCGCTCGGCACGGTGCTGGTGTCCAGCCTGCTGGCGCTGCTGGCCGCCGTCGCCGTGGCCCGGTTCCGGTTCCGGTTCCGCACCACCTTCCTGATCATGCTGCTGGTGGTGCAGATGGTGCCGTGCGAGGCGCTGGTCATCCCGCTGTTCATGGACCTCAAGCGGCTGGACATGCTGAACAGCCTGGCCGGGCTGCTGGTGGTGGACATCGCCTTCGCGGTGCCGTTCGCGATCTGGATGCTGCGCGGCTTCGTCGCCGCCGTGCCGCGCGAACTGGAGGACGCCGCCGCCATCGACGGCGCCGGGCCGGTGCGCACGTTCGTCACCGTCCTGCTGCCGCTGGTGGCGCCGGGTCTGGTGGCCACGAGCATCTTCTCGTTCATCACCGCCTGGAACGAGTTCATCTTCGCCTTCACCTTCCTCGACGACCAGGACAAATACACCTTGCCGATCATGTTGCAGTTCTTCTTCGGCCGCAGCGGCAACGCCTGGGGGCCGATCATGGCCGCCTCCACGCTGCTGACCGTGCCGGTCATCGCGTTCTTCCTGCTGGTCCAGCGCCGGATGGTCGCGGGCCTGACCGCCGGGGCGGTGAAGGGATGAGCGAGCTGGAGGGAAGGCGGCGCCTTCTTGGCGCCCCGGAGCCGAGCGGGAGGCGGGGATGAGTGAGAGCGAGATCATCCGGTTGGCGCGGGGCACGCTGCTGCCCGCCTTCCCCGGCGCGCTGCCGCCCCGCTGGCTGCTGGAGGAGGTGGAGAACGGGCTGGGCGGCGTCACCGTCTTCGCGATCAACGGCAACGTGCCCGGCACCGACGAGCTGGCCGCGCTGACCGCCGAGCTGCGCAAGGCGGGCGACCCGCTGGTCACCATCGACGAGGAGGGCGGCGACGTCACCCGCCTCACCGGGCACGTGACCGCCAGCCCCTATCCCGGCAACGCCGCGCTCGGCGCCGTCGACGACCCCGAGCTGACCCGCCGGGTCTACCGGTCGCTGGGCGCCGAACTGGCCGAGGTGGGGGTGAACCTCAACTTCGCCCCGTCGGTGGACGTCAACACCGCCGCCGACAACCCGGTGATCGGCACCCGCTCGTTCGGTTCCGACGCCGAGCTGGTGGCCCGGCACGCGGCCGCCGCCGTGACCGGCACCCAGGAGGCGGGCGTGGCCGCGTGCGCCAAGCACTTCCCCGGCCACGGCGCCACCGTGGCCGACTCCCACCTGGGCGTGCCGATCGTGGACGCCGACATGGCGCTGCTGGAACGCCGCGAGCTGGTGCCGTTCCGCGCGGCGATCGGGGCGGGCACGCGGGCGGTGATGACCGGGCACCTGAACCTGCCCGCGGTCACCGAGGGCGTCCCGGCCACCCTGTCGCCCGCCGCGATCACCGGGCTGCTGCGCGGCCGCCTCGGCTACGACGGGGTGATCGTGACCGACGCGCTGGACATGGACGGCGCCAGCGGCGAGATCGGGATCCCCGAGGCGTCCGTGCGGGCCCTGCTGGCGGGCGCCGACCTGCTGTGCCTGGGGTCGCGCGAGCACCACGACAGCCTGCGCGCCGTCCTGGCGGCGATCGAGGAGGCGGTGCGGATCGGGCGGCTGCCCCTGGACCGGCTGGCGGACGCGGCGGCCCGCACCCGCGCGCTGCGCGACTGGCTGGCGGACCGCGCCCCGGCCGCCGCCGACCGCGCCGCCGGGCTGGAGGCGGCCCGCCGGGCGGTCCGGGTGTCGGGCGAGCTGCCCGACTGGCGGGGCGGCGGGGACGCCCCGCTGGTCGTCGAGGTGGCCGCGACCGGCAACATCGCGGTCGGCCCCACCCCGTGGGGGCTCGGCCCGTGGGCGCCGGACGCGGTGCGGGCCGAGGGTTCGGCGGCGGAGGCGACGGGTGTGCTGGAACGTGCCAGCGGCCGCGGTCTCGTCGTCGTGCTGCGCGACGCGCACCGCCACGCGGGACAGCGGGCCCTGGCCCGGGCCCTGGTGGCCGCCCGTCCCGACACCGTCGTGGTGGAGATGGGCCTGCCGGTGTGGCGTCCGGACGGGGCCGTCCACCTGGCCACCTACGGCGCCGCCCACGCCAACGCCCAGGCCGCCGCCGAGCTTCTCGGCCTGACCTGACCGCCGCGTGTCCCCGCACGGCCGCCGCCGGGGCGGCCGTGCGGGGACATGCCGCACCCGCCCGCCGACCGGCTCCGGCAACGCTGTGAACTGCCCCTTCGCCGCGTCCGCCGTCCCGGCCGCCGTGGTGCCCGCAGACCGGGGCGGGAGACAAAGCCCAACCAGTCCGATCGGCAAGGGATAATGCTGTCATGCGATTGTCCGCCCGGGTCGACTACGCGCTGCGTGCCGCCGCGGAGCTGGCTGTGGCCGGGAGTCACCCGGTGACAGCGGTCCAGCTCGCCGAGGCGCAGCAGATCCCGCCCAAGTTCCTGGAGAACATCCTCGGCCAGCTGCGCCGCTCCGGACTGGTCCGCAGCCAGCGCGGCCCCGAGGGCGGTTACTGGCTGGCCAGGCCGGCCGACCAGATCTCCCTGGCCGACATCATCCGCGCCATCGACGGGCCGCTGCTGGGCGTGCGGGGCGAGCGTCCCGAGCACGTCGGCTACGAGGGCCCGGCCCGTTCGCTGCAGGAGGTGTGGATCGCGCTGCGCGCCAGCGAGCGCAACATCCTGGAGCGGGTCTCGCTCGCCCACATCGCGTCGGGCGAGCTGCCCGAGCCGGTGCGCAAGCTGACCGAGGACCCCGCCGCCTGGGAGAGCCCGTCCTTCATCTGAGGGACGCACCATGCCCGAGGGCGACGTCGTCTGGCAGACCGCCCGGCGCCTGCACGAGGCGCTCGCCGGGCGTCCGCTGACGCGCAGCGACTTCCGGGTGCCCCGGCTGGCGACCGCCGACCTGCGGGGACGCACCGTCCTCGAGGCCGTCGCGCGCGGCAAGCACCTGCTCGTGCGCGTCGACGGCGGCGTCACCGTCCACACGCACCTGATGATGGAGGGCGTGTGGCGCGTGCGCCGGGCCGCCGGGCCTCCCCCGCGCGACCACCGCATCCGCCTGGTCCTCGGCAACGCCGAATGGCTGGCGCTCGGCTACTCCCTCGGTGTCGTGGAGCTGCTGCGCACCGCCGAGGAGCACCGCGCCGTCGGGCACCTCGGCCCGGACCTGCTGGACGCGGCGTGGGGCCCCGGCCCCGCCGCCGAGGCCGTCCGGCGGCTTGAGGAGCGGCCCGCGCGCCCGATCGGCGAGGCGCTGCTCGACCAGACCCGCCTGGCCGGGGTCGGCAACGTCTACAAGGCCGAGGTGCTGTTCCTGCGCGGCGTCCACCCCTGGACGCCCGTCGGCGACGTGCCCGACCTGCCGGGGCTGGTGGAGCTGGCGCACCGGCTGCTGGACGCCAACAAGGACCGTTACGGCCACATCACCACCGGCGACCGGCGTCCCGGCCGCGAGCACTGGGTCTACGGACGCGCGGGCCGCCCCTGCCGCCGCTGCGGCACCCGCGTGGAACGCGCCGACCAGGGGCCGGACGCCGCCGAACGTGTCACCTTCTGGTGCCCGCGCTGCCAGCCCGCCCCGGCGGGCGGCACTCCGTAGCTCCCCCGAGGCCGGCGGTCGGCGCCCGCCGGGGTCGCGCGAGCCCCCGGGCGGGTCGCCGCCTTCTCTGGCGATCCTCCGCCGCGCGGAAGGTGAAGTCAATTCTCGGGTTCGCTTGCCAATCCCCAAGCTTTACCTTGGACGGCATGACGTTGGACGACCTTCGGGTGTTCGTGGCCGTGTGCGAGGCGCAGAGCCTGAGCGCGGTGGCGCGGGAGATGTCGTGCAGCCAGTCGGCGGTCAGCCAGCACGTCAAGCGGCTGGAGCGGGAGACCGGCCTGGTGCTGCTGGAGCGGCGGCCGCGCGGGGTGGTGCCCACCCGGGCGGGGCAGGTCCTGCGGCGCGCGGCCGCCGAGGGCCTGGCCGGGCTGGACGCGGCGCTGCGGCAACTGGACGACCTGCGGCGCGGCCGGGGCGGCACGGTGCGGATCGCGACCGGCGCGACCACCGTGCGGCACTTCATGGCGGCGGGCGTGGCGGTGTTCCGGGACCGCCACCCCGACGTGACACTGCAGTTCCAGACGGCCAACTCCAGCCGCCGCTGCCTGGAGGCGGTGCACGCCCACGACGCCGACCTGGCGTGGGTGACGATCGGCCCGCCGGTGGACGGGATCGAGCAGCGTCCCTCGTACCGGATGCCGTGGGTGCTGGCGGTGCGCACGGACGCGCCGCTGGCGCGCCGCGAGTCGGTCTCGCTCGCCGACCTGGCCGGGACCCGGCACATCGAGCTGCCCGAGCAGTCGACGTCGCGCGGGCATCTGACGGGGCATCTGGAGCGGCACGGCGTGCGCCTGGACTCCACCACGAGCGTGGCCGACTGGGACACCGCGCTGCTGCTGGCCGAGCTCGGGCTCGGGCACGCCGTCCTGCCCGCGCTGCCCGGCTGGACGCGCAGCCCCCGGGGCGACGTGCGGCTCGTGCCGATCCCGGAGCTGCCGCCGCTGGCGGCGGGCTGGGCGGCGCGCAGCTGGGACGCCCTCAGCCCCCTCGCCGTGGAGTTCGCCGACACCGTCCTCGCCCACCTGCCCAAGGCGCCGTGAACGAGGCGGGCCCGGGGCCTGCCGCGGCACGTCCGTGACACCGTGCCGGGCAGGCCCGCCATGACGGCTCCGTGGCGGCCCGGAGCCGCCACGGAGCCGGGCGGCTCATTCCCAACGTCGGGTACCAGCCGAGGCCGTCGGCACTGGTGGAGTGGTAGATGCCCGGGTCCGTCCCGATGCCCTTCCACACCATGTGCAGCACGCCGTTGGACGCGGTGATGGACGGCTTGTGGCTCGTCCCGACCGCCGGCACGAGATTCTGCGGCCGCCAGTTGGCGCCGTCGGCGCTGCTGGAGTGGTAGATGCCGGGGTCTCCGTCGAGGCCCTTCCACGCCATGTGCAGCAGGTCGCCGTGCTCGGTGACGGACGCGCCGCTGCTGGCGCCGACGAAGGGCAACAGGATCTGCGGCGTCCACTGCTGCCCGTCGCCGGTGGACGACACGTAGAGCCCCGGGTCGCCGCCGATGCCCTTCCAGGCGCGGAAGAGCGCGGGCCTGAGCAGCTGGCTGGTGCCGATGGACGCGCGCGGCCCGTCCAGCGCGGCCTGCATGCGCACCGTCTGCCCCTTGGTGAACATGAACATGCAGGCGTCGTCGGTGTAGTCCATGTAGTTCATGAACATGTCGCCGCTGGGCGCGTTGCCACACGTGATGTGCGGGAACTGCGGGCAGCCGAAGTTGGGCCCGGCCTGGTTGGGGGTGTCGTCGACCTGGTCGGAGCCGGTGCACGCCGTACCGTCGTCGCCCCAGATGTGGAAGAGGTTCAGCCAGTGCCCGACCTCGTGCGTCGCGCTGCGGCCGAGGTGGAACGGCGGGGCGGCCGTCCCGGTCGTACCGAACGCCTTGTCGGTGATGACGACGCCGTCGGTGTCCCTCGGCCCGCCGGGGAACTGTCGGGTGGTTTGCTGCGAGCGCGTTATCCGCGCGGGATGACGAGCAGCCGATCCGGAGACGATTCCAGGATTTCGAGGGTCGTTTCCCTGGGCCGCTCGCCGGGAAAGGACAGGCGCACGCGGTCCGGGGTTTCGGCCCGCCATCGGCCGGTCCTCGTGCGCGGCCGGTCGTCGGGTCCGGAATAGTGTTCGACCGCGGTTCCGTCGTCCCGCAGTTCGAACCCGTGCCGGCCGCGTGAACGCGGGAACGGGAAGTCGGCCGGCCGGTAGACCCGGACGTCGCCGCGATCCTCCTCATGGGAGTGCAGCCAGCGTTTCCCGCTCCATTCGGGCATGTCGCTACCACCCCGCCTTCCGAAGCCCCCGTGCGAGGCGTCACCTGTCGCGCGCGTCCGCGCCCTACAGAACGGCCACGCGAGGCGCGATTCACCTCACGTCGACAACGACGTCAACGTGTGCATTTTTCTCAGAATATGGCGACGAACGACATATCTGTCAACCGCGAAATGCCATTGTCGATTACTTTTCGAAGACCTGAATCTCGATCGGGGCCGCCATTGCCGGGAGCCCGGCGGGGCGTCCCTCCGAACAGACGGGACAGGCGAATCCGCGAGTTTGCCCGGTCCTTGCCCGGCCTCGTCGACGACCGGCCGGAATGAATCGTTCCGGCGCGGTGCGCGAAGACGACCTGCGGGTGTTCAGGGGATGAGCGGCCGGACCTGCTCGGCGGCGAAGCGCACGAATCCCTCGAGATCGGGCTCGTCGGCCGTGGGCTGCAGGACGACCGTGTCGGCGCCCGCGTCCGCCAGCCGCGCCACCGCCTCGGCGACGGCCGCCGCGTCCCCGGCCGCCCCGAACGGCGTCCGCGACGCGTTGCGGTCGAACTCGGCCTGGAGGCGTGCGGCCGCGTCCGGCCCGGTGGCGGCGTGCAGGTAGACGACGATCTCGTGGTCCCCGGTGCGCCCGGCCGCCGTCCGTCCCTCCTCGACCAGCTCGCGCGCCCGGCGCAGCGCGTCCGGCTCGGTGTCGGCGGTGAGCACCGTGCCGTCGGCGCACTCGCCGGTCAGCCGCAGCGTGCGCGGCCCCGTCGCCCCGGCGAGGATCGCCGGCGCGGTGGGCGGCGGCCAGTCGAGCGCGACGTCGTCGAGCCTGACGTACCGGCCGTCCGTGGTGACGCGCTCGCCGCGCAGCAGCGCCCGCATCGCCGTCAGATGCTCGCGCAGCAGCGTCATCGGCGACTCGGCGCGGGCGCCGACCTGCTCCATCCACTCCTGGACGCCGTGCCCGACCGCCAGCGCGACGCGTCCCGGGAACAGCCGGTGCAGCGTGGCGGTCTCCATCGTGGCCAGCGCGACGTTGCGCAACGGCACCGGCAGCAGCCCCACGCCGACGCGCACCCGCCGCGTCCATGCCAACGCGGCGGCGGCCGCCGCGACGCCGCTCTCGAAGAAGCAGTCCTCCCACAGCCACAGCTGTTCGAGCCCCGCCTCGTCGGCGGCCACCGCGACGTCGCGCAACCGCTCCGGCGGCACCTGCGGCCGGAACACCACACCCAGACCAGTCATGTGATCATCGTGCCCGAGTCCGGCTGCCCTCAGCGAGCGGATATCCCCGCCGGATCCGCGACGCAATTCCCATGGCCGTCCCGAGGCAGGCGCGTCGGCCGCCGCGGCGGAGGCGGGCTCATGTGGCACTTGTGACACAGTCCGTTGGTGCTCAGGGAAGAACGCCCTGACCGTGAAAGCGTGTCATACGGCGCGGAGGGCCCCGTTCATCCTTGCGACGACGCCGTGAGGAAGGAGAGGGCCATGCGAGCGAGCGACGTTCCCGCGCCGCGGCTTGAGGCGCTGGTGGTGCCCGGGATCGAGCGGGCGGTCGGGCATGTGCGGCGCTGGCTGAGCGACGTGCTCGGACCCGACCATCCGGGGCTGTACGACTGCTCGGTGTGCGTGTCGGAACTGATGACCAACGCGCTGCGCCACACCGACTCCGGGCTCGGCGGCAGCATCCGGGTCGAGCTGGTCATCGGGCGGGAGCGGGTGCGGGGGGAGGTCACCGACGACGGCGGTGCGGAATCGGTGCCGCGCGTGCTGGACGCGGGTGACGGGGTACGGGGGCGGGGCCTGCGGATCGTGGAGGCGTACTCGCTGGCGTGGGGCGTGCGGCGCCGGGGCCACGGATTCACCGTCTGGTTCGTCCTGGACGCGCGGTGACACCGTGAGGGGGACACAGCGGGCCGGGCCCGACACGGTGACGGGAACGCCCTAAGCGCGTGCTCTGACGCGGTAGTGGTAGCGGGACCGGGGCACGAAGCCCGCGCGCGTGTAGAGGGCCTGGGCGGCCGCGTTGCGTTCGGTCACGCATAGGTAGGCGCGGCGGGCACCCTGGGCGCGTCCGTGGTTGAGCAGGGCGTGCAGCACTTCGCGGGCGAGTCCTTGGCGGCGCGCGTGAGGGGCCGTGGCCATGCAGTAGACGCCGAGCCAGTCGCCTTGGAGGACGGCGCGCCCCACGCTGTCACCGAGCGTGGCGTACGCGGCGGGCACCCCGGTGATGATGCCGGTGGCGGCGGGCAGCGCGTCGGGGTGGCGGCCGTCGACCGACCACCAGGTGTCCAGCCAGGTGCCGGACGGCGCGCCGGCGACCGCGACGTCCCGGGTGACGGGACGGTCGGCGGCCAGGTCGGCCGTCATGACCAGGGTCGGGTCCGCGACGGCGTAGCCGCGACGCTGCAGCATGTCGTCCAGGCCGGAGGGACGCGACCAGGGGCTGACGGAGAACACCGCCGGGAGGTCGCGGTCGAAGTAGAAGCGCTCGGCGGCCTCGACGGCGGCGGGCAGGTCGGGGGGCTCGGCGGCGGGCCAGACGGAGTTGGCGCGTTTGGTGACGCCGTGCGCGTAGCGCAGCCGCCAGCCGTGCGCGTCCTCCACGTGCGCGGCGGGCCACGCCTGGTCGACCAGCCGGTCGAAGACCGTCACCGGCCCCTCCTCATGCGAAGCCCCGGCCGCTCCCGGCCGGGGCTTCGGCGTCGGACGATCGTGGACGTCGCGCCACCTGATATCACAGCTGGGCCTGGAACATCCAGTGCTGCATCTCCAGCTTGCTGGTGGCCTCGATGAGCAGGTCCTGGGTGATCGGGTCGGGCTCGTCGGTGGCCCGCACGCGCTCGCGGAACCGCTCGATCAGCTGGGCCAGCACGTCGGTCATCGCGGCCACCACCTTGTCGTCGGCCACGTAGCCCGGCTCCAGCTGCTGGATCGGGGTGCGGTCGGCAACGGTGCGGGCCCGGCCGTCGGGGTTGATCCCGAGGGCGATGGCGCGCTCGGCCATCTCGTCGGTGTACGTGCGGGCCAGCTCCACGACCTCGTCGAGGTGCTCGTGGACGACCTTGAAGTTGCGGCCCGTCAGGTTCCAGTGGGCCTGCTTGGCGAACAGCGACAGATCGATCATGTCGACGAGGGCGCCCTGCAGCGCCTCCGCCACGACCTTGCGAGCCTCATCACCCAGCGGGCTCTTGACCGTTGCCATGTCGGGCTCCTTCCGCGTCACTTGACCGGTATCGGCGTCAACAGTGGAAGGCTCCCCACAATTGCCATGTTCACCCGTGAGAACGCCCACATCAGGCGGTACCACCCCAGGTCACCTCAAGGCACAAGCCTCACGGCACAGGGGGCATGGGCGTACCAGGCAGGGCACGGGCGTACGCCGCGCGCCGGGCGGCCGGGGCGGGCCGCCGTGTGTCCGTGCTAGGCCGCGACCATGTCGGCGCGGAACTCGCCGGTGATCTCCTCCGGGGTGGCCGGGATGCGTTCGGACGGGATCCGCTCGTCGGAGATGCGCTCGTGCTCGGGCGGTGCGCCCGCCAGCACCGGCTCGTGCTGGAGCTCGGCCAGGGCCAGCTGGTCCGCCACTTCACGAAGCACGTGCGACAGCGGGACCCCCAGGGCCTTGCAGATCGAGGAGAGCAGTTCCGAAGAGGCTTCTTTCTGTCCCCGCTCGACCTCGGAGAGGTAGCCGAGGGAAACCCGTGCCGCCGCGGACACCTCGCGGAGGGTGCGTCCCTGGCGCAGCCGCAGCTGCCGCAGTACGTCACCGAGCAGCTGGCGAAGCAGGACCATCGTCTCGCTCCCTCCCTCAGTGTGGACCATCTGACGGTTCCACCGTACCCGCCTTCGACGCGGGGGTGGCAGACCGTGGATTTCGTGTTCGCTTGGAACGTAACGCTGTAATCAGCCCTAGACTTCCCGATCTTCGCGAGCGTCGCCGCCACGGAGAGCCGCCTCCCATCGCACCGGCAGGCCCAGCAGGACGCGTCGCAGCAGCTCAAGCGCGTGCACGACGGTCATCCGGCGGATCATGCCGCGCGCCTCGGCACCGGTGCCGGGCACAGGAAGTCGCGGCTCGATCACCACGGGCGGTCCTTCGGCGCCGGCAACGCCGACGAAGACGGTGCCGACGGGACGCCCGTCCTGCGGGTCGGGACCCGCGACGCCGGTGACCGCCACGCCGTAGGTCGCGCCGAGGCGTTCCCGCACGCCCGAGGCCATGGCCGCGGCCACGTCCGGATGCACCGCGCCGTGCCGGGCCAGCAGATCGGCCGGGACGCCGAGCATCGTCTGCTTCAACAACGTGGAGTACGTGACCATTCCCCCGGCGTACGTCGCCGACGAGCCCGGCATCTCAGTGAGCTCGGCGCCGATCAGCCCACCGGTCAGGGACTCGGCGGTCGCGACCGTCGCCGACCGCTCGGCGAGCAGCCGGTGCACGACCCGGTCCAGGGTCTCGTCGTCCACGCCGTAGACCGCGTCCGGGCCGAGCAGTTCGCGGACGCGCCGCTCGACGTCGTCGAGCCGGTCCGGCGCGGCGGTGACGCGGACCCGCACCTCGGCGGGCGCGGGCAGGTACGCCACCGCGACGCCGTCGAGGGCCTCCACCGGGGCCAGCGCGGCGGCGAGCTCGGACTCCCAGATGCCGGCGGTGCGCAGGACGCGGCGGGCCTGCGGGAGGCCGTGGCCCCGGGACCGTGCGACGCCCGTCAGCTCCGGCAGCACGACCTCCTCCATGATCGTGCGCATCTCGGACGGGACGCCCGGCAGCGCGTACACCGTCCCGCCCGGCAGCCGCACCCGCAGGCCCGGGGCACTGCCCGCCGAGTTGGCCAGCAGCCCGGCGCCCTCGGGGACGTCCGCCATGCGCAGCGCCATCGGCCGCAGCTCGCGCCCGGCCGCGGCGACGCGCTCGCGCAGCCGCCGCTCCAGCACCGGGTCGCGGACGAGCGCCACGCCCGCCGCCTTGGCCAGCGCGTCCCGGGTGACATCGTCGTTGGTCGGGCCGAGGCCGCCGGTGGTGATGACCGCGTCCGCCCGGCCGAGCGCCTCGGTGACCGCCTCGACGATCTCGTCGAGCTCGTCGCCGACGACCACGCTGCGCGTCACCTCGAGGCCGTGGTCGGTCAGCCGCCGCCCCAGCCACGCCGCGTTGCCGTTGACCGTGTCGCCGAGCAGCAGCTCGTCCCCGACGGTGAGCAACTCGACCCGCATCGCGTCCCCTCTCCCCAGCAGTGAGCACCGAATCTACTCGCGCCGCGACGGCCTACCGGGGATCGGGGCGGCGGGACAGCGGCGGGACGACACGCCGCGGGCGCCGCCGCCGAGGGGGCGATCCTGATCGTCAGCACATCCCGGGCGCGCGGCCGCACTGAATCCTTTCAATCGTGCGGGACGGCCGAACCGCCCGACGGGTTGACCGTGGAACGTGTCCGGAACAGGCCGATCGGAAGCATTGTCGGATCCTGACCAGGACGGTTAGGACTGACCACAATATTGGTCATCCGTCTCCCCGAGAACTCATGACACATCCCGCGAAAACGCTCCCCGCCCCGGCCGCCGACATCGACCGCCACTGGATCGGCTCGCTGGCCCGGGTCGACCGCCTCACCTCCCGCCAGCTGGAGGTCTTCCTGCTGCTCGGCAGGGGGATGTCCAACCGCCAGATCGCGGTGGCGCTGGAGGTGAGCGAGCACACCGTCAAGGCCCACATCGCCAAGGTCCTGAGAACCCTCGGCCTGGAGTCGCGCCTGCAGGCCGGGCTGGCCGCCCTGCTCCACCAGCAGCGCGACTCGCCCGGGTGAACACACGCCGGACAGGCCCGCCCGGACCATGCTCCACCCACTGAAATCGCCCTGGTCAGCGCGCTTGTCAGAATAGGGGCCATCGAGAGCATTCGACGGCTTCATCCAAAAGGATAATTGCGGCGCCACGCCTGATGACCGAGGCTGGAGACGTCCGTCCAGCACCAAGGGCGTCCGGAGCGCCCTCCACAGTTCTCCCCGGCGGGTCCAGGGCGACGGCCCGCCGGGGACTCCCCGCTCGCCCCGGGAGACCCGGGAGACCCCGGGAGACGCCCGCGCCGGGCACCTGCGCGCCTAGTGGACCAGGCGGCGCAGGGTGGTGCCCAGGCGATGGGCGTAGACGCGTTGGAAGAGCGGGGCCAGGGGGCCTGCCGCGCGCATCTGCCAGCCGGCGGGGCGGCTGAACGAGGTCACCTGGAGCCACACGTCGTCCATGTCGTCCAGCTCCACCACGAACGACTCCTCCCCCGTGGCGGGATGCCCCGGCAGGGTGCCGTAGCCGAAGCCCGCACGGCGTTCACCGTCCTCGGCCCACACGACCCGGCACGGCGCCGACAGGCTCAGCGGGCCGACGCCCATGCGCGACTCGACGTGCACGCCGGGCGCGGCCCGCGGCGCCGACGCGTCGATGCGCACGCCCGCCGCGCGGTGCATCCAGAACTCCAGGACGGCGTCGGCCGCCTCCCGCATCGCGCGCGGCCCCGAGCCGACCAGGGCGCGGTGGCGCAGGTGCCGGTAGCCGCCGGGCAGGGCGCCGCGTTCGGTGGCGCCGACCTCGGCGTACGTCAGCCCCGTCACGGCACCTTCCCCGACGGCGCCGGACGCGCGGCGCGGCGCAGCCGCCACGCCTGGACGACGTAGTCCACGCCGGTCACCACCGTCACCGCCACGGCCGCGCCCATGGCCGCCCAGCGCACCGGATCGAACGGGCCGGGCAGGATGTACAGGCCGATCGCGATGACCTGCAGCAGCGTCTTCAGCTTGCCGCCCTTGCTGGCGGGGATCACGCCGTAGCGGATCACCACCAGGCGCAGGACGGTGATGCCGATCTCCCGGGTGAGGATCATTCCGGTGACCCACCACCACAGCTCGCCGTGCACCGACAGGCCGATCAGCGCCGCCCCGGTCAGCGCCTTGTCGGCGATCGGGTCGGCGATCTTGCCGAAGTCGGTGACGAGGCCGCGGCTGCGGGCCAGATCGCCGTCGATCTTGTCGGTGACGGAGGCCACCGCGAACGTCGCGAACGCCGCCAGCCGCCAGGCCGTGCCGTCCTGGAACAGCAGCCACACGAACACCGGCACCATGAGGATGCGCAGCATCGTCAGGCCGTTGGCGATGTTGTAGACGCTGGCCTGCGGAGTGGACGAACCGGAGGCGCCGGGCGGCCCCGCCGAGCCCGCCACCGGGTCGGGCGCTCCGGCGATCATGACATGTCCGCCACGAGGTCGACGCCGTCGCTGCCGGTCACGGTGGCCGTGACGATGTCGCCGAGGGCCGCCCCGGTGGCGCCGCGCACGACCACCGTGCCGTCCACCTCGGGCGCCTGGTGGGCGGCGCGTCCCTCGAACGCGCCGTCCGGCGTCTTGTCCTCCAGCAGCACCTCGACCCGCGTCCCGACGCGCTCCTCGGCGCGCTGCGCGGTCAACTCCTCGGCCAACGCCGACACCTCCTCCACCCGGGCGGCGACCTCCTCGGGCGGCAGCTTGCCGTCCAGGGTCGCGGCCTCGGTCCCGTCCTCGTCGGAGTACCCGAAGACGCCCGCCGCATCCAGCCGGGCGGCGGACAGGAACGCGACCAGCTCATCGAGGTCGTCGTCGGTCTCGCCGGGGAACCCGACGATGAAGTTGGACCGCACGCCCGCCTCCGGCGCCAGCGCGCGGACGCGGTCGAGCAGCTCCAGGAAGCGCTCCCGGTCGCCGAACCGGCGCATCCGGCGCAGCACCGGCCCCGAGGCGTGCTGGAACGACAGGTCGAAGTACGGCGCGACGCCCGGGGTCTGGCAGATCGTCTCGATGAGGCCGGGACGCAGCTCGGCGGGCTGCAGGTAGCTGACGCGCACCCGCTCGACGCCGTCCACCGCCGCCAGCTCGGGCAGCAGCTTCTCCAGGGCGCGCAGGTCGCCCAGGTCCTTGCCGTAGGAGGTGGAGTTCTCGCTGACCAGCACCAGCTCGCGCACGTCGTGCCCGGCCAGCCAGCGCGCCTCCGCCAGCACCTCGGCCGGGGGACGCGACACGTACGCGCCGCGGAAGGCGGGGATCGCGCAGAACGAGCAGCGGCGGTCGCAGCCGGACGCCAGTTTCAGCGGCGCGACCGGCCCGCCGCCCAGCCGGCGCCGCAGCACCCGCGGCCCGGACGCCGGGGCGACGCCGTCGGGCAGGTCCGCGGGCGCGCCGTGCCCGGGGACCGCGACGGCCGAGGCGGACGCCGACCGCTCCACGGGCGAGATCGGCAGCAGCGTGCGGCGGTCGCGGGGGGTGTGCGGGGTGAGCCGGCGTCCGGCGAGCACGTCGTCCAGCCGCTCGCCGATCGCGGAGTAGTCGTCGAAGCCGAGCACCGCGTCGGCCTCGGGGAGCGCCTCGGCCAGCTCCCTGCCGTACCGCTCGGCCATGCAGCCCGCCGCCACGACCTTGGCGCCCGAGTCGTGCGCGGCCAGCAGCGTGTCGATGGAGTCCTTCTTGGCCGCCTCGATGAAACCGCAGGTGTTGACCACGACCACGTCGGCGTCGTCGGCGTTGTCGGTCAGGCCCCACCCCGACTCCTCCAGGCGGGCGGCGAGCTCTTCGGAGTCCACCTCGTTGCGCGCGCATCCGAGTGTGACGAGGGAGACCGTGCGGCGTATGGACATGTCCTAACGGTAACGGGCCGCGGGCCCCGCGCAGACCGCTCGGGGGCACCCCGCCCGAACCGGCGGATCAGGCGGCGTCGGGGTCGTTGGGCGTGAAGCTCAGCCGGACCACCCCGCCGTTCTGGTCGGGGGTGCCCAGGTTCTTGCCGTTGACGGTCAGCCGCACCCCGGAGCTGTTGCCGATGATGACGCTGATCTTCTTCTTGGCCGTCCACTCGCGCGACTGCCCGGGACGCAGCGTGCCGCTGAACAGCTCACGGCCTTTGTCGCCCTGCACGCTCAGCCACGTGTTGCGCCGCGCCTGCACCGCGAGCTGGACGTTCTTGCGCGGCGCCACGGCCACCGGCTCCTCGGCCCGCTGCGTGCGCGTGGGGGACGGGGAGGCCGCGGGCAGCTCGGGTGACCCGGCAACCTGCCGGGCGGTGCGGTGCGCGGAGTCGCCGCTGAACACCTGGAACACCCCGTAGATGACCACGAGGGCCAGGGCGAGGGCCATCGCCGCGCTCCAGTTCGGCGCGCGGCGCTCGCGGAACGGCACCGGGTTCTCCGGCTCGAACGCGGTGACCGCGGAGATCGGCGCGGGGGCGCCGCCGTGCATGGCGTCGAACTCCTGCACCAGCGGCTCCGGATCGATGCCGATCACGCGGCCGATGCTGCGGATGTGCCCGCGGGCGTAGAAGTTGCCGCCGCAGGCGCTGAAGTCGTCGCGTTCGATGCCGCGGATGACGGTCTCGCGGATCCGGGTTCTCAGGCTCACCTGCGTGACGGTGAGACCGGCCTGCTGACGCTCCCTCGCCAAGGTCTCACCAATGCTCACGCCGGGCCTCCCTGAGAGCGCGCCATGGACCGTCCCCACACTCCTGTGACACCAGTCTAGAAATCGCAATGCCCGCTGGGCGACAGGCAACACGTTCGAAACTGGGCAAGATTTCGCATCAATCCGCCATGCCGACGAGGGAAACGACACCGAAGGCGTCGTCCCTCCGCCGCACCCGCCGACCAAAGATCATTTTCGGTATGACGAGGGATTTATGGCGGATTGTCCGCGAACGCGGGCGACGGACGGAGCAGCCGCGCCGCCCGCGGTGGGGCGATCGTATGCGATCATCACGGTCCGGCGGCGGGTGTTCTCCCATGATTCTCCGCGCGGTTCACGATTCGCCGCGCAGTTTGGCCAGCACCTCCGCCAGCTCGTCCGGTTTGGTGAGCACGTCGCGCGCCTTGGAGCCCTCGCTCGGGCCGACGATGCCGCGGCTCTCCATCAGGTCCATCAGCCGGCCCGCCTTGGCGAACCCCACGCGCAGCTTGCGCTGCAGCATCGACGTCGACCCGAACTGCGTGCTGACCACCAGCTCGATGGCCTGCAGCAGCAGGTCCATGTCGTCGCCGATCTCCTCGTCGATCTGCTTCTTCGGGCCCGCCGCCTCGGTGACGTCCTCCCGGTAGGCGGGCTCCATCTGCTTCTTGCAGTGGTCGACGACGGCGTGGATCTCCTTCTCGGAGACGAACGCGTTCTGGATGCGCATCGGCTTGCTGGCGCCCATCGGCAGGAACAGCGCGTCGCCCTGCCCGACCAGCTTCTCCGCGCCCGGCTGGTCGAGGATGACGCGGCTGTCGGCCAGCGAGGAGGTGGCGAACGCCAGCCGGGACGGCACGTTCGCCTTGATCAGCCCGGTCACCACGTCCACGCTGGGCCGCTGGGTGGCCAGCACCAGATGGATCCCGGCGGCACGGGCCAGCTGGGTGATGCGCACCACCGAGTCCTCGACGTCGCGCGGCGCCACCATCATCAGGTCGGCCAGCTCGTCCACGATCACCAGCATGTACGGGTACGGCTGGTAGACGCGCTCGCTGCCGGGCGGCGCGGTGAGCCGTCCCGCCCGCACCGCCTTGTTGAAGTCGTCGATGTGCCGGAACCCGGACGCGGCCAGGTCGTCGTAGCGGCGGTCCATCTCCCCGACCACCCACTCCAGCGCCTCGGCGGCCTTCTTCGGGTTGGTGATGATCGGGGTGATCAGGTGCGGGATGCCCTGGTACATGGTCAGCTCGACCCGCTTGGGGTCGACCAGGATCATCCGCACCTCGTCCGGGGTGGCCCGCATCAGCACCGAGGTGATCAGCCCGTTGATGCAGGTCGACTTGCCGGCCCCGGTGGCGCCCGCGATGAGGATGTGCGGCATCTTCGCCAGGTTCGCCACCACCGTGCGGCCCTCGACGTCCTTGCCCAGCCCCACGACCATCGGGTGCTGCTCGTTGGTCGCGGCGGGCGAGCGCAGCACGTCGCCCAGGCTGACGATGTCCTTGTCGACGTTGGGGATCTCCACGCCGATCGCGGACTTGCCGGGGATAGGGGAGATGATCCGCACGTCCGCGCTCTTGACCGCGTAGGCGATGTTCTTGGTCAGCGCGGTGACCTTCTCGACCTTCACCGCCGGGCCCAGCTCGATCTCGTACCGCGTGATCGTCGGCCCCCGGGTGAACCCGGTGACCTGCGCGTCGATGTCGAACTGCTCCAGCACCCCGGTGAGCGCCTGCACCACCGTGTCGTTGGCCTTGGTGCGCGGCTTGGCCGCCGTGCCGGGACGCAGCACCGCCGGGGAGGGCAGCTCGTAGATCTCCCCCGACGACGACAGCGGCAGCTGCTCGGCACGGCGCGGCGCCGGGGTCGGGTCCGGCACCTCGGCGGCGGCGTGCGGCTCGGACACCGCCTCGGTCACCGGCTCGGGCTCCGGCGGCGGGTCGGGGAGGGCCGCGGGAGGCGCGGGCGAGCCGAACGGATCGGGGCCGAACAGGTCGTCGGCCAGATCCGGTTGCGGCGCGGTCTTCTTCGGCTTCTCCTCCAGGACGGGGGTGTCGTACGGCTTGGAGTGCTCGCCGACCTCCAGCTCGTCGTCGTCCTGCTGCGTCTTCTTGCGGCGGCGTTTGGGCTTGGGCGCCTCGTCGCCCTCGTCCGCGGCGGCGGGGCGCCGTCCGGGACGCTCCGGGCGTCCCTGCAGCGTCGCCACCGACCACAGGTCGTGCAGCCGCTCGGGCACCCGGTTGATCGGCGTGGCCGTGACCACCAGCAGCCCGAACGCCGACAGCAGGATCAGCAGCGGCACCGTCACCCATCCGCTGAGCGCGGCCTCCAGCGGCGCGGCGGCCAGCCAGCCGACGACGCCGCCCGCCGCCCGCACGCCCTCCATGTCCTTGGCCGGGGACGGGCCGCCCGCGGCGATGTGCAGGATGCCCAGCACGCCGACGCCCAGCGCCGTCATGCCGATGACGATGCGCGGGTTCTCCTCGTTGTGCTCGGGATGGCGCAGCACCCGCCAGGCCAGCACGGCCAGCAGCACCGGCAGGCCCATGCAGACCACGCCGAGGCCGCCGCGCACCACCTGCTCCAGCGCCTCGGTGAGCACGCCGTCGGGCCGCCACCACGTCACCGAGGCCAGCACGATCGCGCCGCCCAGCAGCGCCAGGCCCAGGCCGTCGCGCTGGTGCTCGGCGTCCAGGTCACGGGCGCCGCGCCCGTACGCGCGGAACACCGACCCGACCGTCACCGCCAGCAGGTGGTAGAGCTTGAACAGCAGCGTGAACAGACCGACGAACAGCTGCGAGAACGGACCGGGCTGCTGCGGGGGGCGTTTGGCCGACCCGCGGCCGCCACCGCCCCGGGCACCGCCGCTCGGACGCTTTCGCGGAGCCGGCGAGCCGGAGGGCTTGCGCGCCGCGGCCGACCGGGTGCGCGACGACCCCGAGGCCGCTCTGCCACGCCCAGCAGCCCCCTTCGCTCCCCCGGACGCACGTGTGGCCATGATGCTGAGACTAGCCAAGCACCTCACGGGTTCCGCGAGCACCGAAGGCGGCGTGTTGCACACCCGTCCCTCACGACCTCCCCCGCCCGGACGTCGCGCCGGGCGGGGCTTCGAGGGGCGGGCGAGGCCCTGCCCCGGGCGCTCAGAGCTCGACGACCACCGGGACGATCATCGGGCGGCGCCGGTAGCTGTCGCTGACCCACTTGCCGACCGTGCGCCGGATCAGCTGGCTGAGCTGGTGCGAGTCGTTGATCCCGTCGGCGGCCGCGTCCCGCAGCAGCGCCTCGATCCGGTCCAGCACCTCGTCGAAGTCCTCGTTGACGATGCCCGCGCCGCGCGCGTGGATCTCCGGACCGGCCAGCAGCTTGCCCGAGGTGGAGTCGACCGCCACCACGATGGAGACGAACCCCTCCTCGCCGAGGATCCGCCGGTCCTTCAGCGACGTCTCGGTGATCTCGCCGACCGACAGCCCGTCGACGTACACGTACCCGGCGGGCACCGCGCCGACGATCCGGGCCCGGCCGTCCACCAGGTCGACCACCACGCCGTCCTCGGCGATGACGATGTTGTCGTCCGGCACGCCGGTCAGCGAGGCGAGCTTGGCGTGCGCGCGCAGGTGCCGCCACTCGCCGTGAATCGGCAGGAAGTTGCCGGGCTTGGTGACGTTCAGGACGTACAGCAGCTCACCGGCCGAGGAGTGCCCCGACACGTGCACCAGCGCGTTGCCCTTGTGCACCACGCGGGCGCCCCACCGGGTCAGGCCGTTGATGACCCGGTTGACCGACTCCTCGTTGCCGGGGATCAGCGAGGACGCCAGCACCACCGTGTCGCGCTCGGTGACGCGGATCTGGTGGTCGCGGTTGGCCATCCGCGACAGCGCCGACATCGGCTCGCCCTGCGAACCGGTGCACACCAGCACCAGCCGGTCCGGCGGAACGTTGTCGATCTCCTTCTGCTCCACCATGATCGCTTCGGGCACGTTGAGGTAGCCCAGCTCGCGGGCCACGCCCATGTTGCGCACCATCGAGCGGCCGATGAAGCACACCTTGCGGCCGTTGGCGACCGCCGCGTCCAGCACCTGCTGCACGCGGTGCACGTGCGAGGCGAAGCACGCCACGATGATCCGCTCCTGCGCGGTGCGGAACACCTCGTCGATCACCGGGCCGATGTTGCGCTCGCTGGTGACGAACCCGGGCACCTCGGCGTTCGTCGAGTCCGACATCAGCAGGTCGACGCCCTCGGCGCCCAGCCGCGCGAACCCCGGCAGGTCGGTCAGCCGCCCGTCCAGGGGCAGCTGGTCCATCTTGAAGTCGCCGGTGTGCAGCACCAGGCCGGCGGGGGTGCGCACCGCCACGGCGAGCGCGTCCGGGATGGAGTGGTTGACGGCCAGGAACTCGCACTCGAACGGCCCGAACGTCCGCCGCTCGCCCTCGCCGACCTCGATCAGCACCGGCTTGATGCGGTGCTCGGCGAGCTTGGCGGCCAGCAGCGCCAGCGTCAGCCGCGACCCCACGACCGGGATGTCGGGCCGCTCGCGCAGCAGGTACGGGACGGCGCCGATGTGGTCCTCGTGACCGTGGGTGAGGATGAGCGCGTCCACCGCGTCCAGGCGGCCGCGGATGTACTCGAAATCGGGCAGGATCAGGTCGACGCCCGGTTGCTCGGTCTCGGGGAACAGCACCCCGCAGTCGACCACCAGCAACCGCCCGTCGAACTCGAAGACGGTCATGTTGCGGCCGATCTCGCCCAGCCCGCCGAGCGCGACGACGCGCAGCCCGCCCTCCGCCAACGGCGGCGGAGAAGAAAGATCCGGGTGCGGATGACTCACGCATTGACCTCCGGAACACTTGCCTCCGGCACTTTTACTCCCCCAATCATCAGGTCTTCCCGCAGACGCGCCGCGAACTCGGGCGAGGCGTCCACCAGCGGCGCGCGGACGGTGCCGCCGGGCAGCCCCAGCAGGTTCAGCGCGGCCTTGACGGCGATGGCGCCCTGCGTACGGGTCATGATCGCGGTGACGACGGGCAGCAGCCGGCGGTGGATCGCCAGGGCCCGCTCCCGGTCGCCGGCGCGGTACGCCTCGATCATCTCATGCAGATCCGCGCCCACCACGTGGCCGATCACGCTGACGAACCCGGCGGCCCCCACCGCCAGCCACGGCAGGTTGAGGGCGTCGTCGCCGGAGTAGAACACCAGCGGGCTGGCGGCCATCACCTGCGACCCGGCGAACAGGTCGCCCTTGGCGTCCTTGACCGCCAGGATGCGCGGGTGCTCGGCCAGGCGCAGCAGGGTGTCGGTCTGGATCGGCACCCCGGTGCGGCCCGGGATGTCGTACAGCATCACCGGCAGCCCGGTGGCGTCGGCCACCTCGGTGAAGTGCCGCAGCAGGCCCTCCTGCGGCGGCTTGTTGTAGTACGGCGTGACCACCAGCAGTCCGTGCGCTCCGGCGGCCTCGGCCTGGCGGGCCAGCTCGGCGCTGTGCGCGGTGTCGTTGGTCCCGGCACCGGCGACGACCATCGCGCGGTCGCCGACCGCGTCCGCGACGATGCGTACCAGCTGCTGTTTCTCGGCGTCGCCGGTGGTGGGCGACTCGCCGGTCGTCCCGTTGACGACCAGGCCGTCACAGCGCTGCTCGTCGACCAGATGGGCCGCCAGCCGGGCGGCTCCGTCGTAGTCGACACGGCCGTCGGGCAGGAAGGGGGTGACCATCGCGGTCAGCATCCGCCCGAACGGAGCGTCACTCGTTGTGCTGGGTGCCATGCAACGAACGGTACCGCTACGGCGGGGCCCCGTGGACCCGCAGGTCCCTCCACCCCGAGGGGGTGTCCGACCAGGTCCGCCCGGGCGCGGCGACGCCGGCGCGCGACGGGGGGCCGCGACGTGGAAGAAGCCGTCGCCACACGCTCGGGGGTACGCGTGGCGACGGCTTCTCTGACGCACATGGTTGCACGCGAATTACGCGTTCCGGGTCCAGTCCGGCCACTATCCGGACTCGATCGGATAACGCGGGGAGGCGGCGCCGGAGGCCGGGGGCCGCGGCCGGGCGATCACCATGCGGGAAATCATGGCCATTTGCAGGGTTTGCCGACTTTCATCCGGTTTCCTGGTCGGGCACGCCGCTGAGCTGCTGCAACCGGGAGCGCAACTCCTCCACGTCCGGGGTCCGGACGAGCTCGTTGCCCCGGACCGCCCACCAGTGCCCGGACCCGCCCCTGCCGATCCGCCACCCGGCGAACTCGGCCGACAGCTCGCCGATGCGGTCGGCGTCGCGCCACGCGGTCTGCTGAAGTCTCATCGGCCTCGTTCCCCCACTTCCTTTTTGTCCGGCTTGCACTCCGCACGATGCTTACCCGACGCCCCCGGCTCCGCAACAACCGGGTTGAACAGGCAGAACGCGCGTTTGGGAACGTGACAAGGGCCCTTTCCTAGCCGCTAAGGTTCCCTGACGTTTCGGGCAGCCAACTCGCCCGGTAAAGGCCCCATTCACGCGCGTCGGTCGTCCACTCGGCGTAAACGCCCACGCCGTAGGGCCGCGCCGGCGGACGTTCCAGCTCGTCCAGGCCGCGCCGCACTCCCCGCAGCGCGACCGACAGGTCCTCGGCCCAGTCCATGAGCGGCCGGTACGTCGGGACGCCCATGAACACCGTCGTACGGTCGCCGATCAGCTCCAGGGTGCGCCGGGTGTGGTGGGCGAAATGCCATCCCGCCAGCGACTTCGTCGGCAGCGACACGTCGTAGGTCATGATCGCCACCTGGTCGGCCCGGTCGGCGACCGCCCGCAGGTACTCGGCGGTCGGGCGCGGCGGGTAGTGCACGGTGCCGTGACGCGGGATGAACGTCTTGTAGACGGGCTGGGCCGCGTCCACCAGCGTGGGCTGCTCCAGCGCCACCGACAGCACCCGGCCGCGGCCCCTGGTCAACTCCCGGGTGCGCTCCAGCAGGTCCAGGAACGCGCTGTCGTCGGGGTAGATGGGCTCGAAGTCGTAGTGGATGCCGTCGAAGCCCAGGTCCAGGAAGATCCGGTCGGTGTCCAGCACCCGTGCGCGCACGGCCGGGTCGTCCAGGTCGGTGACGCCGTGCCCGTCCACCTTGCGGATCTGCCCCAGGTACGCCTGGGCGCGCACGCCCGGCGCGTACCGCCGCATCGCCTTGATGAGCTCCCCCGCGTTGCGGTACTTGGCGGACGGCACCGTGCCGTCGGCCTCGAACGGCCCGGCGTGGAAGAACACGTCGGTGATGTGGTTCTCCCGCAGCAGCCGCGCCAGGTCGCGGTACTCCTGTTCGGTGTGCGGCTCCCCCACCCACTGGTGCCGCGCCCACAACCCGTTGACCAGCGTGCCCCGCGCTTTGGGCTCAGGCTGCCACCACGTCCACGCCCCTGCGACCACCAGGGCCACCAAGCCCAGCACGTAGGCACAGCCCCACAACGCCACCTTCACAACCCGCCGCACCGCCCACCCCTCACCAAGAGACAACCTCAGAACAAAAGCCCCACCCCATCACAAACACGCGACCGCCCGCCGACCCGACGGCGGCAGGCGCTGCGTACCCGAGGCTCGAGCGCAGCCGGGCGGTCGCACGATCACGCAGAGCTGCGGCCGCCACGCACGGCCGGGTCCCGCTCAGCGGCGAGTCCGCGCGCCGCAGGTCCGCTTCGGGGGGCGAGCCGGTGTACTGCTTGGTCACCATCGGGTTCCCCAGTCACTGAAAAGTGCGTTCTTCCACGTCAGCGGTCACTCTCTTACAGTTCCCCCGTAACCACGAGAGAGCGAGGGCCCCGCGGCTCTCTGACGAGGAGGCGACATGGCCATCACCCTGGTGGACCCCGAAGGACTGCCGAAGATCGACGTCTACCGGCAGGTGTCGATCGCCACCGGGTCGAAGCTGGTGTTCATCGCCGGGCAGGTCGCCTGGGACGCCGGCGGCGTCACCGTCGGCGAGGGCGACCTCGCCGCTCAGGTCGAGCGGTGCTACCTCAACGTCGGTGCCGCCCTGGCCGGGGCCGGTGCCTCCTTCGATGACGTGGCCAAACTGACCGCCTACGTCGTCGACTGGACCCCCGACAAGATGCCCCTGTTCCTGGAGGGGATCGCTCGGGCGGCCGCGAAGCTCGGGGGCACTCCGGTGCCGCCGGCCACGCTGGTGGGCGTCGCGGCGCTGGACGTCCCCGAGCATCTGGTGGAGGTGGAGGCCACCGCGGTCATCGACTGAACGGCCATTGACTGAACAGAGACCGCTCAGAACACGGGGATGATGTCCTCGGGGTCGATGACGTCGACGTCGATGCCGTCGATGTCCAGTTCGGGGATGGCGGGGAACTCGATGCCCCAGCGTTCGACGATGGCGCGGACGCGGGCCATCGCGAGCCTCCAGTTCTCCGCCTGCTCCTCGTGGGACAGGATGCCGAGGCCGGCGTCGCGGGCGTGGTCCATCAGCACGCGGTGGTTGGCCAGGAAGTACGGCGGCAGGTCCCAGAAGCCTTCCGGGGGCTCCCAGAGGATCATGGAGAGGAAGACGAAGCCGGCGCGCAGCTGCCTGGTGATCTGGCCCTTGACGTCCTCGCTCAGGCCGGGCCACTCCTTCTCCAGGATCGTCATGCAGATCTGCAGGTGACGGGACTCGTCGCGGCCGATGCGGTGGAACATCTCCCGGAAGACGGGGTGCCGGGTGCCCGACGACATGCCGCGGAACAGCGTCGAGGCGGCCATCTCGCCCATCATGAAGCTGGTGAACAGGACGGCGAGCGGGTACTTGCGCACGGCGCCGTTGTAGCCCTGCCAGTACCTGCCGCCGTTGTAGTACAGCCAGCCGATGTTGTTGTGCGCGGCCCTCTCCAGGTCGGTGCGCGGCGTCCAGTCGAGGGGCCCGCCCGGCCACATCCGGGCGATGGCGCGCTGGCAGCACTCCTCGTGGTTCATCTCGTCACGGGTGATCGAGAAGAAGCACTTGCGGACCGGGTCCTCCTCGTGCTGCTCGAACGCCTGGATGGTGGCGCGGGCGAACACCGCGGGGCCGGAGGCGTCGAAGTTGGCCAGCACCGCGAACCAGTACATGATCCCGAGCCGCTGCCGCGCGGTGAAGTCGTCCGCGCGCAGGTCGTCCCACGGCAGCTCGGCCGGGTTCCAGACGGTGCGCTTGGACTTCTCGTAGATCGCGGCCAGCTTGGCGGTCTCGACCCGCCACTGCATCGGGTAGATGTTCGGCTGCGGGATGCGCGGCGCCGGCCAGAACCCGTCGTCGGGGACGGTGAGGCCGTCCGGCGGTTTCGCGGACATGGTCACCTCGATGCGACGCTTCTCCTCTCATCGTGCGCGACGGTGTTCCGTCCCGCAAGGTGCCCGGGGCGGACACGGGTGCGCTGGGTGAGGGCCACGCAGACCAGGACGGCGACCGCGGCCAGCACGGTGAGGCCGTCGATCAGCTCGCCGAGGAGGATGCCCGACCACAGCAGGGTCAGGACGGGCTGGGCGAGCTGGACCTGGCTGGCGCGGGCGATCCCGGCCCGGGCCAGGCCCTCGTACCAGGCGAAGAACCCCAGGTAGGCGGAGAACAGCGCCACGTATCCGAAGCCGGTGACGGTGTGGGCCGTCCAGTCGGGGTCCGTGGTGGCCAGCAGGTAGGCGGTGACGGGAAAGGTGATCGGCGCGCAGATCACGGTGGCCCAGGAGATCACGCGCCAGCCGGCCATGTCGCGGGCCAGGCGGCCGCCCTCGGTGTAGCCGATCGCGGCGGCGACCAGCGCGCCGAACAGCAGGAGGTCGGCGGGGGTGAGGCGGCCGGCGCCCCGGGCGAGCGCGAACGCCGTGACGCAGGCGGCTCCGGCGCCACTGGCCAGCCAGAACGCCGGGGACGGCCGTTCGCCGGCGCGCAGCACGCCGGCCACGGCGGTGGCGGCGGGCAGCAGGCCGACCACGACGGCCGAGTGCGCGGACGAGGCGCCGTGCTCGAGGGCGAGCGTGGACAGCACCGGGAAGCCGAAGATGACGCCGCCGCCGACCGCCAGCAGGCCGGGCAACTGGTCGCGGCGGGGCCGGCGGGCGCGCACCGCGGCCAGCGCGAGCATGGCGAGCACGGCGGCCGCGGCGGAGCGGCCGATGCCGATCAGGTAGGGGTCGAGCCCCTCCAGCGCGTAGACGGTGCTCGGGATGGTGAACGAGTAGATCAGCACGCCGAGCCCGGCCAGGCCCAGGCCGCGCTGCGCTATCGACGCGGGGGCAGTAGCGCTATCCTTACCTCTCATGCAAAAGGATAGCAGTGCGGTCGCCCTGGCCGACGCGCTGCGTGCCGAGGCACGGCGGCTGCGGCCCGGCACCCGCCTGCCGTCCAGCCGCGTCCTGGTCGAACGGCACCGGGTCAGCCCCGTCACGGTGGCGCGGGCCCTCGGGCTGCTGGCCGCCGAGGGCGTCGTGGTGACCCGTCCGGGAAGCGGCACCTACGTCGCCGAGCGTCCCGCCCGGGCGCCCGGACCCGCCGACCACGGCTGGCAGGCGGTCGCGCTCGGCGACCGCTCGATCGAGGCGGGCGGCGTGACGTGGCTGCTGGAGCCGCCGCGCGAGGGCGTGGTGCCGCTCAGCGGCGGCTATCTGCATCCGGTGCTGCAGCCGGTGCGCGCCATCGCCGCGGCGGCGGCGCGCGCGGCCCGGCGTCCGGACGCCTGGGAGGCGCCGCCGCTGGGCGGGATGCCGGAGCTGCGCGCCTGGTTCGCCCGCACGGTCGGCGGCGACGTCACCCCCGCCGACGTGCTGATCACCTCGGGTGGGCAGCAGTCGATCACCACGGTGCTGCGGGCGCTGCTGCCGCCGGGCGCGCCGCTGCTGGTCGAGTCGCCGACCTACGTGGGCGCCACGGCCGTCGCGCGGGCGAGCGGGCTGCACCCGGTGCCGGTCCCGGTGGACGCCGACGGGTTGCGTCCCGACCTGCTCGCCGAGGCGTTCGCGATGACCGGCGCCCGCGCGCTGTACTGCCAGCCGACCTTCCACAACCCGACCGGCGCGGTGCTGGCCGCCGAGCGCCGCGCCCAGGTGCTGGCGGTGGCGCGGGCTGCGGGCGCGTTCGTGGTCGAGGACGACTTCGCCCGTCACCTGGGCATCGAGCCGGGCCCGCCGCCGCTGGTGACCCAGGACGGGGACGGCCGCGTCGTGCACATCGCCTCGCTCACCAAGGCCACCGCACCGAGCCTGCGGGTCAGCGCCGTGATCGCCCGCGGCCCGGTGGCCGAGCGGATCCGCGCCACCCAGCTCGTCGAGGGCTTCTTCCCGGCCCGGCCACTGCAGGAGACGCTGCTGGAACTGGTCAGCTCGCCGGGCTGGCCGCGTCACCTGCGCGCCGTCCGCACCGCCCTGAAGTCCCGGCGGGACGCGCTGCTCGCCGCGCTCGGCCGCGAGCTGCCGGAGTTCCGGGTCACCCGCCCGTCCGGCGGCATCCACCTGTGGGCGCGGCTGCCGGACGGGACGAGCGACGTCGAGCTGGCCGACACGGCGCTGCGCGGCGGCGTGCTGGTGAGCGCCGGACGGCCGTTCTTCCCCGCCGAGCCGTCCGGCCCCCACCTGCGGCTCAGCTACGCCTCGGCCGCGTCCGAGGCCGAACTGGCCGAGGGCGTCCGCCGCCTGGCGGCCGCCCTGCACGCCGCTCCGGACGCCGCCGGCTAACCGTCCTGGGTGACGAAGCAGAACTCGTTGCCCTCGGGGTCGTGCCAGACCTGGAACGGGCGCGCCGGGTTGCCCAGCGGCTCGCCCGCCGGAGACGCGCCGAGACGCCGGGCGCGTTCGCCGGCGACGTGGATGTCGGGCACCCCCACGTCCAGGTGAACGCGGTTCTTGACCGTCTTGCCCTCGGGCACCCGCTGGAACGACAGCACGGGACCGTTCGGCCCCAGGGACTCCAGGTCGATCCAGTCGTCCTCGCGGGACGTCACCTTCATGTCCAGCAGCTCTCCCCAGAACGCCGCCAGGGCGTCGGGGTCGTTGCAGTCGATCGCCACGTTGGTCACCGTCGGCGCCATGGTCGCCTCCTTTGTCGACACCGGTCATCACCGTATGACGGTGTCTTCCCGCATCGCAACCGGTCAATCACGGATACCGGTGTCGCCCCTGGTAGCCTCGGTGCGGAGGGCAGGAGAGGATGATGGCCGAGATGCGAGCCGCGGAATCCGGCCCCGCCCTGCTGCTGCGGGACTTCGTCAACACGCTCGACGTCGAACGCGGCGTCGACCGCTTCACCACGCCCGGCGAGCTGGCGCGCTGGCTGGAGGGCCGCGGGCTGGTCGCGGGCCCGGCGCGCGCGACCAGGCAGGACGTCGCCGTCGCCGTCACCCTGCGCGAGGGCCTGCGCGCCGCCATGCTCGCCCACCACTCCCCCGCCGCCGGCCCGCCGCCCGCGGAGCTGGAGGGGGCGCTGGAGCGGCTGCCGCTGCGGGTCTCGCTGACGGACGGACGGCCCGTGCTCGTACCGGTCGGGTCCGGCGTGGCGGCCGGGCTGGCGCGGATCGCGGCGGCGGTCGTGGCGTCCACGGCGGACGGCACCTGGCCCCGGTTGAAGGTCTGCCAGGAGGACACGTGCCTGTGGGCGTTCCTGGACACGTCGAAGAACCGTTCCCGGGCGTGGTGTTCCATGCGCGTGTGCGGCAACCGCACCAAGACCCGCGCCTACCGGGCGCGCCGCCGCGCCGCGACCCCGGAGACGGCGACCCCGGAGACGGCTCCGGAGGCGGCGCCGGAGGCGGAAGGATCATGACGTGCGTCCGGGACGAGCGCGACCTGTAGCGTGATCGCGTACGCGCGAGGAGAGGACGGAACGTCATGGCCGATGTGGGCGTGCGGCCCGCGCGCCGCCCGGACGCGGCCGCCGTCGCCGACATCCAGGTCCGCGCCTGGCGGCGGTTCTACCGCGACCTGCTGCCCGCCGCCGTGCTGGACGAGGTGACCAGCCCGGCCGCCCGCGACCGCTGGCACGAGCGGTGGGCCGAGTCGATCACCGCGCCGCCGAGCCCACGGCACCGGGTGCTGGTGGCGGTGGCGTCCGACCTGGTCGTGGGGTTCGCCGCGCACGGCCCCGCCGACGATCCGGGCGCCGCCCCGGGCACCGCCGAACTGGTGACGCTGCTGGTGGACCCGGCGCACACCGGCGCCGGGCACGGCAGCCGCCTGCTGGCCGCCACCGTCGACCTGCTGCGCGACGACGGCACCGAGACGTTGATCACGTGGGTGTTCGAGGCGGACGAGGCGATGCGCGCGTTCCTCGGCTCGGCCGGGTGGGCGCCGGACGGGGCGTCCCGCACCCTGGACATGGGCGAACCGGTGCGCGAGATCCGCCTGCACACCGACATCCGCGAACCGCGGGACCGGCCCGAGCCGTAAAACCGGGGGCGGTGCGGGGCCGCTCCGGCCCGCCCTTATGTTGGAAGCCGTGCCCATGTCCATGCCCCTGACCTCGCCGACCGCGCCGACGCCGGCCCGTGCGACCGGCCGCCGCCGTTGGCTCGGCATGGCCGTGATCAGCCTGGGCGTCGCGCTGATCGTGGTGGACGCCACGATCGTCAGCGTCCTGCTCCCGCAGATCATCTCCGGGCTCGGCCTCACCAGCACCGACGCCGAGTGGGTGACGTCGGTGTACGCGCTGGTGTTCGCCGCGCTGCTGATCCCCTTCGGCCGGGCGGGCGACCTGTTCGGGCGGCGCCGCCTGTTCGTGCTGGGCGTGGGCGTGTTCACGGTCGCGAGCGTGGCCGCCGCGCTGGCGCCGGGCGGCTCGGCGCTGATCGGCGCGCGCGCCGCGCAGGGCGTGGGCGCCGCGATGATCCTGCCCGCCACCCTCTCGACGGTGCACGCGACGTTCACCGGACGGGACCGGGCCGTGGCGTTCGGGATCTACGGTTCGCTGATCAGCGGCATGGCCGCGCTGGGCCCGCTGGTGGGCGGCGCGGTGGCGTCCGCGTCGGGCTGGCGGTGGGCGTTCGGCGTGAACCTGCCGCTGGGCGCCGCGCTGGCCGCGGGGGCGCTGCTGCTCATGCCGGAGACCCGCGCGCCGCGTCCGGCGCGCGCGGGCGGACGGCGGGGCGCGCTGCGCGACATCGACTGGGCGGGCGGCGTGCTGTCGGCGCTCGGGTTCGGCGCGCTGATGTGCGGGCTGATCGAGGGCCAGTCCTACGGCTGGTGGACGGCGACCCGGGGGTTCTCGGCCGGGCCGTTCGACTGGCCCGCGACCGGGCTGTCGCCCATCCCGATCATGCTGGGGCTGTCGGCGGTGCTGCTGTCGGCGCTGGTGCTGGTGGAACGCGCGCGGGCCGCCGCGGGCCGCCCGGTGCTGCTCGACCTCACCCTGTTCAAGATCCCCGGCTTCCGGCGCGGGAACCTGACCCTGGCCCTGGTCAACGTGGGCGAGCTGGGCCTGCTGTTCGTGCTGCCGCTGTTCCTGCTGGGCGCGCACGGCAGCGCGCCGCTGCAGATCAGCCTGGCGATCCTGCCGCTGGCGGCGGGCGCGTTCCTGGCGGGCGGCGCCGCCGGACGGCTCGCGCAGCGCGGCGGCCCGCACCGGGTCGTCCAGCTCGGCATGGCGCTGGAGGTCGCCGCCGTCGTCGCGCTGGCGGTCACCCTCGGCCCGGCGACCGGCGGCCTCGGCCTGGCGCCGTGGATGCTGCTGTACGGGCTCGGGCTCGGCCTGACCTCCGCGCAGCTCACCAACGTGTCGCTGATGGACGTGCCGAGGGCGCAGGCGGGCCAGGCGTCCGGCACCCAGTCCACCTCCCGGCAGGTCGGCGCCGCCCTCGGCATCGCGTTCGTCGGCGCGGTGTTCGCCACCAGCCTCGGCAACGCCATGGCCGACCGGCTCCAGGACGGCCCCCTGACCGCGGACCGGCAGGCGGCGATCGTGCATGAGCTGCGCCACAGCGCCGGAACGTACGCGCGCGACCTGCACGACGCGCCCGGCATGGGCGACGTGGCACGGGCGGCGGACGAGAGCCTGGCCGTGGCGACGAAACGGGCCGTGCTGGCGACGGGCGCCGTCCTGGCGCTCGGCCTGGTGATGACGCTGCGGCTGCGTCCGGCCGCCGGCTCGGCGGGCTCCGGCGGAGGGCCGGGCGCACGCGGTGATCGGGATCGGCCAGAATCTAGGCGGTAACCCGTCCCGACGCACCGCGTCCCCGACCGAACAGCGTCCCCGAACAGCGTCCCTGAACAGAGGTCACCGTGGCCACGCTCTCCCAATGGGTCGCCGGATCCCGGCCCCGCACCCTGCCCGCCTCCGTCGTCCCCGTCGCCGTCGGCACGGGGGTCGCCATCGACCAGGACGGGTTCGTGTGGTGGCGGGCCCTGCTCGCGGCGTTCGTCGCGCTGCTGCTGCAGATCGGCGTCAACTACTCCAACGACTACAGCGACGGCATCCGCGGCACCGACGAGGCCCGCGTCGGGCCGCTGCGGCTGGTGGGCTCCAAGGTCGCCCCGCCCCGCCAGGTGCTGGCGGCCGCCCTCGGCTGCTTCCTCGCCGCCGCCGTGGCGGGCCTGGTGCTGGCCGCCGTGACCACCTGGTGGATCCTGCTGGTCGGCGCCGCAGCGATCCTGGCCGCGTGGTTCTACACCGGCGGCGCGAACCCCTACGGGTACCGGGCGCTCGGCGAGCTGTCGGTGTTCGTGTTCTTCGGGCTGGTCGCCGTCGTCGGCACCGTGTACGTCCAGACGGAGACGCTGCCGTGGGAGGCGTGGGCGGCGGCGGTGCCGGTCGGGCTGTTGGCCTGCGGGCTGCTGGTCGTCAACAACCTGCGCGACATCCCCACCGACGCCACGTCCGGCAAGCGCACCCTGGCCGTCCTGCTCGGGGACCGCCGCACCCGCGTCCTGTACGCCGCGTGCACCGCCCTGCCGTTCACCATCGTGCTGGCCGTGGCCGCCCCGCACCCGTGGGCCCTGCTCGCGCTGCTGGCCGCGCCGCTGTCGGTGCCGCCCGCGCAGACCGTGATGGGCGGCGCGACCGGCCCGGCCCTGATTCCCGTGCTGGGCCAGACCGGCCGTCTGCAGCTGGCGTTCGGCGCGCTTTTCGCCGTCGGCCTGGCCCTGTGAGCCGCGTCCCCTGGGCCTGCTCAACCAGCTCGGCCTGCTGGGCCTGCTAGGCCTGTTCGGGCGCGGCCAGCTCCCAGCGGATCTCGGGCTGGCCCGCGTCGACGAGGGCCTTGTTGACGGCGCTGAACGGCTTGGTGCCGAAGAACTTCTTGGCGCTCAGCGGGCTGGGGTGCGCCGACTCGAGCACGACGTGGTGCGCGCCCGTGACGAGCGGGGCCTTCTTGCGCGCGTACCCGCCCCACAGCACGAACACCACCCGGTCGGTCTTGTCGTTCAGCGCGCGGATGGCGGCGTCGGTGAACTGCTCCCAGCCCTTGCCCGCGTGCGAGCCCGCCTGCCCCTCGCGCACCGTCAGCACGGCGTTGAGCAGCAGGACGCCCTGGTCGGCCCACGGGGTCAGGTCGCCGGACTTGGCGACCGGCACGTCCAGGTCGGCGGCCAGCTCCTTGAAGATGTTGCGCAGCGACGGAGGCAGCCGCACGCCCTCGCGGACGCTGAAGCTCAGCCCGTGCGCCTGCCCCGGCCCGTGGTAGGGGTCCTGGCCGAGGATCAGCACGCGCGCCTGGTCGAACGGGCAGTGCCGGAACGCGTTGAACAGGTCCTCCCGGGGCGGGTACACGGTGCCGGAGTCGTACTCCTGCGCCACGAAGGCGCCCAGCCCGGCCATCGCCTCCGGGTCCAGCAACGGGCCCAGCCGGCGCCGCCAGTCGTCGGGCAGCAGCTCCATCAGGTCGAGCGACATCCACGCCTCCGTTTGGGGGGAAGTTTCGTTACGCGCACGCGCGGACGCGTGCGGGGCCGGCACGCCGTCGTCCGGCGCGTCCGTCTGCACGCACATTAGCCGCGCGCACTGACACACCGGGGACGAATCACCGGCGGCGACCAGAGCCATCCCTAAGATGAGGCCATATGCCCGACACCCCCCGTCGACGGCGCCTGGCCGCCTGCGCCGTCCTCGTCCTGCTCTGTCTCGCGGGGACCGCGGGGGGCTGCGGCCGCTCGTCCGGCCCCAGGACGCTGACCGTGCTGGCCGCCTCGTCGCTCACCGAGGTCCTCGGCGAGCTCACCACCGCCTACACCCAGACGCACCGGGACGTGCGGATGCAGACCGTCTTCGGCGGCTCCCAGGAGATGGCCGCGCGGCTGGAGGACCGCGGCACCGGCGACGTGCTGATCACCGCGGACGAGACGACGATGAACGACGCCGAGGCCGACCTCACCGGCCCCCGCCGCGTCGTCGCGCACAACTCGATGACGATCGCGGTCGCGCCCGGCAATCCCCGGCGCATCCGCGACCTGTCCAGCCTGACCCGGCCGGGCCTGCGGATCGCGATCGGCGCGGAGTCCGTCCCGGCCGGCCGCTACGCGCGTCAGCTGCTGGCCCGCGCGGGCCTGACCGTGCGGTGGACGTCCGAGGAGATCAACGTGCGGGCCGTGCTGGACCGGGTCCGCACCGGCGAGGCCGACGCCGGGCTGGTCTACATCACCGACCTGCGCTCGGCGGGCATCGCCACCAGCAGCGTGCCGATCCCCGCCGGGCAGAACGTCACCGCCACCTATCCGGCCGCCGTGGTCAAGGACAGCGCGCACGCGCGGGACGCGGGCGACTTCGTCGCCTGGCTCACCTCACCCACCGCCCGCGCGCTGTTCCACAAGTACGGCTTCGTCCTCCCGGAGGCTCCGCAGGCTCCGCAGGCCTAGCAGGCGGCGGCGGTCCAGGAGCATTCGAGGTCCGCACGCGGGGTGACCGTGCGGGCGGCGCGCCGGAGGGACGGACCGCCGGCGAGCCGGATCGCGATCCTGTCCTCGATGTCCTTGGGCGCGGACCGGGCACGGTAGCCGTTGAGGACGATCGAGAAGATCAGGCGGCGGTCGTCGGACCCCCTGACGTAGCCCGACAGGGCGGTGACGCCGGTGAGGGTGCCGGTCTTGGCGCGCACGTTGCCCGCGGCGGCGCTGTGCCTCATCCGGGACGCCAGCGTGCCGCCCACCCACGGGTGAGGGTGCCCGGCCACCGGCAGGGCGTCGGCGAAGGCGGGGAACCAGCGCCTGCCGCGCACCCGCAACAGCAGCTCGGACAGCTGCCGCGCCGTCGTCCGGTTCGAGCGCGACAGACCGGAACCGTCGGCGAACGTCAGACGCGAGGTGTCCACGCCGAGACGCCCCAGCTGGCGGCGCGTCACCGACAGGCCCGCGGGCCAGCTCCCGACGCCCTTCCTCTTACGGCCCATCGCCTTGACGAGGATCTCGGCGATGGTGTTGTTGCTGAGCTTCATGTAGGGGACGGCCAGCCTCCTCAACGGCATGGAGCGGCGGACGGCCACCCTCCTGGCGCGGGCGGGCGTACGGCCGCGCACGGTGGCGCCCTCGACGCGCACGCCGTGGGCGCGGAGCGCGGCGCGGAAGACGGCCGCCGCGTACAGGGTGGGTTCGTGGACGCTGCGCAACTGCCGGCGCACGGGCCCGTCCGCCGGATACGACCCGGTGACACGGATCGTGGTGGTGCCGCGCGGCCTGGTGATGGACAGCGTGGACCTCGTCCCGGGCGCGCCGGTCCTGGCCCGGTTGTCGACGGTGAGGTAGCGGGTCGAAGGCCACAACGCGACGTGGACGGGCGCGCCCCGACGGCCCGCAGCGACGTTCACCCGCACGGCCCCGGCGTGGAGTTCCCGATCCGGAGAAAGCGTCAGAGCGGACACCTGGGCGGCGTAGGCGTACTGCTCGTCGTCGGTCTCCCAGTCGCCCCCCAGGCGCCGGTCGTCGAAGTGGGTGTCGTCGGCGACGAGCCTGCCCTCGACGCGCCGGATCCCCGCCCTGGCCACCGCCCCGGCCAGCCGCCGGTAGTCGCGCGGCCGCAGCGTCGGGTCGCCGGTGCCCTTGAGATACAGGTCGCCGCGCACCCGCCCACCGCGACGGGGCCCGGACGCGACGGTCGTGCGGAACCGGTATCGGGGGCCCAGCACGCCGAACGCGGCCGCGAGGGTCTGCAGCTTCTGGTTGGACGCGGGCATCAGCGGCGTGTCGGCGCCCCGCTCGTACAGGGTCCGCCCCGTTCCCGCATCACGCACCACGACACCGACCCCGGCGCCCGCCAGACGCGGGTCGGCGAGGATGGCGCCGATGTCGCCCCGGAGGTCGTCCGGGTCGGCCACGACGGCACAGACCGCCGGCGTGGAGACGGCGGTGACGGCCGTCGTGGCCGCCACCACGGCGGCGAGCAGCACGCTACGCATGGCGAGAGCCTAGCGACGCAGCGTCACTCCAGCGTGGAAGGCAGGCGGCCGTTCTCGCACATGGCCACGCAGTCGTCGTGGCTCCTGAGCACGTCCAGGACGGCGGGATGCGGCGCGGCGTACACGGTGAGGTAGTCCTCCTCACCCAGCGCGGGGTCGGGACGGTAGGCCAGCGCGTCCTCCATGGCGGAGAACCGCACGTCGACGCCCGGCTTGTTGCCGCGCGGGTCGAGCCGCACCCACCGGTCGTCGATCAGCGCGGCGGCCAGCCCGTGCACGACGAAGCCGTCGCCGTCCCGCAGACGCTGGTAGCACAGCCCCGCCTGGACGCCGCCCGCCCGCAGCAGCGCCACGAACGCGTGCGCCTTGGCGTAGCACAGGCCGGTGCCCTCGCTCAGCACGTCCGACGCGCGCCAGGTGACACGGCGGTCGCCCGCGTCCAGGGAATGGGTCACCCGGTCGCGGACGTACTCGAACGCGCCCCGCGCGTAGGCGACGTCGTCGCCGGTGCGCAGCTCGGAGGCGACCCGCTGCACCACCGGATGCTCGTGGTCGATCGCCTCGTCCTCGGCGAGGTAGTCCCAGGGCTCCCCCGCGAAGCGCATCACAGCCCGAGCAGCGACTCGATGCCCACGGTGAGCCGGTCGGGCAGCCCGGCGACCGAACGCACGCCCAGCAGCACGCCCGGCATGAACGACTCGCGGTTCATCGAGTCGTGCCGGACGGTGAGGACCTCGCCGTGCCCGCCGAGCAGCACCTCCTGGTGGGCGATCAGGCCGGACAGGCGCACGGCGTGCACCCGCACTCCGTCCACGTCGGCGCCCCGCGCGCCCTTGAGCTCGGCGGTGGTGGCGTCCGGCGAGGGGCCCGTGCCCGCCTCGCCGCGCGCCGCCGCGACCAGCTCGGCGGTGCGGTGCGCGGTACCGCTCGGCGCGTCCGCCTTGTTCGGGTGGTGCAGCTCGATGATCTCGACGGACTCGAAGAACGGGGCGGCCTTCTGCGCGAAGTGCATCATCAGCACGGCGCCGATGCCGAAGTTGGGGGCGATGAGCACGTTGCCCTTGCCGTGCGCCGCCAGCCAGGACCGCACGGTGTCCAGCCGGGACGCGTCGAAGCCGGTGGTGCCCACCACCACGTGCAGGCCGTGCTCGACGCACCACCGCACGTTGTCCATGACCGCGTCGGGATGGGTGAAGTCGACCGCGACGTCGGCGGCGGCGAGCGGGTCGCGCACGTCGTCCTGGTCGACGGCGGCCACCAGCTCCATGTCGTCCGCGCCCTCCACGGCCCGGCACACCTCGGCGCCCATGCGTCCGCGCGCGCCCAGCACCCCGACTTTGATCACGTTCTCCTCCTGTTCGGACCGGTGACCGAGCCTATCCCAGCCGCAGGTCAGAGGGTAAAGTCGCGGTCGCCGAACGGGCCGATGACGGTGAGGGCCTGCGGCCCGGCCAGCACGTCGCGGGCCACCGCGCGCACGTCGTCCAGGGTGACGGCGTCGATGCGGGCCAGCACCTCGTCGACGGCCAGCAGCGACTCGTACACCAGCTCGCTCTTGGCGATGCGGCTCATCCGCGAGCCGGTGTCCTCCAGGCCCAGCACCATGCCGCCGCGCAGCTGCCCCTTGCCGCGTGCCAGCTCCTCTTCGGTCAGTCCGCGCTCGGCCACGGACGCGACCTCGTCCCGGCAGATGGACAGCACCTCGTCGACCTTGCCGGGCTGGCAGCCCGCGTACACGCCGAAGACGCCGCTGTCGGCGTACTGGGAGGTGTAGCTGTAGACCGAGTACGCCAGGCCGCGCTTCTCCCGGACCTCCTGGAACAGCCGCGACGACATCCCGCCGCCCAGCGCCGCGTTCAGCACCCCGAGCGCGAACCGGCGGTCGTCGCCGCGGGCGACGCCGGCGCCTCCGAGCACCAGATGGGCCTGCTCGGTGTCCTTGTCCAGCACGCGGACGGACGGGGACACCGAGACGGGCTCGCCGCCCAGCCGGGGCGGGTTGGGCAGCTCGTCGCCGGCCAGCCGGTCGGCGTAGGCCTCCCGCACCAGCCGGACGACCTCGTCGTGGTCGACCCGGCCCGCCACCGCCACGACCAGGTTCGGCAGGACGTAGCGCTCGCGGTAGTAGCCGTGGATGCGGTCCCGGGTCAGCGCGTTGATCGACTCGACCGTGCCCAGGATGGGACGGCCCAGCGGCTCGTCCCCGTACAGCGCGGCGGCGAACTCGTCGTGGATCAGGTCGCCGGGGTCGTCGTCGCGCATGTGGATCTCTTCGAGGATCACGCCGCGCTCGGCCTCGACGTCCTCGGGCCGGTTCAGCGAGGACGCCACCATGTCGCACACCACGTCGGCGGCCAGCGGCAGGTCGGAGTCCAGCACCCGCGCGTAGTAGCAGGTGTACTCCTTGGACGTGAAGGCGTTCAGGTCGCCGCCGACCGCTTCGACCGCGGCGGAGATCTCCAGCGCGGACCGGCGCGCGGTGCCCTTGAACAGCACGTGCTCCAGGTAGTGGCTGGCGCCCGCGTCGGCGGGGGCCTCGTCTCGGGAGCCGACGCCCGCCCAGATGCCGAACGCCGCCGAACGCACCGTCGGCATCGACTCGGTCACCACGCGCAGCCCGCCGGGCAGCACCGTCCGCTTGACCGGGCCGGAACCGTCGGTGCCGGGGTGGATGGTCTGGGTCGTTCCGGGCTCCTGCGCCCTCGCCGCCAGGGTCACGTGTCGCTCGCATTCACTCGGGGGCGGACGATCCGGCGCCTCGCGCCGGGTCGAAACGGGCCGACCGGCCACCCCAAGAGTAGGGGGAGGCCGGTCGGGAGGTCAGGCGACCGCAGCGAGGCTCCAGCGGAGCGCGGACCGCCTGACCGACTGACGGGGGTATGGGGGTCGCCCCCCATACGGTCAGGTGTTGCGCTGGGCCGCGTCGTCGCCTCCGCTGCGGCGGGTGCGGCGACGGCGCGGACGCCGGCGCTCGCCGCCCTCGGACTCGGAGGCGCCGCCGTCCTCGGTCGGCTCGGCGGTCTCGGCCACGGCGACCTCGCCGTCACCGTCGTCGTCGCCGGCGTCGGAACCGGCCGCGGCCTGCTCGCGCTCGGCGGTCTCGCGCTCGACGACGTCCACCGGCACCAGCGACAGCTTGCCGCGCTGGTCGATCTCGGTCACCTCGACCTGGATCTTCTCGCCGACCTTGATGACGTCCTCGACGTTCTCGATCCGGGCGCCGCCGTGCAGCTTGCGGATCTGCGAGACGTGCAGCAGGCCGTCCTTGCCGGGCAGCAGCGACACGAACGCGCCGAAGGCGGTGGTCTTGACGACCGTGCCCAGGTACCGCTCGCCCACCTCGGGCATGTGCGGGTTGGCGATCGCGTTGATCGCCTGCCGCGCGGCCTCGGCGGACGGGCCGTCGGTGGCGCCGACGTAGATCGTCCCGTCGTCCTCGATGGTGATGTCGGCGCCGGTGTCGTCCTGGATCGAGTTGATCATCTTGCCCTTGGGGCCGATCACCTCGCCGATCTTGTCGACCGGAACCTTGATGGTGATGATCCGCGGCGCGTTCGGGCTCATCTCCGCGGGCGCCTCGATCGCCTCGGCCATCACGTCCAGGATCGCCAGCCGCGCGCCCCGGGCCTGGCGCAGCGCCGCGGCCAGCACCTGGGCGGGGATGCCGTCCAGCTTGGTGTCCAGCTGCAGCGCCGTGATCACGTCACGGGTGCCGGCGACCTTGAAGTCCATGTCGCCGAAGGCGTCCTCGGCGCCGAGGATGTCGGTCAGCGTGACGTACTCGCCGCCCTCGTGGATCAGGCCCATCGCGATGCCGGCCACCATCGCCTTGAGCGGCACGCCCGCGTCCAGCAGCGACATGGTGGACGCGCACACCGAGCCCATCGAGGTGGAGCCGTTGGAGCCGACCGCCTCCGACACCTGCCGGATCGCGTAGGGGAACTCCTCGCGGCTCGGCAGCACCGGGATCAGCGCCCGCTCGGCCAGCGCGCCGTGCCCGATCTCGCGGCGCTTGGGCGAGCCGACCCGGCCGGTCTCACCGGTGGAGTACGGCGGGAAGTTGTAGTGGTGCATGTAGCGCTTGGTGCGATCGGGGTTGAGCGTGTCGATCGTCTGCTCCATGCGCAGCATGTTCAGCGTCGTCACACCCAGGATCTGGGTCTCGCCGCGCTCGAACAGCGCCGAGCCGTGCACCCGCGGGATCACGTGCGCCTCGGCCGCCAGGCTGCGGATGTCCTTGACGCCGCGGCCGTCGATGCGCACCCCGTCGCGGATGATGCGCTCGCGCACCAGCCGCTTGGTCAGGGCGCGGAACGCCGCGGGGATCTCCTTCTCCCGGCCCTCGAAGTCGGCGGCCAGCTTCTCCAGCGCGGACGCCTTGATCTCGTCCAGGCGGTTCTCGCGGGTCTGCTTGTCGGCGATCGTCAGCGCCTCGGTCAGCTCGGCGGCCGCGGTGGCGTTGACCGCCTCCAGCACGTCGTCCTGGTAGTCGGGGAACAGCGGGTACTCGGCGGTCGGCTTGGCGGCCTTGGCGGCCAGCTCGGCCTGCGCCTTGCACAGGGCGGCGATGAACGGCTTGGCGGCCTCCAGGCCCTCGGCCACCGTCTCCTCGGTGGGGGCCACGGCGCCGTCGGCCACCAGGGCCAGGGTGTCGCGGGTGGACTCGGCCTCCACCATCATGATCGCGACGTCGCCGTCCTCCAGCACCCGGCCGGCGACCACCATGTCGAAGGTGGCCCGCTCCAGCTCGGGGTGGGTGGGGAAGCCGACCCAGCGGCCGTCGATCAGCGCGACGCGCACGCCGCCGATCGGGCCCGAGAACGGCAGCCCGGCCAGCTGGGTGGACAGCGACGCGGCGTTGATCGCCACCACGTCGTACAGGTGGTCGGGGTGCAGCGACAGGATCGTCGCCACGACCTGGATCTCGTTGCGCAGCCCCTTGACGAACGACGGGCGCAGCGGCCGGTCGATCAGCCGGCAGGTGAGGATGGCGTCCTCGGACGGCCGGCCCTCACGGCGGAAGAACGAGCCGGGGATGCGCCCGGCGGCGTACATCCGCTCCTCGACGTCCACCGTCAGCGGGAAGAAGTCCAGGTTCTCCTTGGGCTTCTTGGACGCGGTGGTCGCCGACAGCACCATCGTCTCGTCGTCGAGGTAGGCGACGGCCGAGCCGGCGGCCTGGCGGGCCAGCCGGCCGGTCTCGAACCGGACGACGCGGATGCCGAGCGGTCCGTTGTCGATCACGGCCTGGGAGCTGTGCGCCCCTTCCATGCGCGCGCCCTGGCTCACGGGAATCTCGGTCACGGGAATCTCCTTGGTTTCTCGTGCGCCCTCGCGGCCCGGTTCCCGTGGATGTCGCGCTGTGCCGGTCTTCGATCGAAGCGCCCGGATCGTCCCACGTAGTCGTGCGTCCCCCACCCGTCTCCGGCGGAGGCATGATCCGGGAGCCACTACCGAGGACCGGCCCGCACCAGGGGGATGTCCGCGAGGCTCTTTCTGTGTTCAGTTATCCGGCCGGAGGCGGTTTCACTCCCGCCGGGCGGAAAAAGTCGGAGGGAGCGGCCCCGAGCGAGCCGCTCCCCCACCGTCCTAGCGGCGCAGACCGAGACGCTCGATCAGCCGCCGGTAGCGGTTGATGTCCTTGTTCTGCAGGTACTTCAGGAGCCGGCGACGCTGGCCGACCAGCAGCAGCAGGCCGCGGCGGCTGTGGTGGTCGTGCTTGTGCTCCTTGAGGTGCTCGGTCAGATCGTTGATCCGCCTGGTCAGCAGCGCGACCTGGACCTCCGGGGATCCGGTGTCACCCTCAGCGGTCGCGTACTCGGCGATGATCTTCTGCTTGGTAGCGGTGTCGAGCGGCACGTGGCTCCTTCAATGAGATCGTCATCCGCAGATCCCGCACCCTGGCGGGCGCTCGGGTCCGCATGATGCGTTCAGGAATAAGGGGGCGAGCCGCATGAGGGTGCAGCCCACCGGCCGGTATGGTTCCGGCGACTCTTCACCGTACCATGCCCGGCTTGTGCACCGGTCGCCGTCCCCGACGGACGGTGATCGTCCGGCTTCGCCCCGTGCGGGCCGCGTGACCCGTGCCGGCGTCCCGGCCGGTGCCGCCCTCCGGCCTAACTCGCGTCCGGGGCGGTGGCGGTGATCTCGCGGGTGCGCTCCACGTCCCGGTGCATCTGCTCGATCAGCGACTCGACCGAGTCGAACTTCAGCGTGTCGCGCAGGCGGGCCTGGAAGTCCACGGCCATGTGCTCGCCGTACAGGTCCAGGTCGTCGCGGTCGAGCGCGTACGCCTCGACGGTGCGCTCGCCGGTGCCCTCGAACGTGGGGTTGGTGCCGATGGAGATCGCGGCGGGCCAGCGGAAGCCCGGGTAGCGGTCGGAGTCGCACACCAGCCACCCGGCGTAGACGCCGTCGCGGGGGATCGCGGTGTGCGGCAGCGTCTCCAGGTTGGCGGTGGGGAACCCCAGCGCGCGTCCCCGCATGTGCCCGCGCACCACCACGCCCTCCACGCGGTGCGGGCGGCCCAGCGCGTGCGCGGCGCTCTCGACGTCGCCCGCGTCCAGCCGGGAGCGGATGTAGCTGGAGGAGATCGTGTCGCCGTTGGCCACCAGCGGCATGCCCTCGGCGGTGAAGTCGTACTTCTCGCCCAGCTCCTGCAGCAGCGCCACGTCGCCCTTGGCCCGGTGGCCGAACCGGAAGTCCTCGCCGACGATCACGTGCGCCGCGTGCAGCCGGTCGACCAGCACCGACTGGACGAACTCGTCCGGCGGCACCTTCGACAGCTCCAGCGTGAACGGCACCACGACCACCGCGTCGGTGCCGAGGCCCTCCAGCAGTCCGATGCGGCGCCCGGTGGTCGCCAGCAGCGGCGGATGGGTGCCCGGCCGGACGACCTCGTCGGGATGCGGATCGAAGGTGATCACCACCGACCGCAGGCCGCGCGCGCGGGCCAGCTCGGCGGCCCGGCCGACGATCCGCTGGTGCCCGCGGTGGACGCCGTCGAACACGCCGATGGTGACGACCGACCTGCCCCAGTCGGCGGGAACCTCGTCGAGGCCATGCCAGCGCCGCACCATGCACTCCCCTGCGTCGGAACCTGCCTGCCCGGTCTTTCCTGTCGCATCACAGACTGCCATGCGCGGCCCCGCCACACGACCGAGGGGGCCGCCTCACGACGACGACACCCGCCGGACCGCGAAGAGTTTACTCGGGGGCAACAATGGCCGGGCGACCCGCTACGGGACGAAGACGGCCAGCGGCTTGGCCACCCTGCCCTGCTCCTCCATCAGCGCCAGCAGCGTCCCGTCGGGCGCGAACACCCCGACCGGCCCCGGCCCCAGGCCCGCCGCGGGCAGCCGCCCGCCGTGCATGACCTTGCGCGCCTCGTCGGCCGACACCTCGCGGCGCGGGAACGCGGCCGCCACCGCCTCGGCCATCGGCAGGATCTCCAGCTTCTCGGCGAGCTGGTCCAGCGTGCGGGCCATGGCCAGGTCGTAGGGGCCGACGCGGGTGCGGCGCAGCGCGGTCAGGTGGCCGCCGCAGCCGAGCGCGGCGCCCAGATCGCGGGCCAGCGCCCGGATGTAGGTGCCGGACGAGCAGGTGATGGACGCGTCCACGTCCACCAGGTCACCGTGGCGGCGCACGCCGGTGACGGTGAACGCGTGCACCGTCACCGGACGGGCCGCCAGCGCCACCTCCTTGCCCTCGCGGGCCATCTTGTAGGCGCGTTTCCCGTCCACCTTGATCGCGCTGACCTGCGGCGGCACCTGGCTGATCGGCCCGGTCAGCGCCGCGACCCCGGCGCGCAGCGCCTCGTCGGTCACGTCCGCGGCCGACGCGACGGCGGTGATCTCGCCCTCGGCGTCGTCGGTGTTGGTGGACTGGCCGAGCCGGATCGTGGCGTCGTAGCCCTTCTCCGTCAGCGCCAGATGCCCCAGCAGCCGGGTCGCCGCGCCCACGCCGACCACCAGCACGCCGGTGGCCATCGGGTCGAGGGTGCCGGCGTGCCCGACCCGCCGGGTGCCGGCCAGCCGCCGCATGCGGCCGACCACGTCGTGGCTGGTCCAGTCGGCGGGCTTGTCGACGACGACCAGCCCTGAGATCTGTGCGCCGGTGCTCACCCTGCTCCCCCGTGGGTCCGCTGGTCGCCGGGGCCGCGCAGCACGGCGCGCAGCCGGTCGATGGTGTCGGCGGGCTCGCCCGTGGCGGTGAACGCCGCGGCGGTGCGGTGCCCGCCCCCGCCGAGCTCGCCGCAGGCGCCGCCCACGTCGACCCGGCCCCGGGACCGGGTGGAGACGTACCAGTCGCCCTCGTCGGTCTGCTTGCACACCACCGCGACCTCGGCGTCGTCGGCCCGCCGAAGCTGGTCGATGACGCCTTCGAGCTGGTCGTAGGGGACGCCGCGGTCGGCGCGGTCGGCCCGGCTGATCGCCGTCCACAGCAGGCCCAGGCCGCCAGCGGCGTCGCGGTCGAGCCGGGCCCGGCCCAGGGCGCCCGCCAGCACCTGCAGGTAGCCGAACGACGCGCGGTCCCACAGCTCGCGGCTCACCTCGTCGGGACGCACCCCCGCCTCCAGCAGCCGCGCCGCCATCGCGTGCACGGCGGGCGTGGTGCACCGGTACCGGAACGATCCGGTGTCGCTGGCCAGGCCCGCGTACAGGCCGAGGGCGATGTCGCGGGTGAGCGGGACGCGCAGCAGGCGGATCAGCTCGTCCACCAGCATCGCGGTGGCCGCCGCGTCCGGGTCGACCAGCCGGACCTGCTCGTGCCCGCAGGGGCCGAACCCGCCGCCGGCCGCGTGGTGGTCCAAGACGATCAGCGTCGCGGCGGTGCGCGCCCGCGACGCCAGCGACCCCAGCCGGTCCACCGCCGCGGTGTCCAGCGCGATCATCAGCTGCGGGGCGGCGGGCATCCGCCACGGTTCGACCAGCAGGTCCTGGCCGGGCAGGAACCGCAGGCTCGACGGGACGGTGAACGGCTCGCCGAACGAGGCCAGCACCTGCTTGCCCAGGGACCGCAGCGCCAGGGCCAGCGCCAGCATGGAGCCCAGCGCGTCCCCGTCGGGGGTCACATGGCAGGCCAGGCAGATCTCGTCGGCCTTGCCGATCAGCTCGACCGCGCGGTCCCAGTCGGGGCCGGACCAGCGGGCCGGCGCGTCGCCGCGGCCGGACTCGCCGCGACCGGGTTCACCGCCGCCCGACCGCGCGCACGGCGCGGCGGCGCGACGCTCGGCCCCGGGGCCGCACCGGCGCCCGGCGGCGCACCGGATCACCTCGGCGTACGGCCCCTCCCACGGCCCCAGGGCCTCGACCTCGGACCAGGTCTCGGCGCCCTCGGGCAGACCGGCACCGCCCCGCGCGGCGGCGATCCAGCCCTCCCACGGCATGGCGGGCAGACCGGGCTCGGGCGGCGTCGCGGGCTGGGAGGCCTGCGCGGTCGTCTCCCCGGGCCGGCTCTGCGGGCCCCAGCGAAGGTGCGGCGGGGTCGCACCGAGTAGGGCCGAGCGCCTCGCGCGCCCCTCCGGTTCAGTCATCTGACGAGTGTCCCGCCGCGCCGTCCCCGCCGTCTGTGCCGTCGGGCTCCTCATCGGCCTCACCCGTGCGGTAGGGGTTGGCATCCCCCGCCGGTGTGGCCGACCGGGCGGCCTGGGCCACCTCGGCGTCCTTGGCGCGGGCCTTGGCGAGCAGGTCGTCGATGTGCGCGGCGTTCTCGATCACGGCGTCCGGGACGAAGGTGATGCTCGGCGTGTGCCGGATGCCGGTCTTGCGGCCGACCTCCGACCGGATCACGCCCTTGGCGCTCTCCAGCGCCGCGGCGGTCTCCTTGCGCTCGCCCTCCGAGCCGTAGACGGTGTAGTAGACCGTGGCGTCGCGCAGATCGCCCGTGACGCGGGTGTCGGTCACGGTCACGAAGCCGAGCCGAGGGTCCTTGATCCGCCGCTCCAGCATCTCGGCGACGATCTGCTGGATGCGGTCGGCGAGCTTGCGCGCCCGGGCTGCGTCCGCCATGGTCGCACTCCTTTTCTATGGTCCTGGCAGGGCCGGGGCGACGCGGGGATCTCGCGCCCGGCCCGCGGGGCTCGGCACCGCGCCCCCGCGCCCCCGCTCAGTCTTCGTCGTTGAACAGCCGCCGTCTGGCCGACAGCAGCTCGATCTCCGGACGGCCCGCGACGAGCCGTTCGCAGTCGTCCAGCACCTGCGAGCAGTTGCCCGCCGTGGCCGACACCACCGCCACCGCGATCTCCGCCCGCCGGTGCAGATCGAGCGCGCCGGTCTCGGCGACGGCCACCGCGGGGAACCGCCGGTTCACCTCGGCGATGATCGGACGCACGACCGACCGCTTCTGTTTCAGCGAACGCACGTCGCCCAGCAGCAGATCCAGCGTCAGCGCACCCACGTACACCTGGTCGGTCACCTCGGGTAGTCGATATGACCCCGCGCGCGTGCGGGGTGTGGAGGCCGCCCCGCGGGAACGCTGCGTCCGGAGCGGGCCGGGGGCGACGGCGCCCTCCCCGCGGGCGGTGCCGGACCGGTCACGGCGACGCGGCCCGGCTGCCGGTCGGGGGCCCGGCGGCCGTCATGACGCAAGGGTAGAAGATCCACCCGGCGTCCTGTCACGCGGTTTTCGGGAACAGGACCGCGGGCCGTGTCGCCACGGCCCGCGGCCCGTCCTCGCTCGCGCGACTCGGTTCGGTCGGTTCGGTCGCGAGTGTCAGTCGCGCGGCTTCTCGCGCATCTCGAAGCACTCGATGACGTCACCGAGCTTGATGTCGTTGTAGCCGACGCCGATACCGCACTCGAAGCCCTCGCGGACCTCGGTCGCGTCCTCCTTGAACCTGCGCAGCGACGACACGGTGAGGTTGTCGGCCACCACGACGCCGTCGCGGACCAGCCGCGCCTTGGCGTTGCGCTGGATGACACCCGAGGTGACCATCGAACCGGCCACGTTGCCGATCCGCGGCACCTTGAAGATCTCGCGGATCTCCGCGGTGCCGAGCTGGACCTCCTCGAACTCCGGCTTCAGCATGCCCTTGAGGGCCGCCTCGACCTCCTCGATCGCCTGGTAGATGACCGAGTAGTAGCGGATGTCCACGCCCTCGCGGTCGGCGATCTCCTGCGCGTTGCGCTCGGCCCGCACGTTGAAGCCGATGATCACCGCGCCGTCGGAGGCCAGCGACAGGTTGACGTCGTCCTGCGTGATCGCGCCGACACCGCGGCGGATCACCCGCAGGGTGACCTCCTCGCCGACGTCGATCTTCAGCAGCGAGTCCTCCAGGGCCTCCACCGAGCCGGACACGTCGCCCTTGAGGATGAGCAGCAGTTCCTGCCGCTCGCCCTGCTTGATGAAGTCCTCCAGGGACATGCTGCGGCGGGTGCGCATCAGCTCGGCGTTGCGCTTGCGCGCCTCGCGCTTGTCGGCGATCTGCCGGGCGACCCGGTCGTCGTCGACGACCAGGAAGCTGTCGCCCGCGCTGGGCACGGCGGTCAGGCCGAGCACCTGCACCGGACGCGACGGCGGCGCCTCCTCGACGTTCTTGCCGTTCTCGTCGAGCATCGCCCGCACGCGGCCGTGCGCCACGCCGCAGACGATCGAGTCGCCGACCTTCAGCGTGCCGCGCTGCACCAGCACGGTCGCCACGGCGCCCCGGCCGCGGTCGAGGTGGGCCTCGATGGCCGACCCCTGGGCGGGCATGTCCGGGTTCGCCTTCAGGTCGAGCTCGGCGTCGGCGGTCAGGATGATCGCCTCGAGCAGCCCGTCGATGTTGGTGCGCTGCTTGGCCGACACGTCCACGAACAGGGTCTGCCCGCCGAACTCCTCGGCGACCAGGCCGTACTCGGTCAGCTGGGCGCGCACCCGCTGCGGGTCGGCGCCCTCGACGTCGACCTTGTTGACCGCGACCACGATCGGCACCCCCGCCGCGGTGGCGTGGTCGATCGCCTCGGTGGTCTGCGGCTTGACGCCGTCGTCGGCGGCGACCACCAGCACCACCAGGTCGGTGGTGTCGGCGCCGCGGGCACGCATGGCGGTGAAGGCCTCGTGACCCGGGGTGTCGATGAAGGTGATCTTGCGCTCTTCGCCGTCGACCTCGGTCTCGACCTGGTAGGCGCCGATGTGCTGGGTGATGCCGCCGGCCTCGCCCGCCTGGACGTTGGCGTGCCGGATGGCGTCCAGCAGCTTGGTCTTACCGTGGTCGACGTGACCCATGACGGTCACGACCGGCGGACGCGGGCGCAGGTTGTCCTCGCCGCCCTCGTCCTCGCCGAACTCGATGTCGAACGACTCCAGCAGCTCGCGGTCCTCGTCCTCCGGGCTGACGATCTGGACGTCGAAGTCCAGCTCGATGCCCAGCAGCTTGAGGTCCTCCTCGTTGACCGACTGGGTCGCGGTGACCATCTTGCCCAGGTGCAGCATGATCTGCACCAGCGAGGCCGGGTTGGCACCGATCTTCTCGGCGAAGTCGGTCAGCGACGCGCCCTGCGGCAGGCGGATCGTCCTGCCGCCGCCCCGCGGGGCCTGCACGCCGCCGATCGCCGGCGCCTGCATGCTGTCGACGAACTCCTGGCGCCGCTGCCGCTTGGACTTGCGGCCCCGGGCCGGACGCCCGCCGGGACGCCCGAAGGCGCCCTGCGTGCCGCCGCGACCGCGGCCGCCGCCACCCGGACGGGGACCGCCGAAGCCGCCGCCACCGCCGGGACGGCCGCCGGCACCGGTGCGCGGGCCGCCGAAGCCGCCGCCGCCACCGCCCGGACGGCCGCCACCGCCGCCGCCGCCGGGACGACCGCCGCCGGGACGACCGCCGCCACCGCCGCGCGCGGGACCGCCCGCGCGTCCGGGGGCACCGGCGGGCCGGGACGACGGCATGTTCATCGGGCTCGGCCGCGGACCGGCCGGACGCGGCGGCATGTTCGACGGGCTCGGCCGCGGGCCGCCGGCGCCGGGCGCGCCGGGACGCGCGCCGCCGCCCGGACGCGGGCCGCCGGGACGGTCGCCGCCGCGCTGGTCGCCGCCGGGACGCGGGCCCGGACGCGGACCCGGCTTGGGCGCCTGGCCCATGCCGGTGTTGGTCGAGCTGAACGGGTTGTTACCGGGACGCGGACCGCCCGGGGCGCCGCGGCCACCCGGACGGGGGCCGGGACGCGGGCCCGGCTTGGGCGGCCGGGGACCCGGCTTGGGGGCGCCGCCGGAGGGCGCGCCACCGGGAGCCTTCGGCGCCCGCGGCGTCGGCGCGGGACCGCCCTGCGCCGCGGCGGGCTGCTGCCCGGCGGGCTGCTGCGGGGCGGGCTGCTGTTGCTGGCCCGGCTGGCGCTGGCCCGGCGCGGGCGGCACCGGGGGACGCGGACCGGGACGAGGGCCGGCCGCCGGGCCCGGCTTGGGCGCGGGCGGACGCGGCGTGGGCGCCGCCGGACGCGGCGGCGCGGGACGAGCGCCCTGCGCGCCGGGGGGACCCGGGCGGGGCGCGTTGGGCCGCGGCGCGTCGGGCGCCGAGGGCCTGCGCGGGGCGACCCTGCGGTCGCCCTGCTTGGACGCGTTCTTGCCGGACGCGTTGTCTGAGAAGGCTTCTGTGAGCCTGCGTACGACCGGCGCCTCGATCGTGGAGGACGCCGAACGGACGAACTCGCCCATTTCACGGAGCTTGGCCATGACGACCTTGCTCTCTACACCGAACTCCTTGGCGAGTTCGTAAACCCGGACCTTCGCCACTGCACTCCCTACTCGGTCCGGGGGTGCGGCCTCCGGACCGTCGTTACCTTGCCGTACTCATCGCGGCGTGCTCATCGAGCGCTCATAGCAATCTCGACCTGCTTCCGACTAGACGTCGCTTACCGTTGGCCATCCTGCTGCCGCGCGTCCCGCGCCGCAAGCCGCGCTCGCAGCGCGGAGGTGTCGAGCGGCCCCGCCAGGCGGAAAGCCCGGGGGAACGCCCGACGCCGCTCTGCGAGCTCGAGACATCCGGGATCGGGGTGCAGATGTGCGCCCCGGCCCGGCATCCGCCCACGAGGATCGGGGACGATCACGCCCTCGACCGCCACGAGGCGCAGCAACTCGGACTTGGCCGTGCGAACCCGGCAGCCCACACACGTACGCAGTGGAGCCGCCCGCTCGCGTGACACGAGTCTACCGCGCCGAGGCGTCGGCGGGACCTGTCGCATGCTCTCCTGATGTAGTCGATCCTGATTCGCCGGTTCCGGCCGCCTTCGGGGCTTGTGTCCCCGGGGCTTCGCCGGTGCCTCCGGCCTGCGCCGCGGCACCGGAACGCTCCGTTCCGGACCGCTCGGGCTGCTCGGCCCCGGCCCCGGGTCGTTCGGCCCCGGACCGCTCGGCGCCGCCCTGCTCGGTGTCGGAGCGGATGTCGATCCGCCAGCCGGTGAGCCGGGCCGCCAGCCGGGCGTTCTGCCCCTCCTTGCCGATGGCCAGCGAGAGCTGGTAGTCGGGGACGATCACCCGGGCCACCCGGCCGCCCTCGTCCACCACCTCCACGGCCGACACCCGCGCCGGGGACAGCGCGTTGCCCACGAACTCGGCCGGGTCCTCCGACCAGTCCACGATATCGATCTTCTCGCCGTGCAGCTCGTGCATGACGTTGCGGACGCGGCTGCCGAGCGGGCCGATGCACGCCCCCTTGGCGTTCACCCCGGGCTTGCGCGACCGCACCGCGATCTTGGTGCGGTGGCCGGCCTCCCGGGCGATCGCCGCGATCTCCACGGTGCCGTCGGCGATCTCGGGCACCTCCAGGGCGAACAGCTTGCGCACCAGGTTGGGGTGGGTGCGCGACAGCTGCACCGACGGGCCGCGATGGCCCTTGCGGACCTGCACCACGTAGGCGCGGATCCGCTCGCCGTGGTCGTAGGACTCGCCCGGCACCTGCTCCTGCGGGGGCAGGATCGCCTCGATCTTGCCGAGGTCGACCAGGACGTTGCGGGGGTCCTTGCCCTGCTGGATGATGCCGGAGACGATGTCGCCCTCGCGACCGACGTACTCGCCGAACGTCAGCTCGTCCTCGGCGTCGCGCAACCGCTGCAGGATGACCTGCTTGGCGGTCGTCGCCGCTATACGTCCGAAACCGGTCGGGGTGTCGTCGTATTCCCGGACGGCGTTTCCTTCTTCGTCGGTCTCGGTCGCCCAGACCGTGACGTGCCCGGTCTGCCGGTCGAGCTCCACCCGGGCCTTGGGCGCGGCCCCCTCGGTGCGGTGGTAGGCGATCAGCAGGGCGTCTTCGATGGCCTTGACGGCCACGTCGAGCGAGATGTCCTTCTCGCTCTCCAGACTGCGCAGTGCGGTCATGTCGATGTCCACGAGGCTCCCCCCTCTAGTCCGGCTCGGCCGGCGAACGCGTTTCCTCGGCCTCGTCGGCGGAGCCGCGGGGGGCTTTCCTGCCCGCGGGGGAACGATCCCCCGCACCCGCCGGCCCTTCGGGTTCGGACGCGCCGTCCCCGGCGTCGTCGTCCGCCCGCCGGAACTCCACCTGCACCCGGCCGCGCCCCAGCTCCTGGAAGTCGAAACGGCGCCTGGTCACCCCGCCGGACACGGGCCCACCCCCAGACCCCTTGCCCCGCCTGCCGGTGCCCTTCGCGGAGGAACGCCCCTTGGCGGGGGACGACCCTCCCGCGCCGTCCGGCTCCTGGGAGGTGACGACGTCGATGACGACCGCCTCGTCGTCAGCGGACACCACCCGGCCCTCGATCTGGCCGCCCGCGGTCAGCGGCGCCACCACCAGCCGCCCGCTGGCGCGCCGCCAGTGCCGCGGCTCGGTGAGCGGACGGTCGACGCCGGGCGAGGTGACCTCCAGCACATAGGGCGCGGTGCCCATCACGTCGTTCTCATCCAGCAGGTCGGAGGCGCGCCGGCTCAGCTCGGCCACGTCGTCCAGGCTGACCCCGCCGTCGGCGTCCACCACGATGCGCACCAGCCGGCGCCGCCCGGCGGGCCGCACGTCGACCTCCTCCAGGTCGAATCCCGCGTCCGCCACCGCCGGCCCGAGCACCCGGGTCAGCTGCGCCACGGCCTCCTCACGGCTCGGCCCGCTCATGACCGTCCTCCACGCGCGCACGAGACGCCGGCGCGGCCCCGCTGAGCGTTGGGGCCGGACTCCACGCCCATGGGACCTCCAGTTTGTCGTTCTGAAACCGCGGCGTGTCCGTTGACAACTCAAGACTATCGACAGCCGGACACCTCAGCGCTCTTTCGGACAGGTCACCGGCGCGCCGGATATGGAATGCTTGAGCTGGCCTGATGAGCAGAAGACTCGTCGCGGCCCGTCCTCGCCACACCATCCCGGGGGTCGTCCCCCACGAGGTCTGGGAGACACGTTTGCCCGAGGCCAGCACGGTGTCCCGGCGGGCGGTGCTGGGGGGCACCGCCGGGATCGCCCTTCCCGCGCTGGGCGGCTGCGGCCGCGAGCCCGCCGCGCCCCCCGCGCTCGATCCCGAGCTGACGATCCTGGTCGGCGCGATCGCGGCCGAGCAGGATCTGATCGCGTTGTACGAGGCGGCGCGCGGCGCCCACGCGGACCTGGCGCCACGGATCGACCCCGCCCTGGCCCACCATCGCGAGCATCTGGCCGTGCTGCGCCGCCACTACGTGCCCGGATCCGGCCGGCTCGCGAGCTCGGCGCCGGCTCCCTCGCCCGTGGCGCAGCGCGTCCCCGGCGACCCGTCCGGCGCGCTGGCCGCGCTGCGCCAGGCCGAGAGCCGAGCCGCGGCCGCCCGGGCGGCCGAGGTGGGCCGTGCGGGCCCGGGGCTGGCCCAGCTTCTGGCCAGCATCGGCGCCTGCGAGGCCGGGCACGCCGCGGCATTGGCGGGGTCCGCGTGAGCCGTTCGGTGGACGCCCTGCAGGAGGCGCTGAAGGCCGAGCACGCCGCCGTGTACGGCTACGGGGTGGTGGGCGCCCGGCTGCGCGGCGCGCTGCGCCGGTCGGCCACGGCCCACTGGGACGCCCACCGGCTGCAGCGCGACCGGCTGATGGCGCGGATCTCCCAGCGCGGCGCCCGTCCGGTGGCGGCCGCGCCCGCCTACCGCCTGCCCGTGCGGGTCACCTCGGCGCGTACCGCCGCCGAGCTGGCCGCCGCGCTGGAGGACGGCGTGGTGACCGCGTACGCGGGGCTGGCCGGTGCGCCGGAGGCCGCGCTGCGCACGCTGGCGGCCCGGGCGATGCAGGAGGCGGTGGCCCGTTCGGTGCGCTGGCGGAACGGCGCCGGCCTGCCGCGGGCGAACGGCGCGGCGTTCCCGGGCCTGCCGCCGTCTGCCCTGACGCCCAGGCAGCGGCCGGGCGCCGAGCCCGGCTGAACGACTCGGATTGCCGCGGCGACCTTCGGGAACAGTTTCGCCCCGAGTGATCGTTCACCCGGATTGCAGGAGTACTGGGGAGATCGGGGGAGCTTGACCGGTATGACCGTTATTGATCATCGCGAGACCCTCGCCGCGAGCCTGGAGGAGCTGCGCGCCGTGTACCGGGCGCGCATCGACCAGCTCGCGGCCGAGCGCGACGAGGCCCGGCGCCAGGCGCACCGCGCCAAGGAGGAGGCCTACGTCGCCCGCGCCAACCTGGCCAGCCTGACCGCCCGCGTCCAGGAGCTGCTGGCCGCCGCCGCGCGCCATCTCCCGGACCTCGCCGTCGAAGGCCCGGACGACGTGCCCGCGCTGGAGGGCCGGGCGGGCGAGGAGAGGCGCAGCCTTCCCGCGGGGCCCAAGGCCCTGCCCGCCCCCAAGGCGGACGCCGCGCGCTCGGACGGCTCGCGATAACACCCGCACGGCGGCCGGGCGCACCGGCCGCCGTGGTCTCTCCCCCCCACACACACGGCATGGGCGTACGGATCCCCGGGGTCAGGAGTGCCACGCGTTGATGTGGGAGTGCAGGTCGCGTGACCACATCGTGTTGGACAGCACCCCGACCTTGATGCCGCGCTCGCGCAGGGCGGCCAGGACGGCGGGCACGTCGGGATCGGTGCGGGTGTGCGGCGTCCAGACGTCGAAGAGGGTGCCGAGCAGGGCCTCGGTGGCCTCCAGCCCGGCCAGGGCGAACACCTCGGCCAGGGTGGCGCTGCGGTGCTCGTCCTCGCCGCGCCGCCACAGCCGCAGTTCGGCCTCGGCGAGCGCGGCGGCCGCGCGCTCGGCCCGCTCGGGCGGCAGGTGGGCGGCGCAGATCCGCCGCCAGATGTCGGCCGGCTCGACGTTGTGCCAGGGGGTGAGGGTCCCGCCCCAATCGAAGATCACCGCTGCTATCGCCATGGCCGGAGGGTAACCGCCGCGTCCGACGGCACGGGGTGGAGATCAAATATCCGGATTTCGTCTGCCTTCAACGGGAATGCTGTCGGCGTCGAAGCGGTTGCCGCAGTCACGGCGGTGTGGGCCTTCGCGGAGGGGAGCGGGTCATGGGCGACGTCGTCACCGCGCCGGCTCCCGCCGCGCGGGAGAGCGCGCCGGTCGCGCCGGAGCCGTCGTCGCGGCGGCGCGGGATCTGGGTGCAGCTGGGCGTGCTGGCCCTGACCGTGGGCGCGCTGGCGGCGTTCCGTGATCGCCTACCCGACTTCGGCGCCATGTGGGGCGCGGCGCGCCGGGCCGAGCCCGGCTGGCTGGCCGTGGCCGTGCTGGCGGCGGCGGGGTCGATGGGCGCGTTCGCGCGGCTGCAGCGGCGGCTGCTCCGCATCGGCGGGCTGCGGATCTCGCTGCGCCGGGCGTTCGCCGTCACCTACGCGGGCAACGCGCTGTCGACCACGCTGCCCGCGGGGCCCGCGCTGAGCGTCGTCTACACCTTCCGGCAGTTCCGGCGCAGCGGCGCCTCGGCGCGGCTGGCCACTGCGGTGATCCTGCTGGGCGGGGTCATCACCACGACCGCGTACACGGTCATCGGCCTGGCGGCTCTGATCGCCGATCCGCGCGCCCGGACGCCGGTGCTGCTGGCGCTGGGCGCGGCCGCGGTCCTGGCCGGCGCGGTGGCGGTGGCCGCGCTGCGGGCGGGCGTGCGCGCCCGAATCGTGGCGTTCGGCCGCCGGTGCGTCCGCCGGGTGGTCGGGCATCGCCGGATCGCCCCCTACGTCGAACGACTGTGGGAGGGGCGCCAGGTGCTGCGCCCGTCCCGGCGCGACTGGGCGGCGCTGGTCGTGCTGGCCATGCTGAACTGGGTGTTCGACATCGTGGCCCTGCACGCGGCGGCCCTGGCGGTGGGCGTGGAACTCGCCCCGCAGGCGGTGGTGCTGGCCTACTTCGCCGCGCAGGCGGCGGGCAGCGTGCTGCCGGTCCTGCCGGGCGGGCTGGGCGCGATCGAGAGCAGCATGGCCGGGGCGCTGGTGGCGTTCGGTGCCGCACTGATCCCCGCCGGCGCGGCCGTGGGCCTCTACCGGCTGGTGTCGTACTGGGGCGTGGTGGCGGTCGGGTGGCTGGCGTGGGTCGTCCTGCACGAGGGGCCGCGCCTGTCGGAGGGCACCCGGCGGCGGCTGGCCGCGCTCGGCGACGCGCTGCTGCGGGGCTGCTCGTCGGTCGTGCTGCTGCTGCCCTACTCGGTCCCGCCGGGCATGCGCGGCGCCGAGCCCCGCAACGGCTGAGCCCCTCCAGCACGCCTTCAGCCCCCTCCTCCTTCGCCTTCGCGCCTTGTTGCGATGGTGCCCTGCTGCTAATCTCCCAAGCGAGCGCTTGGTTAAACGCTTGGTCACCTGGCGAGCAGAGCATCATCACCGGAGGCTCGATGACGTCCCTACGGGTCAGCCTTGGCTACGAACTTGAGGTGCGCGGGCGTTCCCGCGAGGTCGAACGGCGCGCGTTCGAGAACGTCATGGACCAGGTGGTGCTGGCCGACGGCCTCGGCTTCGACACCGCCTGGTTCGTCGAGCACCACTTCACCCGGGGGTTCTCCCACTCCTCCGCGCCCGACCTGGTGCTGGCCGGGATCTCCCAGCGCACCGAGCGCATCCGGCTCGGCCTCGGCGTGGTGCTGCTGCCGTTCCAGTCGCCGATCCGCACCGCCGAGCGGGTGGCCACGCTGGACGTGATCAGCGGCGGCCGGGTGGAGTTCGGCACCGGACGCGGCGCCTCCCCCCTGGAGTACCAGGCGTTCCAGCGGCCGTTCGAGCAGTCCCGGCGGATCTGGGAGGAGTCGCTGGAGGCCGTCCTGGAGATCTGGAACGCCGACGGGCAGCCGGTCACCCGGTCCGGCGAGTACTTCGAGATCCCGGGCGTCTCGGTGTACCCGCGGCCGGCGCAGGAGCCGCATCCGCCGGTGTGGGTGGCCTCCACCTCGCTGGACGGCTACCTGGCCGCCGCGCGCAAGGGCTACAACCTGCTCGGCATGACGATGCTCAAGGGCCTGAGCGACGTGGCCGACGACATCGCCAAGTACAAGCAGTGCCTGGCCGAGCACGGTTTCGACCCCGCCACCCGCCGCGTCGCGCTCATGATCCCCTGGTACGTCGCGCCCAGCCAGCAGGAGGCCGTGGACACCGCCGCCGACCCCGTCCTGTGGTACCTGCGCCGCCAGGTCAACCTCGTCGCCCCGCCCGACTACACCGACGCCCGGCACGCCACCCACCGGGTGCTCGGCCAGCAGGCCGCGGGCATGCCGCCCGACGAGGCCATGGCGGTCCTGCGCGAGGAGACCATGGTCGTCATCGACGACGTCGAGGGCTCGCGCCGGGCCGTCGAGCGCATCCGGGCGGCGGGCGCCACCGACCTCATCCTCCAGGCCCAGGTCGGCGGCCTGGCCCACGAGCACGTCTGCAACTCGATGAAGCTGTTCATGCGCGAGGTCGTCCCGCAGGAGGCGCAGTGAGCTGGCCCACCCGCAGCACCTTCCCGGCCGGACGGTCCGCCGCCGGGCTGCTGTCGGTCTCCCCGGAAGGCGAACTGGTCGTCCCGCTGGGCGCCGGCGACCGCGCCGCCGCGCTGGACCTTGCCGCGCAGACCCTGGCGGCGGCGGGCGTCGGCGCGGACGACCGCGTCGTCGTCGCGCTCAACAACGACGGCGAACCGGCCGGGGCGCTGATCGCCGAGGCCGCCGCGCGGGTCGCGGGGGCCGCCGCGTCCGTCGGGCCGCGCGGGCGGATGCGCCTGCACACCGCGCTGGAGAGCGTCGGCGCCACCGCCCTGGTCGCCACCCCGACCGGCGCCATGGACTTCCTCGCGCGGCTGCACCTGGAGTTCCTGCTCGACCCGCTGGACCTGGAGCTGCGGCACATCCTGCTGGTGGGCGAGATCCCGTCCGCCAACGCCGGCGCGCAGCTCGCCGACGAGTTCGACGCCTCGGTGCGGGAGCTGTACGCCGACCCGTTCTTCGGGGTGCCGCTGGCGCAGCGCGCGCCGTCCGCCCCCACGCTCTCCCCCGTCCGCGACGGCCTGCTGGGGCTGGCGCCGCCGGACAAGGACGTGCTCCTGGACGCCCCCTACGGCGAGGGCGCCGCGGAGCTGGTCGTCACACCGTCCTGGCACGCCACGCTCGGCGCGGCGACGCTGCGCACCGGCCACGCGGTGCGGCTGGCGGGCGGCGAGCAGGGCGTGCCCGCGCCCGCGCACACGGTCGGCGAGCACGTGCTGGTCCGCGGCCGCTGGTTGTCCGTGCCCAAGATCGCGGCCGCGCTGGCGCGGATCGACGGGGTCAGCCGGTGGGACCTGCGGATCAGCCGGGACGGCACGCTCGACGCCGCCGCCCTGCACGTGACGTTCAACCGCGACACCCTCGTCGCCAACCCGATGTGGAAGAAGCGGATCGCGCAGGCCCTGTACGCGCTGACCCCGGTCACCGTGGACGTCGTGGTCGAGGAGGAGGTCGCCGAGGAGCGGCGGCCCGGCACCGTCACCGACCTGCGCGGCCACCACCTCGGCCGGGACCGCGCGCAGCTCTCCTAGGCGGTCCACCCCCCGTTCTCCTCCGCCCCACGGCCGCGACCCGCCGCGGGGCGGAGGGGTCCTCTCTCCGGAGGAGGCGCGATGCAGTTGGAACCGGTACCCGCCTGGGGAACGATCCCGCGGATGCTGCGGGACCAGGCCGCCCGGCACGGGGACGTGGAGGTGGTACGCGCCGGGGACGTCTCCCTGACGCTGTCGGAGCTGGCCGAACGCGCCCGCGCGGTGGCGCGGGGCCTGATCGCGCTGGGCGTCTCCCCCGGCGACCGGGTGGCGGTGTGGGCGCCCAACACCCCCGACTGGGTGGTCGCCGCGTACGGGATCTGGGACGCCGGGGCGATCATCGCGCCGCTGTCGACGCGGTTCCGGGGCATCGAGGCGGGCGAGATGCTCCGCAAGGCGGGCGCCAGGGTGCTGCTGGTCGCCGAGGGTTTCATGGACGTCTCCCAGCTCGGCATGCTGGCCGGCGTCGCCGGGGAGCCGGCGGACGGCCGTCCCTACCGCGACCTGCCCGACCTCGCCCACGTGGTCGTCCTGCCGCCGGGCGGCGCCCCCGCCCGTCCCGGCGTGGCGGCGTGGCGGGAGTTCCTCGCGGACGGCTCGTCGGTGCCGGTGGAGGCGGCCGAGGAGCGGGCCGCCGCCGTCGGCCCGGACGACCTCGCCGAGATCATGGCCACGTCCGGCACCACCGGCGCGCCCAAGGGCGTCATGCTGCACCACGAGCAGCTGCTGCGCGGCTACTGGGACTGGGCCGAGATCGTCACGCTGCGCGAGGGCGACCGGTACCCGGTCATCGCCCCGTTCTCGCACGGCTTCGGCATCAACGCCGGGCTGCTGGCCTGCGTGCTGCGCCGCGCCACCATGATGCCGATCGCGGTGTTCCGGCCGGACGAGCTGATGGACCTGATCGAGCGCAACCGCGTCAGCGTCCTGGCCGGCGCCCCGCCCATGTTCTTCAAGATCCTGGACGAGCTGCCGGGACGGGACGTCTCGTCGCTGCGGGTGGCGATCTGCGGGGCGGCGGCCGTGCCGCCCGAGCTGATCCGCCGCCTGGTCGACCGGGTCGGCCTGGAACGCATGATCAACGCGTACGGGCTGATGGAGGGCACCGTGGTGTCGATGACCCGGCCCGAGGACCCGGTCGAGGTGATCGCGGGCTCCACCGGACGCCCCGTGCCCGGGGTGAGCGTGCGGATCGTCGACGACGACGGCAAGGACCTGCCGCCCGGCGAGCGCGGCGAGATCCTGGTCGGCGGCTACGGCGTGATGCGCGGCTACTGGGACGATCCGGCCCGTACGGCCGAGGCGGTCGACGCCGACGGCTGGCTGCACACCGGCGACATCGGCACGCTGGACGAGGCGGGCAACGTGGCGATCGTCGACCGCAAGAAGGAGATGTTCATCGTCTCCGGGTTCAACGCCTACCCCGCCGAGATCGAGGGCCTGCTGCTGCGCTGCCCGCTCGTCGCGCAGGCCGCGGTGATCGGGGTGCCGGACGAGCGGCAGGGCGAGGTCGGCTGGGCCTACGTGGTGCCGCCGCCGGGGACGTCCCCGGACCCCGCGGAGATCATCGCCTGGGCCCGCGCCAACATGTCCAACTACAAGGTGCCGCGCCGGGTGGTGCTGCTGGACGCGCTGCCGGTCAACCCCAACGGCAAGATCGACAAGCCGGCGCTGCACGCCCGCGCCGCCGGAAAGGAGCCCTGACCGGCCGCGGAACGGTTGCGGAACGGTTGCGGAACGGTGTCCGAACGGAGGCCGGACGACGTGGACACCGGCCCGGGAAGAGCAATTCGCGGCACCGCACGGCCGCCGAATCGCGCAATCACCACCCCCTTTACCAGGCCATTCATTGCGCCGCGCAATGGCGGCGTGGCCGGGGGCCGATATTCGCTCTGGACTTCCCCCGCCGGCGACTGCGACAATCGCCTTCCGTCGCGGTGCATCTGAACTGGGGGAACGCGGGAAAATGCGGGCGGGGCGCGTGGTGGCCGACGCCGGAGCCGTGCTCCGGCAGTGGCGGCAGCCCAGAGAATTCCGGATCCGGGCGAGCGCGTGGCCCGCGGACGCACTGGCCGTCCTCGCCGATCTGTCCGCGTCCCGCGACGCCGGCGCCGTACCGCCCGCCGGCCCCGGACAAAACCGGCCGGAAAACCCGCCGGCGGCCGGGAAAGACGACGCCGAACCCGCCGCCGAACCCGCTCCCGAACCCGCCGCCGAAGCCGACACGCAACCCGACACCGGACAGCAGACCGCCACCGCAGCACAAAAACCGGAATCGGACCACGAAACGGCGTCCGAAACGGTGTCCGAAACGGCGCCCGGCCTGCCGGGACGCGCGGCGGCCGACGTGGCGACCAGCATCTGGCGGCTGCGCGGCAAGCTCGCCGAGTCGCCGGTGGAGCCGCCGCGGGCCGTCGTCCGGCATCTGGAGTCGGCGTGGGACGCCCTCGCCGAGGCCGGCGTGCAGGTCCAGGACCATCTGAACGCCCCGTTCGACTCCGGGCTGGCGCTGACCGTGGTGGCCTTCCAGCCGACGCCGGGCCTGTCCCGCGAGCAGGTGGTGGAGACCGTCCGGCCCAGCGTCTACCTGCACGACCGCGTCGTCCAGCGGGGCGAGGTGATCGTCGGCACCCCCGTCCCCTCCGACCAGCCGACCCCCGGACCGTAAGGAACCGCACCGCCGATGACCAGGACCACCATCGACTTCGGCATCGACCTCGGCACCACCAACAGCGCCATCGCCCGGCTGAACGGCGTCGACGCCGAGATCGTCAAGAACAACGACAACGCCGACACCACCCCCTCCGCGGTGATGATCGACCGCCGCGACCGGCTGTACGTCGGCGACATCGCCCGCAAGCGCAGCGAGCAGGACGTCGCCAACACCTGCGTCGAGTTCAAGCTGCGGATGGGCACCACCGGCCAGGACAAGCTGTTCGAGGCCAGCGGGCGGACGCTGTCGCCGGAGGAGATGTCGGCCGAGGTCCTCAAATCGCTCAAGCGGGACGTGGCGCAGCGCACCGGCGAGGACATCTCCGCCGCCGTCATCACCGTGCCGGCGGCGTTCGACCTGAGCGCCTGCGACGCCACCCGCCGCGCGGCCGCGCTGGCCGGGCTCTCGCACGCCCCGCTCCTGCAGGAGCCCACCGCCGCCGCGCTGGCCTACGGGTTCCAGTCCGCCGCCGACAACGTGTTCTGGCTGGTGTACGACCTGGGCGGCGGCACCTTCGACGCCGCCGTGATCAACGTGCGGGACGGCGAGTTCACCGTCGTCAACCACCGGGGCGACAACTTCCTGGGCGGCAAGCTCATCGACTGGGCGATCGTCGAGGAGCTGCTGATCCCGGCGGTGGCGCGCGAGCACGGGCTGACCGACCTCGGCCGCGGCGAGCCGCGCTGGCTGGGCGCGGTCAACAAGCTCAAGCTGGCCGCCGAGGCCGCCAAGATCCGGCTGTCGCAGGCCGACTCGGTGAACATCTTCGACGAGCTCAAGGACGCCGACGGCCGCACCTACGAGATCGACGTCGACCTGACGCGCGCCGACGTCGAGCGGCTGGCCGAGCCGTTCATCGTCCGGTCGGTCAACCTGTGCCGCAAGGCGCTGGCCGAGAGCGGGCTGGGCCCCGGCGACATCGAGAAGGTGCTGCTGGTGGGCGGGCCGACGCTGTCGCCGTACCTGCGCGAGCGCCTCGCCGACCCCGCCGAGGGCCTGGGCATCGCCCTGGACCACAGCCAGGACCCGATCACGGCGGTGGCGCGCGGCGCGGCGATCTTCGCGGGCACGCAGCGGCTGGAGGACACCGTCCCGGCCGCGCCGCCGCCCGCCGGCCACTACGCCGTCGAGCTGGAGTACCGCCCGGTCGGCCCCGACACCGAGCCGTTCGTCGGCGGCAGGGTGACCGGCGGCCCCACCGCCGGGCTGTCGATCGAGTTCGTCAACCCCGAGGCCAAGCCGGTGTGGCGCAGCGGCAGGATCGAGCTGTCGCCGGACGGCGCGTTCGTCACGACGCTGTGGGCCGAGCGGGGCCGCGCCAACACCTTCCGCATCGAGCTCACCGACGCGACCGGCGCCGCCCGCGAGGTGACGCCCGACGAGCTCACCTACACGGTCGGAGTGGTCGACACCCAGCCGCCGCTCACCCACTCCATCGGCGTGGGCCTGGACGGCAACGAGGTGGAGTGGCTGATCAAGCGCGGCACGCCGCTTCCGGCGCGGCGCCGGATCCTGCTGCGCACCACGGTCGGGATCAGCCGCGGCCAGGGCGAGGGCATGATCCGCATCCCGGTGCTGGAGGGCGAGTACGACCGCGCCGACCGCAACCGCCGCATCGGCCGCCTGGAGGTCTCGCCCGGCCAGGTGCGGCGGGACGTGCCCGAGGGCAGCGAGGTCGACCTGACCATCGTGATCGACGAGTCGCGGCTGGTGGTCGCGCGCGCCTACGTCCCGATCCTGGACGAGGAGTTCGAGCACGCCATCAACCTGCGCACCGAGACCGTCCCCGAGCACGCCGAGCTGGCCCGCGACGCCGAGGCCGAGAAGCGCCGGCTGGCGGCGGCGCGGCGGCTGGCGACCGAGCTGGACGACCCGCCCGCGCTGCGGGTGCTGGCGCGCATCGACGCCGAGAAGATCGTCCAGGACGTGGAGGCGATGGTCGACGCCGCCCGGGTCGACACCGACGCGGCCGTCACCTGCGGCAAGCGGCTGCTGGACCTCAAGGCCGCCATCGACGAGGTCGAGGACGCGCTGGAGTGGCCGATGCTGGTGCAGGAGGCGCGCGAGGTCGTCCCGGCCGCTCGCGAGATCGTCACCCAGCGCGGGCGCCCGCAGCACCAGCAGCTGCTCACGGCCGCCGAGAACGCGATCCAGGAGGCGATCACGGCGCACGACGCGGTGCTGCTGCGCCAGCGCGTGAACGAGCTGCGCACGCTGGTGATCCAGGTGCTGGACGAGTCCGGCGACCTGCAGTACCTGGCGTTCGACGAGCTGCAGGTGCTGCAGCCGGAGATGCGCGACCCGAACGAGGCCGCCCAGCTGGTCGCCACGGGCCGGCGGGCCGCCGAGACCGGCGACGTCGCCACGCTGCGCCACGTCAACGACCAGCTGCGCGGCATGCTGCCGTCGCCGCCGCCCCCGCCCGACCCGTTCAGCACCGTCCGGCGGGGCCGATGACCGGCACCGCCGCACCCGCCGTGCGGGAGCCCGCGGACGAGCCGCCGGACGGGCCGGGCGCGCTGCTGCGCGCCGCCCGCGAGGTGACGCTCGCCCAGGCCCGGACGCTGGCGCGGCACGGACGCTACGCCGAGGCCGAGGAGCTGCTGCGCGCGTCCGACCCGGACGCCGCGACGCTCGACCTGCTGGCCCGCGTCCACGCCCAGCAGGGGAACCTGGACGAGGCCGACCGGTGCTGGGCCGAGGCCGAGCGTCTCGCCCCCGGCACCGCGGAGTTCACCGCGGCGCGGGCGCGCATCGCCGCCATCCGCGGCGGCGGCGCGCGCGGCCCGGTCGCGGCCGGCACGCTGGCGCGCCGCGTGGGCGTGCCGCTGGTGGCGCTGGTCATGCTCGCGCTGCTGGTCGACATCCGGTTCGGCACCGGCGATCCGGAGCCCGCCGCCGCGCCCGTCACCGTCCCGGCGTCCCCGTCGCCGTCCTCGTCGCCGTCCTCCGCCGCCGCCGCGAGCGCGGCGCTGGACGGTCTCGACCTGCGGGTGCCGGGCGTGCGCGCACGGCGGTCGCCCGGGGAGATCTCGGTGACGTTCCGACGCGGGCTGTTCCGGCGCGACGCGGTGCTGTCGGCCGACGGCCGGGCCGTGCTCGCCGCGCTCGGCGCGCGGCTGCGTCCGGCCGCGGGCCGCCTGGAGGTGGCCGTCATCGGCCACACCGATCCCTCGCCGCTGCGCGCGGGCGGCGACTACGCCGGGAACATGGAACTCGGCATGGCCCGCGCCACGGTCGCCCGCGAGGTGCTGCGCGAGGCGTCCGGCGTGCCCACGGCCCGCATCTCGGTGGCGAGCCTGGGCGGCGCGCTGCCGCCGTACCGCGGCGCCGGGGCGGACGCCGCGGCGCGCAACCGGACGGTGACCGTGCGGATCTCCGCGACCGGCGGGGGGTGAGCGTGTTCTTCGACGAGGTGGGGCCGGAGCTGTACCGCGAGAACGCCTTCCGGATCACGGGGCTGGCGGTGGACGCAACGGCCCGCGACATCCGGCGGCGTTCGGAGGAGCTGCGGCTCAAGGAGCGGCTCGGGGTGTCCCAGGGGGCGGGCGCGACGGTCCTGCCGCTGTCGCCGCCTCCGGACGCGACCGTCACCGACCAGGCCATGCAGCGGCTGCGCGATCCGGCGCGCCGCCTGGAGGACGAGTTCTTCTGGTTCTGGCCGTCCCGCGACGGCGGCCCGGACGAGGCGATCGCCGCGCTGAGACGCGGCGACGCCGACACCGCCGAACGCCTGTGGCAGGAGTCCTCGGCCGACCCGGCGACCGCCGCGCACAACCTGGCGGTGCTGGCCCACCTCCGCGCCCTGGACCGGACGGCCGAGCACGAGCACGGGGACGGGCTCGACCCGGCCGGCCGCGCGCTGTGGGCCAAGGCGTTCACGTACTGGACGAGGGTCGTCGCCGATCCCGCGGTCTGGACCCTGGTGGACACCCGCGTCAGCCAGATCGCCGATCCGCGGCTGACCCCGGAGACCGCGACGCGGATGCGGTCGCGGCTGCCCGCCGCGCTGCTGTCGATCAACGCCCGGCTGGCCGTGCGCGCCGCCCGCGACGGCCGGCACGACGACGCGGCCGCGCACGTGGCGCTGATGCGGCGGTCCGGGTTCGCCACGGCGACGGTCATGGACGTCCTGGCCCACGCGGTGGAGCCCGACACGGCCCGGCTGCGCTCGCTGGGCGAGAACGCCGAGCGCACCATCGACGCCGACCCGGCCCGCGGCGCCGAGGTGACGGCGCGGTTCCTCGAGCAGGCCATGTCCCTGCTGGGCACGCTGCGCGCCCTGCTGGGCGACGACGACCCGGCCATCCAGGGCGCGGGCGACGAGATCGCCTCCCGCGTGCTGCGCTGCCTGGTGCCCTACGCCCGTGCCACCGATGACTGGCCGACCACCACCGGGCTGCTCGAACGGGTGCAGCCGCTGGCGACCACCGAGTCGGTCCGCACGCGCATCGAGGAGAACCTGGCCGCCGCCCGCAGCAACCTGCTGTTCGCGACGTGCTGGTTCTGCAAGGCCAACCCCACCGACGAGGCCAGCACCCACGAGCAGAAGATGTGGGGCGACCTGCAGACCGAGTACGTCGGCCCCTACATCCGGTACAACTGGCAGCGGATCGCGATCGGGGTGCCGCGCTGCGCCCGGTGCGCGGCCCGGCACCGGCGGACGATCCGGACGGGCAGATGGGCGACGCTGCTCCTGCTGGCGGCGGCGGTGCTCACCCTGGTGGTGCTGGACAACAGCCTGGTGCTCGCGATGGTCCTGTTCGGCGTCTGCATGGTGACCTGGTTCGGCAGTCTCCCCGTGTACGGCCTGCCGCGCGGCGCGTTCCAGCAGGTGATGGCGTTCGACCCGGTCCGCGAGCGGATGTCGGCGGGCTGGAAGCTGGGCGAACGGCAGGGCGGGAGCCAGACCTGACCGGGCGTCAGCGGCGGGGGCGCCACTGCACGAGGGCGGTGTCGTCGTCGACGTCGGCGAACACGGCCTCGACGGGCAGGCCGGGCCGCAGCAGGCCGGGGTCGCCGTCGACGAGGTTGCCGTACACGAGCAGGTCGTCGCCGTGGCCGAGACCGTCGTCGAGGCGGACGAGCAGCACCGTGAACGGCACCTCGTCGGCCATGGACGGCATGAACACCTGGTGGTTGACGATCCAGCTGTAGACGCGGCCGGTGCCGGACGCGGGCGTCCACTCGTACTCCAGCGAGCGGCACCTGTTGCAGACGGCGCGGGCCGGGAAGCGCGGCGTGCCGCAGCCCGCGCAGCGCTGCACGAGCAGCTCGTGCCGCCGGACGGCCTCCCACCAGGGCGCCGAGTCGCGGTCGGCCTGGGGGCGGGGACGTTGCCGAAGGCTCACGTGTCGCTCCTGAGTATCAGCGCCGAGGTGCCCGCGAGCACGTATCCCGGCTGGGCGGTGGACAGGGCGACCTCGGCGCCGGGCACCTGGCGGTCGCCGGCGGCGCCGCGCAGCTGGGCGACGGCCTCGGCGATGTGGTTGATGCCGTGCACGTATCCCTCGGACAGGAACCCGCCGTGGGTGTTGACGGGCAGCTCGCCGTCGAGGGCGATCGCCCCGGACGCCGCGTACGGGCCGCCCTCTCCCTTGGCGCAGAAGCCGTAGTCCTCCAGCTGCACCAGCACCGAGTAGGTGAAGCAGTCGTACAGCTCGGCCACGTCGATGTCTCCCGGGCCCACGCCCGCCATGGCGTACAGGCGGGGCGCGAGCCGGGCGGCCTCGGTGACGGTGAAGTCGGTGCCGGTCCCGGAGAACAGGCTGTCGCCCCCGCCCCAGGCCGCGCCGGACACCAGCACGGGCGGCCGCCGCAGGTCGCGGGCGCGTTCGCGGGAGGTGACGACGACGGCGCAGGCCCCGTCGGTCTCCAGGCAGCAGTCCAGCAGGCGCAGCGGTTCGGCGATCCAGCGCGACGCCAGGTAGTCGTCCAGGGTGATGAGGTCGCGTTTGAGCGCGCGGGCGTTCTTCACCGCGTTGGCGCGCTGGGTCACGGCGATGTGGCCGAGGTGCTCGTGCGTGGTGCCGTAGGCGTTCATGTGCGCGCGGGTGAACATGGCGAACTGCTGCGGCGGCGCGAAGTACCCGTACGGCGCCTGGTACTGTGCGTCGAAGACGGGTGCGGCGCCCCGTCCGGTGCCGCCCATGCGGAACTCCGAACGCGCGTTGATGGCCCGGTAGCACACCACCGTGTCGGCGACGCCCGCGGCGACCGCCATGGCGGCCTGGCCGACCACCGAGTGCGAGACGCTGCCGCCGCCGAACTGGTCGAGGTACCAGGAGACCTCGGGGACGCCGAGCGCGGGCGCCACCACCCACGGCGGCGTGGAGTCGCCGACGCGGTGGGTGGCCAGCGCGTCCACGTCGTCGACGGACAGGCCCGCGTCGTCCAGCGCGGCCAGGATGGCCCGCACGGCCAGGGTGAGCGTCGACACCCCCGAGTTCTTGTTGAACGGGGTGTAGCCGACCCCGGCGATCGCGGTCCGGTCACGGAAGCCCGCCACGCACACCCTCCTTACCAAGCAATCGCTTGTTTATCAGGACCCTACTCCGCCGAAGGTCCTAGGTCCAGGATGGGACTTTCGTCGCGTCCCGCCGGTTACGGGAATCGATCGGGCGCCGGGTGCATTGTGATGGCACGCGGGGGCGGGCGGTCCCGTACGGCCTGACGCCGGAGCCGACCCGGCTTGACACCGCGAACGGGGCCGCCCTATCGTCCAAGCAAGCGCTTGGCTAAGAGAAGGGATCGGGCAGATGGCCGACGCCGCGACGGCGGCCGTGCCGGACGGGGCGGCCACCGGGCCGCCGACCGGCCGGGCCGCGCGCCGCCCGGCCGAGCGACCCGCCGGCCAGGGAGTGGATCGTCGTATGCACGGATCGCCCAACGGCTCGTCGGCGTCCCCGGCCAACGGGGCGGTGACCGACATCGACTCCGCGCGGTTCCGGTCGGTGCTGGGCCGGTTCGCGACCGGGGTGGTCGCCATCACCGGCATCGAGGCCGGCGGCCGTCCCACCGGCCTGGCCGCCAACTCGTTCACCTCCGTGTCGCTGGACCCGCCGCTGGTGGCCTTCTGCGTGGCGCACACCAGCACGACCTGGCCGCGGCTGCGCAGCGCGCCCCGCCTGTGCGTCAACATCCTGGGCGAGCGGCAGCTGGACGTGTGCAAGCAGCTGGCCGTCAAGGGCGGCGACAAGTTCGCCGGCATCGGCTGGAGCGCCTCGCCCAGCGGCGGGCCGGTCATCGACGGGGCGCTGGCCTGGATCGAGTGCTCGGTCGAGGACGAGCACGTCGCGGGGGACCACATGATCGTGGTGGCGCGGGTGCACCACCTGGACAAGCTGCACGACGGCGAGCCCCTGCTGTTCTACAAGGGCGGCTACGGCCGCTTCGACGGCTGAGCCGCGCGCCCGCGCCCGCCGGCTCTCACGGAACCGGCGCGTCCTCCGGCGTGGTGCGCAGGCGCGCCAGCACCTGGACGGGGTCGGACAGCACGTCGGCGAACGCGAACTCCGCCGCCCCCACCAGCGTGGTGTCGTCCCCCAGCGCGGCCGTGCGCAGCTTCACCCGCTCGCGCGGCGCGGCCAGCGCGCCCGTCGCCAGCACGCTGCGGATCTGCGCGGCCGCGCCGAGGTAGACGTCGCGCAGCGTGCCCCCGAAGATGACCATCCCGGGGTTGAAGATGTTGACCAGGTCGGCGACGCCGCGGCCGAGCCAGGTGCCGACCCGGTGCAGGGCGTCGCGGGCCACGACGTCGCCGCGCGCCGCCGCGTCCACCACCGCGCGCACCGCCTCGCGTCCCGGCACGTCCGGCGACTCGCGCCGCCCGGCCAGGTCGAGCAGGGTGCGCTCGCCGACCTCGGCCTCCAGGCAGCCGCGCGACCCGCAGGCGCAGCGGCGGCCGCCCGGGTTGACGACCATGTGGCCGATCTCGCCGCCGTAGCCGTCCTCGCCGCCCAGCAGCCGCCCGCCGGTGATGATGCCGCCGCCGACGCCCACGTCGCCGTGCAGGTAGATCAGGTCGCTGACGCCCACGCCCGCGCCGCGCTCGTGCTCGGCCAGCGCGCCCAGGTTGGCGTCGTTGCACACCGCGACCGGCACGCCGAGGCCGAGCCGTCGCGACAGCACCTCCCCGACGGCCACCTCGCGCACGTCCAGGTTCGGGCCGAACATGACGCGGTCGTCGGAGCGGCGCACGATGCCGGGGAACGCCAGCGCCGCGCCCACGCAGGTCGCCTCGTCCCCGGCCTTGCGCATCAGCGAGCGCGCCGCCGCCGCCAGCGCGCCCACCATCTCGTGCGGATCGGCCGCCGCCCCCGGGGCGGCGGCCGCCGCGTCCGCGGCGGGGCGGGCGGCCTCACGGCGGTCGAGGATGACGCCGCCGAGCCCGACCCGCGCCACGGTGAGCCGGTCGACGCCCACGTCGAACGCCAGCACGTACACCCGCGTCGACTCCGGCCGCACCACCAGCGACGGCCGTCCCGCGCGGCGGCCGGGACGGCGCGGCAGCTCCTCGCGCACCAGCCCGGCCGCAGTCAGGTCGGACGTCAGCGCCATGATGGTGCTGCGGTTGAGCCCGAGGGTCTCGGCGAGGGTGGCCCGCGACGCCGGGCCGCGCACGTGCACGAAGCGCAGCAGCGCGCCCAGGTTGTGCCGCCGGATCTCCTCCTGGGACGGGCCTGCCTTCATCATGCGGGCGGCTCCGCCGCCTGCGGGGTGACGTCCGCGCCGAGCGGGCCGCCCGCCGGTCCGCCCGGGCGCTCGTCCGGCGGCTCCAGGGTCGCGCTGCGCCCGGCGGTGATCAGCTCGACGACCTGGGTGTGGGTGACGTCGGCGGTGCGCACCTGGGCGACCATGCGGCCCAGGTACAGCGCGGCGATCCGGTCGGACACCGCGAACACGTCGTTCATGTTGTGCGAGATCAGCACCACGGCCAGGCCGCGGTCGGCCAGGCGCCGCACCAGCTCCAGCACCTGCCGGGTCTGCGCCACCCCCAGCGCGGACGACGGCTCGTCCAGGATGACGACCTTGGAGTCGCCGAGCACCGCGCGGGCGATCGCGACGGTCTGCCGCTGCCCGCCCGACAGCGCCCACACCGGCTGGCGCACCGAACCGGTCATCCGCACCGACAGCCCGGCCAGGATGTCGGCGGCGACCTCCTCCATCTCGGCCTCGTCCAGCACCATGCCGCGGCGGCGCTCGCGGCCGAGGAACAGGTTCTGCACGATGTCGAGGTTCTCGCACAGGGCCAGGTCCTGGTGGACGACCTCGATGCCGAGCGAGGCCGCCTCGCGGGGGTTGTCGACCCGGACCGGCCGGCCCTCGAACAGGTACTCGCCGCGGTCCCGCCGCACGATCCCGGCCATGCACTTGACCAGCGTGGTCTTGCCCGCGCCGTTGTCGCCGACCAGCGCGGTGACCTCCCCGGGGTAGGCGACGAAGTCGACGTCGTGCAGCACCGTGACGGGTCCGAAGCTCTTGTGGACGCCGCGCAGGTCCAGGACGGGCGTGACTGCTGACATGCCGAGGGGCTCCCACCGTGCCGCCCCGCCGAGGGCTGCGGAGCGGTCCTGACCGGTGAGCCTAGCAGTTCCCCAGCTGGCGGCACCGGCGTCCGGCGCCGCGCGGCCGGCGGGCTGAGCGGGACCGGCCCACGCGGGCCCGCCCGCCGGGGACCCGGTACGGGCCGGGCCCCCGGCTCGGTCGCCGCCCCTGCCGCGCGGGAACCATCCGGACAGGGCGGGCAGGTTCACCGCCCCGTCGCCGCCCGCCGCCGCCGGGCCAGCGCGTCGATGCTGGCGGCCAGCAGCAGCACCGACCCGGTGATGAGGTAGTTGGCGTACGCCTTGGCGCCCAGCAGGCCGAGGCCGTTGGCGATGGTGGCCACGACCAGGCCGCCCAGCACCGCGTCGCGGGCCTTGCCCCGCCCGCCGAACAGGCTCGTCCCGCCGATCACCGCGGCGCCCACGCCGAGCAGCAGCGTGTTGCCCGCGCCCGCGTCGGGGGTGACCGAGTTCAGCCGGGACGCGGCCACGATCCCGCTGAGCGCCGCCAGGCCCGAGCAGATCATGAACACGGACATGCGGATGCGGGTCACGTTGATCCCGGCGCGGCGGGCGGCCTCGGCGTTGCCGCCGACGGCGTAGATGTGCCGCCCGTAGGCGGTGCGGGCGAGCACGAACGTGCACACGATCAGCAGCACGCCCACCAGCGGCACGCCCCACGGGATGCCCGCCAGCGTGATCAGCGGGCTGGGCGCCCGGTCCAGGCTGAGCAGGTAGGTGCCGAACAGCAGCGCCGCCGCGACCACCGCGGACTGGGCGACCACCAGTTCCAGCGGACGGCCCGCCAGCTCGCGCGCCCGCTGCTGCTGCCAGCGCCGCAGCTGGATCGCGGCGTAGCCGACGGCGCAGACCAGCGCCAGCACCCAGCCCAGCCAGACCGGCATGTTCTTGTTGGCCAGCGCCACGATCACGTCGTCGCGCACCGGCACCGTGCCGCCCTCGCCGATCAGCCGCAGCGTGATGCCCTGCAGGCCGAGGAACAGCGCGAGCGTCACCACGAACGACGGGATCCGGATCACCGCCACCAGCCAGCCGATGGCGGTGCCGATCACGATGCCGGCGGCCACCGCCGCCAGCACCGCCACGTACCACGGCTGCCCGGCGTCGACGATGAGCTTGGCCATCACCGCGGAGCACACGCCGCTGGCGACCCCGGCCGACAGGTCGATCTCGCCGAGCAGCAGCACGAACACCAGGCCCATCGCCAGGATCGTCACCGGCAGCGCCTGGACGAACAGGTTGGCGATGTTGCGCTCGCTCAGGAAGGTCTCGGGGCGCAGCGCGGTGAACAGCACCACCAGCCCGACCAGGCCGAGGATCGCCGGGAGTGCGCCGAGGTCGCCCGAGCGCACCCGGCCCCAGTAGTCGAGCGCGGCCGACCGCACGTCGTGCGTCCTGCGGTCGACGGCGAAGTCGGAGTCCGCCAGCGTCGCCGCGGCGGCGCCCTTTGACATTTCGGTGGACATCGCGGTTTTCCTTAGATGGTCTCGGCCGCGGTCGCCGGGGCGAGCCCCAGGTCGCCGGACCGGCCCGCGGTGATCAGTTCGACGACCTGGGCGTGGGTGACGTCGGCGCGCCGCACCTCGGCGGCCACCCGGCCCAGGTAGAGGGCGGTGATCCGGTCCGCCACCTCGAACACGTCGTTCATGTTGTGCGAGATCAGCACGACGGCGTGGCCGGTGTCGGCCAGCCGGCGCACCAGATCGAGCACCTGCCGGGTCTGCGCCACGCCGAGCGCCGCGGTGGGCTCGTCCAGGATGACCACCTTCGACTCCCACAGCGCGGCCTTGGCGATCGCGACGGTCTGCCGCTGCCCGCCGGACAGGCTGGCCACCTGCTGCCGGACGGACTTGACGGTGCGGACCGACAGCCGGGCCAGCGTCTCACGCGCCGCCTCCTCCATCGAGTCCTCGTCGAGCACGATGCCCCGGCGCCGTTCCCGGCCGAGGAACATGTTCTGCACGATGTCCAGATTGTCGGCGAGGGCCAGGTCCTGGTAGACGACCTCGATGCCGAGCGCCGCGGCGTCGCGGGGGCCGCCGATCTGCACCGGCCGGCCCTCGAACTCGATCCGCCCCGAGTCGATCGGGTGGATCCCGGCGATGCTCTTGATCAGGGTGGACTTGCCCGCGCCGTTGTCGCCGACCAGGGCCATCACCTCGCCGCGGTGCACGGCGAAGTCCACGTCGTGCAGGACGTGGACGGGACCGAAGCTCTTGTTGACCCCGGTCAGGCGGAGTACGGGTTCACCGTTGTCTGCCACGTGTTTCCCTTCGGGAGCGGGTGGCCCGCGGCGGGCCCCGGGCGCGCGCGGCGCAGCACGGCGCGGGAGGAGCGCGCGCCCCCAGCGGAGGGGCCCGCCACGGGGGTCACTGGATGCCGGCGTCCTTGCACTTGGCGGCGTACTCGCCCTTGCAGAGGTCTTCCTTCTTGACGAACCCGTCGTCCACGACCTGCTTGACGTTCTCCTTGTACACCGCGATCGGGTTGAGCAGCACCGAGGGCACGTCGCGCTTGCCCTGCGGGTCGTTCACCGTGCCGGTGGTCTCGGCCTTCTCACCCTTCAGCAGCGCGACCGCCAGCTTGGCCGCCGCGTCGGCCTCCTGCTTGACCGGCTTGTAGACCGTCATGCACTGGTTGCCGTCCAGAATGTTCTGCAGCCCCTCCAGGGTGGCGTCCTGGCCGGTCACCGGCACCTTGCCCGCCTCGGAGTTCTTCTTCAGGATCGAGATGGCCGCGTTGCCGACCCCGTCGTTGGCGGCCAGCACGCCGTCGATCTTGCCGTTCTGCTGCGTCCACATCTGCTCGAAGATCGTGGCGGCCTGCTGGTTGTCCCAGTTCGGCACCGCCTGCTCGGCGACCTTCTTGTAGGTGGAGACCTTGTCGAGCACGCTGTGCGCGCCCTGGGCGAAGAGCGTGGCGTTGTTGTCGGTGGCCGCGCCGTTGAGGTAGACGATGTTGGCGTTCTTGTCGCCGAGGCACTTCTGCAGGCCCTTGCCGAGCTCCTCGCCGACCTTGACGTTGTCGAACGAGACGTAGTAGTCGGCGACGCCGCCCAGGGTGAGCCGGTCGTAGTCGATCGTCTTGACGCCCTGCTGCTGCGCCTTGCGCTGCACGGCCGCGGCGGAGTTGGAGTCGATGCCGTCCACCACCAGCACGGTGACGCCGTTGGTGATCATCTGGTCGGCGATGGTCTGGAACCGCTGGGTGTCGCCCTCGGCGTTCTGGATGTCGTACTGCACCCCGGCCGCCTTGAACGCCTGCTCCAGGTACGGCCGGTCGAAGCTCTCGTAACGGACCGACGACTTGGTGTCCGGGAGGATCACGCCGATCTTGCCCTTGGACGACTCGGACGAGGTCTCGCCGGAGTCGTCCCCGCACGCGGTGAGCGTGAGCGCCGCCGCCACCGAAACGGCGGTGAGGCTGAGGATCCCCTTGCGCATCTGCACGGGTCCTTTCTCGGGGGTCGGCCGCGCCGGCGCGGCCGGGGGTTGACGGGGTGGGAACGCGCGCGGCACCGTGACCGGGATCACGAACCACGCGTATGTTGTGCCCCGCAACATATGTCGCGCCCCCCGGGAACGCCAAGACACTGCCGCCACCTAATTTATTGGAGCCGGTAACAATCCCGTAACACGAGATCAACCCGGGTGCCCGCCACCTGCCCGGTCCGGCCGGGCATGCGGCGGCACATCACCGCAGCGTGAGTCGAATGTTTCCCGCCTCAACATTCGCCCGGCCGGAGGCCGCGGGCGGCGGCGGGGGGAGGGCATGCCGAAAGCGTGATCATGCAGGCCCGGTTGCCGGCGGCTGCATGATCACGCCGTCTCGTCCGTCATGCGGCGCGCGGGGTCAGTCCGCGGCCAGGACCGCCGCGACGCGGGCGGCCGCGGCGGTGACGTCGTCGGCGGCCGCGATGCGCTCCGCCCACGACCACCAGTACCACCACCCGTCCGCGCCGTCCTCCACCAGGATGTTCTCCGTGAGAACGGATGCGGCCGGATTCATCACGTGCAGGCTGGGCGAACCGTCGCGCGGGACGGTGAGCCGCGCGCGCATTCCCCGCCGCCGCAGCTCGTCGCCGAGCTTCTCCAGATAGTCGATCCGCGTTGCGGACAACGCGGCCGTTCCCGTGTCAGGCGCCATCTCGTCAGGCGTCATCTCGCTTCTCCAACCTGGGGCGCCCCCGCGCCCCGCCATGGACTCCGCGCGGCCCGACGAGGCCAGCCTTACGCGTCACCGGGACGGACGCAAGCACTTCGGGCAGGTCAGCGCGGCCATCCGGCCCCCATGGCAGGCGATCCGGGATATCTTGCGCGTAGGACACGCATGCGGAAGGCAGGAGACCGATGACGCAGGGTTCCGCGAAGCTCACCAGGCCCGACCTGCCGCTGCCGGGCCGGACCGGCCGCGCTCCCGGCACCGGAAACTGGCACCGCTTCCACTACCCGATCGGCGTGTTCGTCATCGCCTACGGGGCTACCGGACTGCTCACCGCGCTGATCTCCTGGGATGACCGCCGCGCCGAGCTGGCCGACTACCTCGGCTCCGGCCCGGCCGCCCCGGCACTGGTGCTGGTCAAGGTCGTCGAACTGCTGCTCGTGCTGCTCACCGTGGCCGGTCTCGTCCGGCGGCGGGACGTGTGGCTGCTGCCCGCGCTCACCGGCTGGGCGGCCGGTTTCGCCCTGTTCGCCGTGGTGGACGTGGTCAAGGGCCGCTGGGGCGGCCTCCTGGAGCACACCCTGTACCTGGCCGGGTTCGCGTTCCTGCTGTTCCTGTCGTATGCGCTGAGCGTGCGGGCGCGGGTCGGCCGCGGCGCCGTGCGGCGCCCGGGAGAGCGCCCGGTGGCGGGCGCCGGCGCGGGTTCCGACGCGAATTCCGATTCGGGTTCCGATTCGGGTTCCGGCTCGTCGGACTCGGATCTGCGGCCGAGCGGGCTCACCCGCACCCAGGAGCTGGCGCTGGAGGCGCTGAACCGCTGGCAGCAGCGCCTCGAGCGGCAGCAGCAACAACAACAGCAGCAGCAGCCGCCCGCCTAGGCGGGCACCCGGGTCAGGTGACGATCCAGCCGATGGCGGTCATCGTGCCGGGCGGGACCTCGGTGAACCCCGCGTCCCGCACCGCCACCGTCGCGTGCTCGACGCACCGCCGCCAGGGCACGTCCCTGATGACGTACACCCGCAGGCCGCCCTCGATCCACGCGTGCGCCTGCGGCGGGGGCGCCTGACGCAGCAGCAGGTGCGCGGCGTGCCCGCTCTGCGCGGCGGCCTTGCCGGTGCTCATCGTCACGTCCGGGTTCAGCGCGATCGCCGCGTACGGGGGTTCGGGCGGCGGCTTGGGCTCGTCCTCGTCGGGCAGGTCCAGGCCGGCGACCTGCAGCTTGGCGATCTCGGGCGGCACCTCATCGACGGCACCGGGCACGAACGCCCGCACCTGCGCGCCCTGGACGTCCACGGTCACCCCGGGGAGCCGCTGCACGTCCGACCACCGCGCCCCGCGCGCCCGCCGCGTCACCTTGCGGATGCGGCCCGCCTCCCAGCGGGCCACGAACGGGTGCCACTCCCCCTCCGGGTCGGCCGCCCGCGGATCGGTGAGCAGCGTCGCGACCGCGGTCGCGGCGGCCGCGCACACCGCGGCGTGCGCGGGCGGCGACGCCTTCTCGGCGCGCGCCACCAGCTGCATCGCCCACGGGGGCTCGTCGAACGGGTCGGTGGAAGGTCGCACGCCTGGAGTATTCCATTCCCCGCCCGGTGCCAAGAGCATGGCCCGTCCGGGACTTCCCCCGGCCGGTTCTGGGTAAAGCAACCCGTATCGTCCCGCCGGACGTATGCACGGGTGCAGGGGAACGTCCGCGGGGCGCGCCTCGTAGGAGGGAACGAGGGAACACGGCGGAGAGGTCGGCTCGGAGGTCGCCGGTGACCAGTGGTGCCTGGAGCAATTCCATACCGGGAATCGGAACGTTCTTCGTCGGCATCGACGTGGCGCCCGGACGCTACCGGTGCGAGGACGGCAAGGGCGGCTGGTGGGTGCGGTTCACCGGACCGGGCGGGGGCGAGCCGGTCGGGTCCTGGCCGCTGCCCGCGGGCCCCACCGAGATCGAGATCGCGCCCACCGACTTCGCGTTCGAGACCCACGTCGGGACGTACTGGCGCAAGATCGCTCCGCCGCGCGGCGAGGACGGCGAGGGGGGCGCGGCCGACGTGCGCCCGGTGGCCGACCCGTCGCTGCGCGCCGAGCTGGACCGCATCGTCGCCCGGCAGCGGCCGCTGATGTGGCTGGCGCCGCTGACCGTGCTCGGCGTCGGCCTGGTCGGCTCGCCCGTGCTGGGGTCGCTGTGGCTGCTGGGGCTGGCGATGCTGGCCATGCTGGTCGCGCTCGGCTCCCCCGCGTTCTCGCTGGACCTGCGGCGCGCCCGCGAGCTGGCCCGCCGCCGCGACCGGTACCTGACGCCCGAGGACTTCGACGAGGAGGGCCGCGCGCTGCTGGCCCGCGTGCAGGCCGCCGTCGACGCGGTGCGCGACTCGGAGGTCAACCAGGAGGGGCTGCTCGACGCGCTGGACAACGCCGTCACCCTGCCCCGCCAGGAATGGGAGATCGCGCAGGTGCTGGCGCGGCAGTCCCGGCTGCGCGGCGAGCAGCGCGAGGTCTCCGAGTCGGCCGGGCTGCCGGAGGTGGAGGCGGCGCTGCGTCCGCTGCGCGAGAAGCTGGACGTCTCCGTGGCGGCCGTGACGCGCCGCGTGGAGGCGCTGGAGCGCTACGCCGAGCGCACCCGGGCCGCCGACGAGGCGCTGCGCGCGCACCGCCACCTGGAGACGCTGGCCGCCAAGGCGCACGAGTACGACGAGCTGCTGGCCGACACCGTCCGCGACGACCTGGCGATCCCGGCCATCGAACGGCTCACCGAGCACAGCGAGGAGCTCGTCCGCACGCTGCGCAGCCGTCTCGCCGAGGCGGCCGAGGCGGGCGGCGAGGCGGGGGGCGAGCTACCGCCGCCGCCCCGGTGACCGCTCAGGCGAGGGCGGCGACGACGATGGTGGCGTCCAGGTCGTCGCAGGCGGCCGGCTCCGGTCGCAGGCCGTGCTCGGCGGCGGCCCGCAGGGCGTCCGGGAGCTGGCGCCGGCTGGTCTCGAACAGCAGGTGGCCGCCGGGCGCCAGCCACGACGGCGCCTCCGCGATGACGCGCCGGGCGACCCGCAGGCCGTCCGCGCCTCCGTCGAGGGCCGTCCGCGGCTCGTGGTCGCGGGCCTCGGGCGGCAGGAAGGCGACCTCGCCGGTGGGGACGTACGGCACGTTGGCGACCAGCACGTCCACCCGGCCCCGCAGCGCGGACGGCAGCGGGTCGAACAGGTCCCCCTCGTACACGTGCGCGGCGGCGAGGTTGCGGCGGGCGCAGGCCACCGCGGCCGGGTCGATGTCGGCGGCGTGCAGGTCGAGGCGGCCGGCGGACGCGGCCAGCACGGCGCCCACCGCGCCCGAGCCGCAGCACAGGTCGACGGCGACGCCGCCCGGCGGGACGAGAGCGGCCGCCCGCCGGGCCAGGAACTCGGTGCGGCGGCGCGGGACGAACACGCCGGGGTCGACGGCGACGCGCAGCCCGCAGAACTCCGCCCAGCCGACCACGTGCTCCAGGGGCATGCCGTCGGCGCGCCGGACGACCATGGCGTCCAGTTCGGCGGGGGTGCGGGCGGCGGCGAGGAGCATGCGCGCCTCGTCCTCGGCGAAGACGCAGCCGGCGGCCCGCAACCTGGTGACGACGTCGGAGAAGGACAAGAGCTACACCAGCTCCCGGACCTGGGCGGGCGAGCGGAACACCTCGGCGCGCATGCCGGCCTCCCGCGCGGCGACGACGTTGCCCTCCCGGTCGTCGAAGAAGAGCACCTCGCCCGGGGCGACGCCCAGCCGCTCGGCGCAGATCAGGTACGCGCGCGGGTCGGGCTTGGCCACGCCGATGCGGCAGGAGTAGGTCAGCGCGGCGAAGCGCGACAGCCAGCCGCCGTGCCGGGCCTCGAAGCGCGGCACCAGCTCGTCGATGATGTTGGACAGCAGGCCGAGGGTGCGGCCGCGGTCGGCCAGCTCGACGATCAGTTCGACCATGGCCTCGTCGACGTCGACCCAGCTGTCGAGATCGGCCTCGACCAGGGCGGGCACGTCGGGGAAGGCGGTGCCGAGCCGGCCCGCCACCGCCGCCCAGTAGGCCGCGCCGTCCTGGCCGGCGTCGTAGGGGGGACGGCACTCCCAGTACGCCTCCCAGAAGGCGGTGGCGGACTCGCCGGACACCCCGGCCACCTTCTCGATCCGCCGGATCGCCTCGGGGCTCTGGGTTCGGGCGATCACTCCGTACAGGTCGAACACGATCACATCGGCCATGCGTCCGAGCCTACGGCCCGGTCCGGACCGGAAAGGATCACCAAGCGCTTGGTGCGCGGCGTTAACCTGGTGGTGACAGGCGACTTGAACAAGCGGTTGGGCGCGAGCGGCATAATGAGAGGGTGACGACCACGAGCACCAATTCAGGACGACCCAAAGCCCGCACCACCGGTGAGGGCGCCACCCGCCGCCGCGGCCGCGGTTCGCCCGCGCTGGCCTCGGAGCGGCGTGAGCACCTGATCAGGCTCGCGGCCGAACTGTTCGCCGAGAAGGGCTACCAGGCCACCACGGTGCGCGACATCGCCAAGGAGGCCGGGATCCTGTCCGGCAGCCTCTACCACCACTTCAACTCCAAGGAGTCGATCGTCGACGAGATCCTCTCGGGGTTCTTCGACGAGGTGATGTCGTCCTACCGGTCCGTCATCGAGGAGGGGCGCGATCCCCGGGAGACCATCGCCGGGCTGGTGCGCATCGCGTTCGGCACGCTGGAGCCGCACCGCGCCGCCATCACGGTGATGCAGAACGACTGGAACTACCTCAAGGACCGCCTGGACTACCTGACCAAGTCCGAGGACGAGGTCGAGAAGATGTGGGTCGACACCATCCGGGCGGGCCAGGAGCAGGGCCTGTTCCGCGCCGACATCGACCCCAAGCTCACCTACCGGATGATCCGCGACACGATCTGGGTGGCGGTCCGCTGGTTCCGCCCCGGCGGCCGCCTCGACGCCGCCGGGCTGTCCGAGCACTACCTCAAGGTCATGTTCGACGGCATCAACACCCACTGAGACACCGGCCGCACAGAGCCCGGGCGCCCGCCGGCGCCCGGGTTTTCCGTTGCCTGCCGGGCGGGTTCGCCCCTTACCCCATGGAGAGTCCATCGGGCGGTGAAAGCACCGAAACGGAGTGTCGGCGTCTCGTCCGCTCTCCTGCCCGCATATCGTGGTAACGATCGCATATTGCCTGGTCAGAGTGACGCTCCGCGCCGACGGGACGCTGCTATCCATATGGGTGGACCGGGGGGAAAGGGGCACGATGACGGCTCAACGGGGTGCCGCCGACCACGGCGAGCCGCCCGAGGCGGAGTTCCGGGCCGCGATGGTCCGCGGCCTGCAGGAGCAGTTCCCCGGCGTCCGCGTCTGGTACGGCGAGGCCACCGGTTCCTGGTGGGCGATGGTCGCGCTGCGCGGCGGCCCCCGCCTGCTGGAGGCCCCGACACCGCAGCAGCTCCGCGAGGCCATCCTCAGCGCCCTGTCCATCGGCTGACCCCCTGTCCCCGCCCTATCCTCCCGGGCGCGTGAGGACGGCCGCGCTTCCGTAGCCGCCGCCGAATCCGGTGACGAGCGCGACGGCGGCGTCCGCGACCTGGTTGACGCCCGTGCCGCGCAGTTGCCGGACGGCCTCGGCGACGTTGTTCAGGCCGTGCACGTACCCCTCCGACAGCAGCCCGCCGTGCGGGTTGACCGGCACCCGCCCGTCCCAGGCGATCTCCCGCGAGCGCAGGACGGCCCCCAGGGCGTCACGGGCGGCCAGGCCGAAGTCCTCGAGCTGGCGCGGGACGAGCCAGCTGTAGGCGTCGTAGAGCAGGGCCACGTCGATGTGGTCGGGTTTCATGCCCGCCGCCTCGTACAGGGGCCCGGCCAGGTAGGCGGAGAACACGCGCGTGATGTCCTCGGCCTTGTCCATGGCGGACGCGCCGGGCCCGCCGCCGCGGACGACGGCGTGCACGCGCGGCGCGTCGGGGGCGCGGTCGGCGCGGGTGACGACCAGCGCGCACGCCCCGTCGGTCTCCTGGCAGCAGTCCAGGCGGCGCAGCGGCGAGGCGACCATGGGGCTGTCCAGGTAGGCGGGCAGGTCGACGCGGTCGCGGCGCATGGCGCGCGGGTTGCGGGCGGCGTGCACGCGGGACTGGTCGACGACGGCGTGGGTGTGCTCCTCGGTCAGGCCGGTGTCGTGCAGGTAGCGCTGCCCGGCGAGCGCGAACTGGTGCACCGGGCCCGCCATGCCGTACGGCTGCGTGAACTGCTCCTCGGCGCCCTCGCCGAGCTTGAGGCCGAGGGCGTTCATGCGCCTGCCGGATCGGCCGTTGAGGGCCCGGTAGATCAGGACGGTCCCGGCCAGGCCGGCGTCGACGAGCATGGCGGCGTCGGCGAGGATCGAGGCGCTCTGCGTGCCGCCGCCGTAGATCTCGTTGTGCCAGCCGACCTCGGGCATCCCCAGCGCGCGGGCCAGGTACAGCACGGGCGCCGAGTCGCCCAGGTGGTAGCACAGGATCGCGTCGGGACGGTCGACGCCCGCGTCGGCCAGGGCGGCGCGGCACGCCTCGGCGGCCAGCTCCAGCTCGGTGCGGCCGGACGCGCGCGACAGCGCGGTCATGCCGATCCCGGAGATCGCCGCCTTGCCGGAGAAACCCTGTCTGCCGGTCACCGCCCGTCCCTCCGCGCACGGATGCCGACCGCCGGAGACGGGGCGCGATCCGTCCCCGGCGGGCGGCGTCCCAGCGGCCCGCGCGTCCCTGGATGCGCGCGGCCCTATGAGGCGACGCTAACCCGAACCGGCTGACTAGACAAGCGCTTGCTCGGTTACCGCAGCTCGTACTGGACGGCGGCGCGCCGCGCGACGAGCGGCTTGATGTACTGGTCGACGACGGCGCGGTGCGCGGGGTGGTCGCGGTAGGCCACGTAGCCGTCCCTGTCGGCGAAGTCGGCCACCACCACGAAGTCGTGGTTGCCGGGGTTGACGCCCGCGTCGGCGCCCACGCTGTACGCCTGGATCTCGGGGATGATCCCCGGCAGTTCCAGCAGCCGGTCCGCGACCTCCTGCTGCTGGGTGGTCGTGCCCTCCACCCAGCCGAACATCACCACGTGACGGAATCCGCTCATGCGCGCCACGTTAGCGTCCCGTCCGCGCTCAGACCTCGCCCAGCTCGGCGGCGACCATGGCGCCCAGCTCCCAGCACTCCTCCAGGTCGGCCTTGCCGGGCTCGCCCGTCACCACCACCGGCGGGCGCACCGCCCGCCACTTCAGGCCCGTCGTGATCGCCTCCAGGGCGCGCAGGGCGCCGGTGGCGTCGTTGTTGCCGTGCAGGTACGCCCCGAACGGACGGCGGACGGTGGCCTCCAGGCAGGGGTAGTAGACGGTGTCGAAGAAGTGCTTGAGCGCGCCGGACAGGTATCCGAGGTTGACCGGGGTGCCCAGCAGGTAGCCGTCGGCCTCCAGGACGTCCACGGCCGTGCAGGTCAGCGCCGGGCGGGCCACCGCCTCCACGCCCGCGACCTGGTCGGTGCCCGCGCCCGCCCGCACCGCCTCGTACATGGCCTGCAGGGTCGGCGACGGCGTGTGGTGGACGATCAGCAGCCTTCTCATCGCAACCGGCTCCCGGGGATCATCGCCTCCGGCGATGATAGGTGAACAGGGATGAACGACCGAACCGGGGAATGAGTTCCCGAAGATCATGGTTGCGGTTCGGCGGAGGTGTCGATCGTGGAGCGCACCCGGCCGGAGGCGTCCCTGCGGGCGCCGGCGGCGGTCACCGCGGCCGTCGCCGTACTGCTCGCGGTGCCCGCGCTGGGCGACGCCCCGTCCGCCGTCGTCGCGCTGTCGGTGCTGGTGACGGGCAATCCGCTGGCGCCGCCGCACGCGCTGGTGCTGGCCGCTGCCGTCGCCCTGCTGGCACGCGGCGTGCTGCTGCGCCGCCGCGCCGCCTGGTACGGGCTGCTGACCCTGGTGGCGATGGGCGTGCTCGCCGTGCTGGCGGGCCAGGACCCGCTCTGGCGGCTGCCGCTGCTCGCCGCGGCCGCGGCGGTTCTGTGGCGGCTGCGCGACGGCTTCCCCGTCCGGCCGCATCCCGAGCGGGTGCGCGCGGCGGTGCGCGCCGGCGCTGTGCTGGTGGTCGCCTCGGCGGCCGCGGCGGTGCTGGTCGGCGGGGTGTCGGTCCGGTCGGTTGGCCATGACGTGGCGTTCGGCCTCGGCGCCATGGGCGCGCCGCTGGACGGGGCGTCCTGGCTGCCGGGGGTGCTGGGCCTGACCGGCGGAACCGGGCTGCTGCTCATCGTGATCACGTTGCTGGCGGCCGATCCGGCGCCGCCGCCCGGGGCCGAGGACGAGCGGCGCCGCGTCGCCCGGCTCGTCGCGCATCCGGCGTCCGACACCCTGGCCCCGTTCGCGCTGCGCCGCGACAAGTCGTACGTGTTCAGCCCGGACGGCCGGGCCGCGATCGGCTACCGCGTGCTGTTCGGCGTCGCGGTGGCGGGCGGCGACCCGGTGGGCGATCCGGCGTCGCACGAGGCCGCCGTCGCGCGGTTCCTGGAGATGTGCCGCCGCGCCGGCTGGCGGCCCGCCGTGCTGGGCGCGGGCGCCGAGCTGCTGCCGCTGTGGGCGCCGCTGCGCTCGTTCGGCTTCGGCGACGAGGTGATCATCCGTACGGGCGGGTTCGCCCTGGAGGGGCGGCGGATGCGCAACGTCCGGCAGGCCGTCCGGCGCACCCACAACGCGGGCGTGACCGTGCGGATCCTGCGCGAGGGCGAGCTGGCGCCCGAGCTGCGCGAGGCGCTCGGGCAGGTCGCGGCGCGCTCGCTGGGCGGGGCGTCCGAGCGCGGTTTCTCCATGAACCTGGACGAGCTGCTGACCGGCTACCACGCCGGCGCGCTGATCGCCGTCGCCCACGATCGCGCCGGGGAGCCGATCGCGTTCCAGCGGTACGTGGTCGCCGGGTCGGGGATCAGCCTGGACGCGATGCGGCGGGCGCCGGGCGGGCCCAACGGCGTCAACGAGCGGCTGATCGTCGAGGTCGTCGAGTACGCGCGGCGGCACGGCGTGGCGACGGTGTCGCTGAACTTCGCGGCGTTCCGCGAGCTGCTGGAGGCCGAGGAGCGCGGCCTGGCCGAGCGCGCCGGGTACCGGGCGCTGCACCTGCTCGACCCGTGGATCGCGGTGGAGTCGCTGTACCTGTTCGACCGCAAGTTCCGGCCCGCGTACCGGCCGCGCAGCATCGTCTTCCGGTCCTGGTGGGACATCGCCTGGCTGGCGGCGGCGCTGCTGACGCTGGAGTTCGGCCGGCCCCGGCCGGTGCCCGCGCCCGAGGAGCCGCTGCCCGGCGCCGCCGGCCTGCCGCAACGTCCCTGATCAGCACGCCGGGGCGGGGAAGCCGCCGCGCCGTGCCGGCGGCGCTCCCCGCCCGGCCGTGGTTTTGCCTGCTAGGCTTCCCAAGCGAGCGCTTGGTACGTAATGATGGGACCGGCGTTGTCCCGACCCGGCGGACGCCGGGGGCGCCCCCGCGCACGCGCCGGGCCCGGTGAAGAAGGAGCCGTAGACGTGGCCGACCGCCCGATGAAGTTCTCGACCTTCCACCTGTTCCACCAGAACGCGGGCCAGAGCGCGCGCGAGGTGTACGACTACCAGATCGAGGTGATCGAGCTTCTGGAGGAGCTCGGCTTCGACGGGGTGTGGGTCGCCGAGCACCACTTCCGGGACTACGGGGTGGTGCCCAACATCTTCACGATGCTGGCCCACCTGGCGGCCCGCACCGAACGGCTGCGGCTGGGCACCGGCATCGTCGTGCTGCCCCTGCACAACCCGATCCACGTGGCCGAGGAGGCCGCGATGGTGGACCTGCTGTCGGGCGGGCGCCTGGACCTCGGCGTGGGCCGCGGCTACCAGAGCGTCGAGTTCGAGAACTTCGGGCTCGACCTGGGCGAGGCACGGGACCGCTTCAACGAGTGCCTCGACATGATGGTCGGTCTCTGGACGCAGGACGGCTACGAGTACAAGGGCCGCTACTACGGCACCGGCCGTCCGCTGACACTGACACCGCGTCCGCTGCAGAAGCCGCACCCGCCGCTGCACGTGGCGGCGATCAGCCCCGAGACCGTGGAGATCTACGCCGCCCGCGGCCTGCCGATCCTGGCCGACCCCGCCGCGCCGTTCCGCAAGATCGCCAAGGCGGCCGAGACCTGGCACGCCGTCGCCGCCGCCAACGACGTGGACACCTCGGGCGCCGAGCTGGTGGCCAGCCGCATCGTCTACGTCGCGCCGACCATCGAGCAGGCCCGCGAGGACCAGGCCCGCTTCGAGGCCGCCTTCGACCGCTCGCGCATCTTCAACGTGCAGAGCGCCCCCATCGACCCGCGCACCGGCGAGGCCGCCAAGGGCTTCGAGTACTACCAGAACCGCTACCTCAAGGGCGGCTCGGTCGACAACGAGTTCCGCTGGGAGCAGCTGGAGGTGATCGGTGATCCGGAGCGGGTCATCGGCCAGATCAAGATGATCCAGGAGATGGGCTACTCCCACCTGATGTGCGACTTCGGCTCGACGCGGCCGATGCCCGTCGAGGAGATGAAGAAGGTCCTGAAGTTCTTCGCCGCGGAGGTCATGCCCGCCTTCCGCTGAGCGAGCGACCGAGCCACGGCACCTCCCCGCCACCACCCCCGGTTTCCGTCACATCCAGGAGGCGCGATGTCCGTCGTACACCGGCTCACACTCGGGGACGTTCTCGGCGAGCACCGGCGGGGCCGGCCGCTCGGCACCGCCGTGGTCGACGGCGACGTGCGGCTGACCTGGCCCGAGCTGGACGCGCGGGTGAACCGCCTGGCGGGCGCGCTGGCCGCCGAGGGCGTCACGGCGGGCGGGCGCGTGCTGTGGCTGGGGCAGAACTCCTTCCGCGTGCTGGAGCTGCTGCTGGCCTGCTCGCGGCTCGGGGCGATCTTCTGCCCGGCCAACTGGCGGCAGTCCGCCGACGAGCTCGCCCACGTGCTCACCGACCTGGCCCCGGCGGTGGTCGTGTGGGAGGAGTCGGAGGCGGTGGAGAAGGCGCGCGGGCAGGTCACGCTCGACGCGCGCTGGGTGCGCTCGGGCGGGGAGGCGGGCTCGGACGGCGTGGTCGAGTACGAGGCGTGGGCCGCCGCGGGCGACGCGATCGACCCCGACGCCGACGTGTCCGCCGACTCCCCCGTCCTGGCGCTCTACACCGCCGCGTTCGACGGACGTCCCCACGCCGCCCTGCTCAGCGACGCCGCGCTGGTCGCGCACAGCATGTCGCTGCTGCACGTCCGGCAGATGGAGGACGGGTTCACCTTCCTGGCGTGCGGGCCGCTGTTCCACGTCGGCACGATGATGTTCACGCTGGCCACCTTCCAGCTCGGCGGCACGGTCGTGTTCACCCCGGCCTACGAGCCGGCGGAGGTCTGCCGCCTGATCGAGCGCGAGCGGGTCACCCAGGCGTTCCTGTTCGGCCCGATGATCGACGGGCTCGTCCAGGCCAACAAGGACCGGACCTTCGACCTGTCCTCGCTGCGCTTCGTCTCGCACTCCCCCGAGTGGGACGACATGATCACCGTGGACGACAGCCCCTGGTGCGCGTCGAAGATGGGCGGCTACGGGCAGACCGAGGTCGGCGGCATGCTGACGTTCCTCGGCCTCGGCATGGGCGGCACGGGGGCGGCGGGCCGGCCGTCGCCGCTCACGCAGGTGCGGATCCTGGACGCCTCCGGCGCCGAGGTCCCGCCGGGCGAGGTCGGCGAGATCTGCGCGCGCGGCCACAGCGTGTTCTCCGGCTACTGGAACCGCCCCGAGCTGAACGCGGCCAAGACGGCGGGCGGCTGGCACCACACCGGCGACCTGGGACGGCGCGAACCCGACGGCACCATCACCTTCATCGGCCCCAGGCTGCGCATGATCAAGTCGGCGAACGAGAACATCTACCCCGCCGAGGTGGAGCGCGCCCTCAAGACCCATCCGGCCGTCGCCGACGCCGCCGTGATCGGGGTGCCGGACGACCGGTTCGGCCAGTCCCCCAAGGCCATCGTGGTGCTCCGGGACGGCGCCGCCGCCACCCCTGACGAGATCATCGAGCACGTGCGCACCGAGATCGCCTCGTACAAGAAGCCGCGGCACGTGGAGTTCGCCGACGAGATCCCCAAGAAGGGCTTCACGCCCGACTACGACGTGCTGGACGAACGCTACGGCGGCGGCGCCTACCCCGGCTCCTGACGCACGCGGACGCACCGATTTCCTGGGACGACCCGGACATACCGTCCGGCCCCGGCGGTCGCCGGGGCCGGACGGTGAGCGATGCTCCCGAACGTGTGCTAGTCTGACCTGAGTTGCGGTTCCCATAGACTCTGTGTGCGCCTGCCGGTTTCGTCAGGCGCATTTTTGTTGTTCTGGATCCTCCGGATGGGGTCATCGCGGCGATCCCGGGTCCACAAGGTGTGCGACCCGGACCGACCCAGAAGGAGACACATATGGCCACCGGCACCGTGAAGTGGTTCAACGCCGAAAAGGGCTTCGGTTTCATCGAGCAGGACGGCGGCGGCGCCGACGTCTTCGCTCACTTCAGCAACATCGCGGCCCAGGGCTTCCGTGAGCTTCAGGAAGGCCAGAAGGTGTCGTTCGACATCGTCCAGGGCCAGAAGGGCCTGCAGGCCGAGAACATCGTCGCCGCCTGACCCTTCTGCGTCCCACTGACGACGCTCGGCGCGGTGCCGCGGCCCACCGCCGCGGCACCGCCCGCCGTCGCCGACGCCGCCCGTCCACCGTCACGGGCGACCGCGCCGAACACCCGCCCGAGCGGGCGGCGCCCATCACACCGACGCGACGGGCCCACCGGCGGCCGTCCGTCACCATCCCTGGTTCGTTCTTGAGACTTCTTCGCACGGCCTCCTACGGCCGTACCGCACCGCGCGGCGGAGCGTTCCTCGATACGTGCCACACCGAGGAAGGCCCTTCGCATGGCCCATGACACCCGCACGTCCCGCACCCGGTCCGCGCGTCTCCGCGGCCGCAGCCGCCGCCGTCCCGCCACCGGGCGGCAGGGGAACGGCGATCTCCCGCTCGATCTCCCGCTCGCACGGAGCACCACGCCGGTCCTGCCGCCGGCCGCCTCCTTCGCTGACCTGGACATGCCGGCGGCGCTCCTCGCGACGCTGACGCGCCAGGGCGTCACCGAACCGTTCCCCATCCAGGCGGCCGCTCTGCCGGACGCGCTGCGCGGCCGGGACGTCCTCGGCCGCGGCCGGACCGGTTCCGGCAAGACCCTGACCTTCGGGCTGGCCCTGCTCGCCCGCACCACGGGACGGCAGGCCGCGCCACGGCGGCCGCTGGGGCTGGTGCTCGTCCCCACGCGGGAACTCGCGCAGCAGGTCACCGACGCCCTCACCCCCTACGCCCGCGCCGTGGGGCTGCGGCTGACGACCGTCGTCGGCGGCCTGTCCCTGGCCCGTCAGGCGAGCGCGCTCGGGCGGGGCACGGAGATCCTGGTCGCCACCCCGGGACGGCTCGCCGACCTGATCGACCGTGGCGACTGCCGGCTGGACGGGGTGCGCGTCACCGTCCTGGACGAGGCCGACCAGATGGCCGACATGGGGTTCCTGCCCCAGGTCACCGCGCTGCTCGACCAGGTCGCGCCGGACGGGCAGCGGATGCTGTTCTCCGCGACCCTCGACCGCGACGTCGACCGGCTGGTCCGCCGCTTCCTCGACGACCCGGTCGTCCACTCGGTCGACCCCCCGGCGGGCGCCGTCACCACGATGGAGCACCACCTGCTGCACGTCACCGAGGACGACAAGCACGACGCCACCGCGCACATCGCCGCCCGCGAGGGACGGGTCATCATGTTCGTCGCCAAGAAGCACGCCGCCGACCGGCTGACCCGCAAGCTGCTGTCGACGGGGGTGCACGCCGCCGCGCTCCACGGCGGCAAGTCGCAGTCCCAGCGCGACCGCGCCCTCGGCGGCTTCCGCGACGGGCGGGTGAGCGTGCTGGTCGCCACCAACGTGGCCGCCCGCGGCATCCACATCGACGACCTCGACCTGGTGGTCAACGTCGACCCGCCCGCCGACCACAAGGACTACCTGCACCGCGGGGGCCGTACGGCCCGCGCCGGGAGGACGGGAACCGTGGTCACCCTCGTCCTGCCCGCCCAGCGCCGCGACATGGACCGCCTCATGGCCGCCGCCGGGATCACCCCGCGCGTCGCCACCGTCCGCCCCGGAGACCACGAACTGGCGCGCATCACCGGCGCCCGGCCGCCGTCCGGTGTTCCCGTCACCGTCACCGTCGCGGCGCCGTCGCCCGACGGCCGCCGGTCAGGACCCGGCCGCCGTTCCTCCACTCCCAGGCGCGCGGCACGCCGCAGGACGTCGTCCAGGAACTCCTGACCCGCCACGCCCGGCGTCAGGGCACACGACCATGGCACCGCGCATGGCCGCCGTCCGGATGTAGCGGCGGCGCGCCCATCCCCGCTCCTGACGTTCGCGGGAGGGGACGGGGGCGCCGCGCCCCCGTCCCCGCGGGCCGGGCGGTCAGCGCGCCGAGGCGGTGACCAGGCCGGCCAGCTCCGGCAGCACCGCGTCCGCCACGGTGATCTTCCGGTCGAGCAGCCCGTTGGCGTGGAACAGGTCGGCGGCGCGCTGCTGCTCGGCGACGAACTCCTCGGTCACCGGGTTCAGCCCGAACGGGCGGTTGCGCAGCGCGTGCTCCCACTCGTCCAGGTCGCCGTCGTCGTCGTCGGCGAACAGCCGGGCGGCCTCGCGCGGATTCTCGCGGACCCAGGCGTCCGACTCCTGCAGCGCGGCGACGATCGCGGCCAGCTCGTCGCGGTGGCGGACGGCGAAGTCGCGGCGGGTGAACCACAGCGAGCGGTGGCTGAACAGCCCGTCGGTCTCGATCAGCGTCCGCAGCGCCGCCTCGCGCTCCAGCGCGGCCAGCCGCGGGTAGTAGCCGGTCCAGGCGTCGACCTTGCCGTCCAGCAGCAGCTGCGCGCCCTCGGGCCCGGCCTCCACCGGCTCGATGTCGGCCCAGGTGAGCCCGGCCCGGTCGAGCGCGAACAGCAGCAGCGTCGTCTGCCAGGAGCCGTGGCCGAGCGCCACCCTCTTGCCGGCCAGGTCGGCCGGGGAGGCGATGCCGGAGTCCGCCAGCGCGACGAGCCGTCCGTTGTTCACGCGCGGCCCGGAGATCGCCACGTAGACGATGTCGTGGCCCTTGCCCTGCGCGGTGACCGGCGGGGTGGAGCCGGTGCCGATGAAGTCGTAGCCCCCGTCGAACAGGTGGTCGCCGTGCGCGGACGGCAGGCCCTCGGTGGGGGCGGGACGGTCACCGGCGGGCAGCGACCGCAGGTCCACCCACTCCACGTCCGGCAGCGACCGCTCCAGGATGCCCCGGTGCCGCAGCACCCACAGGGAGTTGTTGTTGGGGAAGAAGCCGACACGGGTCATCGGGAGATTCCTTTCGCTTCGAGAGTGGGGACGGACGCGTTCGCGCCGGCGTCCGGACGGCCGCCGCGCAGCAGCGGAAGCACGTGTTCGCCGACCCGGTGGGCCTCCTCCAGGTGCGGCACCCCGGCGAGGATGAACGCGTCCACGCCGAGCGCGATCAGCTCGTCGAGCCGGGCGGCGACCTGCGCGTAGCTGCCGACCAGCCCGAACGCCGGGCCGCCGCGCAGCAGGTGGAAGCCGCCCCACACGTTGGGGCTCGCCTCCAGCTCGCGGTACTCGCGCACCGGCCAGTCGATGAACGACTGGCCGCGCAGCCAGCCCACCGAGTCGCCGCTCGCCTCGGGCCCCCGCAGCAGATCGGGATCGACGTGCCGCCAGCCGCGCCGGATCTCCTCCCACGCCTCGTCCTCGGTCTCGCGGGCCAGCACGTCGATGCGCACGGCGAACCGCGGGGACCGGCCGATCGCGGCGCTGTGCTCGCGGACCTGGTCGAACTTGGCGGCCAGCGCGGGGAACGGCTCCAGCCACGACAGGTAGTGGTCGGCGTGCCGCCCGGCGGCCTCGATCGCCGCCCGCGACGACCCGGAGAAGTAGATCTCGGGGAACGGCTGCCCGGCCAGGCGTTCGGGCAGGCCCGCGCCCTCGACCCGGTAGAAGCGGCCGTGGTGGGTGAACGGGCCGCCGTCCCACACGCCCTTGAGCACGTCCAGGAACTCCGAGGTGCGGGCGTAGCGGTCGTCGTGCCCGACCTTGTCGCCCCACCACAGCTGGGCGGGCCCGCCGCCGCCGGAGATGATGTTGTAGACGACGCGTCCGCCGGTGGCGCGCTGCAGGCTCGCCGACATCCGCGCGGCCTGCACCGGGTGCAGGAACCCCGGCTGGAAGGCGATCATGAACCGGTAGGTGGTGGTCTCGCGGGCCAGGCTCGCGGCCGCCGCCCACGGGTCGTCGGTGAACGGGAAGGAGGGCAGCAGCCCGCCGACGAACCCCGACAGCTCGGTGGCGCGCGCCACGTCGGCCATGTGGTCCAGGTGGCTGTACCCGTCGGGCCGGCCGCCGCGCAGCCCGGGGGTGATGCTGCCCGGCACGACCGGCGACCAGTCGCCCCGGCTCACCAGTCGGCGGCGCAGCGACCGCTGGTCGCCGTGCGTGCCGATGCGCCAGTAGATGTCGATCGAGTCACTCGCCCCGGTCATTTCACGTGCTCCCGTGCGAACAGGGGCAGCAGCCGCTCCCCCAGCCGGTAGGTCTCCTCCACGTGCGGCTCGGTCTCCAGCACGAAGGTGCCGACGCCCCGGTCGACGTAGCGGCGCAGCTCGTCGGCGACCTGCTCGAACGACCCGGCGAGCGCGTGCTCGGGGACGCCCCGGACGGCGCGCGCCTCGTCCTCGTCCTCGCGCGCCACGACCGTCAGCCGCAGCCCGTAGGCGACGGTGCGGCCGTGCTCGGCGGCGCGCGCGCCGAGGTCGGCGACGAGCGCGTCGACGTCGTCGGTGACGTCGAAGACGTGCACGTCGGCGTGCCTGGCCGACAGGTCGAGCGCCTCCTCCGAGGCGCCGGACAGGTGGACGGGCGGGAAGCGCCGCCCCGCCAGCGGCCCCTGGAAGCCGCCCGCGAGCACCTGGAAGAACCGGCCCTCGTAGGTGTAGTCCTCGTGCTCCCACACGCCCTTGGCGATCGTCAGGAACTCGTCGGCGCGCGCGTACCGGTCCGGGCCGTCCAGGAAGTCGCCCTGGGCGCGTGCCGTCACCGGGTCCAGGTCGACGACCGGCCACCAGCCGAACCGGTCCCCGGTGAACCGCTGCAGCGAGGCCGACAGCTTCGCCGCGTACACCGGGGTGCCGACGCCGGGGTGGAAGCCGGCGACGCCGTGCAGCCAGCGGTTGGCGCGCAGCAGCCCGGCCACCACGACCAGCGCCTCCTCCGCGTCGTGCGCGAAGGGGGCGACGACGCCGTCGAAGCCGGTGACCTCGGCGGCGCGGCCCACCTCGGCGATCGTGTCGAACGCCCCGTAGCGGTCCCGGCGGGTGTCGGTGACGAACGAGGGCAGCGGCGCCGGGTCGGCGTACGGGCCGACCGTCGGCAGCGTGAGCAGGAACCTGGGCGCCGTCATGCCGCCCTCCTCTCGGTGACCTCGCGCAGCGGCTCGGGCGCGGCCCACGCGTGCACGTCCACGTCGGCGGCGAGGAAGCCGTGCAGCAGCAGGAAGTCCTTCTGCCGCACGAGCAGGTCGAGGCGTTCGGGCGACAGGTCGGGACGCAGCGTGCGGTGGAACCCGTCGCGGTAGGCGGTGCGCACGCCCGCGCGGCCCGACCGGGTCTCCCCGGCGAGGATCTCGCGGACGCCGTCCAGGTTGGCGGCGGCCCAGTCGGCCGCGCGCAGCGTCTGGGCGAGGAACGCGGTCACCAGTTCGGGCCGCTCGTCCAGCAGCCGCTCGTGCACGGTGATCGGGCGCGGGGTGCCGTTGTTGACGCGGGTGGCGGGGTCGGGGTGGGCGTCCAGGTCGACGCCGACGACCAGGCCGAGTTCGGCGGCCTGCTCGGCGGCGCGGGCGCCCTTGACGTAGACGGCGTCCACCTCGCCGCGCGCCAGCTCGTCCAGGCCGGGCCACGACAGGCGGCGTTCGCGCGCGTCGCGTCCCACCGACGGCGAGATGTCGGCGGTGACCTCGACGAACGTCACGTCGTCGAGGGTGAGACCGCCCTGGGCGAGCGCGCCCTTGACGCCATGCAGCGCCATCGCGCGCGGGAAGCTCTGCGCCTTCGTCCGCGCCCAGCCGGGCAGCGCGACCCGCGCGCCGCGCAGGTCCCGCGGCCCGTCGACGCCCGAGCCGGGCCGCACGAGGATCGACTGCCACTCCTCGATCCAGGTCAGCCCGATCAGCCGGGTCGGCGCGCCCTCGGCGCGGGCGGCCAGCGCCGGGACGTTGCCGCCCTCGCGGAACAGCCCCGGCAGGTCGTGGTCGAAGTGGTGGCGGGCCAGGTCGGGTCCGGCGTCCTGCAGGACGCCCACCTCCAGCCCGTACGGCGCGAACGCCTCGGCCAGCCAGCCGTGCCGGTGGGCCAGGCCGCTGGCGGTGGGCACCGGGCAGCGGGTGAACCAGATCTTGTCGATATGACGTTCGTTGGCATGCGTGGGCATGCGGCGGCTCCTCATGGGGATGACAGGGCGACGCCCAGGTGGGTCAGCAGCTCGCGGCGGTGCTCCAGCACCGCCGGGTCGGCCGTGCCCGACAGGGCGTCGCGGGGACGGGGCAGGTCGATGGCACGGTCCACGGCGAACGCGCCGTCGCGCAGCACGGCGACGCGGTCGGCGAGCCGCACCGCCTCGTCCACGTCGTGGGTGACCAGCACGACCGCCGGACGGTGCCGGGCGCACAGCTCGGCCACCAGGTCCTGGGCCTGCAGGCGGGTCAGGGCGTCCAGGGCGGCGAACGGCTCGTCCAGCAGCAGCACCCGGGGGTCGCGCACGAGCGCGCGGGCCAGCGCCACCCGCTGCGCCTCGCCGCCGGACAGGGTGGCGGGCCAGTCGCGTTCGCGTCCGGCCAGGCCGACCTCGGCGAGCGCGCGGCGGCCCTTGTCGCGCGCCGAGCGCGGCAGGCCGAGCGTGACGTTGGCCAGCACGCGCTTGGCCACCACCAGCCGGGGTTCCTGGTAGACGGTGGTGACGCGCGGCGCGGTCAGCACGGTGCCCGCGTCGGGCCGTTCCAGCCCGGCCAGCAGGCGCAGCAACGTGGTCTTCCCGGTGCCGCTCGGGCCGAGCAGCGCGACGAACTCGCCGCGCCGCACGTCCAGGTCGACGCCGTCCAGGACGGTGGCGGCGCCGAACCTCTTGGTCAGGCCGCGCACGCGCACGGCCACCTCGCCGGGGCCGCTCATCGGGCCGTCACCTGCCCCCGCCAGGGCGTGACGAGCCGTTCGGCGCCGCGGATCACCAGGTCGATGAGCAGTCCGAGCAGCGCGTAGATCAGGATGCACAGCACCATGTAGTCGTTGCGGTAGTACTGCTGCGCGAGCGTCACCAGGTAGCCGACGCCCTCGGTGGCGCCGAGCTGCTCGGCGGCGATCAGGCCGGTGAGCGACACCGACAGGCTGATCCGCAGCGCCATCAGCACGCTCGGCAGCGCGGACGGGATGACGACCGACACGGCCAGCCGGGGGCCGCGCAGCCCGAAGCCGCGGGCGGCCTCCACCACCTTGCGGTCGACGCTGCGCACGCCGAGGTAGGTGTAGGCGTACATGGGCGCGGACGCGGCGACCGCGATCAGCACGACCTTGAACGTCTCGCCGACGCCGAACCAGGAGATGAACAGCGGCACCAGCGCCAGGAACGGCACCGCCCGCTTCATCTGCAGGGTCGGGTCGATCAGTTCCTCGCCGAGGGCCGACAGGCCGGCGGCCACGCCGAGCAGCAGCCCCGCGCCGCAGCCGAGCAGCACGCCGAGGCCCGCGCGGCGCGCCGAGGCGAGCACGTAGTCGGCGAGCTGCCCGGTGGAGACCAGCTCCTTGAGGGCGGACAGCACCTCGCCGGGGCCGGTCAGCACGTCCGGGGGGATGCGTCCGCTGCCCGAGCCCCACCACCAGGCGACCAGCAGCGCCAGCGGAACCGACAGCCGGACGGCCAGCGACACCGCCGGGCGGCGTCGCCGCCGGCCCAGCCAGGCGGGTTCGCGCAGTTCCGTGGTGTCCGGCGGCGCGGGCGCGGCCACCTTCTCCATGGTCACTGCGCCCCCAGCTTGAACAGCACGTCCTCGGGGCGGATCTCGCCCGGCAGCACGCCCTGCTCGCGGAACAGGCCGGCGACCGCCGCGACGTGCTCGCCGTCGGCGTCGGTGACGGGGCGCGGCACGTTCTGGTGGCGGGCGGAGGCGAGCGCGTCGTTCAGCCGCGTCCCGGACACCGCGGTCGGGCCCTTGTCGAGGAAGACGTTCTGGAACTTCTCCGGGGTGCGCTTCTCCTGCTCGGTCAGCTCGCGCACCACGTCCAGGAAGGTCTGCACGGCGCGCGGGTTCGCCTGGAGCAGCTCGGTGCGGGCGGCCCAGATGTTGAGGTCCTGGTCGGGCAGGTCGCGGCCGTGCACCAGGACCCGGGCGCCCTTGGCGACGGCCTCGGGGTAGGCGTCGACGATCGCCCACCAGGCGTCCACCTTGCCGGTGGCGAACGCCGACGCGCCCTGCACCGGGTTGAGGTAGACGCGCTGGACCTGCGAGGCCGGGACGCCCGCCTGCTTGAGCGCGAGCAGCAGCAGGTATTCGCCGCGTCCGGCCTTGTTGACCGCGACGCGCCTGCCGGCCAGGTCGCGCACGGACCGGATGGGGCTGTCCGGCTTGACGACCAGGCCGTCCTCCTGCGGCGCGGCCTTGTCGGTGACGCGGTCGGTCGCGGCGAAGATGCGCAGGTCGCGGCCGTTGGCGAGGTAGCCGACCGCAGGGGAGATCGCGCCCTCCAGCACGTTCACCGAGCCGGACCGCACCGCGTCGATGGTCGCGGTGAACGAGGCGTAGGAGCCGCCCCACTCCACCCGCGCGCCGACGGCCTTCAGCCGCTGGTCCAGGATCTTCTCGCGCTTGGCGTAGGCGAGCACGCCCGCGTTGCCGGGGTCCTTGAGTTTGATCACCGTGCCGGGGCCGGAGCCGTCTCCCCCGGCGTTGGCCGACCCGCCGCACGCGGCGGCCAGGCCCAGCGGCAGGGCCAGCAGCGCGGCGAGGGCGGTGCGGGCGAACGGTCTCAGGCGATGGCGGGGGCTCTTGCCGGGGGACGTGGACAGGACGGATCTCGACATGGCTGACGTGGCCCTTCACGGGTCGTGCGCGCAGGCCGACGGGGCGCCCGGGCGGACGCCGGGGCGCATGCGGCGGCAGGGGCTCGCGGAGAGAGAACTGGGAGGAGGGAGGGAAGCCGAGGCCGGATCAGCTACAGAGAGTGCTGTCCAGCCGCATGAGATCGACCACGCGCCGGACGGTCAGTGCGTGCGCCATATTTCAGATAATTCCGGTAGGGATACCAGAATGTCAACCCCGGACACCGCGTCGACCTGCATTTCCTACTGTCGTGGTCGGTTAGCAAGGCTCACGACGGCCCGGGGAACGGCTCACAGGACGGCGATCGGGTTGATGGGGCTGGCGGTGCCGCCCTCGATGCGCAGCGGGGCCGCGACGAACAGGAACTCGGCGCGTCCGGCTCCGGCCAGCTCCTCCAGCCACAGCATCTCGGCCAGGTGGACGCCGTGCCGCCACAGCAGGATCATGTGCAGGTCGTCGGCGAGGCCCTCGTCGGCGAGCTGGCGCTCGTTGAGCCCGCCGATCGCGGCGTTGTCGGCGGCGACCATGCCGACGTCGTGTCCGGCCAGCCAGCGGCCGCCGTCGGCACTCAGGCCCGGCTGCCCGGCCCAGTAGCCGTCCGGCCCCTCCTCCTGCCAGGTCAGCGGCCAGCCGGTGCGGACGACGGCGACGTCACCGGGGCGCAGTTCGGTGCCGGCCGCGTCCAGGCACGCCCGCAGCTCGTCGGGGCCGATCCGGTCGGCCGCCGCCAGGTGCGGGACGCCGCGCAGCCCCGCCACGTCGAACAGCACGCCCCGCGCCACCACCGGCCCGGCCTTGTCGATGCCGCACCGCTGCGCCCCGTAGGAGCGCACCCGTCCGGCCGGGTGCCCGTTGTAGAGCTCGTCGCCCGACCACATGTGGCACAGCGCGTCCATGTGCGTCGTGGTGCCGTGCGGCGTGACGACCAGTGCGTCGTCGGCCATCCGCAGCCCCGCGCCGATCGCCCGCGCGCCCGCCGCGTAGTCGCCGCCGTCCACTGACATGAAGTGCTGCGGCAGCGGCCTGCCCCGCAGGTGCGGGACGGTCGTGGGCGCCGGCGAGGAGGTGGCGCCGCGGATCGGCATCGCCAGGCTCACCACGCGCCCCTCCCGCACGCACCGGGCCGCCGCGACGACCGCCTCCGGGGTCAGCAGGTTGAGGGTGCCGCGCTCGTCGTCGGCGCCCCAGCGCCCCCAGTTGCCATACTGTTCGAACGTCATTCGGTGAAACCTTCCTCGACGAGCGGAGCGGGAACGTGGCGCAGACGGCGGTACAGGGACAGTGCGATCCGGCCTTCGCGGCGGTACGGGACGTCTTCGAGCGGCACTTCGCCGACGGGCTGGAGCTGGGCGCGGCCGTCGCGGTGTACGCGGGCGACCGCAAGGTGGTGGACCTGTGGGGCGGCGTGGCCGACCGCCGCACCGGACGCGAGTGGCGGGCCGACACCCCGTGCTTCGCGTTCTCCTGCACCAAGGCGCTCACCGCCACGGCGGCCCTGCTGCTGGCCGAGCGCGGCGCCTACGACGTCGACGGCCCGGTGACGGCGTGGTGGCCGGAGTTCGGCGCGCACGGCAAGGAGGGCACGACGGCGGCGCACCTGCTGTCCCACCAGGCGGGGCTGCCCGCGTTCGCCCGTCCGGTCTCCGCCGAGGAGGCCGCGGACCCGGCCGCGCTGGCGGCCGAGCTGGCGGCGCAGGAGCCCGAGTGGACGCCCGGCGAGGGCCACGGCTACCACGCGCTGACGTACGGGTGGCTCGCCGGCGAGATCGTCCGGCGGCTGTCGGGGCGGCCGGTCGGGACGTTCGTGAAGGAGGAGTTCGCCGGGGACCTCGACCTGTGGATCGGCGCCCCCGACGACGTCATCGAACGCGGCGCCAAGCTGACCGCCGCGCGTCGCGTCCAGGCCCCGGACGGCGGGCGGCTGGCGCAGGACGCCCCGGTCCCGGACGCCTCGTCGCTGGAGCGGCTGGCGAAGGCGGCGGGCGATCCCGGCAGCCGGCTCAACCGGGCGCTCAACAACCCGCATCCCGGCAAGGGCGGCTTCAACAACCCGGTCGTGCTGCGGGCGGGCTGGCCGGGCGCGGGGATGATGACGACGGCGGCGGGCATGGCGGGCTTCTACCGCGACCTTGCGGCCGGGCGGATCCTGCGGCCCGGCACGCTGCGCGAGGCCATCAGGCCCCGCGTGCACGGCCCCGACCGCACGATGGTCCTCGAGACCGCGTTCGGGCTCGGCTACATGCGTCCGGCCACCCCGTTCCGCGTCCCGGCGGCCGGTCGCGCGTCGGCGTTCGGGCACGGCGGCGCGGGCGGGTCGATCGGGCTGGGCGACGCCGAGGCCGGGCTGGCGCTGGCGTACCTGCCCAACCTGATGGGCGACGGGCTGACCGGCGACGCGCGCGCCTTCCGCCTGATCGAGGCCGCCTACGCCTCCCTCGCCTGAGCCCACCCCCATCAGACCGGCGCCGTCAGTGCATGGTGATGCCGCCGCTGACCGACACGGTCTGGCCGGTGATGTAGGCGGCGCGGTCGGTGCACAGGAACGCGACGAGCCCGGCGATGTCGTCCGGGCGGCCGATGCGGCGCAGCGGGATCTGCCTGGCGAGCTTGTCCAGCAGGCCGGGGTGCCGGTCGGACACCGCCCGGACCATCGGGGTGTCGGTCGGGCCGGGGCAGACGACGTTGCTGGTGACTCCGCCGCGCGCGGCCTCCCGGGCGAGGGTCTTGGCGAGGCCGAACAGCCCCGCCTTGGTGGCCGCGTAGGCGCCCTCGCCGCCGGAGCCCGCGCGCGCACCGTCGGAGGAGACGAACACCAGGCGTCCCCAGCCGCGTTCGGTCATGCCCGGCAGCAGCGCCCTGGTGAGCTGCATGGGGGCGCGCAGGTTCACCTTCCACATCAGGTCCCAGTGGGCGGGGTCGCTGTCGGTGAAGGGCTCGACGATGCTGACGCCCGCGTTGTGCACGAGCACGTCGACGCGGCCCACCCCGGCGGTGAAGCGGTCGATGTCGCCGGGGTCGGCGAGGTCGACGCGGTGGGCGGTGCCGCCGACGGCCTCGGCGGCCTCCTCGGCGGCGGCGCCGTCGAGGTCGGCGACGACGACGTGGGCGCCGAGGGACGCCAGGTCGGCGCAGACGGCCCGGCCGATGCCCCCGGCGCCGCCGGTGACGACCGCGACGCGCCCGTCCAGGGTCAGTCCGTTCACGCGGTCCTCCAGGCGGCGGCGAGGTCGGTGCTGGTGGCGCGGGCGGCCAGCAGGGCGACGGTGTTGGCCATGACGGCGTCGCCGTACTCGGCGGGCATCCCCGCGACCGCGTCGGTGACGACGACCACCCGGTAGCCGAGGTTGACCGCCTCCAGGCACAGGCCGGGGACGCCGAGGTTGAGCGACACGCCGAGGGCGACGACGGTGCGCACGCCGAGGGCGCGCAGCGTCTGGTCCAGGGACGTGCCGGTGAACGGGGAGAACCCGTGGTAGCGGCGCGACTCCAGGTCGGCCGGGTCGTGCAGCTCCGGCAGCACCTCGATCGCGCCCGTGCCCTCCAGCATGTGCGCGGGGTCGCGCAGCAGTCCCCTGATGAACGGGCTGTTGCCGGTGTGGCTGCCGGCGCGGTCGGCGCGGAACGCGGCGGTGCAGTGCACGACGCGGATTCCGGCGGCGCGGGCGGCGGTGACGGCGCGGACGGCGCCCGTGGTCACCTCGCGCTCGGCGCACACCTTGACCAGGTCGGGGAAGCGGGCCAGGTCCCCGACGACGCCGCGCTGCATCTCCATGACCAGCACGGCGGTGTGGGCGGGGGCGGCCAGTGCGGCGAGATCGATCGGCACGTGAATCAATCTAGCACTTGCTTGGTAGACGGGGCCGGTAACGTCCCGTCCATGGACGTACGCGACCTGCACGGCTGGCCCGCCACCGCCGAGGAGGCCGAGGAGATCCAGGACCGGCTGCGCCCCCTGCTCGACCTGGACGGCCCGGGGCCGCAGGCGCCCCGCCTGATCGCCGGGCTGGACGTGTCGTACGAGGGCGACGGGGGCGGGCAGGGCGGACGCCTCGCCGCCGCCGTGGTCGTGCTGGACGCCGCCACGCTGGACGTGGTGGAGGAGTCGGTGGTCACCGGCACCGCCGCGTTCCCGTACGTGCCGGGCCTGCTGGCGTTCCGCGAGCTGCCCGCGCTGGTGGAGGCGCTGCGGCGGCTGTCGGCGACGCCCGACCTGCTGGTGTGCGACGGCTACGGGCTGGCCCACCCGCGCCGGTTCGGCCTGGCCTGCCACCTGGGCGTGCTGACCGGGCTGCCGTCGATGGGCATCGCCAAGACCCCGTTCGTCGGCGCCTACGACCCGCCGGGAGAGCGGCGCGGCGACGCGAGCCCGGTGCGGCACGACGGCGAGGTCGTCGGGCGCGTGCTGCGGACGCGCGACGGCGTCAAGCCGGTGTTCGTGTCGGTCGGGCACCGCGTGGACCTCGACACCGCGTGCCGTCACGCCCTCGCGCTGACCCCCCGCTACCGCCTGCCGGAGACCACCCGCCGGGCCGACCGGCTGTCCCGCGACGCCCTCGCCGACCTGGCCTCGCCCGCCTGAGCCGGGCGGTCTTCCGCTGGATTGCCGACCTTCGCGAACCCGGTTCGGCGGCCTTGTTCGTCAACCAAGCGTGCGCTAGGTTGGCTGGCGATGGACCGCCCGCGCCCCTCCCCCGCGCCGACGCCGCTGACCGAGCCGTACTGGACGGCCTGCCGGCGCGGCGAGCTGGTGCTCCAGCGCTGCCGGGAGTGCGCGCGGTTCGTCCACTTCCCCGAACCCTCCTGCCCGTTCTGCGGCGGCGCCGAACCGGCGTACGAGGCGGTGTCCGGACACGGCCAGGTCCACACGTTCAGCGTCGTGCACCGCAGCTTCCTTCCCGGGTTCACCCCGCCGTACGTCGTCGCGTGGATCGACCTGCCGGAGGGCGCCCGGGTGTTCGGGGACGTCACCGGCTGCCCGCCCGAGGACGTGCGGATCGGGATGCCGGTGCGGGTGACCTTCGACGACCTCGACGGCTTCGGCCCGATCCCCCACTGGAGGCCAGCAGCATGACGCGCATAGGCAACGTCCTGTACGTCGCGAAGGACGTGGACGAGGCGGTCCGCTTCTACCGCGACGCCCTGGGCCTGGCCGTGAAGTTCACCGACGGCGACCGGTTCGCCGCCTTCGACGGCGGCGGCACCACGTTCGCGGTGGCCGGGCCCGACGAGGACGTGACCGGCGGCGTGCCCGCGGTGTCGTTCAAGGTCGACGACGTGGCCGGGGCGGTGGAGCGGCTCACCGCGGCCGGGGCGCGGCTGGTGCGCGGGCCCGAGGAGGGGCCGCACGAGATCCGCGCCGTGCTGCGCGACCCGGCCGGCAACGCGTTCGTCCTGTACTCGCCCCGCCCCTGATCGGCCGACAGGTCCCCGTTCCTCGAAGGCACGTCCCCCCGCCACCGTCCGCGACCCCACCCCCCGAGCCGGAGCCGAAGGAGCCGAGCCGTGGCGCGAGAGAACTCCCCCTTCAGCAACTACGCCTACGCCATCCTCACCGCGAACGCCCGGCGCACCCCCGACAAGGTGGCGCTGACGTACTGCGGCGAGCAGAGCTTCACCTACGACCGGCTCAACCGCAGGGTCAACCGGGTGGCGCACGCGCTGCTGGCGGCCGGGGTGACCCCCGGCATGCGGGTGGCGTCGCTGATGAACGAGACCCTGCACGTCGCCGAGGTCTACCTGGCGCAGATGAAGATCGGCTCGGTCGTCGCCGCGCTCAACCCGTACTGGCCCGCCGACACCCTCCGGCAGGTGGTGGAGCGCTCCGAGTGCACGGCGTTCGTGTACGACGCCACGGTGGAGGACGCGGTGGCCTCCATCCGTCCCGAGCTGCCGAACGTGAAGCTGTGGCTGCGCGTCGGCGGGCCGGGCGCCGACGCCGTCGACCTGGACGCGCTGGCCGCCGAGGCGAGCGAGGCCGAGCCGCCGCTCGGCGGGTTCGGCAACGACCTGCTCGCGCTGTTCTACACCTCCGGCACGACCGGCCTGCCGAAGGCCGTCATGCACACCCACTTCAGCTCGCTGGCGTCGGCGCAGATCTGGCTGGACGTGGGCCGCGACCAGGACTCGGTGATGGGCACGGGCGCGATCATCTGGGGCATCGGCTTCCCCGCGCTGGTCGGCCCGGCGTTCTACGCGGGCATGAAGCTGGTGCTGGAGCAGGACTGGGGCCCGGCCAACTTCCTCACGGTGGTGCCGCGCGAGAAGGTCACCCACGTCAGCCTGATCCCCAGCTTCTTCTCGGCGCTGCTCGGCTCGGACGAGCACCGCGACGCCGACCTGTCGTCGCTGCGGGCGATCGTGCTGGGCGGCGAGCCGCTGCTGCCGAGCCTGCGCGAACGCATCATGCGGCGGCTGCCGGACGCGGCGATCTACAGCTACTACGGGCAGACCGAGGCGCCCTACACCTGCTTCGGCCGCCAGGACGACGGCAGCCAGGACATCTCGTCGGTGGGCCGGGCCCGCATGTCCTGCGCGGTGCGGATCACCGACCCGGGCGGCGAACGGGTCGTCGGCGAGGTCGGCGAGATTAACCTGTCCGGCCCCAACCTGATGGCCGGCTACGACGGGCAGCCCGACAAGACCGCCGAGGTGCTGCGCGACGGCTGGTACGTGGGCGGCGACCTGGGCCGCATGGACGAGGCCGGGTTCCTGTACGTGCTGGGCCGCCGCGAGGACTCCATCCTCAAGGGCGGTCAGTGGACGCAGCCCGCGCAGATCGAGGAGGCCGCGATCGAGGTGGACGGCGTGGCCGAGGCCGGGGCGGTCGGGGTGCCCGCGCATCCGGAGGGCCGCGACGCGGTCGAGCAGAAGATCCTGCTGGCCGTCGTCCCGAGATCGGGGGCGACGCTGGACGCCGACGCGGTGCGCGCCGCGCTCGCGGGCCGGCTGCCCGCCCACCGGGCGCCCGACACCGTCGTGGTCGCCGACGAGCTGCCGCACACGCAGGACGCGTCGGGCGGGCCCGGCAAGCTGCTGCGGCGCGGCATCCGCGACCGGTACGCCGACCGCGTCCGGTGACCGGCCCGATGAAGTCGGTTCCCGAGCACGCCGTCAAGGCGTGGATCCGGGGGTTCGGGGTGGCCGTGCCGCGCGGCGCGACCGCCTCGTCCCCCGAAGGCGTGGGAACGGCCGCGCACGGCCTGACCGGCCCGCTGGTGGTCAAGGCCTACGGGCCCGACCTCGTGCACAAGAGCGACGCCGGGGCCGTCCGCCTGGGGCTCGAGTCGCCGCCGGCCGCCTGCGACGCCGCCGCCGAGATGCTCACCGCCCTCGCGGCCCGGGGCGTGACGCCGGACGGCTTCCTGGTGGAGGAGCAGGCCGCGCCGGGCGTGGAGGTCATCGTCGGCGCCGTCCGCGACCCCGCGTTCGGCCCGGTGCTGCTGGTCGGGCTGGGCGGCGTGTGGACGGAGGTGCTGCGCGACACGGCGCTGCGGCTGTGCCCGGTGACCGAGGCCGACGCGCACTCCATGCTGGCCGAGCTGCGCGGCGCCGCCCTGCTGAACGGCTCACGCGGCCGGCCGGGCATCGACCGGGACGCGCTGGTCCGGGTGATGCTGGCGGTCGGCAGCCCCGGCGGGATCGTCGACCGGCTCGGCGACGGGTTCACCGAGTTCGAGCTGAACCCGGTGATCTGCGGCCCGCACGGCGCCGTCGCCGTGGACGCCCGGCTGCTGGGCGCCGACACGCTGCCCACCGGCCGCCGCCCCGCGGGCGACCGGCAGCCGCGCGCCGCGTCCGGCTTCGACCGCCTGTTCGCGCCGCGCGGCATCGCGGTGGTGGGCGCGTCCACCAGGAAGCCCGGGTTCGGCAACATGTTCCTCGGCTTCTACAAGGCGGCGGGCTACAAGGGGACGCTGCTCGCGGTGCACCCCACGGCCGGCGACATCGACGGCGTGCCCTGCGTCCCGTCCCTGACCGACGCCGCCCCGGACGTCGACTACGCGCTGGTGGCCGTGCCCGCGGCGCGCTGCGCCGACGTGGTGCGGCAGGCGGCCGGGATCCCGTACGTGCAGGTGATGAGCGGCGGGTTCCGCGAGATGGGCGCCGCCGACCTGGAGGCCGGCCTGCTGGCGGCGGCACGCGAGGCGGGCGTGCGGCTGCTCGGCCCCAACTGCATGGGCGTGTACGCGCCGGCGGGCGGGCAGACGTTCCTCGGCGGCGAGCCGGGACGCCCCGGGCGCGTCGCGATGATCTCGCAGAGCGGCGGGCTCGCGGGTGAGGTGATCAAGGTCGGCGAGCGGCGCGGGCTGGCGTTCTCCAAGGTCGCCACGGTCGGCAACAGCGCCGACGTGACGCCCGCCGAGCTGCTGCGCTACCTGGCGGCCGACGACGGCACCGCCGTCATCGGCCTCTACCTGGAGGACCCGCGCGACGGCCGGGGCCTGTTCGAGACGCTGCGCGAGGTCGGCAAGCCGGTCGTCGCGCTGGTCGGGGGCCGCAGCCGCCAGGGCCGCACGGCCGCCGCGTCCCACACCGGCGGCATGGTCAGCGACACCCGCGTCTGGTCGGCCCTGGCCGCCCAGACCGGCGTCGCCCTCGTCACCGGCCAGGACGACCTCATCGGCGCCCTGGACTTCCTCGACCTGCACTCCGCGCGCGACGTCGGCCCCGGCCGCGACGTGCTGGTCATCGGGCCGAGCGGCGGCGCGAGCGTCCTGGCCGCCGACGTGTTCGACACCGCCGGCCTGGAACTGACCGCGTTCCCCGACGAGACGAAGGCCGCGCTCCGCGACCTCGGCCTGGGCGCGGGCAGCTCCCTGGCCAACCCCCTCGAAATCCCCGTGGGTCCGCAGGCCGACCCGGACCTGGTGCGCGGCGCCGTCACCGCGATCGTGGCGGACCGCCCGTTCACCGACGTCGTCGCGCACGTCAACGTGCAGAGCTTCTTCACGTTCGGCACCAGCGTCGAGCCGCTGCTGACCTACGCGCGCAGGCTCGGCGCGCTCCAGGAGGAGCTGCCCCGCACGCGCGTCACGCTGGTGCTGCGCAACAGCGAATGCGCGCCGCCCGGGGTCGAGGACGACGTCCGGCGCATCGCCCGCGGCGCCGGGATACCGGTGTACCGCACCATGGAGGCCGCCGCCGTCGCGGTGGCCGCGGGAAAGACGTTCTCCGCGAGGAGCAGGCATGGGACAGCTTGACGGCAAGGTCGCGCTCATCACCGGCGGCGCACGCGGCATGGGCAAGGCGCACGTGCGGCGTTTCGCCGCCGAGGGCGCCAAGGTGGTGTTCGGCGACGTCCTGGAGGAGGAGGGCGCCAAACTCGCCGCCGACCTCGCCGACGCCGGCCGGTTCGTCCACATGGACGTGACCTCGCCGGAGGACTGGCGGAGCGCCGTCGACACCGCCGTGAACGCCTTCGGCCGGCTCGACGTGCTGGTCAACAACGCCGGGATCATCCGGCACAAGAGCATCGAGGAGATGTCGCTGGACGAGTGCCGCCGCATCCTGGACGTCAACCTCGTCGGCCAGTGGCTCGGCATCAAGTCCGTGACAGCGGCCATGCGCGCCGCGGGCGGCGGCTCCATCGTCAACGTGTCGTCCACCGAGGGGTTCATCGGCGCCGCCGGGCTCGCCGCCTACTCGGCCAGCAAGTTCGGCGTGCGCGGCCTCACCAAGGCCGCCGCCCGCGAGCTCGGCCCGGACGGCATCCGCGTGAACTCCATCCACCCCGGCGGCATCATCACGCCGATGTCGATGCAGGACGACGTCGTCAACGCCACCGCCGCCAGCGCCGACGCGTTCATGAAGGCGCTGCCGCTCGGCCGCCTCGGCTCGACCAGGGAGGTCACCGGCCTGCTGGTCTACCTGGCCTCGGACGAGTCGAGTTACTGCACCGGCAGCGAGATCCTGGTGGACGGCGGGATGCTCACCGGCGCGGGCTACTGACCCGTGGACGAAGCTCCGTCCATCCCTCCACGGCCTCCAGTTCGGCGGCCAGCGAGATGAGCGTCGCCTCGTCCGAATCGTGCCCGAGCAGCTGCGCCCCGATCGGCAGCCCCTCCCGGCTCAGCCCCGCGGGGACGTTCACCGCCGGCCACCCCAGCACGTTCCACGTCCAGCAGTAGGGGCAGGCGGCGGCCACCCCCGACTGCGTCCTGCGGTAGGGAACGCCGTCGTAGGCCCCCACCTTCGACGGAAGCTGCGCGGTCGTCGGCGTCAGCACGACGTCCGCGTACTGGAAGATCCTTCCGATCCTCCTGCGCAGCCCCGGGTCCATGCGCCTGGCCAGCGGAAGCAGCCTTCTGCCGACCGTCCTGCCGATCCGCGCCTCCATCTCGGTGCGCGGCTCCGGCGTCGCCCCCGGGAGGGAGTCCAGCCAGTCCGCCACCCCGGCCGTGCCGCGCGGAACCAGCCCCAGCACCACCAGCCCGTAATCGGGGTCGGCCGGGAACACCTTGTGCCCCAGGTCGGTGAGCCTGCGGGCCATCCTCTCCACCGCCGCCCGGATCTGCGGATCGAGCCTGCCGCTCACCCCGAACGCCGTCCTGAACGACACCGCGATCTTTAGCCTGCGCGGCCTGGTCCGGGCCGCCTCCAGGAACGGCGTCACCGGCGCGTCGAGCCGGTACACGTCCTCGGGATGGCTTCCGGTCAGCACGTCCAGCAGCAGCGCCGCGTCCTCGACGCTCCTGGCCAGCGGCCCCCAGACCGTCAGCCCGTTGAACGGATCCCGGTGCGGGAAACCGGACACCCTGCCCCGCTGCGGCTTGATGCCCACCAGGCCCGTCCAGGCCGCCGGAATGCGGATCGACCCCGCACCGTCCGACCCCACCGCCGCCGGGACCATCCCCGCCGCCACGGCCGCCGCCGAACCTCCCGACGACCCTCCCGGCGTGTGCTCGGGGTTCCACGGGTTCCTGGCGCACCCGAACCCCGGCGACTCGCTGAACGGCCACAGCCCCAGCTCGCACGTCGTCGTCTTGCCCACCACGACCGCCCCGGCCGCCTTCAGCCGCCGCACCAGCTCGGCGTCCGCCGTCTTCGGCAGGTGGTCGCCCGGCACCCCGAACGGCGTCGTCTCCCCCGCCAGGTCCGTGTCGTCCTTGATCGCCACCGGGACGCCCAGCAGCGGCAGCCGCTCCCCGTCGGCCAGCCGCCGGTCGGCCTCCGCCGCCGCCTCCCGCGCCGCCTCGGCGCACACCACCCGGAAGGCGCCCAGCCCGTCCAGCTCCGCGATGCGCTCCAGCGACCGCTCGACCAGCTCCTTGGCCGTCACCTGACCGTCCGCCAGCGCCCGCGCCTGCTCGGCCAGCCCCTCCACGCCGCACCTCCGGGTCGGCCCGGGGGGACAACTCGCCCACCCGGGGTATCGTTCGTTCGAACGAACGATAACGGGAACACCACCCGATCCGGAAGACTGGGGTCGATGAACGCCCGTGACCGCATCCTGCACGCCGCCCTGCGCCTGATCGGCGAGCAGGGCGTCGGCGCCGTGACCAACCGTGCCGTCGCCCGCGCGGCCGGCGTCTCCCTCGGCTCGCTGACCTACCACTTCCCGAACCAGTCCGACCTGCTCCGGGAGGCCCTGCACACCTTCGTCGACGAGGAGATCGCCCGGATCACCGCCCACGTCGAACGGCTGCGCACCGCGGGCATCGACGCCGACCAGGCCGCCGACGAGGTGGAGAAGGCCATCGTCGAGTTCTCCTACGGCCCCGAGCAGCTCGCCAACCTCGAACTGCACCTGCACGCGGCCCGCGACCCCGCCGTCCGCGCCACCTCCACCCGCTCCGTCGAGGCCTACGACCGCCTCGCCACCGCCGTCCTGACCGCCCTCGGCATCCCCGACGCCGAACGCCACGCCCCCGCCGTCGTCGCCATGCTCTACGGCCTGGCCGTCCGCCGCCTGTCCACCGGCGACACCACCGCCACCGGCACCGCCGACGCCTTCCGCCTCCTCCTCCGCGGCGCCCTCCCCCGCGACTGACCTCCGCTCCCGAGCGTGAAAACGGCTCTGGCCCGTACGACCCCAGAGCGGATTAAGGGGTCGTACGGGCCAGCCGCCTGTCTCAATCAGGAACCTCGGGTCGGAACCTCAGCCGACGTTCGCTCTGCTCTCCAGCCTCTGCACCTCCGCCGAAAGTCTTGCTGTGACACCCAAGACGCTAAGCCGCCCACCCCCCGCGACGACCTCTCTTAAGGTTCACTTAGGGAACGCCTGAGCCACCCTTATTCCGGTCCACTCCGGGGCTCCGTTGTTGGACGAGAAGTCTGCATTCACCTGCGGTAACGCATGGTTCTTAGGCGGCGTCTCAGAGGGTGTACGTACGGGTGACCGCCACGAGTCCGCCGTCCTCGCGGGTCGAGGCGGCCAGATTCGGCGGCATGGCCGTGAATCCCGGGACGCTCCGCAGGCCGTCGGTCTCGGCGATGGCGGTGACGCGGACCCGGCCCGTCCCCGGCACGCGGAGCGTGATCTCGGCGCCTTCGGCGGGCAGGCCACGGAAGCGCACCTCGCCCGGCCAGGTCCGGGCCCGTGTTCCCGTGACGGGGACGGTCACGGGGGTCAGGCCGCGGACGGCCGCCGTGGCCTGGGTGATCGGACGTTCGACGCGGAGGGTGACCGATCGGGCGCCGCGGCCGACGCGCACGCGCAGCCTGAGCGTGTCACCGGAGCGGCTCACCAGCGACAGGCGGGGGGCGGCGGCGCGAACGGCGGGGGCGGGCCCCGTCCAGAGAGTGCCGCGCGCGTAGCCGGGTGGGAGCGCCGCGGTGTCATGGCCGGAGACGTAGCGTCTGGTCCAGGCGGGCGGTTCGGTGTCGGCGCTGACCCAGTGGGCCTTCCGTCCGTCGGCGTCCATCACGTACGACAGGTGCGTGCGCCCCGGGTTGTCCGCGTCGAAGCGATCGACGGCCAGTCCGGCGGCGACCAGCGCGCCCGCCAGCACCACGCCGACGGCCGGGACGGCGAGCCGCCACCGGCGGCGCTCGGGCAACGCGAGCTCCGCGAAGGGCAGCAGCGTCAACAGGAACAGCGCCACCATCAGGGCGGCGGCACCGCCCAGCGCCAGCCCCATGCCCGCGAACACCGTCCTGGCCAGCGCGGGCAGCAGGATCGCCGACACGATCGTCCCCACCGTCAGCGCGGCCATCCGCCCCCGGGGCAGCAGTAGCGCCCCCAGCCCGCCCAGGGCGCACGTCAGCGCGGGGAGGGTGAAGACGAACGCGGCGCCCGGCGCGTAGGCCGCGCACACGACCCCCAGCGCTGCGGGCCAGCCCAGCGCGCCGACCGCCAGCGCACAGGGCCCCACCACGCGCCGCAGCGCCAGGTACCAGACCAGCACTGAGACTCCGGCCAACATCGCGACGGCCGCCTGGAACGCCCCGGGTCGATGCAGCAGCCCGCCCATCACGTCGTACGTGGGCCGCACCCCGGCCAGCAGCGCCCACACCACCTGCGCCAGCACCACCGACAGCAGCAGCGGCAGGATCCCCGACAGGGTGCCCACGGCCAGGCGGGGCAGGCTGAGCAGCCGCCTGCGGCGCGCGGCCAGCGCCAGCGCGGCGACCGCCGCCACCGACAGCACGGCCAGCGGCCACACCAGCCACTGCGGATACGTCACCATCACGCCGAAGATCCGGAAGTAGGTGGCGTCGTGGTCGGCCTTCACCGTCGCCAGGTCCGCGTCGCCCAGGGTGCGCGCCAGCGCCAGCATCGTGGAGCCGTGGTGCTGGAGGCTGCCCCGGTCCATCTGGGCGAGGGAGTCCTGGGCGGTGTGGTAGCGCGAGGAGCGTTCGATGTAGGCGAAGTTCATGCCGGTGAAGCCGGCCTTGGTCAGCGGTGTGAAGTCGGTGTTGTTCGGCAGCAGCCGGTACAGCGCCACCATGGACGAGTCGCCCCGGGGGTGCGGCGCGGCCTGCGCGAACGTCCGCACGAGCCCGGCGTTGGCCTCGGACGTCTCGAACATCATGGAGGGCCCGGCGACCCCGCGCGCCTCGAAGTTCAGCAGCACCCCGCCGGCACGGCCCAGCGGGTGCAGCCGGGCGAACGCCTCCGCGCCGAGCACGCCGTCCTCCTCGCCGTCGCTCATCAGCAGCACCAGGTCGTTGCGGAGCCCGGCGTTCCCGAGCGCCCGGACGGTCTCCAGCATGGCGGCGACGGCCGCGGCGTCGTCGGAGGCGCCGGGCCCCATCGCCGCCGAGTCGTAGTGCGCCGCGATCAGCACGGTCCCGGTCGGATCGGTGCCGGGCCGCGTGGCCACCACGTTGTGGACCTGCCCGAACGACGCCAGCCCCCGGGAGGAGTTCGCCCCGACCGCCCGCTGCGTCTCGACCCGCAGTCCCGCCGCCCGCAACTGCTCCACCAGGTAGTTCCTGGCGCGTTCGCCGGCCGCGCTGCCGATCGGGCGCGGTTCGGCGGCGAAGCGTTCCAGGTGGCGCATGGCCCGTTCGGCGCTGAACTCCCCGCTCGGCGCCGAGGCGGGCAGTGGCCGCATGGCACCGCCGGTCGCCGCGACCAGAAAGGCCACCGCCGCCAGGCCGAGAAGACCGGCCAGCCCGGCCCGGATCCGGTGCGGGACCTCGATCAACGTTCCCCTCATGGACACGGAACGCTAGGCCCGGGGCTCTGCCCGCCGTAATGATGCGCGTGCCCCGATCCGCCTGCGGTTTTCCGCACGGCGGGACGGCGGAAAACCGCCACGGCGCCGCACGGCACGGACGCGGCGGGTCAGGCGATGACGCGGGGTCCGGTCCGGGGCCGGTTCCAGATCTGCAGCAGGCCCCGGGTTCCGGCGGAGTGGAAGCGCAGGCGGTAGTCGCCATGCCCGGCGGGCAGCGGCGGGAGGTCCAGGGCGCGTCCGGCCAGCTCGTGGAGGGTGACGTAACCGGTGTGGAAGCGGCAGCTCAGTTCCGCGATGCGGGGGTACGAGCGGTCCGGCCCCGGGTCGGCCGGTGAGATCAGGACGGTCAGCGGAAGATCGCCGTCGTGGACGGGCGCCCACAGGAGCGCCGCACCGGGGACGGCGTCGATCAGCTCGCCCGCGGACTCGGCGTGCGGGGGGACGGGGATGATCTCGCCGAGCGATCGGCCCTTGTCGATCAGGACGACCTGGCCCGCCCGGACGCGCAAGGTCAGGTCGAGGCGTTGAGGGGTCGCGGTGGTGCGGCGGTCCGGGGCGAACCAGGACGGGACGCCTCCGGGGAAGCCGCGCCGGGCGAGGGCGGCGGTGTACTCCTCGTCGGTCATCTGGAGCGCGCGTTCGGCGACCCCCGGCACATCACCCGGCTCGGGCCGTTCGTAGGTGCCGATGGCGATGAACTGCGAGGTCACGGCGGGGTCGGGCGGATGCCACCGGGTAACGCGGACCGTTCCGCAGCGACGGCAGGGGACGCGGCGGACGTTGACGGTGCGGCCGTCCGGATCGGTCTCGGTGCCGGTGGGTTCCAGCACGTTCAGCTCGGGGAAGTCGTGTTCGCCGCCGCACTCCTTGATGATCATTTCCATGGCGACGTCGTCGCGGCTGGGCAGGGACCCCATCAGCGGTCACCTCCGGGCCGGGGCAGCAGGGCGCGGCCGCGTTCGGGGGTGAGCGTCTCGGCCAGGACCGGCTCGGTGAGCAGGACGACCGGCGCGATGTGGTCGGTGGATCTCGGCCGCCAGAGGGGCAGCGCGTCGCCGACGGCCCGCCACAGGGCGTCCGGGTCGCCCGCGCGCCGGTCCAGCGCCGCACGGACGAGCTCGGTGAACTCGGGGTTGCCGTAGTCCGGCCGGACCTCGGAGCGGCGCAGGCGCGCCTGGTACTCGGCGACGAGCACCACCAGTGCGGGGTCCCTGCCCATCGCCATCTGCAGGATCGAGTTGCGGTGGGGCGAACTGACCTGTCCGTGCTGGACGAACAACAGGGGCAGGAACTCCTCGGTGAACAGCGGATCGGAGAGGAACCCGTCGGGGGTGAACGAGGGGTGCAGCAGTCGTCCCAGGAGCTGTTCGGCCTCGTAGGTGCGTCCGAGAAACAGCAGGATCTGCGCGCGCAGAACGGCGGCCCGCGCGTGGCCGAAGTTCTCGGCCTGCGCCAGGACGGCCTCGGCCCCGTCGACGTCACCGGCGAGGGCGTCGCGGCGTGCCTGCTCGACCTTGGCCGCCCACGAGTCGCGCGTCGCGCCCTCGGGCCGGCGCATCCGGTGGAACTCGGCGTACAGGTCCTCCATGAGCGCGGTGAACGACGGGAAGCGCTCGGGCGGCGCGGCACGCCAGGAGAACAGGCTGTAGGCGGCCCACTCCCCGTTCTCGTCCACGTCCCCCGGGTCGAGGTACAGGATGCCCGCGTCCGTCTCCAGGGAGATCAGCAGCCCGCGGCTGATTGGACCGTCGCCGCCGTCGGCCTCCTCCTCTTCGACGGGCTCGTCCCAGTCCTGCCAGTACGGCTCCAGGTCGCGCACCCAGCCGAGGTCGGACGTGCCGCGCATGCGCCACACGAAGATCCCCGCGTTGCGCCAGCCGTCGGTGGTCAGCAGGAACTCGCGGTAGGACGGCGGCAGACGCGTACCGAGCCGCTCCTCCGCGGCGACGACGGCCTCAGGGGGCGCCGGATCGAACCCGAGCCATCCGTCGCGGACCACTTCCGGATCCAGCTCGTCGGGCTCGGTGCAGCCGATCCATTCCTCGCTCCACCTGGTCAGCCATGGTCTCCAGTCCATGGCAAGACCCTGGCGCACACCTCCGACAAAACGCGGAAAAGGGACTCTCATCGGGCGGACGACGCCGTCCACCCGATGAGTTTCGGACGCGGCACCTGTCTCCATTGGCACACGCAACCGAGGGGAGCACGACGATGAGGATCACCCTGGCGACGTTCCTGACGCTGGACGGGGTCATGCAGGGCCCGGGGGCACCCGACGAGGACACCCGCGACGGGTTCCGGCACGGCGGCTGGCAGGCGCCCTACGCGGACGAGGGACTGGCGACCTACACCGCCGAGTGGTTCGCCGAGGCCGACGCCTTCCTCCTGGGCCGCAGGACCTACGAGATCTTCGCGGCCTACTGGCCGCTCGTCACCGACGAGAACCACCCCATCGCGGCCCCCCTCAACACCCTCCCCAAGTACGTCGTCTCGACCACGCTGGACAAGGCCGAGTGGAACAACTCGACGCTCATCAAGACCGACGTCATCGAGAAGATCGCCGAGTTGAAAAGCCGCCCCGGCCGCGAACTGCAGATCCACGGCAGCGGCGTGCTCGCCCAGTCCCTGCTGGACCACGGCCTGATCGACGAACTCCGCCTGTGGACGTACCCCGTCGTCCTGGGCACCGGCAAGCGCCTGTTCGAGCCGGGCCGCACCCCCACGGCCCTGCGCCTGGTCGACTCCAGGCCGACCAGCAGCGGCTGCGTGCTCAACGTCTACCAGCCGGCAGGCAAGCCCACCTACGGCGACTTCACCGAGGAATGACACCTCGCCCAGCAGACCCGCGCGCTCGCGCGTCGGCCTGGGACGGCTGTGATCGCCCGGGTGCCAGACTGCGGCCATGGACGTTCGGCAGCTCGAGTACTTCCTGGCGGTCGTGGATCACGGCAGTGTCAGCAAGGCGGCGATGGCCCTGTACGTCGCTCAGCCGTCGCTGTCCCAGGCGATTCGGTCTCTCGAGCGGGATCTCGGGCAGACGCTGTTCCATCGCATCGGGCGCCGGTTGGTGCTCACCGAGGCCGGCCGGGTGTTGATCGAGCCGGCTCGGCAGGTGGTGCGCGGGCTGGAGAACGCGCGGGCGAGCGTGGAGTCGGTCGCCGGGCTGGCGGTGGGGCGGGTCGAGATCGCGGCGATGCCGTCGCAGGCCGTGGAGCCGCTGGCCAGGATGATCCAGGCGTTCGTCGAGCGACACCCGGGGATGTCGGTGTCCGTGCGGGCGGCCTTCACGGCCACGGCGGTGATCGACCAGGTGCGCGGAGGGCAGGCGGAGGTGGGGCTCCTGGCCGCGACCGACCTGCCCGTGGCGTCGGGCGTCACCCTGGAACCGATCGGCCGCCAGCGGTTCGTGCTGATCGCGCCCACCGACGGTCCGTTCGCGGCGGGCTCCACCGTGCGGACCGAGGATCTGGCCGGGCAACGACTGATCGTGGGCCAGCCCGGGACCGGGATGCGGCGGGTGGTGGATGAGATCCGCGCCTCCGGGGTCGAGCTGACGCAGGTGGTGGAGACCGAGTTCAGGGAGGCGATCCTGCCTCTGGTGCTGGGCGGCGTCGGGATCGCGGTGCTCGCCGACTCGTGGGCGCCGCTGGCCCGCCGGGCAGGTGCCCTCGCCCTGGATCTGGACCCGCCGAGGTACCTGCACCTGGCGCTGGTGCGGCGTGAACAGCTCACGCCGACCGCAGACGCCTTCCTCACGGCCGCGCGCGAACTATAGGCCGAGCCTATAAGGAGCGCTCACTCTGCGTATTGGACGCGAGCCGGTATCTGCTGATGCCATCTGTGGCATGACGGATTACCGGATCGCTCTCATTCCCGGAGACGGAATCGGCAGGGAAGTGACACCCGCCGCATGCGCGGTGCTGGACGCGGTCGGCGCACGCCACGGCATCGCATTCACCTATGACGAGTTCGACTGGTCGTGTGCCCGGTACCGCGCGCTCGGCGCGATGATGCCCGATGACGGCCTTTCCCGGATCCGGCGGCACGACGCGATCTTCCTCGGCGCCGTCGGCGACCCGTCGGTGCCCGACCACGTCTCACTGTGGGGCCTGCTCATTCCCATCCGCCGGGGATTCCGGCAGTACGTCAATCTGCGCCCGGTCAAGGTGTTCGAGGGAGTGGAAAGCCCGGTGCGGCGTGCGGTGGCGGGCGAGGTCGATCTCGTCGTCGTCCGGGAGAACGTGGAAGGGGAGTACAGCGAGATCGGTGGCCGGCTGGGCCGAGGCTTCCCCGAGGAAATGGCCGTGCAGGAGGCCGTTTTCACCCGCGCCGGCGTGACCCGGGTCGCCGGCTACGCGTTCTCGCTCGCGGCGTCCCGCCGCAACCGGTTGACCTCGGCGACGAAGTCGAACGGGATCGTGCACACGCTGCCGTTCTGGGACGAGCTCGTCGCGGAGGTCGGAAGGTCCTACCCGGACGTCACGTGGGATGCCGAGCACATCGATGCCCTGTGCGCCAAGGTGGTCCTCGACCCGGCGCGTTTCGACGTGATCGTCGCCTCGAACCTGTTCGGCGACATTCTCAGTGACCTGACCGCGGCGGTGGCGGGCAGCATCGGCATCGCACCCGCGGCGAACATCAACCCGGAGCGGGAGTTCCCGTCGATGTTCGAGCCGGTGCACGGTTCCGCGCCGGACATCGCCGGCCGCGGGATCGCCAACCCGCTCGGTGCGGTCTGGACCGCGGCCATGCTGCTGGACCACCTCGGGCACCCGGAAGCCGCCAAGGAGATCGAGCAGGCGATGGCCGCCGTGCTCGCCAAGACACCGATCCGCACCCCCGACCTCGGCGGTTCGGCCACCACCGAGGCGTTCACCAAAACCATTCTGGAATTCCTCGGAATGTAGTTTCCCCACCCCCGGCCGGTTGCCACGAGGAGGAACAACCATGGCCGCTACCTCGACGACCCACCCCGATGACGTCCGCAGACCCTGGCACCGCCAGCTCTACGTATGGGTGCTGGCCGGAATCGCGGCGGGTGTCATAGTCGGTTTGTGCTGGCCCGCCTTCGGCGCTTCGCTCGAGCCGGTCGGCAACATGTTCATCGCGGCGATCAAAATGGTGGTCGCGCCGGTCGTTTTCGTCACCGTCATCACCGGCATCGCCGGTGTGGACAGCCTGCGCCGAGTGGGCCGGATCGGCTGGAAGGCGCTGCTGTACTTCCAGTGCGCCACCCTGGTCGCGATGCTCCTCGGTCTCATCTCGATCAACGTGTTCCGCCCGGGCGAGGGCATGCACGCCGATCCGACGAAGATCAAGTTGACCGAGTCGGCGGCCGGTCTGGTCACGCGGGGCGAGCACCAGAACTGGTGGCATTTCGTCACCGACATCGTTCCGTCGAGCATGGTCGCGCCCTTCGTGGAGGGCAACGTTCTGCAGGTGGTGTTCATCGCCGTGCTCACCGGCATCGCGCTGCACGCGGTCGGCCCCGTCGGCGCACCGCTCGTGGACGGCCTGAGCCGTGCCGGCGCCGTCATCTTCAAGATGCTCGGTTACGTCATGTACGCGGCGCCGGTGGGCGCGTTCGGCGCCATGGCCTACACGGTCGGCAAGTTCGGCGGTTCCACGCTCCTCGGGCTCGGGAAGCTCATCCTGGTGTTCTACGGAACCGCGGCGTTCTTCATCGTCGTGGTCCTCGGCGCGGTCGGGCTGGTCATCCGGGTCAACATCGTCAAGCTGCTGCGGTACTTCCGGGAGGAACTGCTGCTGGTCGTCGGCACCTCGACCACCGACACGGTGCTGCCCCGGCTGATGACCAAGCTCGAGAACCTCGGGGTGCCGCGTGACATCGTCGGCCTGGCCGTGCCGACCGGGTACTCGTTCAACATGGACGGCATCGCGATGTACCTGTCGCTGGCCGCCGTGTTCATCGCCCAGGCCACGGACACCCCGTTGTCGCTCGGCGCCCAACTGGCCCTCGTCGCGGTGATGATCCTGACCTCGAAGGGCTCCGCGGGGGTCACCGGTGCAGGGTTCGTCGTCCTCGCCGCGACCCTGTCCACCACGGGGGTGGTCCCGGTCGCGGGCCTGATGCTGATCTTCGGGATCGACAAGTTCATGTCCGAATGCCGCGCCGTCACCAACTTCTGCGGCAACGCCATCGCCTCGCTGGTGATCGCCCGCTGGGAGCGCGCGCTCGACCCCGCCCGGGTTCGCCGCGTCCTCAACGGCGACCCGCAGACCGCACCTGCCGCCCTCAGCGTCGAACGCAGCGTCTCCCATGCATGACCGGCGAACCCTGCTCGCCCGAATCGGCGTCCGAGCGCAGTTCCCTGACCGAACCGAGAGGATCCGATGAGCGTTCCGCTCCCCAGCTCGTTCACCTACCGGACCATCGACGCCGACGGCGTGCGCATCAACTGCGCGGTGGGCGGCGACGGGCCGCCGATCCTGCTCCTGCACGGTTATCCGCAAACGCACCTGATCTGGCACCACGTCGCCCCGAGACTCGCCACCGACCACACCGTCGTGCTCACGGACCTCCGCGGTTACGGCGACAGCCACAAACCGCGGCCGGGCCAGGACGACGCCGAGTACTCCAAGCGCGCCATGGCCCGCGACCAGCTGCTGGTCATGCGCTCCCTCGGATTCGACCGGTTCGGCATCGCCGGCCACGACCGCGGCGGACGCGTCGGCCACCGCCTCGCACTGGACGCACCGGATGCCGTCACGGCGCTGGCCGTCCTGGACATCGTCCCGACGCACCACGCCTTCGGCCACGCGGACATGACCTTCGGCCTCGGCTACTACCACTGGTTCTTCCTCGCCGCCGGCAACGGCATCCCGGAACGGCTCATCGGCCGCGACCCCGAATTCTGGATCACTGCCCGGATGACCGCCCGCCACCACGGCGGCACGCCGTTCGACCCCGCGGCCGTCGCCGAGTACGTGCGGTGCTTCTCCGACCCGGCCGCGATCGCCGCCTCCTGTGCCGACTACCGGGCCGCGGCGGGCATCGACCTCCGCCACGACGAGGCGGACGCCGGCCGCACCATCGCCTGCCCGCTGCTGGCCCTGTGGGGCGAGCACAGCTTCGTCGGCCGCACCTACGACGTCCTCGCCGCCTGGCGCGGCTACGCCGGTGACGTCCGCGGACGGGCTCTACCCAGCGACCACTACCTCCCCGAAGAACAACCCGAACTGGTGACCACCGCCCTGCGCGACTTCTTCTCCTCCTAGCTAGGCCGCATCGAGAACTTGTCACGGGCCGGGAGCTAGGCCAAGTCGCACTCACCGCGCTTCACACAAGGCCATCAAAACGGCACAGTCCTCGGCCCGCTCAGGGCCGAGGACTGATGCGTGCGCCGTCAGCGGGCCGCAGCGATCAGTTCCAAGGTCTGTTCGAGTTCACGGCCCGGAGCCGGCTCGGAGCTCCACATCAGCCGCAGATCATCGCCATGCCGGCGCGGGACCACATGGGTGTGGAAGTGAAAGACCTCCTGCCAGGCGGCCTCGCCGGTGGAATGCACGACGTTCACGCCGTCGGGCGCCAACGCCGCCTTCACCAGCGCGGCGACCCGATGCACCATCCGGGCGACATGCGCGTGGGCGGTCTCGGAGATCGCCCACACGTCGGCGGCATGTTCTCGCGGAACGACCAGCGTGTGTCCCGGCGACGCAGGGGCGATGTCGAGGAACGCCACCGTGTGCTCGTCCTCGAGGACCCGATAGGACGACAGCCGCCCGGCAACGATCTCGCAAAAGGTGCAGTCGCTCACGCACCCGATAATCGCATCCGCCAACCCCGCCCCGCCAAGGCGAAATGCCCAGCACGCGTGCGGCGCCGGTGCCGCGGAGTTCTTCACCGCGCTCGGCGGGCTCGGCGGGGTCATCGTGGAGGCCGGGCACAGCTTCCAGCCGGACCGGATGTTCGCCGCCGTCGTGGTGCTCATGGTGGCCGCCGTCGTGCTGACGTGGCTGATCGGCCTCGCGGAGCGGCGGATCGCGCCGTGGAACCGCTCGCTCACCGGAGACGGGCAGTGAGCGCGCCGCGCCGGGTCATCGTCGGCGTGTCGGGCGCGACGGGCACCGCGCTGGCGGTGCGGACGCTGCAGCTGCTCGGCGCAGCGGGGATCGAACGGCATGTGGTGGTGAGCCCGGCGGCCCGGCGGACGGCCGCCTACGAGATGCCGGACGCCGAGTTCGGCGAGCACGCCGAGGCGGTGCACAACTTCCGCGACATCGGCGCCTCCATCGCCTCCGGGTCCTACCCGGTGGACGCCATGGTGGTGATCCCCTGCAGTGTCCGGACGCTCGGCGCCATCGCCGCCGGGATCGCGGACAACCTGCTGGTGCGGGCCGCCGACGTCACGTTGAAGGAACGCAGGCCGCTGGTGCTGTGCGTCCGCGAGACCCCGCTGCACCTCGGCCACCTGCGCGCGATGGTCACCGCCACCGAGATCGGCGCGATCATCGCGCCCCCGATGCCCGCCTTCTACGCGGCCCCCGAGTCGATCGACGACGTGGTGGACCACACGGTCGCGCGGACGCTGTCGCTCATCGGGGTGGAGGCGCCGGGCGCCCCGCCGTGGCAGGGCACCCGCTCCTCCTAGAGCCGGCCCGCTGCCTGTGAGCGCGCCCACCGTCCCGGCCGGTCGGGATCCTCGCGGCCCCCGGCCGGCCGGCGGCGATCGGTGAAGCGGGGACGGACGCAGCAGCGCGCCGCGTTCAGTCGGGGATGGACTGTTCGGTCCAGATGGTCTTGCCGCTGCAGGTGTAGCGGGTGCCCCAGCGTTGGGCGAGGGCGGCGACGAGCTGCAGGCCGCGGCCGCCCTCGTCGGTGGGGGCGCTGCGGCGGATCAGGGGGGTGGTGAGGCTGCCGTCGGACACCTCGCAGATCAGCGTGCGGCTGCGCAGGAGGCGGACGCGGAGCGGGCCCTTGGCGTGCCGGATGACGTTGCCGACCAGTTCGCTCACCAGGAGCTCGGTGGTCATGAGCAGATCAGAGAGGTCCCAGGCGGCCAGCTGGCGCCGGACGAGCTCGCGGGCCTGGCCGGCGGCCTTGGGGTCCTCGGGCAGCGCCCACGAGGCGATGTTGTCGGGAGCGAGCCGATGCGTGCGCACGAGCAGGAGCGCGGCGTCGTCGCCGGCCCGGTGGCTCGGCGGGATGAAGGCGGCGGTGAGGGTGTCGCACACCGTCTCCAGGGACGCGGCCGCCCCGTTGCGCGCGGTGGCGCTGAGCGTCCGCGCGAGCTGCGCCATGCCCTTGTCGATGTCGCGGTCGGCCGCCTCGACGAGGCCGTCGGTGTAGAGGACCAGCAGGCTGCCGTCGGGCAGGTTGACGGAGGCCGTGTCGATCGGCGGAGAGGCCGCGCCCAGCGGCGGGTTGCCCGCGGTCGTCAGGTAGGTGACGGTGCCGCCGTGCGAGACGACGGCGGGCGGGGGGTGGCCGGCGCAGCCGAAGGCGAAGTCGCCCGTGACCGGGTCGTAGATGCCGTAGAGGCAGGTGGCGTAGCTGTCCTCGCCCAGGTCGCCGACGATGCCGTTGAGGCGGTCGAGGATGTCGTCGGGGGCCAGGTCGAGGTCCGACAGGGTGCGGACGGCGGTGCGCAGGCGCCCCATGGTGGCGGCCTCCGACAGGCCGTGGCCCATGACGTCGCCGATGACCAGGGCGACCCGGTCGGCCGACAGCGGGATGATGTCGTACCAGTCGCCTCCGACCTCCGTCCCGTTCCCGGCGGGCTGGTAGTGGGCGGCGGCCGAGACGGCGGGCAGTGACGGCAGGTCGCGGGGCAGCAGGTCGCGCTGGAGCTCCCGGGCGCGCGCGGCGGCGGCGTCGTACAGGCGCGCCCGTTCCAGCGCCTGGGCGATCAGGCTGCTGAGCGCGGTGAGCAGGGTGCGCTCCTCCTCACCGAGACGGCACGGCCGGTCGAACGAGAGGACGCCGACGCCGATGGCGCGTCCCGACGCGATGAGCGGCAGGAACACCCGGGCGTCCTTGTCCACGGACATGGGGAAGTCGCCCACCTGGGGGTAGCGCGCGATCAGTTCGTCGCCCGACTCGAAGAACAGCGGGATGCGGGTCCGCAGCACCTCCCCTATGGGCGAGTCGTCGGGGAACGGTTCGCCGGAGAGCTGGTCGATCAGCTCGCCGCTGTAGCCGGTGATGCCGACGAGGTAGAGCCGGACGTTCTCCACCGTGGCGATGATGAGTCCCGAGGCGTGGAAGGCCGGCAGGACGCTGTCGGCGAAGGCGGTGACGACGTCCTGGGTGGTCACGGCCTCGGCGAGGGCCCAGGTGAGCTGCTCCATGAGCGCCGCGCGGTCGGCGGCCTGCCCGGTGCCCCTGGGCCCGGCCCCGGGCGGGCACCGGTCGGTGATGTCGGTGATGGTGAGGGTGAAGCCGTCGGGGACCGGGATGATCCGCAGGCGGTACCACCAGTCGCCGCCCGGCAGGGTGATCTCCAGGTCGGCCGGCACGTCGTCGGCCATGGCCGTACGGCAGCGATCCGCCAGCTCGGGCACGCCGCGGAACGCGGGCACGTCCCACAACCGCCGTCCGATCATGCGGTGCGAGGAGCCGAGCAGGCGGTCCGCCGCCTCGTTGGAGTAGGCGATCCGCCCGTCGGCCTCGACGAAGAGGAAGCCGTCACTCATGTGCCGCAGGGCACGCCCGACCGAGCCGAGGGCGGCGTACGTTCCGGTACCGCCGCCCGCGGCGCCGACCAGTCCGACCGACCGGCCCTCCCCAGACCATTCGTTCACCGAGCCCCCTCCCCCGGACGAAGCCGTCCCGGCACCGCCGTGACCGACCTGCTCCCGGCGGCGGGACCTTTTGCTCCGAGGAGCGGGAAATTTCCGATTCCGCCAGTAACGATAGAGGCCGCCGGGCATCCGGCGTGGCGAGCGTTCTGCCGCCCGCCGCTGTTTTTAGGGATATTTGAGAATTTCTTGGAGATGGTCACAGCGCTTCACGGAACAGCTGCTCGACGTCGCTCTCGGTCGCCTCGCGCGGGTTGGTCGCCATGCAGGCGTCCTTGAGGGTGGTCGCCGCGAGCCGGGGGATCGCCTTCTCCGTCAGGCCGACGGCCCTCAGCCCCCCCGGCACGCCCACCGCGTCGGCCAGCCGCTCGACCTTGTCGGCGAGCAGGTACGCGGCGTCCTCCGGGGAGCACCTGCCGACGTCGATGCCCGCGGCGGCGGCCAGCGGGACGTAGCGGCTCGGGTCCGTCCGCGCGTTGAACCTGATCACGTGCGGGAGCAGCACGCCGTTGATGACGCCGTGCGGGGCGTCCAGCAGGCCGCCCACCTGGTGGCTCATGGCGTGGGTGGCGCCGAGGATGGCGCTGGTGAAGGCCATCCCGGCCTCCAGCGCGCCCTGGGCCATCGCCATCCGCGACCCGGCCTCCTCGGGACGGTCCATGGTGCGGTCCAGATGGCGGACCACCAGGCGCACCGCGTCCAGCGCCCGCCGGTCGGTGAGCGGGCTGTGCGCCCGCGACACGAACGACTCGATCCCGTGGGTGAGGGCGTCCAGCCCGGTCGCGGCGTTCAGCCACTCCGGCATCGTGGTCAGCAGCCGCGGGTCGATGATCGAGATGTCCGGCACGACCGCCTCGCTGATGATGACGGCCTTCACCAGGTGCACCGTGTCGGTGACGACCGCGAACTGGGTGACGTCCGATCCGGTGCCCGAGGTGGAGGGCACCATCATGGTGGGCGGAAGCGGCCGCGTGACCCGGTCGACGCCCTCGTAGTCGAGGATCCGGCCGCCGTTGCCGGCCAGGATCGCCACGCTCTTGGCCGCGTCGATGCAGGACCCGCCGCCCAGGCCGATCACCATGTCGCAGGAGTTGTCCCGGTAGGCGGCGAACGCCGCCTCGACCTCGTGGTCCTTGGGGTTCGGCGTGATGTCGTGCCACACGACGGGACGGAGTCCCGACAGGCGCAGGTGCCCGACGGCCTCGGCGACCCATCCCGCCTCGACCAGGCCCGGGTCGGTCACCAGGAAGGGCCGGCGCGCGCCGCCGCGCAGCGCGCAGCAGCCCACGTCGGCCAGCGCCCCCGGGCCGAAGACGATCTCGGGGCTGCCGGTTCTGGCCACTCTCGTCTGGGCGGGGACCGACTCCAGGTTCTTCGTCCGCGGGCCAGTGAGTTCCACCGCGTCCACGCTTCCGCACATCCGGAAAATCCGCCCCGCGCCTGACGGTCGTCCATGCGGCGCCGGCCGGATGCCAAGGAATTCCGGTGCGCTCACTGGTGAGAAAAGCCTTGGCCGTAAAAAGTATACGCGCAGGTCAGCCGCCTTGCCTGCCCCGTCGCGCCCTCACGAGACACAACGCGGCTGCGGAATTCAGGTGCGCGAGTGGCGGCGGCGGACCAGGCGGCGGGAGCGCCGGGGCGGGGGCAGCCATTTGGTGCGGAACCACATCTGGACCTGGGCGCCGCCCAGGACGGAACGGTGGATCCGCAGGTAGCCGCCGGTGGCCTCGGCGGCGCGGCGGGCGATGTCCAGGCCGAGGCCGGTGGAGCCGCCGCCGCTGCGGCCCCGCTGGAGGGCCGCGTCGGGGTCGGCGATGCCGGGGCCCGCGTCGGCGACCAGGATCCCGGTGATGCCCTCGCCGACGTGCAGGGTGACGGCGAAGCCCGTGCCTTCGGGGGTGTGACGGAAGACGTTGCCGAGAAGGGCGTCCACGGCGGCGGCCAGCTCGGTGGCGGGCAGCGGCAGCGGCGCCGGGCGGTCGGCGCCGATCAGCTCGCAGCCGCGGCCCTCGTCCTCGGCCAGGACGGACCAGAACTCGACGCGTTCCCGCAGCACCTTGGCGGCGTCGCAGCTGCCGCGGCCCTGCGGGCGGCGGACGGTGCGGATGATCTGGTCGACCTCGCGTTCGATGCGGTCGACGGCCTCGCGGGTCTGGTCGGCCACGGGACCCGCGCCCAGGGCCTCGGCGTTCAGCCGCAGCGCGGCGAGGGGCGTGCGCAGGCGGTGGGACAGGTCGGCGGCCATCTCCCGTTCGGCGGCCAGGAGCTGGACGACGTGGTCGGCCATGGCGTTGAAGGCGGTGCCGGCCTCGACGAGTTCGGGCGGGCCGTCCGGTTCGATGCGGACGCTCAGGTCGCCCGCGCCGAAGGCGCCCGCCGCCTCGGCCAGGCGCCGGGTGGAGCGGATCATGCGGGCGCCCAGCCGGTCGGCGACGGCGACCGAGCCGGCGACCAGCGCGGCGGCGACGGCGGTCATGACGCTCCACGCCTGCCAGACGCCCCGGGTCAGTTCCTCGTCGGGGATGAAGACCTCGACGACGGCGGTGCGGCCCGCGTCCAGCGCGACGGGCTGCAGGAGCGCCCACCCGCCGGGGACGCGGGCGGTGTGCCAGCGGCCGCGGCGGCCGGCCTCGGCGAGCTGTTCGGGGCGGGCGCGGACGGCCTCGCCGCCGGTCTGCTCGGGCACCACGGTGCCGTCGGGCATGTGCACGGCCATCCGGCGGGCGGCGCCCGCCTGGGTGCTGGCGACGGCGCGTTCGAGGGCGGCCGGGTCCTCGGTGACGACGAGCACGGGGCCGAGGGCGCTGGCCTGCCGTTCGGCGGTGGTCAGCGCCCGGTCGCGGGCGATCTCACGCACGGTCAGCGCCAGCGGGATGAGGAACGCCAGCGCGACCATGGAGGTGACCGCCAGCGACACCAGCACCAGCGTGCGCCTCACGCTCGCCTCCGCGCCACGACACCGTCCCGGCGAGTCGTACGGTCCGCGGCCGGCCGCGGTTCGATCATGCCCTGTCGTCGGGCTCGGCGAGCCGGACGCCGACGCCGCGCACCGTGTGCAGGTAGCGGGGCTTGGCGGCGGTCTCGCCCAGCTTGCGGCGCAGCCAGGACAGGTGGACGTCGATGGTCTGGTCGTCGCCGTAGGCCTGGCGCCACACCTCGGCCAGCAGCTCGCGGCGCGCCACCACACGGCCGGGACGGGCGGCCAGGTAGGCCAGCAGGTCGAACTCGCGCCGGGTGAGCTCCAGCGGCGCGCCGTCCAGAGTGACCTCGCGGCGGTCCAGGTCGATGCGCAGGCCGCCCACGCGCAGCTCGGCGGTCGGGCCCGAGCGGGACGCGCGGCGCAGCACCGCGGTGAGCCGGGCGCTCAGGTGCTCGGCCGAGAACGGCTTGATCAGATAGTCGTCGGCGCCCGCGTTGAGCAGCCGCACGATCTCCGGCTCGTCGTCGCGGGCGGTCGCGATGATGACCGGCACGTCCGACACGCCGCGCAGCATCTTCAGCACCTCGCCGCCGTCCAGGTCGGGCAGCCCGAGGTCGAGTATCACCACGTCGGGAGGCGTCTGGGTGACCTCGCGCAGCGCGTCCATCGCGGTCCCCGCGCTGCGCACCACGTGCGACCGCGCGCTCAACTCCCGGATCAGGGCGGTACGGACGTTCGCGTCGTCCTCCACCACCAGCACACTCGCCATGCCCGAACCGTATGCCACCATGTGGTAGTGCGTCGCGGGATGTCATATGTTGCCCCTGGGGACCACATTTCCTCGGTGATTGCCAGTCGGTACCGGCACGCCCCGATCGTGCGGATGTACGAGTATTGCGGACAGGTCCCCCCACACCGCACAACCAATGATCAGGTCGCGTGTCGCACCCCGTACCGCGCGGCGAAGTCGATGAGGGCCGGGACGGCGTCGCGGGTGCGGGTCCAGGGGCGGACGATCAGACGGTCGACGCCCAGGCGTTCCCAGTGGCGGATCTCGTCGGGGCCGGACAGTTCGTAGGCGTGCACGGTGATCTCGAACGGGGCGTCGGCGCGTCCGGCGGTGGCGCGCAGCTCGCGGAGAAGGTCGAGTTTCGGGCGGACGCCCCGCAGGGTCTGCGGCATGCTGATCCAGCCGTCGCACAGGGTCGCGGCGCGGCGCAGGGCGGCGCGTGACTCGCCGCCCGCGTGGACGGGCAGCGGGCGCTGGACGGGTTTGGGTTCGAACGCCACCTGGGGAAAGTCGAAGAACTCGCCGTGATGCTCGACCGTCCTCTCCGTCCACAGGCGGCGGGAGACGGCGATGGCCTCGTCGAGGCGCCGGCCGCGGGTGGCGAAGTCGACTCCGGCGGCCAGCCATTCGCCCTCGTACCAGCCCGCGCCGACACCGACGACGGCGCGGCCGCCGGAGATCTGGTCCAGGGTGGCGAAGGCGCGGGCGGCGATGAAGGGGTGACGCAGTCCGTAGAGGTAGACGGCGGTGCCCAGCCGTACGTGTTCGGTGACGGCGGCCAGCGCGCACAGGTAGGCGGGCGCGTCGAACAGCGGCGTCTGCGGGCGGATGCCGGGTTTTCCGGTGCCGGGGTAGGTGGCGGTGGACAGGTCGGTGGTGAAGACCAGGTGTTCCGGCAGCCACACCGATTCGAAGCCGAGACGGTCGGCCGCCACGGCGAGGTCGCGCCAGGCCCCGGGGTGGACCAGTCCGAGCGGTACGCCGAACCTCACGACCCCTCCCAGTGGGTGACGCGGCCGTCGGCGAGGTCGCGTTCGACGGCCTCGGGCGCGCGGGCCGCGGGGTCGCCGTATCCGCCGCCGCCCGAGGTCTCGACGACCAGGGCCTCCCCGGCGGCCAGCGGCTGGCGGGTGGCCTTGGTGCCGAGCGGTTCGCGGGTGCCGTCGGCGCGTTCGCGGTAGTAGCCGCCCGCGCGGCCGGGACGGCCGCCGGACGCGCCGGGCGGGGGACGCAGCAGCCGGTCGCCGCGCGTGTCGACGCGGGCGTCCTCCAGCATGCGGATCACGGTGCGGGTGCCGAGCCCGCCCCGGTGGCGGCCGGCACCGCCCGAGTCGGGGATCAGCGAGACCTCCTCGATCCGGACGGGCAGCCGCGCCTCGATCGGCTCGGCCTGCGGGATGATGTTGCGTCCGCCGCCGAACAGCGCGCCGGTGGCGTCGGGGCCGTCGCAGCCGTCGCGGGCGCCCATGCCGCCGAGGTCGAACGACATGTGCAGCCAGGGCCGGCGCGCGCCGCTGACGCTGAACGCCTGCAGGATGCCGGACGCGGCGACGCCGCCCGTGGGCAGCGCGCCGGTGAGGGCGGCGAAGATGGCCTCCTCGGCGGCGGCCACGGTGCCGAAGCGGCCCCCGCCGGGGTACGGGGGGGTGCAGTTGACGAGGGTGCCGCGTGGCATGCGCACGTCGACGGGGGCGAAGCAGCCCTCGTTCATGGGCAGCGCCGGGTCGACGAAGCAGCGCAGCGCGTACATGACGCCGCCGTGGGTCTGGGAGAAGCCGGAGTTGACGGGCAGCGGGACCTGCTCGTCGGTGCCGTCGAAGTCGACCACGGCGCCGCCGGCGCCGTCCACGGTGACGGCGACGCGGACCAGGTGGCCGTCGTCGAGCCGGTACTCGCCGTGGTGGGTGCCGGGCGGCAGGGCGGCCAGGCCGTCGCGCATGCGGCGTTCGGTGTGGGCGAGGTAGTCCTCGACGCCGCGGGCCAGGCCGTCCGGGGTGTGGGCGTCGATGATCTCTTCGAGGCGGCGGGCGGCGACGTTCGCGCCCGCGACGAGCGCGCGCAGGTCGCCGACGAGCCGGTCGGGGGTGCGGCTGTTGGCGGCCAGCACGCGCACCATCTCGTCCACCAGGCCGTCGGCGGTGGCGACGCGGACGGGCGGCAGCTGCAGGCCCTCCAGGTAGACGTCGGTGGCGTCGGAGGCCATGCCGCCCGCCGACAGCCCGGACAGGTCGGCGACGTGGATGAGCGTCCCGGTGAAGTAGGCGGGGGCGCCGTCCACGAAGACCGGGCGGAACACCAGCAGGTCGTTGGCGTGGATGCCGCCCTGGTAGACGTCGTTGAGCGCGAACACGTCGCCGGGGCGCATCGTGGCGGGCGGGTAGGCGCGCAGGACGTACGGCAGGGCGCTGCGCAGGCTGGCGCACTGGATGAGCGCCGTCGACAGGGAGTGCGCGACGAGGCGTCCGCGCGCGTCCAGGACGGCGGCGGCCGCGTCGGCGCCCTCCACGATGAACGTGGAGTAGGCCGAGCGCACCACGACGATGCCCGCCTCCTCGGCGGCCACGCACAGCGCGTTGCGCAGGATCTCGGCGGTGAGGTCGTCGCCGCCGCTCATGTCGTGCCTCCTTCGAGGAGCAGGGCGCCGTCCCGGTCGACGGTGCCGCGCCAGCCGGGCGGGATGAGGAGCGAGCACTGGGGCTCGGTGACCAGGCATGGACCGGGGAGTTCGGTACCTGGGGCGCAGCCGTCGCGGGGGTGCACGGGGACGTCGCGGAAGGCGCCGTCCAGCCACACCGGGCGGGTGCCGTCCGATGGCGGGCCGTGGCGTGCCGTGTGCGTCGACGTGACGGACCCGGACGGCAGGACGACGCGCACCCGCGCCGTGGTCACCTCCACCGGGTCGCGCAGCTCGATGCCGTACGACTCGTGGTACCGCTTGTAGAACTCGTCGGTGGCGCCCTGCACGACCTCGGGCGTGACGGGGCCGGACGGCAGTTCGACGGTGAACGCGTGGGCCTGCCCGATGAACCGCATCCCCAGCGACCGCACGACCGTGCCGGGCTCGCCGGTCTCCAGGTCGGCGCGTGCGGCGCGTTCCAGGTCGGCCAGGACGGACGCCAGTTCGCCGAGCGTGTCGCGGCTCGCCGAGCAGGAGACGAGCGTGCTCACCGGGGCGAGGAACGTGCGGGCCCGTTCGATGGCAAGGTCGGCGTACAGCAGCCCGACGGCGGAGCCGACGCCGGCCTGCGGCGGCACCAGCACCCGGCCGATGCCGAACCGCTCGGCCAGCCGGACGACGTGCGTGGGGGCGGCGCCGCCCAGGGCGACCAGGGTGAAGCCGCGCGGGTCGATGCCGCGCCGCACGGTGACGACGTGGATGGCGGCGCCCATCTGCGCGTTGGCGATGTCGTGGATCGCGGCCGCCGCCTCCACCACGCCGACGCCGAGCGGGCGGGCGACGTGCTCGGCGATCGCGGCGCGCGCCAGGTCGGGCGACAGGCGGAACTCGCCGAAGCCGCCGGGGTCGAGGTGGCCGAGGACGAGGTCGGCGTCGGTGACGGTGGGCAGGGTGCCGCCGCGTCCGTAGCAGGCGGGTCCGGGGTCGGCGCCGGCGCTGCGCGGGCCGACGCGCAGGGTGCCCGCGTCCACCCAGGCGATGGAGCCGCCGCCCGAGCCGACCTCGGCCAGGTCGATCGCGGGGACCTTGATGGGGACGCCGGTGCCGGGGCGGCGTCCGCCGAAGCTGCCCTTGCCGCCGACCTGGAACTCGTGGGTGATGCCGGGGCGTCCGCCCCGTACCAGCCCGGCCTTGGCGGTGGTGCCGCCCATGTCGAAGGAGATGAGGTCGGCCAGGCCGCGTCGCGCGCCCTGCCGGGCGGCGGCGATGACTCCGGCGGCGGGACCCGACTCGATGGTGTAGACGGCGCGGGCGGCGGCGAGCGCGGCGGGCAGCACGCCCCCGGCCGACTCCATCACGTGCACAGGGGCGGTGACGCCGAGGGCGCGCAGCCGTCCGCCGAGGCGTCGCAGATACGCCGCCATGACAGGGCCGACGTAGGCCGACATCAACGTCGTGGTGGCCCGTTCGTACTCGCCCAGTTCGGGCCACACCGACGACGAGGTGACCACGGGGGTGCCCTGGGGGAGCCGCGCGGTGATGATGTCGGCCAGGCGGTTCTCGTGGACGGGGTTGAGGTAGGAGTGCAGCAGGCATATCGCCACCGCCGACACGCCCAGGGACGCGATGTCGTCGGCGACGCGCGCGGCGGCGTCCTCGTCCAGGGGCTGGAGCACCGCGCCGTTGGCGGCGATGCGTTCGGGCACGGCGAACGTGTGCGTCAGGGGGACGGGCGGTTCGGGGGGCTCGAACGCCAGGTCGTAGCGCTCCTCCTCCACGCGGGCGCGCCGCCCGAGCGCCAGCATCGACCGGAAGCCCCGCGTGGTGACGAACGCGACGGGCACCCCGGTGCGTTCCAGGATGACGTTGGTGGCGAGTGTGGTCGCGTGGACGAACCGGTCGACGGCGCGCGGCGGCGTGCCCGACGCGGCGAGCACCTGCTCGACGCCGCGCAGCAGCCCCTCGGTGGGGTCGGCGGGCGTGGTGAGCGTCTTGGCGACGTGCACCCGGCCGTCCGTCCCGGCAAGGACCACGTCGGTGAACGTGCCGCCGACATCGCTGGCAAGGGTGATGCCCATGGACGCGTCCTCCCCGCTGCCGGCGGCCCGCCTGACCGCCGCCACCAACCTAGCGACCGCTTGGTACGCTAGCCGTCATGATGCTGGACGGCAAGGTCGCGGTGATCGCCGGAGCCGGGCCGGGGCTCGGCCGGACGCTGGCGGTCCTCATGGCCCGCGAGGGCGCGGACGTGGCGGTGGCGGCGCGCAGCGCGGACGTCCTCGACGCGATCGCCGCCGAGGTCGCGGCGGAGGGCCGGGCCGCGCTGGCGGTGCCGGCCGACGTGTCCCGCCCGGACGACGTCCGCCGCCTGGCCGACGCGGGCTCGACGTCAACGGCGGCCAGTTGTTCACGTGAGGACACCCGGCGACCGGCCGTGATTCGGACCACGTCCGCCGGTTTGCCGACTGATCTCTCCGGGGTATCACCCTGCCCGGAAAAGCCGCGATCGGGGGCGGAAAGGAGAGTCCCCGATGGTGCTCGATCCCGGCGGGCCCGGCCGCGCCCGCGGCGTGGACACGGCCGCGCGACGCGACCAGGTGCGCAAGGCCGCCGTCGCCAGCGTCGTCGGCACGTCCATCGAGTGGTACGACTTCTTCCTCTACAACACGGCCGCGGCGATCGTCTTCAAGGACGTCTTCTTCCCCAGCTCCACCGACTACGCGGGCACGCTTTCGGCGTTCGCCACCTACGCGGTCGGGTTCGCCGCCCGGCCGGTCGGCGCGGCGCTGTTCGGCCACTGGGGCGACCGGCTCGGCCGCAAGGCCACGCTGATCGTCACGCTGCTGCTGATGGGGATCTCCAGCGCGCTGATCGGCGTGCTGCCCGGCACCGAGACGATCGGCGTGGCCGCGCCGGTGCTGCTGGTGGCGCTGCGGATCCTGCAGGGCATCGCGGTCGGCGGCGAGTGGAGCGGCTCGGTGCTGCTGGCCATGGAGTGGGGCGACCAGCGGCGGCGCGGGCTGATGGCCAGCCTGCCGCAGATCGGCGTGCCGATCGGGCTGATCCTCGGCACCGGCGCGATGACCGCGATCGCGCTGTCGGCCGAGGACGCGTTCACCTCCTGGGCCTGGCGGGTGCCGTTCCTGCTCAGCCTGGTGCTGGTGGCGGTCGGGCTGTGGGTGCGGCTGCAGGTTCTGGAGACCCCGCTGTTCGCCGAGATCGTCGAGCGGCGCGAGGTGTCGCGGGTGCCGGTGGCCGAGGTGGTGCGGCGCCATCCCCGGGAGATCGTGCTGAGCGCGCTGCTGCGCTGCTCGGAGCAGATGCCGTTTTACATCTTCACCTCGTTCGCCCTGACCTACATTCATGACGACCTGGGCATGGCGCAGGGGCTGGCGCTGGGCGCGGTGACGCTGGCGGCCGTGCTGGAGCTGTTCGCGATCCCGGCGGCCGGGCACCTGGGCGACCGGATCGGCAGCCGCCGCGTGTACGCGACGGGGGCGCTGCTGGTCGCGGTGCTGGCCTTCCCGTACTTCGCGCTGCTCAACACCGGGATCGCCGTCGTGGTGGTGGTCGCGGTGGTGCTGGCGCAGATCCCGCACTCCCTGCAGTACGGGCCGCAGGCGTCCATGATCGCCGAGAGCTTCCCGACCCGGCTGCGCTACGGCGGGGCGGGCCTGGGCTACCAGCTCGCCTCGGTCGTCGCGGGCGGCCCGGCGCCGCTGCTGGCGACCTGGCTGCTGCACGACTACGGCTGGTGGGCCATCTCCGCCGCCATGGTCGTCGCCTCGGTGCTGACGCTGACGGCGATGGCGCTGCTGCCCGACCGCTCCCGCGCCGACATCACCGCCGACGACGCCTACTCCACGCCCGCCCCCTCAGCGCCTACTCCGCGGCCTGAAGCACCTCGGGACTGAGGCCGCGGGGCAGGACGAAGACGGCGGTGGCCTCGACCGTCACCGTGCCGTCCGGGGCGATGATGCGGGCGGCGGTGTGCGTGCGGCGGCCCACGACGCCGGTGACCTCGGCCTCGCCGCGCAGCGGGACGCCGTAGGGCGTGGGCCGCCGGTAGCGCAGGTCGAGCGCGGCGGTCATGCCCGGCGCGCCGGCCGCGTGCGCGGCGGCGCCGAGCAGCTGGTCGAGGACCATCGCCGACACGCCGCCGTGCACGAACCCGGGCGGGCCCTCGTAGACCGACGTCAGCGTGAAGTCGCAGAACACCGTGCGGTCGGGGCGCGTCTCGATCGTCACCGGCGGGGCGATCGGGTTGAGCGGCCCGGTGACGGGGTTGGCGAGCTGGCGGCCGATCTGCGGCGCGCCGGGGACGGGCGCGGCGATCGGCGGGGCGGAACGGCGCGCGGCCGACAGCCGCCGGGTGAGGGCCGCGATCTCCTCGCTCACGGCGGCGACCTCGGCGGCGTCGACGTCGGTGTGCACGACGGCCTCGGTCAGCTCGCGGATCCGCGCCGCCAGCCCGGCCAGCTCCGCCACCCGGGGCTCGTCCAGCGCGGCCCGCTCGCCGTCTACGAAGACCCGACGCATCGCCGCCCCGGCGCCGCTCATGCCGCCTCCCGTTCCTGTCGACCGAGTCGGATTCTAGAAGGCGACCCCGTCCCCGTCCCGCACCGGGGGTGCGCCCTCAGGGGGTCGTCCCTCATGACGGCCGACCGTAGCGCAGGGCGCGGGCCAGGAGCTGTGCCAGGTGCAGTCCCTCCCGGTGCGTCCCCTGGGCGATCTGCGTGCGGCAGGAGAACCCGTCGGCGAGGACGAGGTCGTCGCCGGAGGCGGCCCGCACCTTGGGGTACAGCTCGCGTTCGGCGCAGCCCTGGGAGACCTCCCAGTGGCCCGGCTCGAAGCCGAAGTTGCCCGCCAGCCCGCAGCAGCCCGCGCCGACCACGTCGGGGTCGACGTTGAGGCGTGCCAGGACGGCGCGGTCGGCGTCGTAGGAGCCCTTGGCCTCCTGGTGGCAGTGCACCTGCGCGACGGCCCGCGCGTCCAGTCCGGCGAACGGCCAGTCCCCGTCGTGGGCGGCGACGACCTCGGCCAGGGTCCTCATGCCGGCCGCGAGCTTCTTCGCGCGCTCGTCGTCCGGCAGCAGTTCGGGTGCCTCCGCGCGCAGCATGACGGTGCACGACGGCTCCAGGCCGACGATGGGCAGGCCGCTGTCGAGGGCGGGGCCCAGGACGTCCAGCGTGTGCCGCAGCACGCGTCGCGCCACCGTGAGCTGCCCCGTCGAATGCCACGTGAGCCCGCAGCAGACCCGGCCGGGCGGGATCAGGACGCGGTATCCGAGTGCCTCCAGTACGTCGACCGCGTCGCGCCCCACCCCGGGCGTGTGGAAGTTGGTGAAGGTGTCGGGCCACAACACGATCGTCCGGCCGTCCCCCGTTTTGGGCCCGCGTCGCCGGAACCACCGTTGCAGGCTCTCCTCCGCGAACCGGACCATCTGCCTGCGGGGCTCCACCCCGGCGACGCGCTTGACAACCCCGGCGACACGGTCACGCGCCAGGGCGGCGTTCACGAAACGTGCGGGCGCCCCGGACACCATGCGCGACCACAACGGCAGCCACCCCATGGAGTAGTGCGCCATGGGACGCCGCCGCCCGGCGTAGTGGCGGTGCAGGAACTCGGCCTTGTACGTGGCCATGTCGACGTTCACCGGGCATTCGTGCGCGCACGCCTTGCACGACAGGCACAGGTCGAGCGCGTCCAACACCTCGGTCGACCGCCAGCCGTCGGTGACGGTGCGGCCGCGCAGCATCTCGGCGAGCACGCGCGCGCGTCCCCGTGTCGAGTGCACCTCGTCCCGGGTCACCTTGAACGACGGGCACATCGACCCCACGTCCAGGTTGCGGCACGCGCCCACGCCCACACACCTGTGCACCGCCGCCGCGAACGAGCCCCCGTCGCGTGTGAGCGCGTGCACCGGCGTGACGGGCAGCGCGTCGCGCCCTGGGCCGGGCCGCAGGTCGGCGTCCAGCGGCGCCGGATCGACGAGCACTCCGGGATTGAGCCCGCGGCCGGGGTCGAAGACGCCTTTGAACGCGGCGAACGCCTTCAGCAGGTCCCCGGAGTACATCTTCCCCAGCAGCTCCGAACGGGCGCGCCCGTCGCCGTGCTCGCCCGACACCGAACCGCCGTAGGAGACCACCAGGTCGGCGGCGCGTTCCACGAACTCCCTGTAGGCCGCCACACCCGGCTCGTCGGAAAGGTCGAAGTCGACGCGCAGGTGCACGCAGCCTTCACCGAAGTGACCGTACGGCACGCCCTGGAACCCGTGCCGCCGCATCAACGCGTACAGGTCGCGCAGGTAACCGGCGAGGCGGGCGGGCGGCACGGACGAGTCCTCCCACCCGGGCCACGCCTCCCCGCCCTGCGGGAGCCGCGTGACGATGCCCGACCCGGCCTCCCGGATCCACCACAGCGCCCGCATTTCCCGCGGTTCGTCCACCACGACGGACGTGACCTCGGGCAGATGTTGCCGCACGCCGTCGACGAGCGCACGCGCCGCCTCCCGCGCGAGCTCCACGGAATCGCCGCCGACCTCGCAGTACAGCCAGCCACCGCCCTCGCACAGTTCGGCCCCGGCCGTGGCCCGCCCCGGCTGTGAACGCAACGCGGCCAGCAGATCGGCCGCCATGCCCTCGACGGTCAACGCGCCCATGCCCGCCACCACCGGAGCCATCTCGGCGGCGACGAACACGTCGGGGAATCCCAGGACGACCAGCACCCTGGCGTTGGGAACCGGCACCAGCCGCACGGTGGCCTCGGTGATGACCCCGCAGGTGCCCTCACTGCCCACCAGCGCCTTGGCCACGTCGAACCCGCGCTCCGGGAGCAGGTAGTGCAACCCGTAGCCCGACACCTGGCGGCTGAACCTGCCCAGTTCCCTGCGCAACGGGGCCAGGTGGGCGTCACGCAGCCGGGTCAGTTCCGCGTCGAGGGCCGCGTCCCCGGAGGTGCCCTGCCGCGCGTGCAGTTCCCTGCCGTCCGCCGTCAGCATCTTCAGTGCCAGGACGTTGTCGGCCGTCGTCCCCCAGGCCACCGAATGCGATCCGCACGCGTTGTTGCCGATCATCCCGCCGAGGGTGCACCGCGAATGCGTGGACGGGTCCGGCCCGAACGTCAGGCCGTACTCGCCGGCCGCCGCGCGCAGGTCGTCCAGCACCACCCCGGGCTGCACGACGGCCGTCCGCGCGTCCGGGTCGATCTCCAGGACGCGGTCGAGATGGCGCGAGGTGTCGACGACGACGCCCGTGCCGATCGAGTTGCCCGCGATGGACGTCCCGCCGCCGCGCATGGTCACCGGCAGGCCCGCGTCCCGCGCGATCTCCAGGACCCGTGCCAGCTCCTCCATCGAGCGCGGCTCGGCCACCGCCGCCGGGACCCGCCGGTAGAGGGAGGCGTCGGAGGAGTAGGCCGCGCGCGTGGTCAGGTCCGTCCGGAAGACCCCGGGCAGCCGCCGTGCCAGCTCGACCCCCACGCCAGACCCCTCTCACCGACGACCGCACCGGGCGTTCCCATCATGCCCCCGCCCGCCGCCCGCTGGACGAGCAGGACCGGCCCGACACCGATCAGCACGCCGGTGACCCCGCTCCGACGGCCGGCCAGGACACCCCGGACCGCCGGATCACGCAGGGGCCACGTAGATCAGCGGCAGGAGCGGCAGTGACCGAATCGTCGCCGTCCCCGGCACGCTATGCGAGCCGCTCGCGCACGCCCAGGCCGTACTCGCCGCGGCGGCGGAGCATGACCAGCAGCATGAGCACGAACATCGCGACGTGCTCCAGCATCATCATCGTCCCGGCGTCCACGACGTCCAGCCACAGCAGCGGGATCAGCACCACCGCCGGGGCGAACATCGCGCCGCACATCTCCAGGGTGCTCGCCCACCCGTGGCCGCGACGGCGCATCCAGAGCACCATCCCGGCCGACATGTCGAACGCCATCTCCAGCGTGACCAGCTCGGGCTGGGTCGTCATGGAGTACTCCACGCCCGTCGGCGCGAGCACGCCCCGCACCACGGCGCCGAGCACGACCATCCCGGCGAGCATCGCCACCACCATCTCCAGGTAGTGCCGGACGAAGTGCCGCCACCCGTGACCGGATCTCCCGGACGCGCCGTCGCCTGCCTGCATCCCACGTCTCCTCTCATACGGGCGCGGGGTATTGACCGCATACGGTACAGGGGTATGTAGAGGGAGACAAGGCTCGAATTCCGCTGCGGAGTGAACAGAGCGGCAGTCATACGCCCACCCCGTGCCGGTTACGTCCACACGTCCCTGCACAGCCCCCGGGCGGTCGCGGACATCAAGTGACCGCCACTGTCCCTAGCGTCTGCGCCACGACGGAAAGGGAGATTCCATGACCATTCTCGTAACGGGTGCCACCGGCAACGTGGGCCGACCGCTCGTCGAGCGGCTGCTGGCGGACGGGCACCGGGTCCGCGCCCTCACGCGCGACCCCGCGAAGGCGAACCTGCCGGCGGGCGCGGAGGTCGTCGCCGGGAACCTGGCCGACACCGCGAGCCTGTCCGCGGCGTTCGACGGCGTCAGCGCCGCGCACCTGATCGGCTTCGGGGACGACTACGCGCCGCTGGCCAACGGCCCGGAGATCATGGACGTGGCGAAGCGGGCCGGCACGCCCGAGGCCGGGTACACCGTCCTGCCGACCGTCGAGCAGGTCACCGGCAGGCCCGCCCGCACCTTCGCCCAGTGGGTCGAGGAGAACGCCGCCGCCTTCCGCTCCTAGCCTCCGCCGGGCTCCGGGCACGGCGGCGGCCGCGCCCGGAGCGCCGCCGGGGCCGGGCGGGGCATGACGGGCGCCGGTCCCGGGCATACGCTGGGGAAATACGGGGGGCTTTGCCATGGTCGAGGGATTCGAGCACCGGGCGGGCGACGGCGCGTCCCGCTATCTGCCGGTGGCCGAGCACGGGCTGATCGGCGACCTGCAGAGCGTGGCGCTGGTGGGCACGGACGGCACGATCGACTGGTACTGCTGCCCGTCGTTCGACTCGCCCAGCGTGTTCGCCTCGATCCTGGACGCGGACCGGGGCGGCTCGTTCGAGCTGGCCACCACGACGCGGGCGACGACCAAGCAGTTCTACTTCCCCGACACCAACGTGCTGATCACCCGGTTCTTCACCGACGACGGGGTGGGCGAGGTCCAGGACTTCATGCCCGTCGCCGGCTCGGGAGAGTGCGAGCGGCACCGGCTGATCCGGCGGGTGGTGTGCGTGCGCGGGTCGGTGCCGTTCCGGACGCGGGTGGCGCCCCGGTTCGGGTACGGGGCCGAGCCCCACGTCCTGCGCCTGCACGACGGCATGGCGATCTTCGAGTCGGCGTCGCTGACGCTCGCGCTGACCTCCACCGTCCCGTTCGAGCACGACGACCGGGACGCCTGGGCGGACTTCAAGCTCGCCGAGGGCGACGCCGAGGTGTTCGCCCTCGACCGGATCAGCGACTGCGTCCTGCCGCGCGGATGCCCGCACGCCGAGGCCGACCGGGAGTTCAACGCCACCGTGAAGTTCTGGCGGCGCTGGCTGTCGTCGTCGCGCTACCGGGGCCGGTGGCGGGAGATGGTGCACCGCTCGGCCCTGACGCTCAAGCTGCTCACCTACGCCCCGACCGGGGCGATCGTGGCCGCGCCGACCACCAGCCTGCCCGAGCGGATCGGCGGCGAGCGCAACTGGGACTACCGGTACGTGTGGGTGCGCGACGCCGCGTTCTGCGTCTACGCGCTGCTGCGCCTGGGCTTCACCGACGAGGCCGAGGCGTTCATGGACTTCCTGATCAAATACGTGAGCCTGCGCGGCGACGGCGCCGACGGCCCGCTGCAGATCATGTACGGCATCGACGGGCGCACCGACCTGCCCGAACGCGTGCTCGACCACCTGGAGGGCCACCGCGGCTCGGCGCCGGTGCGGGTCGGCAACGACGCCGTCGGCCAGCTCCAGCTCGACATCTACGGTGCGCTGATCGACTCGATCTACCTGTACGACAAGTGGGGGCAGCCGATCTCCAGCGACCACTGGGACCAGGTGTGCACGCTGGTCGACTGGGTGTGCGACCACTGGGACCAGCCCGACGAGGGCATCTGGGAGACCCGCGGCGGACGCCGCGACTTCCTGTACTCGCGGCTGATGTGCTGGGTGGCGATCGAACGCGCCATCCGCCTGGCCAACCACCGCGGCCTGCCCGCCGACCTGCGCCGCTGGCGGCAGGCCCGCGACACCATCTACCGGCGGATCATGGACCGCGGCTGGTCGGCCGAGCGGCGCGCGTTCGTCCAGTACGAGGGCGGCGGCGTCCTGGACGCGGCGCTGCTGATGATGCCGCTGGGCAAGTTCGTCTCCCCCACCGACCCCAAGTGGCTGTCCACCCTTGACGCGCTCACCGCCGACCTGGTGTCGGACTCGCTGGTCTACCGCTACGACCCGCAGGCCAGCCCGGACGGCCTGCGCGGCGAGGAGGGCACCTTCTCCATCTGCTCGTTCTGGTACGTCGAGGCCATGGTCCGCGCCGGCCGCGTCGACGAGGCCCGCCTGGCCTTCGAGAAGATGCTCACCTACGCCAACCACCTGGGCCTGTACGCCGAGGAGATCAGCCGCACCGGTGAACAGCAGGGCAACTTCCCCCAGGCCTTCACCCACCTGGCCCTCATCAGCGCCGCCTTCAACCTCGACCGCGCCCTCGGCTGACCCGCCCGGGCCGTCGTGGCGCGGACGGTCAGCCGAGGTAGGCGGTGCGGACCCTGGGGTTCCTGCGGATGTCGTCGGGCGGGCCGTCGGCGATGACCTCGCCGAGGTCGAGGACGACGACGCGGTCGCAGGTGGTCATGACGAAGCCGACGTCGTGTTCGACGAGCAGGACGGTGGCGTCCAGGGATGCGATGACCTCGGCGAACAGGGCGGACTGGTCGGCGTCCAGGCCGGAGGTGGGCTCGTCCAGCAGCAGCACGGCGGGGTCGTCGACGATGGCGCGGGCCAGCTCCACCATGCGGCGGCGGCCGATGGGCAGGTCGGCGGCGTGGGCGTCGCGCAGGTCGGCGATGCCGCAGCGGTCCAGGGCGGCCAGGGCGCGGTCGCGGCGGGCGGCCTCCAGGCGGCGGCGGGCGCGCCCGCCCACCAGGTCGGCGGCCAGGCCGCCTCCGCCGCCGTGCCATTCGAGGGCGGCCAGGACGTTGTCCAGCACGGTCAGGCGGCCGAAGACCTGCGGGCGCTGGAAGGTGCGGCGCAGGCCGAGGCGGGCGCGGTGCACGGCGCCGGTGGACGTCACGTCGACGCCGCGCAGCCGGATGCTGCCGGCGGTCGGGCGACGCAGGCCGGTGACCACGTCGAACAGGGTCGTCTTGCCGGCGCCGTTGGGGCCGATGACGCCGCAGACGCCGCCTTCGGGCACGGCCAGGCTCACGCCGGTCAGCGCGTGGACTCCGCCGAACCGGACGCTGACGTCGTCGATCTCGATCACTGGTCGGCCTCCGTGGCGGGCATCAGCGGGCCCTCGTCCAGGCCCAGGTAGGCGGCGGCGAGCCGGTCGTCGTCGACCTCGGCGCGCGGGCCCGTCCACACGACGCGGCCCAGGCGCATGAACGCGACGGTGTCGGCCAGCGCCAGCACCTCCCCGGCCTTCTCCTCCACGATCAGCAGCGCCACGCCGTTGTCGCGCAGCTCCCCGAACATCTGGAAGATCTGCTCGACCACCAGCGGCGCCAGGCCGAGGGACGGCTCGTCGGCGATCAGCACGCGGGGCGGCCGGATCAGCGCGGGCGCCAGGGCGAGGATCTGCTGCTCGCCGCCGGACAGGGCCCCGGCGGGGACGTCCCGGCGGGCCGCGAGCTGCGGGAGCCGGTCGTGGACCTCGGCGCGGTCGGCGGCGTCCGGCAGCCACAGGGTGAGGTTCTCCTCGACGGTGAGGGACGGGAACACGCCTCTGCCCTCGGGGGCGAGGTAGACGCCCGCGCGGGAGCGGCGGTGCGCGGGCCAGGCGGTGATGTCCTCGCCATCGAGCAGGACGCGTCCGGAGGTGGGCGCCATCCCGCCCGCCACGGCGCAGAGGGTCGACTTGCCCGCGCCGTTGGCGCCGAGCAGGGCCACCACCTGGCCTGACGGCACGGCCAGGTCGACGCCCCGCAGGACCGTCGCGTCGCCGTAGCCCGCGACGATCCCTTCGAGGCGGAGGGCGGCGGGGCCGGGGGCGGGATCGGCGGCGGACCCGGACGGCTGCGCGGAGGGCGCGTCGGCGGGCGGCGGTGTGCGTCTGCGGCGGCGGTAGCGGCGTTCGGCCAACTGGGCCAGGACGCCGTCGGGGTGCTTGGCCAGGATCATGCCGCCGAGCCCGAACAGGATCATTCCGACGTACTGCGAGTCGGTGACGTTGTCCAGGACCTCGGGGAACAGCGCCATGACCAGCCCGCCGAGCACGGCGCCGCCGATGCGCCGCACGCCCTGCAGCACCACGACGGCCAGCCACACGAAGCCGGTCAGCGCGGGCAGGTCGGTGGCGGTGATCTGGCCGTTGAACGTGGCGTACAGCACGCCGCCCAGCCCCGCGGCGCCGGACGCCAGCGCGAACAGCGTGATCTTGGCGCGGGTGGCGGAGATGCCGACGGACAGCGCGGCGGTCGGCGCCGACCGCACGGCCAGGATGGCGCGGCCGGACGCCGAGCGTTCCAGGTTGCGCACCAGCAGGGCGACGACGCCGATGAGCAGGAGCAGCACGACGACGCGGGTGCGGGGGTCGTTGGTGTCGGTGATCCCGAAGGAGACGGCGGGCAGCTTCCAGCCGACGGTGCCGTTGCTGAACGCGTCGATCTGGAAGAGCACCTGGTCGGCGAGCAACGCCAGCGCGAGGGTGGCGAGGGCGAGGACGCGGCCGCCCAGGCGCAGGGCGGGCAGGGCGACGAGCACGCCCGCCGCGACGGCGGCCAGGACGCCGAGCAGCACGGCGGCGGGGAACGGCAGCCCCTTGCCGAAGGCCAGTCCCGCCGCCAGGGCGGCCAGCGCCGCGAACGACGCCTGCGCCAGGTTGACCATGCCGCCGATGCCGGTGACCACGACGAACGAGCAGAAGATCAACGCCAGTACGAGGCCCTGCGCGACGAGCCCCACCCAGTAGTCGTCGCCGATCGTGAACGTCCACAGCAGCAGCGCCGCGACCGACGCGCTCCACGGCAGGACGCGGCGCCAGCGCGGCAGGTCGGCCAGGTAGTCGGGCGGCGGGGCGTCCTCGGCGATGGAGCCGGCGAGGCGTTCGCGCGAACGCCCCAGCACCAGCAGTCCGGCGAACAGCAGGAGCGCGGGGACCGCCGTCCTGAAACCGGTGACCTTCTCGGCGAAGTCGGCGTAGCCGGCGACGAGGTTCTGCACCACGCCCAGCCCGAGGCCCGCGGCGAACGTGACGGGGATGGACTGGAGCCGCCCGAACACCGCGGCGGTGGCCGAGGCGAACAGCAGCACCGTGAACGCGTTGGAGTCCAGGCCGAGCGTGGGCACCGCGAGCACCCCGGCGAGCCCGGCCAGCGTCGAGCTCAGCATCCACGCCTGGGCGGAGGCGGCGTCGGCGTCCACACCGCGCAGCGTGGCCAGGCGGCGCCGGTCGACGGTGGCGCGCATCCGCAGGCCGAGCGGCGTGTGCCGCATGACCGCCCACAGCGCGGCGGCGGCCAGCACCGCCAGCACGAACGTGGTGAGCTGGTCGGAGTCGACGGTCAGCCCGCCGAACGGGTGCCAGGTCTGCACCGGACGCGGGCCGAGACCGCGCGCGGCGGCGCCCTCGGTGACCCGGGGCAGGTCGGCGCCGAACGTGCCGACCAGCACGTCCACCGTCCACAGGCCCAGGGCGGGCAGCGCGATCGTCAGGCCGATGGTGGCGACGATCTGCGCGGTCTCCCCCGCCGACGCCAGGCCGCGGAACATCAGCCGGTGCAGCGCGTACCCCAGCAGGGGCGCCGCGACCAGCACCGTCGCCGGCCCGGCCGCCCACACCGGCCAGCCGAGCCCGGCGGTCAGCTCGAAGAACAGCAGCGCCGCCAGGAAACCGACGGCCCCGTGCGCGAAGTTGAACACGCCGGTGGCCGAGTAGGACAGGGTCAGCCCGGACGCCATCAGCGCGAACACCGCGCCGGTCACCAGGCCGCTCAGGACGTAGCCGACGAGTTCGCTCACCCGTCACCTCCGGGTGCTTGGCGGGGACGGGTCACAGCGTGGTGTTGGTGAAGCAGCGCAGGTTCTGGGCGACGACGAACTTTCCGTCCCGCAACCTGACCAGCGCGCCGCAGCCGTTGGGCTCGGTCTTGCCGGACGGGAACCGCACCCGCCCGAAGCCCCTGTTGTCGTAGGAGAAGTTCTCGGCGGCCTTGAAGAACGACTCGCGGGTGAGGTCCCTGCCCGCCTTCTCCAGCATCTTCAGGAACACGTCCGCGGTCCAGTAGCCGGTGGCGACGTGCTGGTCGAGCACGGCGTCGGCGCCGCCGGCCTTCAGCACGTCCGCCTTCATCCGCGCGACCTCGGGCGCGCCGGACTCGTAGGGCTCGAACTGCGGCGCCGCGTACACGCCGTCCAGGGCGCGGGTGGTCTGCGGGTCGCGCAGCACGTGCGGGTCGTAGGACGTGGCGTCGGTGATCAGGCCCTTGTAGCCGGCCTTCTTCAGCGCCGCGTACAGCCCGGAGTTGAACTTGCCGCCCGCCATCACCGACACCACCACGTCGGGCGCCTTCCCGCCGGCGCTCTTCATGATCTTGTTGACGTAGGGCGACCAGTCCTGCGGCGGGGACTGGGCGGGCAGCGCGGCCGACGATCCGGCCAGCGCGAACCCGGCGGCGGTGAACGACCTGGAAATGGTCTGCACGCCGTACTTGCTGGCGGAGGAGTCGGTGGCCTGCACCCACACCGACCTGCCCCGGGCGCCGCCGAGCTGCGCGGCGATCTGGTTGCCCCACCAGGTCTGGGTGCCGTGGCCGGGACTGGGCGCCAGGCAGCCGTTGAAGCCGAACGCGCTGCGCTTGCCGCACCAGAACGGCCCGGTCGCCCAGCCCAGCCACGGCACGCGCTGCCGTTCCAGGAACTCGGCGCCGCCGAACTGCGGGGCGCTGACCGGCACCAGCGCGAACACCTTCTCCTTCTGGACGAGCTTCCGGGCGGCCGCGGCGCCCTTGTCGGGCGTCATGCCGTCGTCCTCGACGCCGATGAACTCGATCTTGCGGCCGTGCACGCCGCCCTCGGCGTTGGCGCGGGCGAAGCGGGCCTTGGCGCCCAGCTCGGCGCCGCCGGTGGAGTAGCCGGTGGCGCTGGTGACGGTGAGCACGCCGCCGACCTTCACCGCGTCGTCGGTGACCCCGGCCGCGCCGCCGGACCCGCCCGGGGACGCCTCGTTGCTCGTCGCGCAGCCGGTCAGAAGGGTCAGCATGGTGAGCGCGGCGGCGGGGACGGCCGCGGACGGGGAGCGGAGCGTGGGAGTGGTCTTCATCGCGCGCCTCCGGGCACGGGTCGGCGTGGACGAGCCGTGGCAGCCGCACCCCGCCGTCCGGGATGTGATCCCCCGTGCGGCCCCCGACGAGGCAAAACTACCTAGCGCTCGCTTGGGCGTGAGCGTAAGTTGGCCGGTCGGAACGTGTCAACGGCGAGTTCCCGAAGCCGGCCGCCGGAACGGACGTGCCCGGACACTCGACCAAGCAAGTGCTTGGTGTTAGCGTGCTGCGCGGAGGTGAGCGACGTGGCGAGCACGGTGATGCGCGCGGCGCTGCTGCGGGGGTTCGGCACCCCGCTGCAGGTGGCCGAGGTCGAGGTCCAGGCCCCCGGAGCGGGCGAGGTGCGGGTCGCGGTGGCCGCGTCCGGCGTCTGCGGCTCCGACCTGAAGGCCCTGGACGGCAAGAGCCCGGTCGTGTCGCATCTGCCGTGCGTGCTCGGCCATGAGAGCGCGGGCGTGGTGGAGGAGGTCGGACCCGGCGTCACCGCGGTCCGGCCCGGCGACCACGTGATCGTCGCGATGAACGGGCCGTGCGGGCGCTGCCGCGACTGCGCCCGCGGCCGGGCGCACCTGTGCTCGGGTCCCGCCCGGCTGGCCGCGATCATGGGCACGATGCCGGACGGGAGCACCCGGCTGTCGGCGGACGGCCGCGCCGTGCGGCCCTACATCGGCATCGGCGCGTTCGCCGAGAAGGTCGTGGTCGCCGAGGCGATGTGCGTCAAGGTCGCCGAGGACGCGCCGCTCGACCTGCTCGCGCTGACCGCCTGCGGCGTGGTCACCGGCGTGGGCGCGGTGCTCAACACCGCGCGGGTCGAGCCCGGCGCCAGCGTGCTGGTGGTGGGCTGCGGCGGCGTCGGGCTGAACGTGGTCCAGGGCGCCGTGCTGGCCGGGGCCACCACGATCATCGCCGCGGACGTGGTGGACGCCAAGCTCAAGCTGGCCGAGGAGTTCGGCGCCACGCACACGCTGCCCGCCGGCGACCTGCCGCGCCGGGTCGGCGAGATCGTCCGCGGCGGCGTCGACTACGCCTTCGACGTCACCGGCGTGCCGCGGGTGCTGACCGAGGCGTTCGCCGCGACCCGGCGCGGCGGCACCACCGTCATGGTCGGCAGCCCCGCCGCCGACGCCGACCTGCGCCTTCCCGCCGGGCAGCTGTTCGCATCGCGGCGGCTGATGGGCACCCAGGGCGGCGACGCCGTGCCCGCCCGCGACCTGCCCCTGCTGGTCGACCTGTACCGGCGCGGCCGCCTCAACCTCGCGGGCCTGGTCAGCGAGCGCGTTCCGCTGGAGGAGATCAACGAAGCGGTCGCACACGTACGGTCGGGAGCCGTGGCCCGCTCCGTCATCGTCTTCGGCTGACGCATGCGGTGACGGTGGGCTCGTATAGATTCCTCCTGACCTCCCGCAGGCGAGAGGAACGACGTGAACGACCAGCCGCCGCCGCACCACTCCCCCTATGGGCAGGCGCCCGGAGCGCCCCCGCCCCCCGGATACACGCCTCCCCCCGGGTACGGCTCTGGCCCCGGGGCCGGAAACCCCTACGGCGGGGGACCCCAGCCGCCGTGGGGGTACGGGCCGCCCGGAGTCCCCCCGAACCCGCAGGGTCCGGTCAGGTCGGACGACACCACCTGGGCGCTGATGTGCTACGTGCTCACGATCGCGGTGGGCTTCCTCGCGCCGCTGGTGCTGTATTTCGTCAAGAAGAACGAGTCGCCGTTCGTGCGGCACCATGCCGCGCAGTCGCTCAACATGCAGATCACCTACCTGCTGCACGTCATCATCGCGCTGGTGGTCGGCGGGGTGCTCGCGCTGGTGTTCCAGCATCCGGCGCCGCTGGTCATCGTCTTCGTGCCGGTGCTGCTGTTCCACATGGTCGCGCAGTGGGTGCTGCTGATCCTGGGCGCCGTCCGCGCCAACCAGGGGGTCGCCAACCGCTTCCCGACGTGGCTGTGCTTCCGGATGGTGCGCTAGCACCGCGCGGAGCGTCAGCGGTCCAGGTAGGTGGCGGCGTAGTCGTCCAGGACGGCCAGCACGGCGTCACGGCCGCCGGCGGGGACGCGCAGCACCACCTCGTCGATCCCCAGCGAGGCGTAGTAGTCGAGCTTGCGCGCGGTCGGCAGCGTCCCGAACGGGACGACCCGCGCCATCGCGCGCCCGGCGGCCTCGCACGCCTCGCGCAGGGCGGGCAGTGCCTCGCGCACGCCCGCCCCGCCGATCGGCATCCATCCGTCGCCGTACTCGGCGACGTGCGCGAACAGCGTGGGGCCGGGCGCCCCGCCCAGCAGCACCGGCACGCGGCCGGCGGGCTTGGGCCATGACCAGCAGGGCTCGAACGACACGAACTCGCCCTTGAAGGACGCCTCGTCCCGCGTCCACAGCTCGCGCATGGCCAGCATGTGCTCGCGCACGACGGCCCGGCGGCGCGTCCAGGGCACGCCGTGGTCCTCGGCCTCCTCGGCGTTCCAGCCGTAGCCGACGCCGAGCACGACGCGTCCGCCCGAGATCCGGTCCAGCGTGGCGACGGCCTTCGCGGTCACGATCGGGTCGCGCTGGGCGGGCAGGCACACCCCGGTGCCGAGGACGATCCGCTCGGTGACCGCCGCGGCGGCGGCCAGCGCGACGAACGGGTCGGGCGTGCGGGCGTACTCCTCGGGCAGCGCGTCGTCCCCGGTCGGCGGGGGCGTGCGCCGCGAGACCGGGATGTGCGTGTGCTCGGGCAGGTAGAGCGACGCGAAACCGCACTCCTCGGCCGCGCGGGCCAGCTCGTGCGGCGCCACCGTCAGGTCGGTGGCGAACATCGTGATCCCCAGCCGCATCCGCGCGCTCCCCTCCTGAACCGGATTCTGCCCGATCTCCCCGGCCCACGTTACACAGCCTAACCAAGCGATTGCTCGGGTATCGGCGATTGATGTAGCGTGCGCTTGTTCGGGGAAGTTCGACGGGACCGCCGTCCGGACGGATCGATCGGAGGGGCCATGCCTTTCGCGGAGCTCGGCGAGGTCCGCCTGTTCTACACCGACGACGGACCGTCCGCCGCGAACGGCGTCCCCCTGCTGCTGGTGCACGGCTTCGGCGCCGACTCCCACGACTGGGTGCCGCACCTGCCGCACCTGGCCGCCGAGCACCGCGTCATCGCCCCCGACCTGCGCGGCCACGGCTACTCCTCGGCGCCCGACTCCGGGTACCGGCCGCGCGACCTGGCCGCCGACCTGGTGCGCCTGCTGGACCACCTGGACGTGCCGCGCGTCACCGCGTTCGGGCACTCCATGGGCGCCCTGGTGGTCAGCGCGCTCGCCGTCGAGCACCCCGGCCGGGTGCGCGCCCTGGTCTGCGTCGACCCCGGATACGGGCAGCCGCCGGAGATCGCCGCCGCGTTCCCCGCGATGATCGAGGGGCTGCGCACCGACCCGTACGGCACCGCGCTGGCCAACGACGCCTGGTGCTACACCCCCGCCTCGCCGCCGTGGCTGCGCGAGTGGCACCGGCGCAAGATCCTCGGTACGTCGCCGCGCGCCCTGGCCGAGGCGTTCGCCGGGATGTACATCGGCGACGGCCAGTTCGGCGTGCGTCCCGCCGCCGACGCCTACCTGGCCCGCCGCGCCTGCCCGGTGCTGTCGTGCTGGTCGCACGCCCAGGCCGGGTCCGCCGACTGGGAACGCGGCCTGTTCAAGCATCCCGCCTCCCGCGCCCTGGCCTGGCCGGGCGGCGGGCACCGGCTGCACGCCGAGCGGCCGGCGGAGTTCCTGCACGTCGCCACCGCCTGGCTCGCCGAACTCGACAGGCTCGACACGCTCGACAAGGAGATGCCCGCGTGAAGTTTGCGATCATGATGAACCCCCAGATCCCCGGATCCGGGTACGCCGCCGAGGAGAACGCCAAGGCCCGGCGGCCGATCGGCCGCGACGTCGAGTCGTACCAGAAGCTGCTGGACGAGGTGCGCGACATCGCCGTGCACGCCGACCAGATCGGGTTCGACGCGCTGATGATGACCGAGCACCACTTCCATTCCGAAGGGTTCGAGTTCTCGGTCAACCCGCTGATGTTCCTCACCGACCTGGCCGCCCGCACCGAACGGATCCTGCTGGCCCCGCTCGGGCTCGTCCTGCCCGCCTGGGACCCGATCCGCGCGGCCGAGGACGTGGCGCTGCTGGACCACTTCTCCAAGGGCCGGCTGCGCCTGGGCGTGGCGCGCGGCTACCAGAACCGGTGGATGAACGTGCTCGGCCAGCGCTGGCACACCGCCGCGGCCCGCTCGGACGGCTCGGCGTCCGACACCCGCAACTTCGACGTCTTCGGCGAGATCCTGAAGATCATGAAGCTGGCGTGGACGCAGGACTCGTTGCGCTACAAGAGCGACGTGCTGGACTACGAGATCCCGGCCCCGTTCAGCGGCATCGAGGGCTGGCCCGCCGCCGAGTGGACCCGCGCGTTCGGCGCCCCCGGCGAGATCGACGACGACGGCGTGATCCGGTCGGTGTCGGTGTGCCCGCGCCCGTACCAGAACCCGCACCCGGAGCTGTGGCAGCCGTTCACCATCTCCGACCGGTCGGTCATCCGCTGCGCGCAGGAGGACATCCTGCCGTGGATGTTCACCCCCAACCCCGACGAGCACGCCAAGAAGGCCAGGCTCTACCAGGAGGAGTGCGCCAAGGCCGGACGGAACTACAGGCTCGGCGAGCACACCGGCATCCTGAAGGTCGTCGGCATGGCCGACACCAAGGAGGAGGCCGTCGAGATCTACGGCAAGGGCATGCAGAAGGATTTCGCCGCGTTCTTCGGCCCCTTCGGCTACCTGGAGGTGCTGCGCAAGAAGGAGGACGACCGGCACCAGCCCATCTCGCCGGAGAAGGGCGACTTCAACCGCATGAGCGAGGTGGAGCTGGCGCTGCTGGGCACCCCGGACGACGTCAAGCGCGGCATCCAGCGCATGCTCGACCGCATGCCCGACCTGGAGTGGTTCGGGCTGTTCATGCAGGGCCAGCAGGGCGTGCTGCCGACCGACACGGTCAAGCGCAACCTCGAGATGTTCGCCACCAAGGTCATCCCCGAGTTCCAGGACTGACCGACTGACCGGCACCCGTAATGGAGCGCAGCGGAGTGTAGGGATGCCGGTCAGTCTCGGGGGGTTGAAGGCTCGGGGGGTTGAAGGGGGGTCGTCCCCCCAGGGTTACGCGGGCCCCGGTCCCTTCCGGGGCCCGGCGCGGGAGGCCGCCGTGGAAGGAGACGCGCATGGAGTTCTGGCTCGGGGCCGCGTTCGTCGACACCCACGAGTTCGTTCCGCTGGCCAAGGCGGCGGACCGGCTCGGATACGCCACGGTGGCGGTGTCGGACCACATCTTCTACACCGACTACCAGTCCGCCTACCCCTACAGCGACACCGGCGCGCCCCCGTACAAGCCCGACACGCACTGGCCGGACGTGTGGGTGACGATAGGCGCGATGGCCGCCGTCACCGAACGGGTCCGCTTCGCCACCAACGTCTACATCGCTCCCGCCCGCGACCTGTTCACCGTCGCCAAGGCGGTGTCCACGGCCGCCGTCCTGTCGGGCGACCGCACGATCCTCGGCCTGGGCGTCGGATGGTGCAAGGACGAGTTCCTGCAGACCGGGCAGGACTTCCACACGCGCGGCAGGCGCCTGGACGAGATGATCCCCGCCCTGCGGACGCTCTGGCGGGGCGGGACGGTCGAGCACCACGGCACCCACTACGACTTCGGGCCGCTGAGCATCGCGCCCGTCCCGGACCGACCCGTCCCCGTCTACATCGGCGGCGACAGCGACGCCGCCCTGCGCCGCGCCGCCCGCGTCGGCGACGGCTGGATCGGCAACCGCGTCTACACCGAGGACCAGCTCGCCGAGCTGCTCGCCCGCCTCACGCGGCACCTGTCCGAGCACGGCCGCACGCTCGACGACCTCAGGGTGATCGCGCCGATCGCCGCCATGCCCAGCGCCGACCTCTACCGCAGATGGGCCGACCGCGGCGTCACCGGCACCATGGCCGCGCCCTGGTGGCTGGCCACCCCGGACGAGAAGGCCCGCCACGGCCGCACCCTCGCGCTCAAGCTCGCCACCATGGAGCGCTTCGCCGAGGAGGTCATCGCCAAGATGTGATCAGTCCACCCGGGCGACCGCGCGCACCGGCGCACCGTCCCCGTCCAGCCGGATCGGGAACATCGACACCTCGACGCGCCGCCCCGCCGCCTGCGCCTCCAGCAGGACGTCGAGGCCGGTGAGGTTCTCCGCGATCACGGCCCCGGCGCCGCACAGCGCACGGTGCGCGTCCAGCGAGAACGTCTCGTCGCCCGGCGGCGGCGTGCGGTCGACGCTGAGCGCGTCGATGCCCACCGTGCGGACCCCGGCCGCCACGATCGCCTCGGCCGTCTCCACCGCCGGATACGGATGCGCCAGGTACTCCTCGGTCCCCCACCGCGCGGACCACCCGGTCGCGATGAGCAGCACCACGCCCGGCGCCAGGCCGTCCGGCAGCGCTTCGGGGCCGATCGCGGTACGGGGCGGCAGCCCGCGCGCGTCCATGACCACCGCCGGGCCGGTGAACCGGCCGAGCGGCACCTCGCCCAGGCGAGGCCACGCGTCGTCGACGTGGTACGGCGCGTCCACGTGCGTGCCGGACTGCGACCCCAGGTGCATCCGCTGCACGTTCACGCCGTCCCGCGCCACCGTCAGCGCCCGGCCGATCTCCACCTGGGGATCGCCCGGGTACACCGGCATCCCGGTCACGACGGGCACCGACAGGTCCACGAGCGTCGACATACGCCCATCCTTCCAGCCGCCCGACTCCCCGCACGGTGCCCGCACCGGATAGCGTGATCGCGTGTTGCCGCTCGTGACCGCCATCAGATACGTGACGCCCCTGCGAGAGGGCGGCTCGCTGCCCGGCGTCGTCGAGGCCGACGACCTCGGCACCTACGTCATGAAGTTCACCGGCGCCGGGCAGGGCCGCAAGGCCCTGGTCGCCGAGGTGATCGCCGGAGAGCTGGGCCGCCGCCTCGGCCTGCGCGTCCCCGACCAGGTGATCATCGATCTGGATCCGGTGATCGGACGGCACGAGCCCGACCCCGACGTGCAGGACCTGCTCAAGGCCAGCACCGGCTGGAACCTCGGCGTCGACTTCCTGCCCGGCTCGCTCGGCTTCGACCCGCTCGGCTGGACGCCCGACGCCGGGTTCGCCTCCCGGGTCCTGTGGTTCGACGCGTTCATCGGCAACGTGGACCGCAGCTGGCGCAACCCCAACATGCTGGTCTGGCACGGCGACGTGTGGCTGATCGACCACGGCGCCAGCCTGTACTTCCACCACGCCTGGGCCAACGCCTCCCGTGTGTTCTCCGGTCCGTACGACGTGGACGACCACGTCCTCACCCGCTACGCGACCGGCCTGGCGGACGCCGAGGCCGAGTTCGCGCCCCGTATCACCGAGCCCCTCCTGCGGGAGATCCTCGGCCTGGTGCCCGACCGCTGGCTGGACGGCGACCCCAACTTCGACGGCCCGGACGCCGCCCGCGACGCCTACGTCGAGCTGCTGCTCGCCCGCGCCGCCAACCCCCGCGACTGGCTGCCGCAGCTGGACGTCGCGCACCGCCGGCCCGACACCGGAACGCGCCGCGGCGAGAAGCGCCCGAGCTGGCTGGGCGGGGGTGGCTCCTGATGAGCACCGTCTTCGAGTACGCCACGCTGCGCGTCGTGCCCCGGGTCGAACGCGGCGAGGCCATGAACGTGGGCGTCGTCGTCTACTGCCGCGCCAAGGACTTCCTGGGCTGCCGGACGCACCTGGACGAACGCCGCCTGCTCGCCCTCGACCCGTCCCTCGACCTGGACGGCGTCCGCAAGGCCCTGCACGCTGTGGACGCCCTGTGCTGCGGCGGCGAACGCGCCGGCCAGGCCGCCGAGGAACCCCCGGGCGGCCGCTTCCGCTGGCTCACCGCCCCGCGCAGCACCATCGTCCAGCCGGGCCCCGTCCACGCCGGCCTCACCGACGACCCGGCCGCCGAACTGACCCGCCTCCTCGACCTGCTCGTCAAGTAACCGCGCAAAGCCGCCGCGTTGGCGCGATGCCGCATCCGCACAACCACCCGCCGTGCCGCATCCCCACCGCGAGCGCGCCACCTGCGGGTGAAGCGAGCCGCCAGGCGAAGCTTCACCCGCAGATCGCGAAGCGATGCCGCGCTCGCTGCTTTCGCGATTCGCCCCCGAGCCGCCTGGCGAGGGGGCGAGGTCGCGGAAGCGATGAGTCAGGTCCATTCCCAGCGGATGCCGTGGTAGCCGGCGGCCATGCCGAACTCGATGAAGTGGACGCTGTGGTAGGCGGACATGCGCAGGTCGGCCGAGTCCTTCAGGGCCGTGTGGGCGTCGGGGCGCCAGGTGCGGTAGCAGCGGGCGGGCAGGGCGGACGGGTGGAAGCGCACCTCGATGAGGTACTCGTGCTGCGGGGTGCGGAAGCCGCGGCCCTCCTCGGTGACGGGCGGGCCGCCGGTCTCCTCGAAGCCGAACCCGTACTCCAGCAGGTACGTCTCGCCGCGGCCGAGGGCCCGGTCGAACAGCAGCTCGGCGGCGATCAGGCCGCTGGCGCCGTCCATGCGGACGCGGCCGAAGCGGCAGCCGTGCGCGGTGCGGGAGGTCGGCAGGACGCCGTGCGGGTGGTGGTAGACGGCGATCCAGCGGTCGGCGCCGCGCTGCTGTGCCTGGAACACCGCGCGGGTGCGCACCTCGCGCAGCTCCCCCTCGGGGCCGAGGACGTACTGGTCGTGCAGGCTGAGCCCGGTGAGCTGGCGTTCGCCGCGCTCGCCGATCTCGTCCACCAGGTCGCGCACGCCCGGCTCGGGGCACAGCGCCTCCACCGGCAGCCAGGGGCCGGCCGACCGTTCGGCGGTCGGCTTGAGCAGGGTGAGCAGGGAGTGCCGCGGCAGGCCGAGGATGACCTCCAGCGCCCGCACCGCGCGCAGCGAGTCGGCGCGTTCGGGGCGGGTGCGGCCGCGCTGCCAGTAGCTGAGGGTGGACAGGCTGACCGCGATGCCCTGGTCCTCCAGCCGTCGCCGCAGGGCCTCCAGGCTGAGCCCGCGCGCCTGGATCGCCGCGTGCAGGGCCACGTTGAACGGGCCGTACCGCAGCACCTGGACGAGGTCGTCCTCCGTCGTGACGCTCTGCACCGTCATCATCGGCCTCCGGTAGACAGGGCAACGGCCGCGCCCCCTGTCATCGGCCTTGACAACAGCAGTGAAAACCTCCGGGGTAACTGTAAGACGACGGCCCGGCTTTTTCCAACGGGCAAGTTTCCACAAAACAGGGACCCCGCGAGCCGCCGGAGCGGCTTCGCGGGGCCCGTGTCAGGGTCTGCGCGGCGGGGTTCCGTCACACGGAGTCATGCGCCGGACGCGCGGACACCTGGCGCTGGTCCACCCGTCACAGGGAGCGCTTGTTCAGCAGCAGGTTCGGGGTGCCGGCCGGGTTCCCGGTGATGACGCCGGAGGTGGCGTTGCTGGTCAGCCAGCTGCGGATGGTGCTGAACGACGCGTCGCCGTAGGTCGCCTTGTACAGGGCGGCGACCCCGGCCACGTGCGGCGTCGCCATCGACGTGCCGCTGATGGTGTTGGTGCCGCCGTTCAGCCAGGTGGAGGTGATGGAGGAGCCGGGCGCGTACAGGTGGACGCAGGAGCCGTAGTTGCTGTACGAGGCCCGGGCGTCGGTGCTGGTGCTCGCGGCGACCGTGGTGGCGTTGGCGGCGCTGGCCGGCGAGCGGTTGCAGGCGTTGGTGTTCTCGTTGCCCGCGGCGGCGGCCAGGAACACGCCGGCGTTGGCCAGGTTGTTGGCGGCCGTGTTGATGGAGGCGGAGTAGCCGCCGCCCAGCGACATGTTCGCCACGGCGGGCTTGACGTGGTTGCTGGCCACCCAGTTCATGCCGGCGATGACACCGGAGGTGGTGCCGCTGCCGCTGCAGTTGAGCACGCGCACGCCGCGCAGGTTGACCGACTTCGCGACGCCGTAGCTGGAGCTGCCGACGGTGCCCGCGACGTGGGTGCCGTGGCCGTTGCAGTCCTGGCCGTTGCCGCCGAGGGCGTCGTAGACGTTGGTGGCGCGGCCGCCGAAGTTGGAGTGCGCGGTGTAGATGCCGGTGTCGATGATGTAGGCGTTCACGCCCGCGCCGGTGGAGTTGTAGGTGTAGCTGTTCGACAGCGGCAGGTTCGTCTGGTCGATGCGGTCGATGCCCCACGACGGCGGGTTGGTCTGCGTGGCGTCGGCCTTGATGACGGCGTCCTGCTCGATGGACGCGATGCCCGGGGTGGTGCGCAGCTTGGCCAGCTGGGCGTCGGTGAGCTTGGCGGAGAAGCCGTTCAGCACCTTGCCGAAGCGGTACTGGGTGCGGATTCCGCGCTTGGAGACGGTCGAGTCGACCGAGACGCCCTTCTTGAGCGTCACGATGTACTGTCCGGCGACGCCCTGGCCGGAGGCCGCCATGGCGACGGGAACGGCGGGGGCGGCGGGAGCGGCGCCGGCGGGCAGGGCGCCCGCCACGGCCAGGGGGACGGCGGCGAGGACGGCGATGGGCAGGGTACGTCGTCTCATCGTTTCTCCGTGTGCGGGAGGACGGGGGGACCGATGAGATCCTCGTTTCGGGGCGGGACTTCCGTCAATGTTTTCGAGGGGACCCCGAATTTCACATCGAGCCCTCTGGATAACGATTGCGTCGCGTTCGCGTCAGCGACGTTTGCCGGGATCCGCGTTTTCGGACGGCACGTTTCGAATGCGGCGACGTTTCGCGGGCCGGTTCGGTCAGTCCCATTCCCATTCGACGCCGAGGACGCCGCGCCTGACCGCCCCGGCGGCGATGTGGGCGCTTCCGGACGCGCCGATCCACAGCTCGCCGAGCCGTTCCCGAGGCGCGCCGCCGGTTTCCTGGAAGAAACCATAGCAGCGCGCGGGAATCATTTCCTGATGAAACTGCACAACCGAAAGATAATCACGCACCGGACGGTGGAAACGGCGCCGGTAGTCCGCCGCGGGCGGTCCGTCGGCGGGCAGGACGAGCTCGTATTCGACGACGGCGGTGTCCCCGGCCGCCAGGACGCGGTCCAGGACCAGCTCGAACGCCATCAGCCCGGCCCCGGCCCGGATCCGCCCGGCGCGACAGTACCGCAGCCCGGTCAGGTCCGCGCGCGGCGCCCCGTCCGCGGGGGCGTCCGCCGGGAGGGCGAGGGGATGGACGCACACGACGCGGTCGACGTCGTCGCCGATCGCGCGCAGCACCTCGCGCACCGACAGCGAGCGGGGACGGCGCGAGGCGTCCAGCCGGTACACGTCGTGGGCGCTGAGGCGTTCGAGCCGGTGGTCGGCCGAGCGGTCGAGCTGCCCGACGACGCGTGCGTACAGCTCGGGATCGGGCCACAGGTCGGCGGCGGCACGCGCGCGGTCGGCGCGGTCGCTCCAGCCCGCCGCGCCGCGCCCGGCGACGGCGCCGCCCGGGCCCGGCGGCTCGTCCAGCAGGCCGGTGAGCGTCCCGGCGGGCACCTGCAGGATCTCCTCCAGCGCCGCCACGACGGGGCGGGACCGGGGCCGGCTGCGCCCGCGCTGCCAGTAGCTCAGCGTCGCCACGCTGACCGACACTCCGCGGCGGGCGAGACGGTGGCGTATGCGCTCCAGGGTCAGGCCGCTGCCCTGGATGGCCTGCCGTAACGCGCCGGCGAACTCCACGGCCGGATGCTAGCGGTCGGCGCGTCCCACTCAGAAAAGAATCGACATGAACGTGTCGACCTCCACAAAGCCGACACGCCGGTACGCGGCGCGCGCCCGCGCGTTGTAGTCGTTGACGTACAGCGTCACGGTCGGCGCGACGGTGCGCAGGCACTCCTCCACCAGCGCCGCCATGCCGCCCACCGACAGGCCGCGTCCGCGCAGGTCGGGCGGCACCCACACGCCCTGCACCTGGCACGCGTACGGGGTGACGGCGCCCACCTCGGCCTTGAACATGACCCGGCCGTCCTCGATGCGGGCGAACGCGCGGCCCGCGCGGATCAGCTCGGCGACCCGCGCGCGGTAGAGCACCCCGCCGTCCCCGGCGTGCGGGGAGACGCCCACCTCCTCGGTGAACATCGCCACGCAGGCGGGGTAGACGAGGTCGAAGTCGTCCATGCGCACCCGCCGCACGTGCGGGTCGGCGGGCACGGGCGGCATCGTCGAGGTCGACATGACCGGCTGGACGGACCGGATCGCCCGGGGCGGCCCCCAGTACGGTTCGAGGATCTCCCACATCTCGCCGACCGCGTCTATCGGGCCGACGATGGACGAGCAGCGGCGGCCCTGGGCGCGGGCCCGTTCGGCGAACGCCCGCACCGCGGCCGAGTCGGCGTTGACGGGGATGAGGTTGGCGCCCGAGTAGCACAGCGCGGTCGGGCGTCCGTCCCTCAGGTAGCCCCACATCTGCGCGCCGAGCCGGCCGGGGTCGAGCCCGGAGGCGTGCACGCGGGAACCGACGAAGACGTTGGCCACCGGGTCGGCGTCGAGGATGGCCAGCGCCTCGTCGCGGTGGCGGTCGTCGAGAACCCGCACCGGCAGCGACCCCAGCATGCGCATGGCCTTACCGGCCCCCTGAGGGCAGTGGCCGCCACGCGCAGGCCACGTTCGTCAGCACCACGTAACAAGCCTATGACGTTCACCGCCCGGCCGTGGCAACCGGCTCCCCTTCCGGCGCTCCTTCCGCAGGACCGGTGCGGCGTTCCCGCCGCACGGTGCCGGCTTTGGGCGGGGGCGGAGCGGGGCACGCCAGGTCCGAGCCGGCGTGGGACGGCGGCAGCGCGCCGGTGGCGAGGTAGGCGGCCACGGCCTTGTCCACGCACCGGTCCCCGCTGAAGGTGACGCCGTGGTTTCCGCCGCGGACCTGCGTGATCAGCCGGGAGCGCGGGAACAGCCGGTGCGTCTCCAGCGCGCCGGCGTACGGGGTGGCGGCGTCCCCGGTACTGGCGACCAGCAGCATCGGGGGCAGCCCGCGCCTGTTTCGGACGGCGGGTTTCGGTCCCCCGGGCACCCGCCAGAAGGCGCACGGAGCGTTGTACCAGGTGTTGCTCCAAGTCTCGAAACGATAACCCTCGCGGTAGAGCCGCGAGGCGTCGCGGTGCCAGCGGGCCCAGTTGCGGGGCCAGGCCGCGTCACGGCACTCCACCGCGTTGTAGACGGTGTAGTTGTTCTGGTCCAGCCATGTCGGTTTGTGCCAGAGCTTGCCCAGCGGCTTGGGGTCGCGTCGCACGAGGTAGTCCGACAGCGCGCGCGCGTGCGCCGGCCAGGTCCGGTTGTTGTAACCGTCGGTGAGGAACACGTCGTCCAGTTCGGACGGACCGACCCGGCCGTTGACGGGTTTGCGGGTGACCGCCCTGTGCACCTTGGCGTAGGACCGGGCCACGGCCTCACGGGTGCGTCCCAGCTTGTACGTCCTGTGGTTGCGGGCGATCCACGCGAAGAAGGACTGGATGCGGCTCTCGAACACGACGTTCTGGAAGAGGTTGCTGGGATACCACACGGCGCTCGGCCGGATCACGCTGTCGAGCACCATGCGCCGTACCCGGTGCGGATACATCGACGCGTACACCGCGCCCAGGTACGTGCCGTACGAGTAGGCGAAGTAGGTGACCTTCTTCTGGCGGAGGGCGGCGCGGACGTAGTCGATGTCGCGGGCGGAGTCCACCGTGCGCATATACGGCAGGATCGAGCGGTAGCGGCGGGCGCAGTCGTCGGCGAAGCGGCGGGCCCGGTTCTTCCAGGCGCGCTCCTCGGCGGCGCTGCGCGGCACGTAGGGGGCGCGGGGCCGTCCCGGGTCCTGGTACGTGCGGTCGCAGACGAGGGCGGGCCTGCTGCCGCCCACGCCGCGCGGGTCCAGGCCGATCCAGTCGTACTGCGCGGCGACCTTCTTGTCCAGATTGCCGGTCACGAAGCGCGGCAGGTCGCGGGCGTGCGCGCCGGGACCGCCGCGGTTGAGGAGCACCACGCCCTGGAAGGTGCGGGAAGTGTGCCGGATCCGGGTCAGCGCGAGCCTGATCTTCCTGCCGCGGGGGCGGGCGTGGTCGAGCGGGACGGCCAGCGTGGCGCACTCCATGCCCCGCAGTGCGGTCTTCTCGACCGGGTCGTTGGCCGGGCAGGGGCTCCAGGACAGGCGCGGCGGCCGGGCGGTCGAGGCGGCCGCCGGGAGCGGCGCGAGCACGGTGAGGGCGAGGGCCGTGGCCGCCGCCGCGGCGGCGGCGCCCTTGCCGGTCCCGCCGACCGGCGCCCCGCCCGCAGAGAAGACAGTGAGCACCCCTCGTTATCTACCGGGCGGACGCGTCCCGGTCCGGGAGCGCCGGATCAGCGCGATTCCGCGCGATACACCGGCAAAGCCGACGCCCGCGGACCGGCCGTGCGGTCCGCGGGCGTCGTCTCACCGGAAGGCGTCCGAGGTCAGTCCGGGATCAGTCCGGGATCAGGGACGGCCGATCAGCACGTCCTTGCCCTTGGGCGCCGTCGCGGCCTTGACCGCGTACGGGTTCGGGTCGTTCAGCCTGGGGTCGGCCTGGCAGGTGACGTCCGCGCCCTGGCCCGGCCTGCGGGCCGGCAGCGTCCCCGCGTTCAGGTACGCGGCGACCCGGTCGTCCAGGCAGGCGTTGCCGTTGAGGGTGTTGCCGTGCGTCTTGCCGCCCTCCTCGGCGATCAGCCGCGCGGACGGGAACAGCTTGCGCATCTGCGGGCCGCCCGGGTACGGGGTGGCCGCGTCCAGCGTGGACTGCACCAGCAGGAACGGGGGCACCTTCCTGCTCTTGTCGCCGACCTTGAACGCGCGTCCGCCCGTGGCGGGCCAGAAGTGGATCGGCGCGTTGAACCAGGTGTTGGACCAGGAGTTGAAGCGGATGCCGCTGCGGTACTGGCGGACGGCGTCGTTGTGCCAGGTCTTCCACTTCGGCGGCCAGGGGGCGTCCACGGCCTGCACGGCGTTGTAGACGGCGAAGCCGTTGTCGCCGCCGCCCTCGCTGACCCACTCCAGCAGCGGCCCGGCGTCCTTGTTCGTCGCCCACGCCGACAGCGCCTGGGCGAAGTAGGTGTAGTACACGGTGTTGTAGCCCGCGCTGAGCACGATGTCGTCCAGCTCGGACGGGCCGACCTTGCCGCCGATCGGGGACTTCTTGGCCTCGGCCCGGATCCGGTAGTACGTCGCCTCGACCTCCTTGGCGGTCGCGCCGAGGTGGTAGAGCGAGTCGTACTTGGCCGTCCACGCCCACCAGAGCTTCATGTTGCGCTCGAACGCCTCGTTCTGGTTGAGCTGGGACTGGTACCAGACGTCGCGGACGTCGACGTTGCCGTCCCACACCATCCGCTTGACGTTGCCGGGGAACAGCGTCGCGTACGTCGCGCCCAGGTACGTGCCGTAGGAGAAGCCGTAGTAGCTGATCTGCTGGGCGCCGAGCGCCTTGCGGATCGCGTCGATGTCGCGGGCCGAGTCGGTGGTGCGCATGTGCGGCAACATCCAGCCGTACTTCTCACCGCACGCCTTGGCGTACTTCTTCGAGCGCGCCAGCCAGACCCGCTCCTCCTTGCCGTTGGACGGCACGTAGTCGGGCCGCACCGGGTCGGAGTAGTCGGGCACGCAGCTCAGCGCCGGCTTGCTGGACTCCACGCCGCGCGGGTCGAACCCGATGATGTCGTACTTGGCGGCGACCTCCGGGGGCAGCCACGCGGCCATCCCGCCCGCCAGGTACAGCCCGGCGCCGCCGGGACCGCCCGGGTTGGCGAGCAGGACGCCCTGGTAGTTCGCCGTGTCGGTGGCCTTCACCCGGGACACCGCGATCGAGATCTTGCGGCCGTTCGGCTTGGCGTGGTCGAGCGGCACCTGCAGCTGGGCGCACTCGGCGTCGCGCAGGTACGCGCCGCCCGTCACGTCGGTGGGGCACGCGCCCCACGCCAGGCCCCCGGCGGCGGGACGCGCGGCCGCCGGGGACGCCGGGGACGCCGTCCCGGCGCTGGCGGCGACCGCGGTGCCGCCGACGCCGAGCGCAGCGGCGGACATGATCAATACGAGCCTTCTCAACGAACCCCCTCGGGAACGGGTTGGTCGGGGCAGAACAGGGCCCCGTTCCGGCGCGGGGAACGGGGCCCTGGGGCTTGTCAGCGGATCACCGCGACGTCGTCGGCGGCGGAGGCGTTCACCGCCGCCGAGACGGCGGCCGGGGTGGGGGCGGGGTTGGCCTTGCAGAACGCGTCGGCGCCCTTCCTGGAGGCGGGCAGCGTGCCGTCGCCCAGGAAGGCCGACACGTGGCCGTTCATGCACTGGTTGCGGTTGGCCGTGATGGAGGTGCCGTGGTTGTTGCCGCCCAGTTCCAGCACCATCCGCGAGGTGGGGAACAGCCGGTGCACCTCGTAGGCGCCGGGCAGCGGGGTCGCCGCGTCGTTCTCCGGCTGGACGATCAGGATCGGCGGACCGTCCCCGCCCGCCCCGATCCTCTGCGGCGTGGCGCCCTTGACCGGCCAGAACGCGCACGGCGCGTTGTACCAGGCGTTGCCCCACGTCAGGAAGGTGGCGCCCTGCCGGTACTGGCGCGAGTGGTCGGCGTGCCAGCGGCTCCAGTTCCGCGGCCACGGCGCGTCCCGGCACTCCACCGACGTGTAGACGGCGTAGCTGTTCTGGTCGAGCCAGGCGGGCTCGGCGAAGTTGTCGCGCAGCCCGGACGGATCGTCGCGCAGCACCCAGTCGGCCAGCGCCTGGGCGTGCGCGACCCAGGTGTAGTTGCGGTAGCCGTCCGGCAGGAAGATGTCGTCGTACTCGGAGGGGCCGATCCTGCCGTCCACCGGCGCCTTCCTGATCTTCTCGCGCCCCTTGCGGAAGGCGGCCTCGACCTGCTCACCGGTCGTGCCGAGGTGGTAGACGGAGTTCCAGTCGGCGATCCAGTCGAAGAAGATCTCGGCGCGCTTCTGGAAGGCCTCGTTCTGGTCGAGGTTGTCGGCGTACCACACCCCGCTGGGCCGCACGACGCTGTCCAGCACCATCCGCTTGACGTTGCGCGGGAACATCGACGCGTAGACCGAGCCCAGGTACGTGCCGTAGGAGTAGCCGAAGTAGCTGGTCTGCCGCTGTCCCAGCGCGGCCCGGATGGCGTCCATGTCGCGGGCGACGTTCCGCGTGGTGATGTGCTTGAGCGTCGCGCCGTACCTGTCACCGCAGTCGTCGGCGAACGCCTTGGCCTTCTTCGCCCACGCCGCCTCCTCGGCGGCGTTGCCGGGCACGTAGTCCGGCCTCGCCCTGCCCGGGTACAGGTAGCCGGGGTCGCACGCGATCTGCGGCTCGCTGGCCGCCACACCGCGCGGATCGAACCCGATCCAGTCGTACCGTGCGGAGATCTCCCTGGGCAGGCCGTTGGCGGGGTTGGTGAACCGCGTGGGCAGGTCGCGCCCGTACCCTCCGGGGCCGCCCCGGTTGAGCAGCACGATGCCGTCGTACCGCCTGGTGTCGGTGGCCTTGGCCCGGGTGAGCGCCAGCTTGATCGTCTTGCCGCGCGGATCCGCGTAGTCCAGCGGCACGCGCAGGGTGCCGCACTCCAGCCCCTTGAGCGCACCGCCCAGGAGCGGATCGTCGTCCGGGCAGGCCGTCCACGCGATCGCCGGCCGCACCGGCGCGCCCGCCCCCGCCGACGTCTCCGCCGATGCCGCCACCGCGGTGCCGGCGAGCCCGGTGCTCACCGCCGCGGTGATCAGTACGAGTCTCCTCACGGATCCTCCCTCGGTCCGCGCGGGCTCCCGATGGAGCCCACCAAGCGGAACAACGGAGAAATATTGACGATCGAGACATGTACGACGGGAGATCCAACGGCGAGTGATGCACAATCGTGACGAATCCCGAAAACTCCGCGAACCACCCCCTTTTCCGGCCCCCCGTATCCACGCGACCGGGCGTCCAGGGGTTGAGCCGGCGCGTGGGCTCACGCGCATGGGTGGTCGGCGCGGGCGGTCGCCCGGCGCAAGGTGCTCAGGGACGAAGGGCTGGGCGTGGCGGAGGCGCCATGAAAAGGACCTGGGAGCGGGTTTCTACGGCGTTGGTCACGCGCATTCACGGCCGGGTCGCGGGAGTGCGCCGGGTGCGAGGTTGGTGACATGCGCCGGAACCACGCGGGCGGCCAGCGTGGAGCGAGGGGGGCGGGGCGGCGGAGCGCCCGAGATGTCGTAGGTGTGGGTGTGCGCGGGCGCGTGGGGCGCCCGCGCGCGGGAGGTCAGTGGACGGTCACCTGCGGGGCGGCGGAACCGTCCTCGTCGATGTCGATGCCCATCTCCTCGGCGAGGCGCATGGCCTCCTCGATCAGGGTCTCGACGATCTGCGCCTCGGGGACGGTCTTGATGACCTGGCCCTTGACGAAGATCTGGCCCTTGCCGTTGCCGGAGGCCACGCCGAGGTCGGCCTCGCGGGCCTCGCCGGGACCGTTCACCACGCAGCCCATGACGGCCACGCGCAGCGGGACGGGGAAGTCCTTCAGACCGGCGGTGACCTCTTCGGCGAGCTTGTAGACGTCCACCTGGGCGCGGCCGCAGGACGGGCAGGAGACGATCTCCAGGCCGCGCTCGCGCAGGCCGAGCGACTCCAGGATGGCGATGCCGACCTTGACCTCCTCGACCGGAGGGGCCGACAGCGACACGCGGATGGTGTCGCCGATGCCCTGCGACAGCAGCGCGCCGAAGGCGACCGCGGACTTGATGGTGCCCTGGAAGGCGGGCCCGGCCTCGGTGACGCCCAGGTGCAGGGGGTAGTCGCAGCGCTCGGCCAGCAGGCGGTACGCCTCGACCATCACCACGGGGTCGTTGTGCTTGACCGAGATCTTGATGTCGCGGAAGTCGTGCTCCTCGAACAGCGAGCACTCCCACAGCGCCGACTCCACGAGGGCCTCGGGCGTGGCCTTGCCGTACTTGGCCAGCAGGCGCTTGTCGAGGGAGCCGGCGTTGACGCCGATGCGGATCGGCACCCCGGCGTCCTTGGCCGCCCTGGCGATCTCGCCGACCTTGTCGTCGAACTTCTTGATGTTGCCGGGGTTGACGCGGACCGCGGCGCAGCCCGCCTCGATGGCGGCGAACACGTACTTGGGCTGGAAGTGGATGTCGGCGATGACCGGGATCGCGGACTTGCGCGCGATGGCGGGCAGCGCGTCGGCGTCGTCCTGCGACGGCACCGCGACCCGCACGATCTGGCAGCCGGACGCGGTCAGCTCGGCGATCTGCTGCAGCGTGGCGTTGACGTCGGCGGTCAGCGTCGTCGTCATCGACTGCACCGACACCGGCGCGTCGCCGCCGACCGGCACGTTCCCCACCATGATCTGCCGCGACCTGCGGCGCGGCGCCAACCGGCGCGGTTCGTCGCCGCGGACCGTCGGAATACCGAGTGAAACGCTCATCCCTCTCCTTTACCTCGCCCTCCTACCCTAGGCGGCGCGGGGGAATGGAAAGGCTCGACCGGGTGTCGAATGCCCGGTGAGTGGTGATGTCATGACCGATCCGATACTTTGTGTGACCGGATGCGGACGTTCCGCGTCAGCGCGGCAGCCGCAGGGGGTTGACCAGGTCGGCGAGGATGAGCAGCAGGCCCAGTCCCACCAGCAGCATGACGGCCAGATAGGTGACGGGCAGCAGCTTGGTCATGTCGACGGTGCCGGGGTCGGGGCGGCCGCGGGCGCGGGCCACCCGGGCGCGGGCGCGTTCGTAGCCGACGACCGCCAGGTGCCCGCCGTCCAGCGGCAGCAGCGGCAGCACGTTGAGCGCGCCGAGGAAGATGTTCAGCGAGACCACCAGCGACAGGAACAGGGCGATCTTGTCGCGCCAGGAGGCGTGCGCGGAGAAGATCTGCCCGGAGATGTCGGTGGCGCCGACCACGCTGCCGACCTGGCCGCCCGGGGTGCTGGCGCGCTCGGGTGAGAACAGCTTGGGGATGGCGGCGGGCAGGTCGACCACCACCTGGCCGATGCCGGCGAGGGTCTGGCCGATGCCGGCGACGGCGAACCCGGCGGCGCCGAGCGGGCCGGTGCGCCGGTAGTCCTGGCCGACGACGCGCGCGGAGACGCCGACGAACGGCCTGCCCTCGACCTGCGCCGGACGCAGCGACACGGTCATCTGCGCGTCGCCGCGGCGCACGACCACGGGGACGGCCTGGCCCGGCCTGGACTCCCCGATGGCGGTGCGCAGCCGCGCCCAGTCGCTGACGGGCGTGCCGTTGTAGGACACGACGCGGTCGCCGGGGCGCAGGCCTGCGGCGGCGGCCGGGGAGGGCGGGCGGCCGGGTCCGCACGGCTGCCGCAGGGCGGCCGGGACGCAGGCGGACACGTGGGCGACCGTGGTGGTGGCGGTGCCGGGCTGGCGCACCCCCACGGCCATCGCCAGCACCATGAGCAGGACGAAGGCGAACACGAAGTTGGCGACCACCCCGGCGGCGATCACGACGACGCGGCGGGAGGCGGGCTGGCGGTAGAAGGCGCGCGGACGGTCGGCGGCGGGCACCGGCTCCAGCGGCGTGTAGCCCACGATCCGGACGAAGCCGCCCAGCGGCAGGGCCTTGACGCCGTACTCGGTCTCCCCGACGCGCCGCGACCACAGCGTCGGGCCGAAGCCCACGAAGAACTGGGTGGCCTTCATCCCGAACCGCTTGGCGGTCAGCAGGTGGCCCGCCTCGTGCAGCATCACCGACACCAGCAGCGCGACCACGAAGGCGATCGCGCCGAGGAGAAAGGCCATCGCGCTCCTTCCCGCGGCGGGGCGGGCCCGGGACCCCGGGAAGGAGCGGCCGTCAGCCGTCGCGTGCGGTCAGCTCGCGCGCCCTCGCCCGTGCCCATGCGTCGGCGGCCAGCACGTCGTCCAGCGTGAGCCGGGCCTGCGGTCCGCCCGTGTCGTGCTCCTCCACTACCCGCGCGACGGTGTCGACTATCCCCAGGAACGGCAGGCGGCCCGCGCGGAACGCCTCCACGCACTCCTCGTTGGCCGCGTTGTAGACGGCGGGGGCGGTGCCGCCGCGCTCCCCCACGCGGCGGGCCAGCGCCACGGCGGGGAACGCCTCGTCGTCGAGGGGGAACAGCTCCCAGGTGTGGGCGCGGGTCCAGTCGACGGCGGGGGCGGCGTCCGGGACGCGCTCGGGCCAGTCCAGGCCGAGCGCGATCGGCAGGCGCATGTCGGGCGGACTGGCCTGGGCCAGGGTCGAGCCGTCCACGAACTCCACCATCGAGTGGATCACCGACTGCGGGTGCACCATGACCTCGATGCGGTCCATCGGGACGTCGAACAGCAGGTGCGCCTCGATGACCTCCAGGCCCTTGTTGACCAGCGTGGCGGAGTTGATCGTGACGACCGGGCCCATGTCCCACGTGGGGTGGTCGAGGGCCTGCTCGGGGGTGACGTCGGTCAGCTCGGCGCGGTTGCGGCCGCGGAACGGCCCGCCGCTGGCGGTCAGCACCAGCCGCCGCACCTCGGCGGCGCGGCCGCCGCGCAGGCACTGGGCCAGCGCGGAGTGCTCGGAGTCGACCGGGACGATCTGCCCCGGCCGGGCGCGCTCGGCGACCAGCGGGCCGCCGACGATCAGCGACTCCTTGTTGGCCAGCGCGAGGGTGCGGCCCGCGTCCAGCGCGGCCAGGGTGGAGGCCAGGCCGAGCGCGCCGGTCACCCCGTTGAGCACCACGTCGCACGGCCAGGCGGCCACCTCGGCGACGGCCTCCGGGCCCGCCACGATCTTGGGGATGGCGTAGTCGCCGGAGGCGTAGCCGTGCCGCTTGGCCTCGGCGTAGAACGCCAGCTGCAGGTCCTGAGCGGCGGACGCGCGGGCCACGGCGACGACCTCGGGCCGGAACTCCAGGGCCTGCCGGGCCAGCAGGTCGACGCGGCCGCCGCCGGCGGCCAGCCCGGTCACCCGGAACCGGCCGGGGTTGCGGCGGATCACGTCCAGGGCCTGCGTGCCGATGGAGCCGGTGGAGCCGAGCACGACGACGTCGCGCGCGCCTGCGGCGCCCTCGGCGCCCCCGGCGGGCCCGTCGGCCGGGGCGGGGGCGGCGTTCGAGTCTGCGGTCACCCGTCCATTGTCGGCCATGGGCGGACGGTCCCGCGCGCGGCCGTCAGCGGCCGCGCCGCTCGCCCGCACCCCCGGGCTGAAATGCGGTGACGCCCAAAGATACGGATCCCACCCCCGGCATTTGTGGAGTTATGCCACTAGTCCGGACATAGAAGGCGAAACTACCGTCCGCTCACAGGCGTACACCTCTTTTCCCGATCCCTTTACCCCCCGTCTCCCCCCGATCTCCGGAGACCAGATGAAACGCCTTCTGCGCAACGCGGCCGTGGCCGCGGTGGGCGGCGCCGCGCTGGTGCCCCTGCTGACCGTCCCCGCGCACGCGTCCGCCCCCGCCGCTCCCCTCCTCCCGACGTCCCCCGGCCCGGTGACCCGGGTGCAGGCGTCCGACAACTCAGAGCAGCAGCGCGTGCTGCGGTTCTGGACGACCGAACGCATGCGGTCGGCCGTCCCCATGGAGAAGCTGTTCAAGCCCAAGTACAAGAGAACCCTGGAACAGGTGCGGCGCGGGCTGGCCAAGGTGCTGCCTCCCTCCGCCCTGTCCATCCCCAACGGCGGCAGCCCCTGGAGTGGGGGCGGCAAGGTGACGCACACGGCGGGACGGGTGTTCTTCACCTATCAGGGCCGTACCGCCTCGTGCTCCGGGGACGCGGTGACCAGCGCCAACAAGAGCACCGTCATCACCGCCGGGCACTGCGTCAAGCTGGACGGGGCCTGGCACACCAACTGGGTGTTCGTGCCGGGCTACGACAACGGCGCCCGCCCCCACGGCACGTGGACCGCCAGCAAGACGCTCGCCACCCCCCAGTGGACGGCCAGCGAGGACCTCAACTACGACGTGGGCGCGGCCGTGGTGAACGAGCTCGACGGCCGCAAGCTCGTCGACGTCGTGGGCGGCCAGGGCATCGCGTTCAACCAGCCGCGCAGGCAGAACATGTACGCCTTCGGCTACCCGGCGGCCGACCCCTACGACGGGTCCGCGCTCATCTACTGCAGCGGCCGGTCCATCGACGACTTCCTGCTGAGCAACGACCACGGTCTCGCCTGCGACATGACCGGCGGGTCCAGCGGCGGGCCGTGGTTCATCAGCTTCGACGAGTCCACGGGCACCGGCATCCAGAACTCGGTCAACAGCTTCAAGTACAACTTCCTGCCGACCCACATGTTCGGCCCGTACTTCGGTACGGACGCCCAGAACCTCTACAACGCGGCGCAGTCCTCGTAGGCCTCTCAGAGTCCGCTGGGCCCGCCGTCCTCCCGGAGGCCCGGCGGCCGGTGTCTCCCCCCGCGCACCGGCCGCCGGGCCGTTCCGTCACCTGGGCTCATCCAGGAACGTCGGCCGCACCAGGAGCGCTCGCCGAGCTAGAAGCGCCTGCCGGGCCCGTCCGGCTGGCACGCCCCCCACCTCGACTGCTGCGATCCCTGTGCGGCGACCGGCCGGGACGGCCCGGGCGGCGCCGACGGGTCCTCTGGCGGCGCCGGCGGGACGGACCGGTCCGATGACGGCACCGGGCCGGGACGGTCCGCGTCGCGCAGCAGGGGCAGGCGCAGCATCAGCCGGGCACCGCGCAGGCTGTCGGCGACGTACAGCCTCCCGCCGTGCGCGACGGCGATGTCCCGCGCGATCGTCAGGCCCAGCCCGGTGCCGCCGGCCGCGCGGCTGCGCGCGGTGTCCAGCCGCGTGAAGCGCTGGAACACCCGTTCCCGGTCGGCGGACGGGATGCCGGGGCCGTCGTCGCAGACCTCCACCACCGCCTCCTCGCCCTCGGCCCGCACCACCACCTCGACGTGGCCGCTGGCGTACCGGTCGGCGTTGGTGAGCAGGTTGACCAGCAGCCGGGCGAGCTGCAGCCGGTTGCCCTCCACCCGCACGCCCGGATCGACGCGGGCGGAGACCGGCAGCCGCGGCGACCGCTGGGCCAGCTCGGTCTCCACCAGCCGGCCCAGGTCCAGCGGGACGCGGGCGGGCTCCACGCCGGCGTCCAGCCGGGCCAGCGCCAGCAGGTCCTCGACGATGTGGTGCAGCCGCTCGGCGTCGTCCAGGCACTCGCGCAGCGTCTCCAGCAGGTCGCTCTCCTCGGGGGCGGCCAGGGCCAGCTCGACGCGCGTGCGCAGGGCGGTCAGCGGGGTGCGCAGCTCGTGCGAGGCGTCGGCGACGAACCGGCGCTGCTGCTCGGCCGACCGCTGCAGCCGGTCCAGCGTGGCGTTGAGCGTGGCGGCCAGCCGCGCCACCTCGTCGGCGCTGTCGGGCACCGGCATGCGGCGGCTCAGGTCGGTGCTGGTGATCTCGGACATGGCCGTCTCCATCTGCGCGACCGGACGCAGCGTGCGGCCCACGGCGCGCCAGGTCACCCCGGCGGCCACGATGACCACGACGATGCACAGTCCCGCCACGGTGACCGCCGGGACGGGGCTGCCCAGCGCCCACGGCTCGGGCACGGCGCCGTACACCATCACGGTGCCGTGCCCGGGTACCGCGGTCCGGTATCCGACGATGTTCAGGCAGTCCGACTGCCAGGCCGGATCGCCGCAGACCCGGGTGTCGACGCGGTTCCTCCCCGAAGGGGGCAGGCTGTGGCTGAGCGGGGCCCTGTTCTGCAGCGGCGCACTGGCCGCCAGGACCCGCGGAGTGCGGCCGGTGGACACCACCTGGAGCAGGGTCACGCCGTCGCGTGCCGGCAGCACCCCGGCCGTGGCCCCGTGGCGGTACGCCGCCGCGGTGTCCTGAGCGGCCCGGGCGGCGTGGGCGGTCAGACGCGAGGTGATCAGATGCTGCGCCAGCACGGCCGCGGCGATGCCCACGACCAGCAGCACCGCGCCGATCAGGCCCACCGCCGCAAGCGTCACCCTGGCACGAAGCGAACGGGGCCAACGCCGCCCGTTCCGCGCACGTCGAGGCGGGGCGGTGACGCGCATGAGTCCTTTGTATGTCCCACCCGTACAACGTCGGGCAAAGCGTACTTCCCGATTCAAATGTGAAACTTCTCCGGATTTCTACCTTTGGTCGGGAAAGTACCCGCCGATCGCATCACGCCCACCGCCCTCGGCGCGGCCCCTCGGCCCCGGGGCCCGAACTTTGCCCGGCTTTTCACCGACGGTAACTGATACATCACACTGGCCCGCCTATAAAGGAAAGCGTGCATCGGCACCCGTCACGGGAGACAGGGATGGGCCGTATGGGCGAGGTGACGTTCGACCCCGGCGCGCTGACCGCCGCGCAACGCGACGGGGACGCATGCGTCGTCTGTCACAAGAAGTGGCCGAGACCGCGCGTCCGGGTCGGTCGCCTGCCCGAAGGCCAGGGCGTGTTCGCGTGCGACGAGTGCGCGCCCGCCATCCGCCCTGTCCCCCGCCCCCGCCGGGGGGACGGGGAGCCGGACACGAACGCCGGGACTCCGGTCCGGGAACCGGAGCCGGCGCGGACGGCGGTCGTCACATAGACCGTCGTCACGGAGGTCTCTCATGGAGGAGGGTGACCCGGGCTTTCGGGGGGACGCCCGGGACCACCCGTAAGGCGCGCCCGACTGGGGGCGGTCGGGCGCGCCGGAGACCCCTCTCCCCCGCTCACGGGACGCGTTTGCCGCCCTTGGTGGCCTCGAACCACGCCTTGGTCCACTCGGCGTAGTCGGTGCAGTCGCGCCGCCCCTTGTCGCCGCCGCCGTCGGCCGTCCCGCACTGCCGGGACGGCGTGTGCGCGAAGATGACCTTGTCGAGGTAGTCGCGGTCGCCCACGTGGTAGGCGTTGCAGAAGGCGGCCCTCAGCCGGTCGCCGCCGCACGCCTGGGGATTGGCGGGCGCGACCCCGGACCACTCGGCGATCTGCTGCTGCACGTCGGGCGAGGCCGTCCACTGCAGCCACTGGTACATGCAGTTGGGGTGCTCCGCGCGCGCGCCGATCATCCAGGCGTTCATCCACCCCGTCACCCCCTCGGAGGGGGCGACGCCCTGCACGGACTTGCCCGCCCGGCTCAGCACGTCCACCTGGTACGGCCACACCTGCCCCACGGCCGCCTCGCCCCCGGCGAACGCGCTGATGGAGTCGGCGGGCAGCTCCCAGTACATCTTCACGTGGGGACGCTGCTCGGCCAGCACGCGCTTGGCGGCGTCCAGCTGCTCGCGGGTGAGCGAGTACGGGTCGCCGATGCCCAGATCCCGGTCCTTGCCGCGCAGATAGAGCGCGGCCTCGGCGATGGCCAGCGGGCTGTCGCGCATGACCAGCCGCCCGGAGTACCGGCGAGCCTGCGCGGGGTCGAACAGCGCGGCCCAGCCCGACGGGGCGGGCTGGGCCGACCGCGTGTCGTACATCAGCAGGTTGGAGCCCCACACGTAGGGCACCCCGTAGACCGTCTTGCCGCGCCTGAGCAGGTTGCGCAGCCGCGGCTCCAGCTTGCGGTAGCCGTCGACGAGGCCGGTGTTGACCGGCGCGACGTCCTCGCTGGCGATGAGCCGCCCGGCCACCTCCGGCGGCGCGGCCACGCCGTCGTAGCGGCGGGACTTGTTCTGCATCACCTCGGCCATGTCCTGGGCCGTGCCGACCACCTTCAGGCCGACCTTGCAGCCGGTGCGCTCCTGGAACGGCGTCACCCAGTCGACGCGCGGGTCGCTGCCGCCGTTCTCGATGTAGCCGGGCAGGGTCACCAGGTTGAGGGCGCCCTCTCCCGGCCCGAGGGTGCTCGCCACCCGCACCGTGCCGACCGGCTCCTCCTCGTCGCCGCTGCAGGCGCCCAGCGCCGTGACCAGAACCGCGGCCATCCCCGAGGCCAGCACCTTGGCCCTCAGCCTCATGTCGCTCCCGAGTCGCGTGTCGTGTCCGCCGCGGCCAGCGGGCCCCCGGCTCCCCGCGGGCGGCCCGTCCCCGGCGCCGACCCGCCCCATCGGCGCAGCGTAGCGTCTCCGGCCGAAGGATCACGCCCGTCCCCGATCTCCACCGCGGCGGCGTGCGGGACGCGCCGAGCACGCGCACGAGGACACGCGGCGCCGTCCGAACGAAACTCGTTGCCGCCGGGCACCGCCGTTCTCCCGGCCCACAAGAATGGGCGCCGAATAAATCAACGGAGCGAACGGCGTCTTCCGGGCACATCGTCCCGCCTTTTCCGGTCGCACCGGCACAGCGGTTTCCGGCGACGCGGGGAAAGAATTGCGCGGGACGGGGAGTCCGCCACGGCCCGGGGGGACAGCGGGTGCTGGTGACCGCGCCACACACGGAGGTTGCTGGAGAGGGATATGGCGCGGGCTACTGCCCTTCCCGGGGCCGCGGCGGCACCGGCGGACGTGGCGCGGTGGGGGAACAGCGGATCACCTTGCGGTGCTGCCTGGCCACGCCATCGCCGGCACCCGGCGGAGCGGCGACGGGGTGCCGCCCTCGAGACGGAGGAGATTCGAGGGGCGCCGCGTGTCCGGCCGGGGGCTCTCGGAGGGCCGTTGACCGTGCCCGGTCACCGGCCCTGTCGGCCGCGCGGGCGGCCGCTGTGCCGGCTGGGGCGCCGGCTGCCTGGACTCGGTGTGTCGGATCACCTCGATGCGTGCGATGAGCCGTTGCGGCGTCTCGGCCTCGACGAAGGCGCCGACGTCCCGCTCGCGCGGGGGCAGCGCCCACCACCGGCCGGTGCTCGGACCGAACCAGATGGTCCAGCCGGGATAACGTCTGCTGAGCGCGTCGACCTCAGCGGCATGCTCGTCAGCAGTCATCACGCGACTCCCTGTGCCCGGCCGTTCCCGGGCGGCGGCACTTCGACCGAAGACCCTTTTCGAAAATTGCCCCATTTAATTGGGACAATCAGATTGTGTCGTCCGCCACAGACCCAGTCAATACTTGTAGCTATTATTTGTCGGGGCCCGGCCGACGGAGATTCACGACGAAAACCTACGACCGGCAGAAAGTCCCGGAGCCGCCGACCAGCGACTTCTCACCGCCCGCCATCCGCCGTTCACCCCGGCGTCATCGGCGACCCGTACGGTGTGCTCCCTGGTGATCAACGAAACGACCGGCCGCCCGGCGACGCCCCGGCGGCCCTTTGCGATATTTACTCCCCTGTGGGCGATTCGTCCGGCTTGGCGTCCACGACGCCGCGGCGACCACGACGCGGCACCGGCAGACGCGGCACCGGCAGACGCGGCACACGCCGAGGCGGTGACCCGGGAGGCCGGACCGCGCGAGGCCGAGGACGGCGACGGCGAGACCCGCGACGCCTCGCGGAGGGAGTCCGGGGATGCCGCGCGTCCCGCAGACGAGGGCTCGGAGACGGGCGGCAGGCCCAGGCTCGCGAGACGCATGGCGCGCTGGTTCGGCACCCACTCGTTCTTCCTGGTGGCGCTTGCGGGCGGCGTGTTCCTGCGCTGGACGGCGGTGCTCGGCTACCCGGGCGTGCTGTGGTTCACCGGGGACTCCTACTTCTACCTGGGGCGGGCGCTGCGCCCGCATCCGTCGCCCAGCAAGACGCTCGGGTACTCGTTCCTGCTGAACCTGATGGAGCCGCTGCACAGCCTCACCGCCGTGGCGGTCGTCCAGCACCTCATGGGGCTCGCCGTCGCGGTGATGATCTACCTGCTGCTGCGGCGGGCGGGGCTGCCCGGCTGGGCGGCCACCCTGGTCACGCTGCCGGTGCTGTACGACGCGTACCAGATCGAGCTCGAGCACCTGCTCATGTCGGAGGCGCTGTTCACGTTCCTGATCGCCGCCGGCGTCACGCTGCTGCTGTGGCGGACCCGCACCGGGCCCACCTGGTGGCTGGCGCTGCCCGCCGGGCTGCTGCTCGGGTACGCGGTGCTGGTCCGCTCCGCGGGGGCGCCGCTGATCCCCGTCATCCTGGTGTGCCTGCTGCTGCGGCGGCGCGGCCGGCGGGCGGGAGTCGCGTTCGGCGCGGCGGCCGCCGTCCCGATCGTGTCGTACATGGCGTGGTTCCACTCGGTGCAGGGCAGCTACGGGCTGACCAACAGCGACGGCCTGTACCTGTGGGGACGCACGGCGGTGTTCGCCGACTGCGCGAAGATCCGTCCGCCCATGCACGAGGACGGGCTGTGCCTCACCCCCGAGCTGAAGAAGGAGGGCTACGCTCCCGGGCATCTGATCTGGCGCGGCGAGGCGCCCCCGCGCGTGATCTTCGAGAGCACCGTCACCCCGGAGGCCAACAAGGTCCTGCGGGACTTCGCGATCCGCGCCATGCTGGCGCAGCCCGGCGACTACCTGCGCACCGTCGCCGACGGGGTGGGCAAGGCGTTCAGCCCCGACCGCTTCCCGTATCCGACGGCGGCCACCGAGGCGCTGTACCACTTCCCCGCCGACCCGCAGGTCTTCCCGGGGGGCAAGAGCTGGGGCGGCGGCGACTCGGCCCTGCTGGACGCCATGACCTACGGGCGGACGTCGACGCCCAGCCGGGTCGTCCAGCCGCACGCCGGCAAGATGATCGACTACCAGCGGGACCGGTACCTGCCCGGACCTGTGCTGGGCGTGATCTTCGCGGTGGGCGCGGCCGGGACGCTCCTGGCGCCCCGGCTGCGCCGCACCGTGCTCCTGGCCTGGGCCACGGCGGTGACGCTGCTGGTGTTCCCGATCGCCTCGGCGGACTTCGACTACCGCTACGTGCTGCCCGCCACGCCGTTCGCCTGCCTGGCCGCCGGCCTGTTCCTGGCGGCGCTCGGCGGAGCGGTCAGCCGTTGGTGGGGAAGCCGAGGTGCACGCCGCCGTGACTCGGATCCAGCCACCGCGCCGTGACGGCCTTGGTGCGCGTGTAGAAGTGGACGCCCTCCATGCCGTGGGCGTGGCTGTCGCCGAACAGCGAGTCCTTCCACCCGCCGAACGAGTAGTAGGCCATCGGCACCGGGATCGGCACGTTGATGCCGACCATGCCGACCTCCACCTCGTTCTGGAAGCGCCGCGCGGCCCCGCCGTCGTTGGTGAAGATCGCGGTGCCGTTGCCGTACGGGTTGGCCGCCAGCAGTTCCATGGCGGCCTCGTACGATCCGGCGCGCACGACCGACAGCACCGGGCCGAAGATCTCGTCCCGGTAGGCGTCCATCTCGGGCGTGACGTGGTCGAGGACGGTCGGGCCGAGCCAGAAGCCCTCGCCACGTCCGCCCCGCACGGGGGTCTCGCGTCCGTCCACGACGAGGGTGGCGCCCTGGGCGACGCCGCTGTCGAGGTAGGAGGCGACGCGGTCGCGGTGCTCGCGGGTGACCAGCGGGCCCATGTCGGACGCGGGGTCGTCGCCGGGCCCGACCGTCAGCTTCGCCACCCGTTCGCGGATCTTGGCGACCAGCTCGTCGCCGACCGGGTCCACCGCGACCACCACCGAGATCGCCATGCAGCGCTCCCCCGCCGAGCCGAACCCGGCCGACACCGCCGCGTCGGCGGCCAGGTCGAGGTCGGCGTCCGGCAGCACGACCATGTGGTTCTTGGCGCCGCCGAGGGCCTGCACGCGCTTGCCGTTGCGGGCGGCGGTCTCGTACACGTACCGGGCGATCGGGGTGGAGCCCACGAAGCTGACGGCCCTGACGTCGGGGTGGTGGAGCAGCCCGTCCACCGCGACCCGGTCGCCGTGCAGCACGTTGAACACCCCGTCCGGCAGCCCCGCCTCGGCCCACAGCTCGGCCAGCCGCACCGACGCCGACGGGTCCTTCTCCGACGGCTTGAGCACGAACGTGTTGCCGCACGCGATGGCGACGGGGAACATCCACATCGGCACCATCGCCGGGAAGTTGAACGGCGTGACGCCCGCGACGACGCCGAGCGGCTGCAGGATCGAGTAGGCGTCCACCCGCGTCGACACGTTCTCCGAGAACCCGCCCTTGAGCAGGTGCGGGATGCCGCAGGCGAACTCCACCACCTCCAGGCCCCGCGCCACCTCCCCGGCCGCGTCCGACACCACCTTGCCGTGTTCGGACGAGATCAGCCGGGCCAGCTCGTCGCGGTGGGCGTCGACCAGCTCGCGGAAACGGAACAGCACCCTGGTGCGCGCGGCCAGCGAGGCGTCCCGCCAGGCGGGGAAGGCGGCCCTGGCGGCGGCGACGGCCGCGTCGACCTCCGCCGGGGAGGCGAAGTCGACGGTGCCGGACACGCGCCCGGTGGACGGCTCGTGGATGTCGCCGCGCCGTTCGGCCTCGCCGGCGAACGGCTTGCCGCCGATCCAGTGCGTGACGTGCTTGGAGGCGGCGTGTTCGGAAGCGGCGTGCTCGGGGGTCGGGGAAGTCTGCGTGCTCATGCGGTCGCGGCCTCGTTCACGGCTCGAAGGGAGTCGATCAGGATGCCGAGGCCCTCGTAGGCCTCGGCGTCGGTGAGGGTCAGCGGCGGCGCCATGCGGATGGCGTTGCCGTACAGGCCCCCCTTGCCCACCAGGAGACCACGCCGCCGGGTCTCCTCCATCACCGCGCCGGCCAGCGGCGGGCTGGGCTCGCCGGTGCCCGGGTCGGCCAGGTCGACGGCGAACATCAGGCCCTTGCCGCGCACGTCCCGCACCACCGGCAGGCCCGCGGCGGCCTCGCGCAGGCCACCGATGATCACCGCGCCCTGCCGGGCGGCGTTGGCCTGCAGGTCGTGGTCGAGGACGTAGTCGAGGGTGGCGTTGGCGGCGGCCATGGCGATCGGGTTGCCGCCGAACGTGGAGATGCCGTTGGCGTTCAGGCCGTCCATCAGCTCGCGCCGCGCCACCACCCCGCCGACCGCGAAGCCGTTGGCCAGCCCCTTGGCGAACGTCATCATGTCCGGCGTCACGCCGTGGGCGGCGATGCCGAAGAAGCTCGCGCCCGTGCGGCCCCAGCCGGTCTGCACCTCGTCGGAGATGAAGTACGCCCCGTACTCGCTCAGCACCTCCTGGTAGGCGGCGAACAGCCCGTCCGGCGCCATGGTGAACCCGCCGACGCCCTGGATCGGCTCGGCGATCAGCGCGGCGACGTCGCCGCCGGTGGCCGTGGCCAGCACGTGCCGCAGGTCCTCGACGCACACCCTGATGTAGTCGGCGTCCGACAGCCCGGCGAACTGCGGCAGGTGCCGGTCGGCGCCGTGCAGGAAGTGCACGTTGAGCGGCGAGTACGGCAGGTTCTTCCAGGTGCGCAGGCCCGTCACGCCGACGGCGCCGAACGAGCGGCCGTGGTAGGACTGCCGCATCGCCAGCACCTGGTCGCTGCGCCGCGCGGCCGCCGCCAGCAGCAGGGCCGTCTCGTTGGCCTCGGTGCCGGAGTTGGTGAAGAACACCTTGGCGTCCGGGATGCCCGACAGCCGGGCGATCTTCTCCGCCAGCTCCACCTGGCCGCGCAGCAGGTACAGGGTGGAGGTGTGCACGACGCCCGTGGCCAGCTGCCGCTCCACCGCCTCCCGCACCTCGGGCACGTCGTACCCGATCATGTTGGTGAGGATGCCCGTGAAGAAGTCGAGGTAGCCGTTGCCCTCGGCGTCGGTCACGCGGTTGCCCTTGCCGCCGACGATCTCGATGGGACTCTCGTAGTAGAGCGCCAGCCAGTCCGGCATGACCGCCCGGTGACGGCGCAGCAGATTCGCGTGTTCCGACATGTCCTCAAGTCTCGTCCGCGGCCCCGCCCCGGGGCTACCCGCAGAGTGTCAGGACGGCATCCCCCGCCTTGACGGTCTGCCGGGGCCCACGATCGTCCCAAATGCCTTTTACATCATGTAATGACCGGATGACAGTGTGCCGGGTATCATCGCGGCAAATGCTCCCGACAGTGGCGGATGTCCTCCAGCTCGACGCGGTCCGCCGCGGGCAGCCGCGGGTGGTCGCGGGCGCGGACCGGCTCGGCAACCCGGTCCGCTGGGTGCACGTGGCCGAGGTCACCGACATCGCCCACCTGCTGCACGGCGGCGAGCTGGTGCTCACCACCGGGATCGCGCTGCCCGACGAGCCCGCCAGCCTGCGCGCCTACATCGGGGAGCTGGCCGAGGTCGGCGTCAGCGGCCTGATGATCGAGCTGGGCCGCCGCTACGCCCGGTCGCTGCCGCCGGCGCTGCTGGCCGCCGCCGAGGAGCACGGCCTGCCGGTGGTGATGCTGGCGCACGAGCCCGCGTTCGTCGACATCACCGAGTCGGTGCACGCGCGCATCCTGCAGGACCAGATGGCCGAGCTGCGCGCCTCCGAGCAGCTGCACGAGATCTTCACCCGGCTGTCGGTGGAGGGCGCCTCCACCGACGAGGTCGTCCGGCAGGTCGCCGCGCTCGGCGGGCACCCGGTCGTCCTGGAGAACCTGTCGCACCAGGTGCTGGCCGCCGACGCGGGCCCGGGCGACCCCGCCGAGCTGCTGTCGGCCTGGGAGACGCGCTCGCGCGCGGTGCGGCCCGAGCGGCGCACCGGCTACGACGAGGCGTCCGGCTGGCTGGTCACCATGGTCGGCGCCCGCGGCGAGGACTGGGGCCGCCTGATCCTCACCTGCGGGCGGCCGCCCACGCCCCGCGAGACCGTCCTGATCGAACGCGCCGCCACCACCCTGGCGCTCGGCCGCCTGCTGGACCGGCACGCCGAGAGCATCGAGCGGCAGGCGCACGGCACGATCATCGCGCGGATCCTCGCCCACTCCTACGCCGACCCGCAGGAGGCCGCCGCCCGCGCCCGCGCGCTCGGCGTGCCGCTGTCGGGCCGCCGCCTGCTGGGCGTGGTGCTGCGCCCGCGCACCGGCCCGGCCTCCGGCGCCCTGTCCGGGCTGGCCGAGACGGCGTCGGCGGCCTGCAAGGACGCCCGCCTGGCCGCCCTGGTCGGCGTGCTGGACGAGGACGGCCCGCACGCCCGCGTCGGCGTCCTGGCCTCCCTGCCCGCCCGCGCCGACGTCGAGACGGTGCTGACCGAGGTCGCCACCCGCGTCCGCAAGCAGTCCGACGGCGAGGTGGTCATGGCCGCGGGCTCGGTGGTGGAGTCGGTCCGCGACGTGCGCCGCTCCTTCCTGGAGGCCGAGCAGGTCGCCGACGTGGCCGCCCGCGGCTCCGGCACCCGCCTGGTCTACCGCCTGCCCGACCTGCGCCTGCGCGGCCTGCTGCACCTGCTGCGCGACGACGCCCGCGTCCAGACCTTCGTCGAACGCGAACTGGGCCCCCTGCTGGAGTACGACGCCCAGCGCGGCAGCGACCTCACCCGCGTCCTGGAGCTCTACCTCGACTCGGGCCGCAACAAGGCCGTCGCCGCCCAGCGCGCCCACCTGTCCCGCCCCGCCTTCTACGAACGCCTGCGCCGCATCGAACGCGTCCTCGACGCCGACCTCGACGACGTGGAGTCCTGCGTCTCCCTCCATGTCGCCCTGCTGGCCCTCGCCTCCCTCCGCTGGGAACGTTCCTGAGCGGCGCGAGCCCCCCGCCCTCGGCCGCGCACGACCGTCTAGCGTGGTGCGCGGACGGCTTTGACGGGGGGGCCGCCGGATACGTTGGGTGACGGCCGGGAACGCCGGGTGGTGAAGGCAGCCTCAGGTCGTGGAGAAGGGCAGAACGCCATGGACGACGCCATGGACGCTGTGCGGTTCGCCGCCGCGCCGCCGTCGGGACGGCGGCGATGAGTCTGCACGTGCACCGGTACGGGGAGGGGCGGCCGGTGCTGGCTCTGCACGGGATCAAGGGGCATGGCGCGCGGTGGCGGTGCCTGGCCGAGGAGCACCTCGCGGGATGGCGGGTGGTCGCGCCGGATCTGCGGGGGCACGGGCGCTCCACCTATGACGCGCCGTGGCATGTGGAACGGCACGCGGCCGACCTGCTGGCCCTGCTGGACGCCGAGGGCGTCGACCGGGCCGACGTCGTCGGGCACTCCTACGGCGGGATGATCGCCGTGCACCTGGCGCGGGTGGCGCCCACCCGGGTGGGACGGCTCGTGCTGCTCGATCCGGCGATCGGGCTCGACCCCGCCCGGATGCGGGAGCGGGCCCACGAGTCGCTGGCGACGGCCTCGTACGCCGACCCGGGCGAGGCGCTGGCGGCGCGGGCGGTCGGCTGGCCGGACGCGCCCGCACAGGCGGTGGACGACGAGGTCGCCGAGCACCTGGAGCGGGGTCCGGACGGACGGTGGCGCTGGCGTTTCGAGCCGGCCGCCGTCGTGACGGCGTTCTCGGAGATGGCCCGTCCGGCCGTGGCGCCGCCGCCGGGCGTCCCGACGCATCTGGTGATCGCCGTGCGGGCCGGGCTGGTGCGGCCCGAGTTCGTCGCGGCATGCCGCGAGGCGCTGGACGGGGCGTTCACCGTGACGGAGATCGACGCGGGCCACATGCTGTTCATCGACCGTCCCGCGCAGGTCGGCCCGCTCGTGCGCGACCTGCTGTCCCGCTGACCGATGGGCGTGGACTGGGTGCCCGCCGCCGTCCGCGACGGGGCCGACCCGCGGGAACTGGCGTCGCTGGCCGCCGAGCACGCGCGGCTGGTGCGCCTGCTCGGCCTGACGTCGCGTCCGCGTCCCGCCGGGACGGACGAGGACGCGGCGGCGCGGCGGTTCCGGGATGTCGACCGGCGGCTGCGCGAGCTGCTGCTCGTCGACGGGCGGCCCTTCCGGGTCATGGTGGTCGGCCGCAACCCGCGGTTCCCGCCCGAGTGGCGCGACGCCGCGTGGACCACGTTGCCGCCGCGCGAGGCCGTGGAGGCGTACGGGCGCTGGAGGGGGTGGTACGAGGATGTGCGGGCCGGGCGCGTCCGGCACTACCTGCGGCGGCTGCGGGCCTGGGACACGGCGCGGGACTTGGCCGAGGCCCAGCGGGAACTGGCCGACGCGGCGCGCGCCACCGAGGGGCGGGCCAACGCGTGGGCCCGCAAGCCGCGCTTCCTGCGGGCACGCGAGGACGTGCTGGCCCTGCCGCCCGCGCCGAGCGTTCCGCCACCGGGTCCCGCACCGGGTTCGGCGGAGGAGGACCGTCCACAGCCCGGCCAGGACGAGCGGTGGGAGGCGGTCGTCCACCACGCCGAACTGCTCGGCGCCGCCCAGAGGGCGTTCAACCGGAGCGTGCCCAGCGGTCTCAGGCGCGGCTGGCCGCCGTGGGACGGGGACACCGGCGCGGAGGATCCGTGGCTGGAGGAGTTCTTCGACTGGATGGGGGCGGTCGTGCGGACGGGGCGCGGACTCTATCTGTGGGCGTGAGGGTCAGCGCAGGAGGCGGCGGCCGGTGAACAGGGGCAGCGTGAACGGGGTGTGCAGGCCCGGCGGGGCCTCGGCGACCGCCGGGATCGCGTTGACCAGGCGCAGCGCGGTGGCCAGGGTGCCGGGGACGGTCGGGTCGGCGGCGCCGGGGTTGGCGACGTCCATCCGCCACGGCGGCTCGCCGTCGATCTCGACGCGGTAGCCGCCCGCCTGCCCGAACGGCGGCGCGGGCCAGTGCGGCGCCAGGTCCTCGCGCAGCCGGGTGACGTGCTCGACCACGATCGCGGGGCGTCCCCGGACGACGCCCGTCACGCGGAACCGCAGGCCCGCCGTCGTGCCCTTGGCGATCTCCCCGGCGGGGACGCGGAACGTCTCGGGCGCCGGGCACGGCTCGTACCACTCGGTCACCTCGTCCAGCGGCGCGTCCAGGCGTTCGGCGATCAGGTGGACGACCGGGCCCCACATCAGGGTCAGCACGCCCGGGAGCAGGATCGGCGGGCGATGGTCCAGCGGCCGGCCGAAGCCGAACTTGCCGACGATGGCCTCGGGCTTGTCCCACAGGCCGTAGCACATGATCTCGCTGACCCGGATCGCGTCGATCCGCAGGCACACCCCGGACAGCACCAGCGGCAGCACGTCGTTCATCAGGCCCGGGTCGAGACCGGTGGTCAGGCAGGACGACTCGCCCAGCGCGCAGGCGGCGCGCAGCCGCCGCACCGCGGCCGGGTCGGCGGACGGCGGGTGCACCAGCGGGATCAGCGCCGAGGACACCACGTTGACGCCCGCCTCCAGGACGCGGCACAGGTCGTCGAGGGCGTCGCCGGGACGGCTGCCGGTGGCGACCTCGCGGCGTCCGGAGGTGCCGACGGCCGTGTAGCTGATCACGTCGGGGCGGGCGGCGATCAGCTCGGCCGGGTCGGCGGTGGCGCGCACGCCGGTGCGGCGTCCAGTTCCGGCCAGTTCACCGGCGTCGCGTCCCACCTTCAGCGGGTCGCTGACCACCACGCCCACCAGGTCCAGGTCGGGGTGCTCGATGATGGCGCGCAGCGCCTGCCTGCCGACGTTTCCCGTGGCCCACTGTCCGACGCGGTACGTCACCCGGCACTCCTCTGGTCGAGCCCGCGCATTGTAGGCACAGCTCACTCGGGGAAACGAGACCGGCGGCGGTGACGACTCCCCGTCCCGGCCGTGTATCGACCGTCCCCCGGGCAGAACCACAGCGTGGACCAACGCAACACGGCGCAGACCCGGACCATCGGTGTGGAAGAGGAGCTGCTGCTGGTCGATCCGGACGACGGAGCACCGCAGGCCGTGTCGGTCGATGTGATCCGCTACGCGTACGAGCACGGCGAGGTGCCGCGCGGCCACCACGACCGGCAGGCCGAGTCGTCGGGCGGCGAGAGCCTGGAGACCGAGTTCCAGCGCGAGCAGCTGGAGGTGTGCACGCGGCCGTGCGCCTCGCTCGACGAGCTGTCGGCCCAGATCCGGTGGGCCCGGCGCGCCGCGTCGCAGGCCGCGCGCGGCGTCGGCGTCGCGGTGGCGGCGCTGGCGACCTCGCCGGTGGCGGTGCAGCCGTCGCTCACCCCGTCCCGGCGGTACCGGCGGATGGCCGACGCCTACGCGCTGACCGCCGAGGAGCAACTGACGTGCGGCTGCCACGTGCACGTGAACGTGGCCTCGCCGGAGGAGGGCGCCGCGGTGCTCGACCGGATCCGGCCGTGGCTGCCGCCCCTGCTGGCGCTGAGCGCCAACTCCCCGTTCTGGCAGGGACGCGACACCGGCTACGAGAGCTGGCGGCACCAGGTGTGGGGGCGCTGGCCGTCCAGCGGGCCGACCGAGCTGTTCGAGTCGCTCAAGGAGTACCAGGCGACCGTCGAGGCGATGCTCGGCACGGGCGTGGTGTTCGACCAGGGCATGATCTACTTCGACGCCCGGATCTCCCGGCGCTATCCCACCGTGGAGATCCGCGTCGCGGACGTCTGCCTGCACGCCGACGACACCGTCCTGCTCGCCGCGCTGGTCCGCGCGCTGGTCGAGACGGCGGCGCGGGCGTGGCGGGCGGGCGAGCCCCCGGACCCGGTGCGCGCCCACCTGCTGCGGCTGGCGATGTGGCGGGCCAGCCGTTCGGGGCTGCGGGACGAACTGGTGCACCCGGTCACCCATCGCGCCGCCCCCGCGCACACGGTGGTGGCCGCGCTGCTGGACCACGTCACCCCCGCCCTGGACCGCAGCGGCGACCTGGAGACCGTGCGGGGGCTGCTGCGGCGCCTGCTCGACCGCGGCAACGGCGCCAGGGCGCAGCACACCGCCTACACCCGCACCCGCGACGTCGCCGCGGTCGTCTCCGACGCCGTGGAGCGGACCGTGGCGTCCTGACCCGCGGCTCGCGGCGGCGGGCCGGAGGACCGTGAGGCGGCCCGCGCAGGGGCTTACGCGGGCCCGCCTCACGGGGTCACGGGTCAGGCGGCGGCGCGGCCCTGGAAGGGCAGGTAGCGCTCGGCGCGGTGGGGCCGGGCGGGCATGCCGGTGGACTCGACGGCGAGGATCCGGTCGAAGCGGAAGGCGCGGACGCCGCGCCGCATCCGGCACCAGCCGACCAGGTACCAGTGGTCGCGGTGGACCAGGCAGGTGACGGGTTCCACCTCGCGGATGGTGACGTTGGCGCGGGCGTCGCCGTAGACGAGCCGGACGACGCGGTGCTCGGTGATCGCGGCCGCGATCACGCGGGCGCGGTCGGCGGTGGCGGGGCTGAGCGGCGTGGTGAGGGTCTGCAGGGTGGCGGTGATGACCTCGTTGTCGGTGACGTCGTCGTCGAACAGGGTGCGCAGGGCCCGGCGGGCGGTGGCCGCCTGCGGCCCGGCGCCGAGGTGCGCCAGCGAGAGCGCCAGCGCGGCGATCTCCGCGGCGGTGAGGGCGGTGCGGTGCGTCGCTACGTTCGCCATGATTCGATAATACGTTCGAACACCGACAGTTTGGAGGCCCTTGAGCGGTGCCGTCCGCATGGTGAACACTGATCACCCAAAAGCGCGATACCGGGGGCGAACATGGGTGAGATGGGGCCGCGGTGAGCGGTGCCGCACGCCCGCCGCTGACCCGCGACGAGGTGGACGGCGCGCTGCGGCGGCTGCGGGACGACAAGGAGCGCATCGGCGCCGCGCTGGCCGAACTGGAGGCGCACCCCGGCCACGCGCTGCTCGAGGGGGCGGGGCTGACCGGCGAGACCGCCCGCCGCCAAGGCGAGCTGCGGTCGCGGACGGCCGCGCTGTGGTCGCTGTTCGACCTGTACGGGCGGGTGCTCGAGGACGCCGAGCGGCTGCGCGCCCGGCATCCGCGTCCCAGCCAGGCCCAGCTGGCGGAGCTGACCCGGCTGCTGACCGGTCCGTCGGTGGAGCTGCCGGCGCCGGAGGTGCCGCTGGAGCGGCGCACGCTGCTGTCGGCGCCCGCCGGTGAGCGGCTGACGCTGGACGGCGCGGTCGCGCGCATGAACCCGCTGTTCGAGGAGGCCGCCCGGATCGTCGCGGGGGTCGACACGGTGTGGTCGGCGCTGCTGGCCAGGTTCGACGAGGTCGACCGGGCGCACGCGGCGGTGCGCGAGCTGGCGGGGCGGGCGGGCGGCGCGGGCGACCTCGACCGCGTCGAACGGGAACTGGCGGCGGTGCGCGAGACGATGCGCACCGACCCGCTGGCGCTGGTCCGCGCCGACGGCACCGCCGGCAGCTCGCGTCTGGACGCCCTCGACGCCGAGCTGCGGGACCTGCGCGGACGGCTGGAGGAGGCCGCCAGGCTGCGCGCCGGGCACGCCGAACGCGTCGCGCGGGTGCGGGACGAGGTGGGCCGCGTCCGCAGGATCGAGGAGCAGGCCCGGCGCGCCCGCGCGGACGTCCTCGCCAAGATCAGCTTCCCGGTGGTCCCGGCGGCGCCCGACGCCGCGACCGCGCTGGCCGACCGGCTGGCGGCGCTGGACGGCCTGCGCGACGACGGCCGCTGGGAGGAGCTGGCGGCGCGGCTGGCCGACCTGGACGGCGCCGCGGAGACCGCGCTGACGCGGGCGCGCGAGGCCGTCGACATCTTCACCGGCCTGCTGGACCGGCGCGAGGAGCTGCGCGGACGGCTGGACGCCTACCGGGCCAAGGCCGCGCGCCTGGGCCACCTGGAGGACGACGAGCTGGCGGCGATGTACGAGCGCGCACGCGCGCTGCTGTGGACCTCCCCCTGCGACCTGCGCGGGGCCACGGTGGCGCTGTCGGCGTACCAGCAGGCCATCTCCGCACGGGCGAAGGGATCGCGCCGATGATTCAGTGCACCGCGCCGGGCTGCGGCGGGACGGTCGAGGACGGCTACTGCGTCGAGTGCGGCCTGCCCCCCGCCCCCGCACCGCAGGCGGCCCCGACCGCTCCGGCAGGTGACGCGTGCACGCAGCCTGGGTGCACCGGCACGATCGAAGACGGCTACTGCGACACCTGCGGCTTGCCCCCCGCTCCCGCGTCCCAGGCGGCCCCGGGCACGCCGCCCAGTGACGTCTGCACGCGGCAGGGGTGCACGGGCACGATCCAGGACGGCTACTGCGACACCTGCGGCATGCCCCCTGCGGCCCCGGCCGGCCCCACGGCGGCGTCCGGGCGGACGGCGGCGCCCAGCGCACCGACGCGCGGCAGTTCCAGCACGCGCACCGGCATGGGCACGAGCACGGGACGGACGGGGTCGACGCGCGGATCGGGGCGGCGCGGGCAGCTCGGCGCGGGCCTGGTCGAGGTGCCGCGCGTGCCGTACCGGGACCCGGCCACCGCCGTCCTGCCGAACCCGGAGGTCGCCGAGCACAAGCGGTACTGCGGCAACTGCGGCGATCCGGTGGGGCGCAGCCGGGGCGACCGGCCGGGCCGTACGGAAGGGTTCTGCGCCAAGTGCGGGACGGGCTTCTCGTTCACCCCCAAGCTGCGCCCAGGGGACCTGGTGGGCGGCCAGTACGAGGTGCTGGGCTGCCTGGCGCACGGCGGTCTCGGCTGGATCTACCTGGCCAAGGACCGCAACGTCAGCGACCGGTGGGTGGTGCTGAAGGGCCTGCTGGACACCGGTGACGCCGACGCGCTGGCCGCCGCGGCGGCCGAGCGGGCGTTCCTCGCCGAGGTCGAGCACCCCAACATCGTCAAGATCTACAACTTCGTCCAGCATCCGGACCCGGCCACCGGCGCCCCCACCGGCTACATCGTCATGGAGTACGTCGGGGGGCGCTCCCTCAAGGACATCCTGCTGGAGCGGCGGCGGCTCGGCGAGGACGCGCTGCCGCTCGGCCAGGCCATCGCCTACGCGCTGGAGGCGCTGCAGGCGTTCGGCTACCTGCACACACAGCGGCTGCTGTACTGCGACTTCAAGCCGGACAACGTCATCCAGTCCGAGGAGCAGCTGCGGCTGATCGACCTAGGCGCGGTGCGGCGGCTGGACGACCAGGACGGCGCCATCTACGGCACGGTCGGCTACCAGGCCCCCGAGATCGCCGACGACGGCCCCTCCATCAGCTCCGACCTGTACACCGTCGGCCGGGCGCTGGCGGTGCTGAGCTTCCCGTTCGCCGAGTTCACCACCACCTACGCGACCAGCCTGCCGCCGCGCGAGCAGGTGCCGGTGCTGGCGCGGCACGAGTCGTTCGACCGGTTCCTGCGCCGCGCCACGCACCGCGACCCGGCGCTGCGCTTCCAGGACGCGGCCGAGATGGCCGAGCAGCTCACCGGGGTGCTGCGGGAGGTGCTGGCCGCCGAGGACGGCCGGCCGCGTCCCGCCCCGTCGGCGCTGTTCGGCCCGGAACGCTTCGCCGCGGGAGTCCAGCCGGGGGTGTCCGGCGACGGGGCCCCGCTGCCGACGCCGACGCCCCGGGACGTCGCGTCCGCGCTGCCGGTGCCGCTGGTGGACGGCGCCGACCCGGCCGCCGGGTTCCTGGCCGGGCTGACGGCGCTGGAGCCGCGGCAGCTCATGGCGGCCCTCGGCGGCGCGCCCGAGCGCACGCCCGAGGTCGCGCTGACGGGCGTGCGGGTGCGCATCGAGCTGGGCCGCACCGACGACGCGCTGCGCCTGCTGGACGACCTGGCGGGCGAGCTGTCCGGCGACTGGCGGCTCGCCTGGTACCGCGCGGTCGCCACGCTGGCCCGGGAGCGCGTGGACGAGGCCGCGGTGATGTTCGACGACCTCTACGGCCTGCTGCCCGGCGAGGCCGCGCCCAAGCTGGCGTTGGCGTTCTGCCGGGAAGGCGCCGCCCCCGACGACGCGGCGCGCCTGTACGAGGCGGTGTGGCGCACCGACGACTCCTACATCAACGCGGCGTTCGGCCTGGCCCGGGTGCGTCTCGCCGGGGACGACCGGGCGGCGGCCGTCGCGGTCCTGGACTCGGTGCCGCAGACCTCGATCCGGCACGTGGCCGCGCAGCTGGCGGCGGTGACGACCATCGTGCGGGGCCGTCTTCCGTCCCAGCTCACCGCGGCCGAGCTCGTCGGGGCGGGTGACCGTCTGGCCGCGCTCGACGTCGAAGGCGAGCGACGGGAACGTCTGGAGGCGGAGGTTCTGGAGGCGGCCCTGGCCTGGGTCCGCCACGCGCCGAAGCACTCCCCGCAGGAAGGCAGTGTGTTGGGGGCGAAGCTGACGGAACCGCAATTGCGAAGCGCGCTGGAGCGGACGTACCGGTCGCTGGCGCGGCACAGCGCCGACAGGGAGGAACGGCGGCTGCTCATCGACCGCGCCAACATCGTCCGTCCCAGGACGCTGCTGTGACCGGGGACCAGGGGACGGCCAAGACGGTGGAGCTGGGGTGCCCCACCTGCCGGGAGGTGGTGTACCCGGGCGAGGAGTTCTGTGAGGCGTGCGGGCAGCGCCTCGACCCGCGTTCCGGCGCCGCGCCCATACGGCTGCGGCGCTGCACGGGCTGCGACGCGACCGCCATCGACGCCGACGGCTACTGCGAGCACTGCGGGCTGCGCCAGCCCGTCGACCGCGACCACGTCGAGATGGAACTGCCCGACGGCGCCGCCGCCGGGGTCAGCGACCGCGGCCTGCGCTACAGCCGCAACGAGGACGCCCTGGCCATCGCACCGTGGCGTGGAGGCGTGGCGGTGGTGGTGTGCGACGGGGTCGGGTCGTCGCCCCGCCCTGAGGACGCCTCCAAGGCCGCGGCCGAAACCGCCGTCGCGTCACTCGTCGCCGCACTGGACGACGGGACGGACGCCGAGACCGCCATGCGCACGGCCATCGCCCGCGCGGGCGACGCCGTCGCGGCCCTGGCCGGTTCTCCGGACGAGGCCCCCTCCTGCACCCTGGTGGCGGCCGTCGTCGCCCCCGGCACGGTGACCGTCGGCTGGGTCGGCGACAGCCGCGCCTACTGGCTCGCCGCGTCCGCCGGCGGTTCGAGGCGGCTGACCGAGGACGACTCCTGGGCCGCCGCCATGGTGGCCGAGGGCGCCCTCACCGAGGCCGAGGCGGAGGCCCACCCCAACGCGCACGTCATCACCGCGTGGCTGGGCGCGGACGCCGAGGACATCGCCCCGCACGTCCGCACCCATCCCGTTCAGGGCCCCGGCGCGGTGGTCGTCTGCAGTGACGGCCTGTGGAACTACCTGCCCGCGCCGGAGCAGCTCACCGCCGTACTCACCGCGACGCCCGGCTCCCCGTTGGACGCCGTCCGCCCGCTGGAGGCGGCCGGCGTCCTCGTGCGGCACGCCCTCGACGCCGGTGGCCGCGACAACGTCACCGTCGCCGTCGTCCCCGTCCCGCAGGTCTCCGCCTGGAAGGACGCGCCCCCCGCGAACTCATCTGTCCCGCCGAGCACGGAGCATCTCCGATGAGCGACCAGCCGCAGTTCACCGTCAAGGTCGACCAGAACAAGTACCTGCCCGCGGGCGGCCGCGAGGTCCACGCGATCGTGTCGGTCGAGTCGTCCGGCGGAGCCCTCACGGGCGGCGCGGCGACCGAGGCCGCCGAGGTCATCATCATCGACACCTCGGGTTCGATGTCCTATCCCGACAGCAAGCTGCGCGCCGCCATCGAGGCCGCCCAGGTCGCGGTCGACACGCTGCGCGACGGCGTCCACTTCGCCGTGATCGCCGGGTCCAGCGACGCCACGCTGGTCTATCCGAGCGCGCCGCCGCTGGTGCGGGCCGACGCGGGCACCCGCAGGAAGGCCAGGGCGGCGCTGGCGAAGCTCAGGGCGGGCGGCGGCACCGCGATCGGCTCGTGGCTGCGGCTGACCGACGAGCTGTTCGACGCCCACCAGGACGGCATCCGGCACGCCATCCTGCTCACCGACGGCAAGAACCAGCACGAGACGCCCGCCCAGCTCGACGCGGTGCTGGAGCGCTGCTCGGGACGGTTCGTGTGCGACTGCCGGGGCGTGGGCACCGACTGGGAGGTCGCCGAGCTGCGCAAGGTCGCCTCGGCGCTGCTCGGCGGCGTGGACATCGTCGCCGACCCCGCCGACCTGGTGGCCGACTTCCAGGCCATGACCGAGGCGGCGATGGGCAAGGCCGTCGCCGACGTGATGCTGCGCGTGTGGACGCCGAAGACCGCCGCGGTGAAGTTCGTCAAACAGGTCATGCCGTCGGTGGAGGACCTGACCGGGCGGCGCGCCGAGGCGGCGCCGCAGGCCGGGGACTACCCGGTCGGCGCGTGGGGCGCCGAGAGCCGCGACTACCACGTGTGCGTGGAGGTGCCGCCCGCGGGCGTGGGCACCGAGCTGCGCGCCGCCTGGATCAAGCTGGTGCTGCCGGGCACGGCCGACCGTCCCGAGCAGGTGCTGGCGACCGGCAACGTGCTGGCCCAGTGGACCGACGACGAGGCGCAGTCCACGAAGATCAACGCGCGGGTCGCGCACTACACCGGGCAGGCCGAGCTGGCCCAGGCGATCCAGGAGGGGCTGGCGGCGCGCGAGAGCGGCGACCTGGACACCGCCACCGCGCGGCTGGGCCGCGCCGTGCGGCTGGCCGACGAGGCGGGCAACGACGCCATCACCTCCATGCTGCGCAAGGTGGTGGACGTCGTGGACCCGGCCACCGGGACGGTCCGGCTGCGCAAGAACGTCGACAAGGCCGACGTGATGTCGCTGGACACCCGGTCGACCAAGACCGTCCGTACGCGCAGGGGCGAGGGCTGAGCATGGCGATCTGTCCGTCCGGGCACAGTTCCGGTACCGACGACTACTGCGACGTCTGCGGTCAGCGCATCGGCGGTGGCCCCTCCCCCGCGTCCGTACCCGCGCCCTCCGGGGCCGCCCCCTCGGCGGGGCAGGCCTCCGCGGGGGGCGGGGGCGTGCCCTGCCCGGACTGCGGTACGCCGTCCAGCGACCGCTTCTGCGAGGAGTGCGGCTACGACTTCGCGACGGGAGGCGGCAGGCCGACCCCGTCGGGGCCGCCGCAACCGCTGCCCCCGCCGCCGACACCGGCTTCGGCTCCGCCCCCGGCGCCCTCCCCGGCTCCGGCGCCGGTTGCGGCCCCGCCGGCCGAGCCCGCCCAGACCGCGGAGTGGGTGGCCATCGTGAACGCCGACCGCGACTACTACGACACCGTCATCTCCGAAGGCGGACCCGACAGCAAGGACATCCCGTTCCCGCCCTACTACCCCGAACGGCGGATCCCCCTGACCGGGCGGCAGGTCCGCATCGGCAGGCGCAGCGTGTCCCGGGGGACGACCCCCGAGATCGACCTGCAGGAGCCCCCGGCCGACCCCGGCGTCTCCCACGTGCACGCGGTGCTGCTGGCCAAGCCGGACGGCACCTGGACCCTGGTCGACCCCGGCTCCACCAACCGCACGTGCGTGAACGGCGCAACCGACCCGATCCCCCTGAACGTCGAGGTGCCCGTCGGCGACGGCGACCGCATCCACGTGGGCGCGTGGACGACCATCACCCTCAGCAAGGGCGGCGCGGCGTGACGGCCGTGGCGCGACCCCCCGGCGGGGCGCCGGCCCCGGGCAGGTCGCAGCCCCCAAGCGCGCGCGTGCCCGCCCCGCCGGGACGGCACGCGCCGCCTCCCCCGTCGCTGCCGCTGCTGCCCCGCACGGTCGCGGGCAGGGTACGGACGCTGACGGCTCTGATCATCCTGGCGCTCGTCGCGGTGCTGGCGTCCACGTGGGCGGCCGTCGAGTCGGCCCGCGACGGCGTCCGGGTCATCGGCCACGACGCGGGACCACAGGTCGTCGCCACCGGCGACCTGTACTTCCACCTCACCGACATGGACGCCCACCTGGCCAACGCGCTGCTCATCGGCAACTCGCGCGACCTGGGCGTGCGCCGCGACCAGCTCCTCGCCAGGTACGAGCAGAGCCGCGCCCGGGCGGGCACCGCGCTGCTGCAGGCGTCCCGGCTGGCCGACGACCCCACCGAGGAGGAGACGGCCCGCGACCTGCTCGACGCCCTCGGCCGCTACGAACGCTACGCCAGCCAGGCGCTGCTGCTGGACGAGCAGGCCGACCACGCCGCCGGGCCTCCGCCGCAGCGCGTCCTGGACGTCTACCGGCAGGCCACCGACCTGATGAAGCTGGACCTGCTGCCGAAGGCGTACAACCTGACCCTCGACAACGGCACCCTGGTCCGGCACACGTACGAGTCCGAGCGGTCGGCGGTACTGACCGGCCGCACGCTGGTGGTCGTCACCGGCCTGCTGCTCCTGGCGCTGCTGCTCGTCCTGAAGTACTACCTGTACGTGCGGTTCCGGCGCGTCCTCAACCCGGGCGTCGCGCTGGCGACCGTGGCGGCGCTCGTGCTCGTCGCGTGGAGCACGTCCATGCTGTCGTCCCAGGCCGGGCACCTGCGCGACGCCAAACGCGACGGGTTCGATCCCATACTCGCCCTGTCCCGCACCCGCGCCATCAGCAACAGCGCCAACGCCGACCAGACCCGCTTCCTCCTCGACCCCGACCGCGCCGACACCTACGAGCAGACCTACCTCAGCAAGTCGCAGTCGATCCTGTACCTGCAGGCCGACAGCCTCCCCGAGTACACCAAGGCCGTGGAGGCCCAGGGCCCCTCCTGGCAGAGGGCGCAGTTCCTGGGCTTCCTCGGGGACGAGGCCGAACGGGACCTGACCGGCGGGCAGGCGAAGGCGTTCGAGAAGGTGCTGAACGACTTCCGCACCTTCCAGCTCGCCGACCGCCGCATCCGTGACCTGGCCACGGACGGCGACACCAACGCGGCGGTACGCGCGCGCCTGGGCACCGGCCCGGACACGGGCATCCGCCTGTTCGCCCAGTACGACGCGTCCCTCAACGCGCTCGTCAACCTGCACCGCCGCGACTTCGACGCCGCGGTGAGAGCGGGCGACGACGGCACGAACGGCTGGGACGTGGTGCTCCCCGTGTCGGGGCTGGTCATCCTCGTCCTGGTGACGGCCGGTGTGCGCCCCCGCCTGGCGGAGTACCGGTGAGGGACGGGGTACCGGTGAAGGAACGCAGCATGCGAGTACGCCCCAACGCCGCCCGCCGCGCCGCCGTCCGCCGCCAGGCCGTCCGCAGCCGTGCCCGCCGCGCCGCCGCGGTTCTCGTCTCGGCGGCGCTCGCGGCCGCGGCGGCGGCCTGCGGCACCGCCGACGCCGGCACCCCGTCCGTCGTCGGCAGGGACAGGCTGGTCATCGGGGTGAACGAGGACCAGCCGGGCCTCGGCTTCCGCGACCCCGACCTGCGGGGCTTCGACATCGACGTCACCCGCGAGATCGCCCGCCGCCTCGGCGTGGCCGGCGACGACGTGGAGTTCCGGCCGGTGTCGAGGGACGTCAACCGCGAGGACATGCTCGTCAGCGGCCGGGTCGACATGGTCGTGGCCAGCTACTCCATCACTCCCGAACGCAAGACCAAGGTGCTGTTCGCCGGACCGTACTACGTCGCCCACCAGGACATCCTCGTCCGCCGCTCCGACACCGCCGTGCGGAACGTGCGGGACCTGGCGGGCCGCAGGCTGTGCCGCGTCGAGGGCTCACTGTCGCACCGTCGCGTCATCGAGGAGAAGGGCGTCAACGCGATCCCGCACGACTCCCGCGGCTACGACCAGTGCCTCAGGAGCGTGCAGGACGGCGTGGTGGACGCGGTGTCCACCGACGACCTGATCCTGGCGGGGCTGGCCGCGCGGGCGCGGGGCGGCGGGGCGGCGGCGGTGCGGCTGGTCAACGCCCCGTTCTCCGACGAGCCGTACGGGGTCGGCCTGCGCCGCGGCGACGTGGCGGGCTGCGAGGCCGTCAACAAGGCCATCACGCGGATGTACCAGGACGGGACGATCCCCCGGCTGCTGCGCCAGTGGTTCGGGTCGTCCGGGCTGCGGCTCACCACCACGGTCCCGCAGTTCGAGGGCTGCGACGAGCCCGTCGCCGGAAGCTGAGCGAGCCGGTGGAGCAGCGCCGACGCAATGCCGTCGCAGGGTCGTCCCACCTTTCGGTCAGCAAGATAAGTCGCTTACGTAAGTGTCCCTCCTGGTACGGCTTCGTAAGTTATGGTCGCGATCACAACACGATGAGAAACCCGCCGCCGCGTCCGGAGGAGTCCCATTGACGACGGTGATCCTGGTGGTGCTGTGCGTCGTCGTGGGGGCGCTGGAGCTGTACGCGGGCCGGCAGAGCAAGCACCAGGCCGCCGCGTTCGTGCGTCGCGTCGACGAGCTCAACGAGCAGGTCACCAAGCAGAACAACGTGCTGGTGACGGTGGGCGAGCAGCTCACCGCCGAGCTGTCGCGGGTCAAGCGGGACGTGCTGCCCGCGCTGGACTCGCGGCTGCGCGACAACACCAGCCAGGTCGAGGAGCTGGCCACGCTGGTGCACCGGGCCGACGAGTACCTGCGCACGCAGGCGGGCCGGCTGCACGAGCTGGAGCAGCAGCGGGTCACGCTCGCCGCGCTGCGCCGCAAGCTGGCGGAGGTCGAGACGTCGGTGCGCGCGGTCGCCGAGGCCGGCGCCCGCGCCGGCGAGGGCGGCGCGGCGGCCGGCGGCGCCGACGTGGAGGCGGCACTGGCGCGGCTGGCCGAACTGGAGCGCGGCGGCGCGGAGATGCTGGAACTGCAGCGCGCCCTCACCCGCACGCTGGAGGACGTGGAGGACGTCGTCGCCGAACTGCTGGCGTTCACCGAGGGCGAGCTGGACGAGGCCGTGACGGCCGCGCTGACGGCCCGTCCCCGCGCCGGGGCCGACGGGGCGTCGGTCAACGTGGTCGGGCGGCTGTGGACGCGTGACGGGCAGCTGGAGGACATCCTCGGCGAGGTCTACGAGCGGTGCGTGCAGGCCAACCGCCTGCGGATCCGGTTCCGCACCACCGAGGGGGCCAACGGCCTGTCGGCGGCCGACGCGCCGGACCGCCGCCGCTACTTCCTGACCGGGCAGCGCCCCGAGGACCTCGGGGGCGTCTTCACCGCCCTGCTCATTTCCACGGGCGCGGACCTTTCGCCGGGGGGCGGCCCAGGCCCGAACTCCCTGGCGCGCGGCCGTCCCGGCGAACGCGTGCTGCCCCCGGGCATCACCCCCGAGCCTCCCCCCGAGGACGAGGCCGCGCTCAAGGCGTTGCTGCGCGCGCTCTACGAGAGCAGCGGCGCGGTGGCGCAGATCGGCCCGCTGCTGGCGGTGCGCAGCCGGGACGAGTTCCTGTGCGCCGTGCTCACCCCGCCGCAGTCGCTGGAACTGGAGAGCGACGAGGTGTTCTGGGACCCGGCCGCCGCCGCCGTGCGGCTGCGGCGCCTGCCGTCCCACCAGCTGTGGGACCTCAGCCTGTGGGCCGCGGGCTCGTGACGGCCGAGCCGAGGCCGTAGGCGCGCACGGTGCGGTCGGACGCGCGCAGCCGCACGAACAGCGGGCACGCGACCTCCCCCGTCACCGGGTCCACCTCGGCGCACAGCCCCACGCCCGCCGCGCGGTCCAGGAACACCACGTTCTGCACGGCCCGCGCGGCGCGCACCGCGTAGGGCACCGAGCCCGCGTCGGCGGTGTCGTACAGCTCCTCGAAGGTGAGGCGGCGCGCGTACCGCACCAGCCCGGCCGCGTCCACGACCCGGGTGCCGATCGCCGCCGACGGTCCCGCGATGACGATGCCGAAGCTGGGGTCCTGCCGTCCGCGCACGTAGATCTCGCGGTCGGGTTCGAGGCCGCGCGCCCGGTCCGCCAGATGCAGGCCGAAGCCGGTGTCGCCGTCGACGTACCCCGGCGGCCCGAACCCGGACGGCGCGCCCGGCCCGGACGCGCCGTCGCGGACGCCCGTCACCCCCTGCGGCGCCCGCCAGCCCGGCAGGTACACGCCCAGCCCGCGCAGGAGCAGCCGCCACACCGGCCGCCCCATGACGTCCGCGTCGGCGCGGGGCCCCCGGGGCGAGCCGGGTGGGGACTCCTCAGGGGTGACCATGAACCCATCTTCCGGACGTGCCCGCCGATGGGCAAGAAGGTCACTACTTCCCCCGGCGCGGAAGGGCCTCCTGCAGCTTGGCGCGCACCCCCTCGTTGACGATGCTCCAGGCGTCCTTGTCGCCCTTCAGCAGCGCCTCCATCGTGTTCTTCATCTGGTCGAACTCGGCGTGCGGCGGGATGGGCGGCATGTCGGCGCTGCACCGCACGTCCAGCACCACCGGGCGGTCGGAGCCGAGCGCCTGGTCCCACGCCGAGCCGAGCAGCTCGGGCTTGTCGACCTCGATGCCCTCCAGGTCCAGCAAGCGCGCGAAGCCCGCGTACGACACGTCCGGCAGGTCCTGGGTCTCCGGGACGCGCGGCGAGCCGCCCATCGCGCGCAGCTCCCAGGTGACCTGGTTGAGGTCGTTGTTGTGCAGCACCGCCACGATCAGCCGCGGGTCCGACCAGCTCCGCCAGTACCGGCACGCGGTGATCATCTCGGCCATGCCGTTCATCTGCATCGCCCCGTCGCCGGTCAGCGCGATCGCGGGCCGGCCCGGGTGGGCGAACTTGGCGCCGATCGCGTACGGAACGGCCGGGCCCATGGTCGCCAGCGTCCCCGACAGCGACCCGCGCATCCGGCCGCGGAACCGCAGCAGCCGCGCGTACCAGTTGGCCGCCGACCCCGAGTCGCAGGTGACGATCGCGTCGTCGGGCAGCCGGGACGACAGCTCGTGGCACACCAGCATCGGGTTGACCGGGTCGGCGGCCACCTTCGCCTGCATCTCCATCGTCTGCCACCAGTGCTCCACGTTCTGCTCGATCGTGCGGCGCCAAGAGCCGTGCTCCTTGCGGCGCAGCCGCGGCAGCAGCGCCTGCAGCGTGGCCCTGGCGTCCCCGACCAGGTTCACCTCGGTGGGGTAGCGCATCCCGATCATGTGCCCGGCGATGTCGATCTGCACGGCGCGGGCCTTGCCGTACTCGGGCAGGAACTGGCTGTAGGGGAAGCTGGACCCGACGATCACCAGGGTGTCGCAGTCGCGCATCATCTCGTAGCTGGGCCGGGTGCCCAGCAGCCCGATCGCGCCGGTGACGCAGGCCGGCTCGTCGGAGACGACGTCCTTGCCGAGCAGCGCCTTGGCGATGCCGCCGCCGGTCACCTCGGCCAGCTCCATCACCTCGGCGGCGGCCGACCGGGCGCCCTGCCCGACCAGGATCGCCACCTTCTCGCCCGCGTTGATCACCTCGGCGGCGCGGGCGATCTCGGTCTCGGGCGCGCGCGTCTCGGGCACCGCGTACCCCGGCACGCTGGAGGGCACCTGCTTGAAGGCGTGCGCCGGCGCCTCGTACTCGACCTCCTGCAGGTCGGACGGAATGATCACGCAGGTGGGGGCGCGCCGGTCCAGGGCGGTGCGCATGGCCCGGTCCAGCACGTTCGGCAGCTGCTCGGGGACGGTGACCGTGTGCACGTAGTCGGAGGCCACGTCCTTGAACAGGGTCTGCAGGTCGACCTCCTGCTGGTAGCTGCCGCCCATCGCGCTGCGCGCCACCTGCCCGACGATCGCCACCACCGGAACGTGGTCGAGCTTGGCGTCGTACAGCCCGTTCAGCAGGTGGATCGCGCCCGGCCCGCTGGTCGCCATGCACACGCCGACGCCGCCGCCGAACTTGGCGTAGCCGACCGCCTCGAACGCGCCCATCTCCTCGTGCCGCGGCTGCACCACCTTGGGCGCGCCCGCCCGGCCGAGCGCCGCGACCAGGCCGTTGATGCCGTCGCCCGGATAGCAGAAGACGTGTTCGACGTTCCAGTCGCGCAGCCTCTTGAGCACGTAGTCGGCCACCGTTTCGGCCATGACACTCCCCCCGTAACCACGTCACCTCGGTCATGGGGGAAGTTTCCGTTTTCGCGCGGCCGTATAGACGACGCACCAGACGTTGGCGGTATCCGGACCCGTCCATGAACGTCCGGCCCCGCCCGTCCATGAACGTCCGGCCCCGCGACGTCGGCGGCGAGGCCGGGCGAGAAAAGGCCGCCCCGCGCGGCACTGCGGCGCGCGCGCCGATTCGGCTACCTTTGAAGTCCCTGATCATGACAAGGGCGCCGCATGAACATCCAGGACATGATGGTCTTCCGCCACGAGGCCGGGTCGCGGACCGTTGGCCGGTACCTGATGTCCCACGAGGGGCGGGTGATCGCGGTGCGGGGGCACCCGGCCGTGCTGCTGCCCGCCCTGCTGGCGGTGGTGGGCGGGCTGATCGCCTGCGGTCTGGCCGCCGCCGTGACCGGGATCATGTGGGTCTGGTGGCTGTGGCTGCCGACCCTCGGCTACCTGGTGTGGAAGGTCCTCGCGTGGTCGCTGAGGTACTTCCTGGTGACCGAGCACCGGCTCATGGTCATCAGCGGCGTGCTCAACCGCCAGGTGGCGATGATGCCGCTGGCCAAGGTCGAGGACATCGCGCTGGAACGGTCGATGCTCGGCCGCGTGCTGGGGTACGGGGAGTTCGTCATCGAGTCGGCCGGGCAGAAGCAGGCGCTGCGCAACGTCCGCTTCATGCCCTACCCCGAGCAGCTGTACCTGGAGGTCTCCACGGAGGTGTTCGGCGCCGAGGACCCCTCCCCGGACTGATCCGCGCGTTCCGCCGGCCGGACCGATGAGTTCCGCGTCCTTCCCCGGTCGGTACCTCCGAGACGTGTGCGAGCGGAGGACCCATGGTGAACGGCGGCGGACTGGACGGGCACCGGCTGGCGCGGATGCGCGACGTCATGGCCGGGCACGTCGAGCAGGGCCGGGTGCCCGGCCTGGTCATGGCGGTGTGGCGGCGGGGCGAGGCGCACGTCGAGACGCTGGGGCACCCGGCGTTCGGCGCGTCCGCGCCGCTCGGCCGCGACGCGCTGTTCCGCATCAGCTCGATGACCAAGCCGATCACGGCCGTGGCCGCGCTGATCCTGGTGGAGGAGTGCCGGCTGCGGCTGGACGAGCCGGTCGACGAGCTGCTGCCCGAACTGGCGGGCCGCCGCGTCCTGGCCCGTCCCGACGGGCCGCTGGACGACACCGTGCCCGCCGAACGCCCGATCACCGTGCGCGACCTCCTCACCTTCCGGCTCGGCATGGGCATGGCCCTGGACGAGGCGTGGTGGGGCACGCCGTACGCGCGGGCCGCCCAGGGGCTGGGCATCGCGGGCTTCGGCCCGCCCCGGCCGGACGTCCCGCACACCGCCGACGAGTGGCTGAGCCGGCTGGCCACGCTGCCGCTGATGTACCAGCCGGGTGAGCGCTGGCTCTACAACATCGGCTCGTTGGTGCTGGGCGTCCTGGTCGAACGCGTCAGCTGGCAGCCGCTGGAGACGTTCCTGCGGGAACGCCTCTTCGGCCCGCTCGGGATGAAGGACACCGCGTTCAGCGTCCCCGCCGCCGGGCTGCACCGGCTCCCCACCTCCTACGCCGTCGACCCCGGCGGCGGTGAGCTGAGCGTGTACGACGGGGTGGAGGACAGCGCGTGGAGCCGGCCGCCCGCGTTCGCCGACGGCGCGGCCGGACTGGTGTCGACGCTCGACGACTTCCTGGCGTTCGCGCGCATGCTGCTGGACGGCGGCGTGTACGGGGGCGAACGCATCCTGTCCCGTCCGGCGGTGGAGCTCATGACGTCCGACCAGCTGACGCCGCGGCAGCGGGCCGAGGCGTTCGGGGACGCGGGCTCGTGGGGCTTCGGCGTCTCGGTCGTCACCCGGCGCGACCAGCTCTGGGCGACCCCGGGCCGGTACGGCTGGGACGGCGGGCTGGGCACGTCCTGGTGGTCCGACCCGGCCGAGAACCTGATCGGCGTCCTGCTCACCCAGCGCCTGCAGTTCCCGGCGCACAACCCGGTCTACCTGGACTTCTGGACGTCCGTCTACCAGGCCGTCGCCGACTGACCGGCGGCGCCCGGCGGCGTCCGGCGGCGGGTCACCGGTGGCGGACGGTACGCCGCGCGGAGGTCATCGGCGGCGGACGTTCCGCCGTGCGGAGATCACCGCCACCAGCACGCCGGCCGCGAAGATCAGCGTCCCCATCACGTTGACCTGCGGCGGCATGCCGGTCCGGGTGGAGCCGTAGACCCACAGCGGGAAGGTGACGGTGGCGCCGCCGGTGAAGCCGGTGATGACGAAGTCGTCGATGGACAGCACGAACGCCAGCAGCGCCCCCGACACCACGCCCGGCATGATCATTGGCAGGGTGACCAGCCGGAACCTCGTCCACGGGCCGGCCCCCAGGTCCTGGGCGGCCTCCTCGACGGCCGGGTCGAGGCCCGCCACGCGGGCGCGCACCGTCACCGCCACGAACGCGATCGAGAACATCACGTGCGCCGCCAGGATCGTCGGATAGCCGCGCGGCAGGTTGAAGGTGACGAACATGGACAGCAGCGAGGCGCCCATCACGATCTCCGGACAGGAGATCGCCATGAACAGCACCAGGTTCGACGCGCCCCTGCCGCGGAACCGGTGGCGCCCCAGCGCCAGGCCCGCCAGCGTGCCGATCACCGTGGTGATCGCCGTGCTGAGCAGCGCGATCGTCAGCGAGTTGACCAGCGCGGCGGTCAGGTCGGGTTTGTCGAACAGGTGCCGGTACCAGCGGAGCGTGAACCCCTCCCAGCGGTAGTTCTGCCTGCTGTGGGTGTCGTTGAACCCGAACAGGATCATCACCGCGATCGGCAGCAGCAGCCAGGCGATCAGCAGGACGGTGTACACGTGCAGGACGCGTCCCGAGGACGCGGCACGGCGCCGGGCCCGGGGGCGCGGGGTGCGGGTCGCGGTCATCGGCGGGCCGCCTCCAGGACGTCCCGCGTGCCCAGGGCGCGCGCGTAGACGAAGATCCCGACCAGCAGGATCGCCATCAGCGTGAACGACAGCGCCGAGGCCAGCGGGTAGGCGCTGTTGCCGAAGTACTGCGACTGGATCACGTTGCCGATCATCGTGTTGCGCGGGCCGCCCAGCACCTCGGCGTTGACGTAGTCGGAGCAGATCGGCACGAACGTCATGACCACCCCGGCGAACACGCCCGGCAGCGACAGCGGCAGGATCACCCGGCGGAACACCTGGAACCGCGAGGCGTACAGGTCGTGGGCGGCCTCCACCACGCGCGGGTCGATCCGCTCCAGCGCCACGTAGATCGGCAGCACCATGAACGGCAGGAAGTTGTAGGTCAGCCCGGACACCACCGCGAACCCGGTGTCCAGCACGTGCGCGCCGGCGGGCAGCAGGCCGTGGTCGCGCAGCGGGCCGAGGACCGGCCCGTGGTCGGTCAGCACCAGCTTCCACGAGATCGTCCGCAGCACGAACGACACGAAGTACGGCAGCAGGAGCAGGAACAGGTACGTCGACTTGCGCCGTCCGCCGCGCGACGCGATCCAGTACGCGGCGGGGTAGGCCAGCGCCACGCACGCCAGCGTGGCCAGCAGCCCGTACCACAGCGACCGCGCGAACTTGTCGCCGTAGGTGGACAGGCCGTCGGTGTAGTTCTGCCAGTGGAACGTCTGCCGGAACCCGTCCACGAGGTTGCCGGTCTGCAGCGACAGCGACACCATCAGCACGAGCGGGACGACGAAGAACACCAGCATCCACAGCCCGGCCGGCAGGATCATCAGGTACGGCGCCAGGCCGCGCCGTGCCGGACCGGCCATCACGAACCCTTGGTGATCGGCTCGAAGGTCTTCTGGTACCGGGCCTCCTCGGCCTGGGTGAGCCGCCGGTAGTGCCGCAGCCGGGCCATGTCGTCGGCGGCCGGGAACACCAGCGGGCTCGCGCCGAGCCGCTCCAGGTCCTTCTTCTCCGCGCCGGTGGCCGTGCGGGCGTGCTCGGCGATCACCGCCCGGGTGGCGGGGACGGGCGTGATGTAGTTGATGAACTCGGTCAGCGGCGCGTTGTTCTCCGGGTCGTACAGCCAGTCCATCATCGTGATCGCGTCGACCGGGTTGGCGGCGGTCCTGGGGATGCACAGGTTGTCGGTCCAGATCGTGCCGCCCTCCTCGGGCACCACGAACTTCACGTCCGGCCCGGCCAGGCTGTAGGCGTCACCCGACCACGCCATGGTCAGCCACACGTCGCCCTTGCTGACGGCGTCGATGTAGTCCTGTTCGTAGTACTTGCGGACGATCCCCGCGTCGCGCTGCCGCCGGAGCCGCGCGGCGGCCTTCTCCCAGTCGGCGGGCGTCGACTTCTCCGGGTCGACGCCGATCAGGAACAGGCCGAAGTTGCCGAGCTCCTGGGAGTCGGCCATCATGCCGACCCGCCCCTTGTACCGGGTGTCGAACAGCTGCGCGATGCTGGTGATCTCCTCCTTGACGTACCTGGTGTTGTAGGCGATCCCGGTGATCCCCGACACGTAGGGGACGGTGAACATGTTGCCCGGGTCGTACGACGGGTTCCTGAACCCGGGCCCGGCGTTGGCGGCGAACGTCTTCAGCCGGGAGTGGTCGAGCGGCGCCAGGTAGCCGAGCTGGCGGAGCTTCTCCAACTGGATGCCGTTGGTCATGACCATCAGGTCGAAGCCGATCGACTGCCCGGCCGCCAGCGGCGCCTGGATCCTGCCGAACCAGGACGCGGTCTCCTGGATGACCTCCTTGTAGTCGACCCGGATGCCGGTGGCCTTCTCGAACGCCTTGAGCGTCGCCCGGTCGTCCTCCATGTACCCGGGCCAGTTCGCCCAGCTCAGCCTGCCGGTCCTGGCCTTGCCCGCCCAGTACTCCGCCACCTCCGACCGGGTGACGTTCTGCTTGCCGCCCTGCCCCCGCACACCGCACGCCGTCAGCGCCAGCCCGGCCCCGGCGGCGCCCAGCAGCCGCAGGACGTCCCGGCGGGGCCGGGTCAGCCCGCGCAGCAGCGAGGGATCGAGGTGGTTCCCGGCGGACGGCCGGTGCGGGCTGGTCATTGCGCTGCTCCCATGGCGTACGAGTGTCGCGGCTCCCACGACAGCCAGACGGTGTCCCCGCGCCCCGCGACGTCCTCGGCCGACGTGGCGTTCTGCGCGAACACCACCATCTCCGCGCCGGTCGCGGTGCTGACGTTGTAGTTGGTGGACGTGCCGAGGTAGACGACCTCGGTGACGGTGCCGCGGACCGCGCACAGCGCGCCGCCGGGCCGCCGCGTCCCGATGCCGATCTTCTCGGGCCGCACGGTCAGCTCCAGCCGCTGCCCCGGCGCCGCCGCCAGTCCCGGACGCAGCGGCACCTCGATCCGCCCGTCCGGGCCGTAGGAGATCACCGCGTGGCCGTCCTCCGTCCCCGCCACCTCGCCCACCAGCAGGTTGGACGTGCCGATGAACCCGGCCACGAACCGGCTCGCCGGACGCTCGTAGATCTCCCGCGGGGTGCCGAGCTGCTCGATCCGCCCGTCGTTCATCACCGCGATCCGGTCGGACATGGTCAGCGCCTCACCCTGGTCGTGCGTGACGTACACGAACGTGATGCCGACCTCGCGCTGGATGCGTTTCAGCTCCACCTGCATGGCCTGGCGCAGCTTCAGGTCCAGCGCGCCGAGCGGCTCGTCCAGCAGCAGCGCGCGCGGCCGGTTGACCAGCGCCCGGGCCAGCGCCACCCGCTGCTGCTGCCCGCCCGACAGCTCGCCGGGCCGCCGCCTCTCCAGCCCCGTCAGGTCGACGATCTCCAGCATCTCGCTGACCCTGCCCTTGATCTCCGGCTTGGGGACGCGGCGGCGGCGCAGCCCGAACGCCACGTTCTCGAACACGCTCATGTGCGGGAACAGCGCGTACGACTGGAACACCGTGTTGACGTCGCGCCGGTTGGGCGGGACACCGGTGACGTCGGCGCCGTGCAGGTACACCTCGCCCGCCGTCGGCTCCTCGAACCCGGCGACCATCCGCAGGGTGGTCGTCTTGCCGCAGCCCGACGGGCCGAGCAGGGAGAAGAACTCGCCCTGAGCGATCGTCAGGTCCAGTCCCCGGACCGCGGTCACCGTCTCGCCGTGAGAGTGGTACTCCTTGGCCACCCCCGCCAGCTCGATCGCGGGAAGCGCGGCGCCGACGTCGGCGGGCGTCGCGGCGTGCTTGGTCTCGGTCATCGGGGGTCCTTCGGTCCTGGGGGCGCCGGCCGCCGATGTGCTCGACGCAGGCGTGGTCCTCGACGCCGTACCGTAGCCGGAGTGCAGCAACGCCCCGTCCCCAGGGCGCCCTAGCGGCTCACAACCGTCCGTTCGGCACCCAGCCGCACCGTCGACACAACCCACCCGGCACACTCCCAAAGCCATAACTTCCACAGCCCACGCGGCGTCAGAAGCGGGCTCGGGGCACGGTTACAGGGCAGCGCGGAGGCGGGCGGCGTAGTCGGCGGCCTCGGTGTCGGAGGCGTACTTGTGACGCGGCCAGAAGAAGCCGCGCAGGCCGTCCTTGCGGTTGCGCGGTACCACGTGGACGTGGAGATGGGGGACGCTCTGGCTCACCTTGTTGTTCATGGCCACGAAGGACCCGGCGGCGCCCAGCGCCGTCTCCATGGCCGACGCCAGCAGCCTGGCGTGCGCGAAGAACGTGCCGAGCATGTGCTCTGGCAGGTCCGGCAGCGTCTCGATGTGCTCGCGCGGGACCAGCAGCGTGTGTCCCTTGAACAACGGCCGGGTGTCCAGGAACGCGACCGCGTCCGCGCTCTCCAGCACAAGGTGGGCTGGACGCTCGCCTTTCACGATCTCGCAGAACAGGCACGGCTTGGCGGACACGGACTCTCCCATGCGGGCATTGTGCCGCGCGGCGGAGGCTAACGGCGCGCTTACAGGGCCGACACTACGCTCTGGCGTCCATGCGCTTGGACGACGTCGCGTTCCGTTACAGCAGGAAGGGCCCCTGGATACTCCAGGACGTCTCCCTGTCCCTGCCGCCCGGTCGCATCACCGAGGTGACCGGGCGAAACGGTGCCGGGAAATCCACCCTGCTGCGCCTGGTCGCCGGTCTGCGTCCGCCTCGGCGCGGCGCGGTCATCGATCGTCCGCAGCGCGTCGGTTACGCGCCCGAGCGTTTCCCCACCGACCAGCCGTTCACGGTGCGGTCCTACCTGTCGCACATGGCGGCCGTGCGGGGCGTGACGCTCTCGGTCATCGACGAGTGGGCCGAACGGCTGCGTTTTGGGCACCTGCTCGGCGTCCGGTTGCCGGAACTGTCGAAGGGCAGCGCGCACAAGGTCGGCCTGACGCAGGCCTTCTTCGCCGGGCCCGGTCTGCTCGTGCTGGACGAGCCCTTCGCGGGCCTGGACGCCGAGACCCGCCATGCCCTCCCGGATCTGCTCGCCGAACTGGCGTCGGAAGGCGCCATCGTGGTCCTGAGTGACCACCAGCGCTGCCTAGACGAACTCCCGGCCATTCACCGAGTCCACGTGGCGAACAACACCGTCCGCCCCCACACCCTTGATGACCCGGACCTCGCCCAAGCCTCCCAGACCTCGCCTGTCGCCCAGCCGGACCCCTCCCACCCACGGGCCGCGTCCCCTCCACCGCCCCTCTCGCCAGACGACAGGTCTTCGCCCACAGCCCCGAATGACCAGGAGCCCCCAAGCCAAGCCCACATATCCCGCGAGACCGCCAACAACCACAACTCCCACACCGCAACCACAACTGCCAACACCGCCCACGTCAGCTCCCCACCCCACAACGCACCGGCCGCATCACCAACCGAAAAGCCCAGCACCACAACCACAACGGGCAGCACCGCCGAGGCCAGCTCCCCACCCCACGGCGAACCTGTCCCCTCGCCAGGCGACGACCCCAACACCACAACGGCACGCGACACCACCCACACGGCAGGCGACACCACCCACACGGCAGGCGACACCACCCACGTCGCCTCCCCGCCGCAGAACACACCGGCCGCGTCACCGGCCGAGAAGCCCAGCGCCGTAACGGCAGCGGGCGGCGTCGGCCAGGTTGGCTCCCCACCGCATGGCGCTGCGGCGGTGCGCGCGACGCCAGTGGTCGGCCGGGTGGTCGGAATGGGTGGTGAGAGGGCTGAGGGGGCAGGGCGTGACGTCGCCGGGCATGACCAGGGGGCTTCGGGGGCCGCTTGGGCCGTTGGAGGTCGTGGTGCGGGCCGACGAGGTCGACGCCGTGGAGGCCAGGCTCCGTGCGGACGGTCATCAGGTGCGCAGGAGGGCCGGTCAGTGATCGCACTCGTCCACTTCCAGGTGTCCGGATACGTCCGGTCTCTTCGCGTGCTGCATCCGTTGATCGTCGTCCTGCTGTTCATGGCGCTGGTGCTGCTGCAGGGCCCCTCGGGGGACGACGCGCGCACGCTGGCCGCGGGCACCTTCGGGGACGTGGCGGCGTTCGCCTTTCCGGTGTGGGCGTGGACGGCCCGGGCGCTGCTGGACACGCAACCCGACGAGCAGCGTGCTCTTTCGGCGACGGCCGCGCGGTATCGGCCGGCGTTCGTGCTGGCGGGGCCCCTGGCCGCGTACGCGGTGAACCTCTGCCTGGCCGGCCTGGTCCTCGTCGCGCCGGTGGCCCAGGCGCTGGCGGCCGGGGTCGGCGGTACGGCGGTGGTGACGGGCGTGGCGCTGAACGCGCTGGTGGCGGCCGCCGCGACGGTGCTCGGCGTCTGGACCAGCCGGGCGATCATTCCCGACCCGGGCCTTTCGGTGCTCATGCTCCTCGGAGGCGTGACGGCGGCGCTGCTGCTGAGCCTGAGCCCGCTGTCGTGGGCGGCCGTCCCGATGGTCGAGTGGCTGAGGGCCGCGCAGGACGGTCCCGAAGCCCTCGTCTCGGCCTTCCCGGGTCTGGCCCTCCACCTGGTGCTGTGGTCCGCCGTGTTGGGCATCGCCTACGCGGCGACCGCCCGCAACCGTGTCTGAGCCTCACTGAGCGCCGCGCCCGTATGGGTTCGTGTGGTCATGTTGCCTGGAGGGTCAGCCAGGCGTGGTGGAGGGGTTGGTCTCGGTGGGTGCAGAAGTAGACGCGGCCGGGGTCGCCCCAGTGCCAGTCGAGGCGGGGGTCTGAGTCGAGTTGGAGCAGCAGGTTGCAGTTCTGGGTACTGTCCTCGGACACCGGGGCGCCGAGGTTCTGGCCGGAGGCTCGTTGGCAGTCGGGGCCGAGTGGGCGTTGGACGAGGGCGGGCCAGCCGCCGATCTGGTGGACGGGCGTGTCGTCCGGCCAGATGTGCTGCAGCCAGGCCGCGTGCAGTTGCTCGTACACCGGGAGCGTGCCGCTGTAGGTGTTCTCCAGCTGCCGTAGGACGGGCTCCTGGGGCGCCGGCAGGGACAGGAGGGGAGTCGCGCGCAGGGTGCAAGGCGGGTAGGTCACCGTTCCCTCCGGCGGCTCGGTCTCTTTCAGGTCGCCGGTGAGGAGCCTCCAGCCGTCGCGTTGGCCGGGCTCGTCCCCCCACGGGCGTGGGATGGCGCTGGCGTAGTAGAAGGCGACCTGCCCCTCGGTGGGAAGCCCGGGGAGCGCCACCACCGCGGCCAGCCGGGTGAAGTCGACCGTACAGAGGTAGTCGAGGGGGCGGCCGTTCCAGGTAGGCCACGGTGCGCCGGCGGGGAGCAGGGGCGCGCCGCCGAACCGCACCGCGGCCTCGCCGTCCGGGCCGAGCCGCACGGCGGGCCGGACCAGCGTCAGGAGCGCCGCGATGACCTCGGGGGCGAAGAAGACGCCGAACATGGAGCGCAGCCGCTGACGCTGCGCGGTGAAGTGATCCATGTCACGAGCGTCGCGCGTCCGGCAGTCGTTGACCAGAGCCACCGGAAACTGTGGATAACTCTGTCAGCGGGGTTCGAGCGCCCCGGCGAGCTGGATCAGGAACTCGTCGACCTCGCGCTCGTCGTAGCCGGGCCCGAGACGGACGATGCGGAACGCGCTCTCCCGGACGTCACGGGCGGTCACCGGCGGGGCGGCGCCGCGCAGCCCGTCGACGACGCGGTCCAGGAAGGCGTCCACGTCACGCACGTCGTACCCCGCGCGCACGCCCGAGCCGGAGAACCGGGCGTTCTGGATCCAGGTGATCAGCCATCCGGGATGCACCCGGGGCCGCCGGGGGCGCTGGCCGAGGGGCGCCGCGGCCTGCAGTTCCAGGACGCATTCGCGCAGCAGCTCGTCCACCGCCCGTGGCTCGTAACCGCGCAGGACGACGTCGAACCGGGTCCGGCGCACCTCGTCGGCGGTCACCATGGTGCCGCCCCGCAGCGCGTCACCGATCCTGCGCAGCAACCCGTCCACCTGGGCGCGGTCGTAACCGCGCAGCGCCACCGGCAGGCGCGTCCCCGTCCTCACGGCACCGGACTCCTCAGCGTTCCGCGCGTGCCGTCCGGGGCGGCCGGCGCCCGCCTCGCCCGAGACCGAGACGACGCAGAACGCTCCCTTCCGGCCCGCTACTTCGCGGTGGTCGCGGCCAGCTGGCCGCAGGCACCGTCGATCTCTCTCCCCCGAGTGTCGCGAACCGTGACCGGCACCCCGTGCGCCTCCAGCCGGCGGACGAACTCGCGCTCGTCACGGGGCCGGGAGGCGGTCCACCTGGATCCCGGCGTGGGGTTCAACGGGATCAGATTGACGTGTACGAGGTGCCCGCGCAAGAGCCTGCCGAGAAGATCCGCCCGCCACGCCTGGTCGTTGACGTCCTTGATCAGGGCGTACTCGATGGAGACGCGGCGCCCGGTGCGGTCGGCGTACGCCCACGCCGCGTCCAGGACCTCCTGCACCTTCCACCGGTTGTTGATGGGAACGAGCTCGTCGCGCAGCTCGTCGTCGGGCGCGTGCAGCGACACCGCGAGCCGTACGGACAGGTCCTCGGCGGCCAGCTTCTCGATGGCGGGGACGAGCCCGACCGTGGAGACGGTGACCGCGCGCTGGGAGATGCCCAGCCCGCGTGGGCTGGGGTCGGTGATGCGCCGGACGGCGCCCAGGACCGCCTTGTAGTTGGCCAGGGGTTCCCCCATGCCCATGAAGACGATGTTGGAGACGCGTCCCGGCCCCCCTGGGACCCGCCCAGAGGCCATGGCGCGCGCGCCCGCCGTGACCTGCTCGACGATTTCGGCCGTGGACAGGTTACGGGTCAGCCCCGCCTGGCCGGTGGCGCAGAACGGGCAGTTCATGCCGCAGCCAGCCTGGGACGACACGCACATGGTGGCCCGGTCGGGGTAGCGCATCAGCACCGACTCGAACAACACGCCGTCAAAGGCCCGCCACACCGTCTTCAACGTGGCGCCACCATCGCACGACAGGTCCCGTACGGGGGTGAGCAGGGTGGGCAGCAGTTCCGCCGTGAGCCGCTCGCGTACGGCCGCGGGCAGGTCGGTCATCTGCGCGGGGTCGTCGACCAGGCGCGCGAAGTAGTGGCGGGACAGCTGGTCGGCCCGGAAGGGCTTCTCCCCCAGCGCGGCGACCGCCTCCCGGCGTTCGGCCGGGGTGAGGTCGGCCAGGTGGCGCGGCGGCTTGGCCCTGCGGGGCGCCGCGAAGACGAGCTTGGCCGGAGTCTTCTTCTCGGCGGCCCCGGTGGTGGCTGGTTCGGCGGTGGCAGACATGGTGTTCCCAGTGTCGCAAACCCCGCCGCATGCCCCGACCGCCGTCACCCCGGGAACGCGCCGATGCCCATGGGCGCGACATGCCTGCGCACGGCCCTGTGTGCGGCTAAGGTCTCGATCATGTCGGTATTGCGCAGGGGGTCCTCTACAGCCGCGACGACCGTCCTGTCCGAGGTCAGCCCCTACGGGAGCCGCCGGCTCGTCATCGAGTCCGACGGAGTGGTCACCGCCGCGTACCTGAAGGACGTCCGCGGCAACGTGGTGGGGGCCGCGTGGGTCGCCAACCATCAGGCGGCCCCCGTCGAGCAGGATCGGGCCCGGGTGGACGCGGGGCTGGCGCCGCTCATGCCCGCCTCGCATGTGCGTCACCCCGAGGGCCGTAAGCCCCTGCAGGCCGACTCACTGGAAGTCGTGTGGTTCGAGGAGGGCGACGGGGTCGCCGTCCTGGAGGCGGGGGAACCGCTGTGCGTCATCCCCGGCTGGTCCGACATGAGCCGGGGCATTCCCGGCTACAGCCGGGACATGAAACGGCAGAGCCCGTTCGCCTTCCCCCTCGACGACGAGATCGACGAGTTCACGCCTCGCGTCAAGCGCGCGCGGGAGCACTGGGAGGTCTGCGCCAAGGACGGCTCCTGGGCGGACTTCCAGCAGTCGATCCTCGGGCACCTGCTGCAACGTCTCGGCCCAGGCGGTCACTACTGGCACGACGTCGGCCGCCAGCATCCCGGGGGGAAGAGCGGCGTGGCGCCCACCGTCGGCGTCTCCGAGCGGCCCGCCCAGGAGGGCCGGGATTTCACCGTGCTCAGCACCGTCGGCATGAGCCGCCAGCGGATGCCCACCATCGAGCTGTACGAGGACGACGTCTCGCCTCACAGCCGCATCGAACTGGCCGTCGCCACGACCCTGCCCAGTCAGCGCGCCGGCAGCATCTTCCCGTGGCTGTCCCAGTACCCGTGGCGATCGGTCACGTGGTTCGCCCCCGGCGACGTGGTGAAGTGGTACCACGAGGCGCACACGTTCCCCCTCAACACCGAGGGCTCCCAGTGGGAGGGTGTGCTGCTCCTGGAGGACCCGAGCCGTCTCGCAGGGCCGGTGCCCCCCGGCCTGACGGGCTTGTCCATCGGCGGCGACCACGTGCGGTGGCTGTGGCTGGTGCCCATCACCGCCGAGGAGCACCGCTACGCCAAGAACGAGGGCTCTGACGCCCTGGTACGCCGTCTGGCGCAGCAGGGCCGTTCCTGGGTCGTCTCCTAGGCGTCCGCACCGGTGGGCGCCTTGCGGGGCGTTCACACCGGTGCGCGCCAGACCTATTAGGCCGCGCCAGGCCTATTTGGCGGGGACGAAGAGTTCCAGCAGGAGCCACACCACGGGAAGCGTGGCGATCAGGGAGTCGAGGCGGTCCATGACGCCGCCGTGCTCGGGCAGCAGCGTCCCCATGTCCTTGATCCCGAGATCCCGTTTGATCATCGATTCGACGAGGTCGCCCACCGTCGCGGTGACGACGGCGGCGGCGCCGATGACGGCCCCCTGCCACAGGTGCCCGTCGTCCAGCAGCCACCACACCAGCCACGCGCCCACCGCCATGCAGGCGATGGCCGAGCCGGTGACGCCCTCCCAGGTCTTCTTGGGGCTGATGGACGGCGCCAGCTTGTGCCTGCCGAAGAACGACCCCGCGAAGAACCCGCCGATGTCACTGGCGACGGTGACCGCGACGAACACCACGATGCGGTCGTCACCGTCGTCCGGCCGCAGCAGCAGCGCGGCGATGCCGCCCATGACCGCCAGGTAGCCGACCAGGAAGAGCCCGGCGGTGACGTCGCGCACGTAACCGTCGGCGCCCTGGGGCATCCGCCACACGAGCACGCCGAGGATGGTCAGGGCGGCGGCGGCCACCAGGCCCGTCGGCCCCCACGCGTACGACGCGGCGGCGGTGGCGACCGTCCCGGCGGCCACCGGGATGAGCGGGCCGCGGATGCCGCGCGTGGCGAACGCCCCGTTCAGCTCGTGCAACCCGATGAGCAGGAAGGCGGCCAGGACGCCGAGGAAGATTTCCTTGACCGTGTACAGCGATACCAGCACCAGGCCGCCGAGCAACACGCCCACGCCGACGGCGACGGGCAGGTTGCGGCCCAGCTTCTTCTTGGGCGCGGGCGCGTCACCCGGATCCGGGGCAGCCGGGGACGACGCGTCGCCCGGAGGCCCCGGGGAGTGCGCGTCCCCCGCGCGGCTCGGCGAGGGCGCGCCCTCCGCGGGACCGGAGGGACCGGAGGACACGTGGGGCTCAGCCGGTGAGCCCGACGGCTCTCCGGTCTCGTCCAGCTCCATCAAACTTCGAGCAGCTCCGCCTTCTTGTGCTCAAGCAGCTCGTCGACCTGCGCCACGTAGCGGTGCGTGACGTCGTCGAGCTCCTTCTCGGCGCGCCGGACCTCGTCCTCGCCCGCCTCGCCGTCCTTGGCCAGTTTGTCGAGGGTCTCCTTGGCGCGGCGGCGGATGTTGCGGATGGCCACCCGGCCCTCCTCCGCCTTGGTCCCGGCGACCTTGATGAACTCGCGCCGCCGCTCCTCCGACAGCTCGGGGAAGACCACGCGGATGACCTTGCCGTCGTTGGTGGGGTTGACGCCGAGGTCGCTGTCCCGGATCGCCTTCTCCACCGCGGCCATGGAGCTCCTGTCGAAGACCTCGACGATGACCATGCGGGGTTCGGGCAGCCGGAACGACGCCAGCTGGTTGATCGGCGTCGGCGTCCCGTAGTACTCCGCGGTGATCTTGTTGAACATGGCGGGAGTGACGCGGCCGGTGCGGATGGCCTGGAAGTCCTCCTTGGCGACCGCGACCGCCTTCTCCATCTTCTCCTCGGCTTCGAGGAGGGTCTCGTCGATCACTTCGACTCCCATGTCACCTAGTCGGCCCTTGCCACCTAGCCATTGTCCCCTGATCCCCGGGTCCCCGGGGCCACGGATCCACCGCTTTCCCGGAATCGGACGCCGCCGTCCGGTCCGCGGCGGCGCCTCGGCGGACGGACCGACCCGGCGGCCCGGCGCCCGGCGCGCCGCGTCCCGGCCGTGTCAGCCGTCCGCCCGGGAGACCAGCGTGCCGATCTTCTCACCCCGGACGGCCCGGACGATGTTGCCCTGGCCCATCAGGTCGAACACCACGATGGGCAGCGTGTTGTCCATGCAGAGGCTGATGGCCGTGGCGTCCATGACCTTCAGGCCCCGCTGCAGCACCTCACCGTAGTCCAGCCGGTCGAACTTGACCGCGTCCGGATTCTTGCGCGGGTCGGCGTCGTACACGCCGTCCACCTGCGTGGCCTTCAGCACCGCGTCGGCGCCGATCTCCAGCGCGCGCTGGGCGGCGGTGGTGTCGGTGGAGAAGAACGGCTGGCCCAGCCCGGCACCGAAGATGACCACGCGGCCCTTCTCCAGGTGCCGGATGGCGCGCCGCGGGATGTACGGCTCGGCGACCTGGCTCATGGTGATCGCGGTCTGCACCCGGGTGTCCAGGCCGATCTTCTCCAGGAAGTCCTGCAGGGCCAGGCAGTTGATGACCGTGCCGATCATGCCCATGTAGTCGGCGCGCGCCCGGTCCATGCCCCGCTCGGCCAGCGCGGCGCCGCGGAACATGTTGCCGCCGCCGCACACCACGGCGACCTGCACGCCTTCGCGCACCGCCTCGGCCACGCCCTCGGCGACGTGCTGCACGACGACGGGGTCGATGCCGAGCGGGTCGGCGCCGGCGAACGCCTCGCCGGACAGCTTCAGCAGCACCCGCTTCCACCCGGCGCGGTGCGGGCGGGCCGTGGACGACGAGGCCGCCGTCGTGTCAGTGGTCGATGTCTCCTGCACGTCGGCGGCCTCCTCGATACGGCGTCTGCTGGGTTGTGTCGGCATGCCTTGCCTCGCATGCTTCCAGGGCTTCCCCCAAGGGCTTCCCGGAATCGGGGAGATTTCCCGGCGATCGGGCGCCCCGTTCGCACTGGGCTTTCCCCGAGGCTCCGGGCCCTCACGCGAGCCCCCTCGTGGGTCCTTCCGGGCTCACACGGTAGTCCCTGGACCCACACGGTAGCCCTTGCGGGGGGCGTCCCGGGGAGAGCAGGCCCCTGCCTCCAGGATGCACGCCCGGTCACGGCTCGGGCCGGGCGACGCTCCGGGCGACATGGCCCGTTCAGGACCGCCACCCTGTCTGTCGCTGTCCGTTGCCCGTCCTGACGGACCGGTCCGCTGACCGGATCCGGGCCGGGACGCGCTGCCTTTCGTCCGGCCGGATCCGAGCCTGTGGCGGGACCTGGGAGCCGGCGGCCACGGACGGCGCCGCGTGTGGGGGTGCCTCCGTGCCCGGCCCCGGGTCACCGGTTGTTCCGGCCTCGTCGAGGCGGGGTGTCAGGCCTGTCCGACCTTGAAGCGGGCGAACCGCTTGACCTTGACCCCGGCCTCGTCGAGGACCTTGGCGATGGTCTTCTTGTTCTCCTTGACGAACGCCTGCTCCACCAGGACGAAGTCGCGGAAGTAGGCGTTGACCCGACCCTCGACGATCTTCGGGATGGCCTGCTCGGGCTTGCCCTCCTCGCGGGTCAGCCGCTCGGCCAGCTCCCGCTCCTTGGCGATCACGTCGGCCGGGATGTCGTCGCGGGTGAGGTACTTGGGCGCCATCGCCGCGATCTGCTGGGCGATGTCCTTGGCGACCTCGGCGTTCTCGGTGTCCAGCTCGACCAGCACGCCGGTGGTCGGCGGCAGCGACGGGTCGGACTTGTGCAGGTAGCTGGCCACGTAGGCGCCGGTGAAGTGGGCGTAGCGGCCCAGCTCCAGCTTCTCGCCGATCTTGGCGCTGGCCTCCTGGATCAGCGCCTCCACGGTCTTGCCCGGCTCGATCTCGGCCGCCAGCAGGCCCGCGGTGTCGGTGACGTCGCTGCCCGCGGCGAACTCGACGATGCGGTTCGCCAGCTCGATGAACTCGGCGTTCTTGGCGACGAAGTCGGTCTCGCACTTCAGTTCGAGGATCGCGCCGTCGCCGGTGCCGTTGAAGTACTCGGCGATCAGGCCGTTGGCGGCGGTGCGCTCGGCGCGCTTGCCGACGTCCTTGGCGCCCTTGAGCCGCAGGATCTCCACGGCCTTGTCGAAGTCGCCCTCGGCCTCGGTCAGGGCGTTCTTACAGGCCATCATGCCCGAGCCGGTCAGCTCGCGGAGCCGCTTGACGTCAGCGGCGGTGAAGTTCGCCATCGCTCTCTTCGTCTCTGTCGTCGTGGGACGTAAGGCTTGGGTGGAGACCGGGCTCCGGGGCCGCCGTCAGGGGCGGCCCCGGAGCCCCCGGTCGTCAGGCTCCCGCGGCCCCGCCGTCCTTGTCCTCGGCGGGGGCGGCGTCGGCGGCAGGAGCGGCCTCGGCGGCCGGGGCGGCCTCGGCGGCGGGCTCGGCGGCGGGCTCGCCCTCCTTGGGCGCGGCCTCGGCGGCCGGGGTCTGGCCGCTCTGCAGCAGCTCGCGCTCCCATTCGGCCAGCGGCTCGGCGGCGGCGCCGCCCTCGGCCGGCTTCTCGTCCCCGCCGGAGGCGGCCCCGGCGCGCGCCATGAGCCCGTCGGCGACCGCGTCGGCGACGACGCGGGTCAGCAGGCTGACGCTGCGGATGGCGTCGTCGTTGCCGGGGATCGGGTAGTCGACCTCGTCGGGGTCGCAGTTGGTGTCGAGGATCGCCACCACCGGGATGCCGAGCTTCTTGGCCTCGTTGACGGCGATGTGCTCCTTCTTGGTGTCCACGATCCACACGGCGCTGGGCACCTTGGCCATGTCGCGGATACCGCCGAGCGTGCGCTCCAGCTTGTCCTTCTCGCGACGCAGGCCCAGCAGCTCCTTCTTGGTCATGCCGGAGCCGGCCACGTCGTCGTAGTTGATCTCCTCCAGCTCCTTGAGCCGGGTGAGCCGCTTGTGGACGGTGGAGAAGTTGGTGAGCATGCCGCCCAGCCACCGCTGGTTGACGTAGGGCATGCCGACCCGCGTGGCCTGCTCGGCGATGGCCTCCTGGGCCTGCTTCTTGGTGCCGACGAACAGGATCGTGCCGCCGTGCGCGACCGTCGCCTTGACGAACTCGTAGGCGCGGTCGATGTACGACAGCGACTGCTGCAGGTCGATGATGTAGATGCCGTTGCGCTCGGTGAAGATGAAGCGCTTCATCTTCGGGTTCCACCGGCGGGTCTGGTGGCCGAAGTGAACGCCGCTCTCGAGCAGCTGCCGCATGGTGACGACGGGTGCCATGGCCCGTGATCTCCTGTCCGGCCCGGTCGTTATCCGGGCCACGTCTCGGTTGTCCGCCTGCGCCCGCGACACGGCCGCGCCGTCAACGAGTGACGGACCGAGCGGCTGTGCCCCACCGGCGACCAGGCCAGGTGGCTGGCGAGCGCGTGAATTCGGCCGTCTGGGTGAGCACCCACACGACCGTTGCCCAAGTCTACGGGATGTCCAGCGCACGGGTGGAACGGGCCGCACCGGCGGCCCTCGGCTCGCGGCGGTTATCCACATGCGTTACCGGATCTGGCGACCTTCAGACGAGAGGGAGCAGGCTGCCGGACATGAGCCTACTCACCATCCTCCTCACATGCACCACCCTGGCGGCCCTTCTGCCTCCCGCCACCCCGTCTCCGACCAGCGTGTTCACCTCAACCGCCCCAGGCCACCCGGCACCCTCGGCGGCGTCGCTGGGCCCCGCCGCCCCGCCTGCCTCGGGCCGCTCCGTCGCGGCCGGCTCCCTGGTCTCACCGCCACGCCCACTCTTCTCGGCGCCAGCGCCCTCACAAGGCGGCCCCTCCGGGCCGTCAGGCCACTGGCGGTGGCCGTTAGGGCCGCCCGCTCCTAAGGTGCTGCGGTTGTTCTCTCCGCCGCCTTCCCCGTGGGGCGCCGGTCATCGGGGCGTCGACCTGGCGGCCCGTCCGGGCGAACCGGTGTACGCGTCCGCCGCAGGGCACGTCTCCTATGCGGGACGCCTCGCAGGCCAGGGCATCGTGGCTGTCACCCATGGCGCGCTGCGCACCACGTATCTGCCGGTACGCCCCGCCGTCCGTCGAGGACGCCAAGTGAACCCCGGCACCCGCATAGGCACCGTGGAGGCCACCTGGCCACACTGCCCGACCACATGCCTGCACTGGGGCCTGATCCACGGCTCGGTCTACCTCGACCCGCTTCGCCTGGTACGGCCGAAGGTCCGCCTCCTGCCCTACTGGGAGCCGCGTCCCCAGCCGAAACCGTCGCCCCCAACGCGAACGACCGCCTCCCCGGGCATGGACCTACGGGACGCCACAACGGCAGGCGGTGGAGCGCTGGTAGGGATGCTGCTGGCCTTCCTCCTGAGCCTGGCCTGGCGTCACGGCCGCTCCCGTTCGTCCACGCGCCGCCCACCCCCGGGCGTCATAGACCTGACCAGAGAACGCCGCCAACGCCGCGCCCGCTGACCTGCGGCACCAGGCGGGCACGTCGGTACGGGCGGCGGCAACGCGGCAGACCGTGTCACCTGCGTCGCCGCCCCACGGAAAGCACGGCGACGTAGAGGCATGGGTAGCCACGAGACAGGCGGAGGTGTGGCCGGAGCGCCCCATCTGGTACAGGACGGCTCTCTCGTGGGGTGTCACAACCCGCTCCGAGGGGCGTTATGGCACCCGATGTCTGTTGCCAAGGGTTGCGCCGCGACGGCTCATCACTGTTCTCCCGGCCGCATCCCAGTCAGCCACATCAAATGCTTGCGGGCGGTCGGTACCGTACGCGCGGGGCATCCTTGGCGCCAGCCGCTATTCGGCGCCTCGGGGGTGGGCTTGGCGGTGGACCTGTTTGAGGCGTTCGACGGAGACCTGGGTGTAGATCTGGGTCGTCTGCAGGGAGGCGTGTCCGAGCATTTCCTGGACGCTGCGCAGGTCGGCGCCGCCTTCCAGCAGGTGTGTGGCGGCGCTGTGACGAAGGCCGTGGGGGCTGAGGTCCGGCATGTCGCCCACCTCGGCGATGCGCGTGTGGACGATCCGTCGTGCGCTGGTGGGATGCAGGCGGCCCCCGCGTGCGCCGAGGAAAAGCGCCGGGCCGCTGTGCTCCGTCGTCAGCTCCGGGCGGCCGTACCGGAGCCAGTCCTGTACGGCGCGGGCCGCCGGGTCGCCCATCGGCACCGTGCGCTCCTTGCCGCCCTTGCCCAGGACGCGCACGGTCTGGCGTTCGGTGTCCAGGTCGTCGACGTCGAGGCCGCACAGCTCGCTGACGCGCACGCCCGTGGCGTACAGCACCTCCAGTACGGCACGGTCACGCAGTCCCAGAGGCCCCTCTGCGGTCATGTCGTCCAGCAGACGGGCGATCTGGTCCTGCGCCAGCACAGTGGGAAGGTCGCGTAGCCGTTTGGGTGTGCCGAGGAGCAGCCCCGGGTCGTCCGGTATGAGGCCCCGCCGGAACAGGTAGGCGGTGAAGGTGCGCGCGGCGGCGGTGCGGCGGGCCAAGGTCGCCCGGGAGCGGCCGACAGAGTGCTGCCTGGCCAGCCAGGCGCGCAGGACGGCGACGTCGAGCGCCTCCACCCCGGACACCCCGACCTCGGTGGCGTAATGGCAAAGGTCCTGGATGTCGCCGAGGTAGGCGCGCAACGTGTGCGGCGACACTCCTCGTTCGGCGCGCAGATGCCGCTCGAACTCCGCCAGCACCTCTCGCGGAACGGCGGGCGATTCGGGGGCGTCGTCGGCGTTCACAGCCGCCACGCTGCGCCAAGGAGGCCGTGAAGGCAAGCATCCGCCGGTGCTCCGAAGATCACAGTTCCGGGTTATCCACAGAATCCCGTTCACCTTTTGCCCGCCGTGACGCCCCGTCACCGTTGATGCACGGAGGTGAACCATGAACGACAACGCGAGTCTCGGACGCCGCGGCGAGCAGGCGGCGGCCGCCTACCTGGTCGGGCTGGGCTGGACGATCCTCGACCGCAACTGGCGGTGCCCGGAGGGCGAGCTGGACATCATCGCCCATGACGGCAGGCGCCCCGTCGTCTGCGAGGTGAAGACCCGCAGCACGGCGGCCTACGGTGCGCCGCTGGAGGCGATCACGCCCGACAAGGCCGCCCGGTTGCGGCGACTGGCCGGCCGGTGGGCGGCCGCGCACCGGATCCGCAGCGCCGACGTCCGCATCGACGTCCTCGGCCTGATTCCCTGTGCGGCGCCGTCCCCGGTCGAGGCCGGCGGCAGGGGCGTCTCCTGGATCGTCAGAGGGGCGTCCAGGAAGCGCCGGCCCGCCGCCAGAGCCGGCAAGTACAACGCACGCCACAGACGAACGGCCGGCCCCCTCCCCGGCGGCGGCCACTACGCAGAGAGCTGCGGGTTCTCCGTCGAACACGTCCGGGGGGTGTGCTGAGTTGACGCTCGCCAGAACCCGATCCGTATCCCTGGTCGGAGTGGACGGCTTCGTCATCGACGTCGAGGCGGCCATCACCAGCGGCGTTCCCGGCCTGCACCTGGTCGGCCTGCCGGACGCCGCGCTCAACGAGGCACGTGACCGCGTGCGGGCGGCGATCTTCAATTCCGGCGAGGATTGGCCCAACCGGCACGTCACGGTGTCCCTCTTCCCGGCCAGCCTGCCGAAACGCGGCTCGACCTTCGACCTGGCCATCGCGATCGCCCTGCTCGCGGCGGCCGAGGCCGTACCGCCGCGGTCCTGCGCGGGGCTGGTGATGGTCGGGGAACTCGGGCTGGACGGCCGGATCCGCTCCATCCCGGGCGTGCTGCCCGCCGCTCTGGCCGCCGCGAACGCCGGCTGCCGCACCGTGGTCGTCCCGCAGGCCAACGCCGCCGAGGCGGAACTCGTCCCCGACCTGCAGGTGATACCGGCGCGGACGCTACGCGGGCTGCTGTGCCTGCTCCGCGACGAGCCGCCGCCGATCGAGGAGGACGACGACCCGCTCCCCCTCCGTACCGCTCCGGAAGGGCTGACCTTCGGCAGCCAGGCGACCCGCACCGGGCTCGACCTGGCGGACGTGCGCGGCCAGGCCGAGGCCCGCCGTGCCCTGGAGATCAGCGCGGCCGGCGGCCACCACCTCTACTTCTGCGGCCCTCCGGGTTGCGGCAAGACCATGCTCGCCGAACGTCTCCCCACCCTGATGCCACCACTGGAACCGGAGGCGGCGCTGGAGGTCACCGCGCTCCACTCCGTCGCCGGAACCCTGCCACCGGACCAGCCGCTGATCACACGCCCCCCGTTCTACGCACCCCACCACACCGCCACCCGCTCGGCCATGGTCGGCGGCGGTTCCGGCCGGACGCTGCAACCCGGCGCGGTGTCCCTGGCCCACCGCGGCATCCTGTTCCTGGACGAGGCGCCCGAGTTCTTGAGCGGGGTTCTGGACGCGCTGCGGCAGCCGCTGGAGGAGGGCTCCGTACGGATCTCCCGCACGGAGGGGGCGGCGAGCTTCCCCGCCCGGTTCACGCTCGTGCTGGCCGCCAACCCGTGCCCGTGCGCGGCGGCGAAGCCGATCGACTGCTCCTGTGCGCCCGGCATCCGGCGCAAGTACCTCTCCAAGATCTCAGGGCCGCTGCTCGACCGCATCGACCTGAAACTGGAACTGGTCCCCGCCAGCCGCGCCGAACTGCGGTACGACCTGGAGTTCGCCGAGTCCAGCCAGGTCGTCGCCGAGCGCGTCCAGGAGGCCCGCGACCGGACGCTCAAACGCCTGGCCGACACCCCCTGGCGGTCCAACGCCGAGATCCCCGGCCCTGACCTGCGCCGACGCTTCACGCCCGCACCGGAGGCGATGCACGCCGCCGACGAGGCCCTGCAGAACGGCACACTCAGCGCCCGCGGTCTCGACCGCGTCCTGCGGGTCGCCTGGACGATCGCCGACCTGGCCGGCCGCGACCAGCCCTCCGAGGACGACATCGGCGGCGCCCTCGCCTTGTGGACGGGGAAGCGGCCGTGACCGGCGAACGCCTGGCCAGGGCCGCCCTGACCGCCACCGCCGAGCCCGGCGACGCGCTGCTGAACCGCATCGTCGACCGCCTCGGCCCGGTCGGGGCCGTCGAGGCGATCCGCACCGGCGACGTCCCCGACGACCTGCTGTCCGAGCGCCTCGCGCGCTGCCTCCAGCACTGGCGGATACGGTCGGCCGCCGCGGAACCCGAACGCGATCTGGAGATCTGCGAACGGCTGGGCGGACGCCTGATATGTCCCGGCGACCCCGAATGGCCCACCACGCTTGACGATCTCGGCGGAGAGCGCCCGTACGCGCTGTGGCTGCGCGGCCCCGGCGACCTGCGCAACGCCTGCCTGCGCTCGGTGGCCATGGTCGGATCCCGCGCGGCGTCCTCCTACGGCCTGCGCGTGGCCGCCGAGTTCGCCGCCGACCTGGCCGAACGCGGCTGGGCGGTGGTCTCGGGCGGCGCGCTCGGCATCGACGCGGCCGCGCACCGGGGCGCCCTGGCGGCCGACGGCCCGACGGTCGCGGTCCTGGCCAACGGCGTCGACATGCCGTATCCGGCGTCCAACGACGGGCTGTTCGCCGAGATCGCCCGGCGCGCGGTGCTGGTCAGCGAGTCGCCTCCGGGGGTGGAACCGCACCGCCTGCGCTTCCTCGTCCGCAACCGGGTGATCGCCGCGCTGTGCAGGGGCACGGTGGTCGTCGAGGCGGAGGCGCGCAGCGGGGCCCTCAGTACCGCCGCCTGGACCCGCAAGCTGGGCCGCGTCCTCATGGCGGTGCCCGGCCCGGTCGACTCGCGAACGTCGGTGGGCTGCCACAGGCTGCTCCGGGAGGACCCGTCCGCCTCCTTGGTCACCCGCCCCGAAGAGGTCGTCGAGGCGGTGGGCCGTATCGGCGACGACCTGGCCCCCGTCCCGTCCGGCCCCGTGCTGCCCCGCGACCGCCTGGAGCCGACCGCCCGCGCCGTCCTGGAAGCCCTCCCCGGCAGAGGCGCCGCGGGTCCCGCGCAGATCGCCGTCAAGGCGGGCGTCGACCTGGCCACGGTCAACGGCAAGCTCGGCCTCCTGGCCGCCGCGGGCTTCGTCGAACGCTGCGCCGCCGGCTGGCGCCTCACCAAGTCCGCCAAACAACCCAAATGACCATCGCCCGGCCGTAACGCCGCCCGCAGACAACCCCCTCTGCCCAACAGGAGCGATCCCAATGTCCGATGAGCGGTGCGCCGAGAGAACGCCCAGCCCCCGCGACACCCAAGCTCATGGAGCAGGCCAGCTCACACGCACCAACGAGAGGAAGGGCGAGACCACCTCATGGGAAATCAGCATCGGGCACCATCTGCCCCAACGGCCGGAGTCACACGAGGGGCGGCTGCGGCGGCCCAGTCCGGCGTAGCCGCCACCCACGCCTGCGCGCCGCGGGCTGCCCCCGGTCATCGCCGAGGCCTCCGACACAGGTCAAGCAAGCCCTTGGGATCGGGCACCAACGGCCCGTACCCCAACTCGGTCATGCCCACCGCGCCGTACTGCTGGCCGCGGGTAGCCCACCGTTGTGCGGTTCTGACCGAGACCTGGAAGCGTTCGGCCGCCCACCCCGGCGGCCACCCGTCCTCGGCAGGCGGCGCAGGCAAGCCCACCGGTCTCAGTCCGCGGCGCCTCCGGATTAGCCGTGAGGGCCTCTTGGGGCCGGGTGCAGATGTCCCAATCCACACCGCCCCCTGAAGCCCCTGACTCACTCCGAGATCACCTGAGCCTGTCCGCCGCATTCCCGACCCCCGCGGTCGGCACGGCTAGTGGTTGGCGGGCAGTTCGAAGTCGCTCTTGGAGAGTTCTTCGATGTTGACGTCCTTGAACGTGACGACCCGTACGTTCTTGACGAAGCGGGCAGGCCGATACATGTCCCACACCCAGGCGTCCTGCATGGTGACCTCGAAGAAGACCTCTCCGTTCTCGGAGCTGCGCACCTGCAGGTCGACCGAGTTGGTGAGGTAGAACCTGCGCTCGGTCTCCACCACGTAGGCGAACAGGCCGACGACGTCGCGGTACTCGCGATAGAGCTGCAGCTCCATCTCGGTCTCGTACTTCTCGAGATCCTCGGCGCTCACGCTCGTGCCCCTTCCGTCCGGCCTTCGCCGGGAATCTCCCCCACGGGGCCGTACCCGGCCTCCTCCCCCATGGCCTCCCCACCATTGTTACGCACGGCCCGCCCAACGTTCACGAAGGAGAACCGATGCTCCGGACACGGCCCGTACCTGGCCAGCGCAGCGGAGTGATCACGAGTCACGTACCCCTTGTGCACGTCGAAGCCGTACAGGGGATAGCGCTCGTGCAGGTCGATCATGATGCGGTCCCGGGTGACCTTGGCCACGATGGAGGCCGCCGCCACGCACGCCGCAACCTGGTCCCCCTTGATCACCGCCAGCCCGGGGACGTCCAGACCGGGAACGGCGAACCCGTCGCTCAGCACGTACGCGGGCCGCCGCTCCAGGGCCGCCAGCGCGCGTCGCATCCCCGTCACGTTGCACCGGTGCAGTCCCAGCCGGTCGACGTCGTGACATGGGACGATCAGGGCGCTCCACGCCACGGCCCGTTCGACGATCTCGGCGTACAGTTCCTCGCGTCGCGCCGGGGTGAGCAGCTTGGAGTCGGTCAGCCCCTCGATCCGTCCGCGTCGCCCGCCCGGCAGGATCACCGCGCCGACCACCAGCGGCCCCGCGCACGCACCGCGGCCCGCCTCGTCGACACCGGCCACCGGGCTGAAACCCGCGTGCTCCAGCGCCCGTTCGTAGCCGTACAACCCGGCGTCCCGGCGCGGTGTGAAGCGGAGTGGACGACCTCTCATGGTCCGCAGCGTACGTCGCCCGCGCCCACCGCTGCGCCCGGAATACGACTCAGACCCCCACCAGTCCCCCCTTCACGTCGCGACTTGCCGGATTCACACCACTCACTTGGCGAGCACCCCCTCCAGCAACGCCACCGTCTTCGCCGACGGGAAAGCCCAGCCTGACCGGCCAGCGGCTCCGTGGAGCCGGCGGCGGGTGTGCGTCTGGCGGCACTGCCAGAACTGCAGCACGCGTGCCCGCTGGCGGGAGCGTTGGCAGCGGCGCTGCCGGAACTGCAATACGCGTGCGAGCCGACGACGGGTATCGCGTTGCCGGCGCTGCCGAACTGCGGCACACGAACGAACCGACGACGGCTGTGGCGCATGGCGGCACTGCCGGAATTGAGTACGCGGGCGGGCTGGGGTCGCTGTGCCTCGCAGCAGCCGTTCGGCGACGCCAGCACGCTGGCATGGAACTCACGAGCCTTTGCCAGCGGGCAGCGCAGGTCGTCTGTGCCTCGCCTGGGAGGTGAAGCGATCAAGGAGTGGGAGCGCGGAACCCGGTGATGCCTGTGGGTTGTGGCGGAGAGAAGGGGTCAGCGGCGGCGCAGGCGGTGGCCGCGGCGGAGGTAAGTCATGGGGACCGCACCTGCGAGGCCCAAGGCGATCGGCGTCGCGGGGAGGACGTCCGCGGCGGCGTCGGCGGCGCCGCCGGAACTGTGGCATACGTGTGAACCGGCGGCGGATGTGGCCATTGGCGGCACTGCCGGAACCGCGGCACGGGAGCTGGTCAGCGCCAGGGCGTTGACGGTGCTGCCGGAAATGCGGCACGTGTGCCCGCCAGCAGGGGCGTTGGCGGCGGTGCTGCCGGGGTGTGGCAGTGGGTGGGCTGGGGGCGCTGTGGCTCGCGGCAGCCGTTTGGCGACGGCCGTACGTTTCTGGCTTGGAACGCACGAGCCTGTGCTGGCGCGCAGGCGTCTGTGCCTCGGCTGGGAGGGGAGGCGATCAGGGGCTGGGGGTGCGGAATCTGGTGCCTGTGGGGTGTGGTGGAGAGGAGGTCAGCGGCGGCGTAGGCGGTGGCGGCGGCGGAGGTAGGTGATGGGGACGGCACCTGCGAGACCCAGGGCGATCGGGGTCGCGGGAACGACGGCCGCGGCGGCGTGCAGGGCCGGTTGCTCGAAGGTCTTCGGGATCGGGAGGCTGCCGATGTGCCCGAAAGGCCAGACGATGACGAACGCGCGGCCGATGACGCGGTTGGTCGGGATGGTGCCGCCGCCGGGGTCGCCGCGGTGCGCCCGCGAGTCGGAGGAGACTTCACGATGATCGCCCATCACCCACAGCTGGCCGGGCTGCACCACGTGATCGAACGGCTCGTTGGACGGCTTGTTCTGCTCGCCCGTGACCGGGTCGGTGTACAGGTAGGAGCGCTCGTCCAGCGGCGTGCCGTTGACGGTGATGCGTCCCTGGGTGTCACAGCACTTGACGTGGTCGCCGGGCGTCCCGATGACGCGCTTGATGTAGTCCTTCTCGCCGGGCACCATGCCGAAGGTGCGGCCGATGCCGCGCAGCGCCCGGGAGACCGGGTTGCCCGGCTCCTGCACCTGCACCTCGGGATCCCAGGAGTCCAGGCCGTTGAAGACGACGATGTCGCCGCGCTCGATGTCCCGGGTGTGGTAGACGATCTTGTTGACGAGGACGCGGTCGCCGATCTGCAGGGTGTTCTCCATCGACGCCGACGGGATGTAGAACGCCTGCACCGCGAACGCCTTGATGATCAGGGCGAGGACCAGTGCCACCCCGATGAGGATCGGCAGTTCCTTCCAGAAAGAGCCCTGCTTGCGTTCCTTGCGGCCGCCGCTCTCCCCCTCGTCCGAGGACGTCTCGCCAGCGTCCTGCGCACCGGAGGTCACGGTCTGCTTGTCGTCGGGCACCGCGCCCTCGGCTTCCGATCGCACGTCTCTCCGATCGTCCTCGTCACTCATCCCAGCGCAAGCCTATCGGCGCGGACGCCGTCGCACCCCGCGCGCACGACCGTGTCGCGCCCGGCACGGCCGGACCCGACACCGAGTTCGCCGCCCAAGCGGGCGGCGCTCCGTTCACCTCGAAGGGTTCCTGAAACGACGCCCCGCCACAAGGCGAGTTCAAAGCGATTACCCGGAATTGAGAGGAAAATGCCGGAGGAAACAGGTCGGCGCCCCGGACCGCGGTCCGAGGCGCCGGGAAGTCGCGGAGGCGATCAGAAGTCGCGCTTCTCCTTGATGCGGGCCGCCTTGCCGCGCAGGTTGCGCAGGTAGTACAGCTTGGCCCGGCGGACGTCACCGCGGGTGACGACTTCCAGCTTCTCGATGTGCGGGCTGTTGATCGGCCAGGTGCGCTCGACACCGTACCCGCCCTTGCTCACCTTACGCACGGTGAAGGTCTCGCGGGCGCCGCCGCCCTGCCGGCGGATCACCACGCCCTCGAAGACCTGGATCCGGGTGACCTTGCCCTCGGTGATGCGCGCGTGCACCTTCACCGTGTCGCCCGGACGGAACGCCGGGTGGTCGGTGCGCAGCGTGGCCTGCTCGATCTCACGGATCAGGGTGTGCATGACAGCGGTTCCTCATGGTCATACGCGGCCGTCCGAGAGGCCCCGGAGGTGAGGTGGGGGCGTCGCGCCGCGCGAAATGGATCTTGATGGGAGTCTGTGTGCCGGACGCGTGCGCGCGCACGGCGACGATTCAGTGTGCCATATCTTCGTCGTTCACCGGAAAACCGGCCTCGGCCAGCACCCGGCGGTCGTGCGCGTCAAGTGTCGCGGGGTCCAGTTGCGCGGCCAGTTCCGGACGGTTGCGCACGGTGCGCCGCAGCGCCTCGTCGCGGCGCCAGCGGGCGATGGCGCCGTGGTGGCCCGACAGCAGGATCTCCGGTACGGAGCGGCCGCGCCAGACCGGTGGCTTGGTGTAGACGGGGCCCTCCAGCAGCGACTCCATCGCACCGGGGGCGAACGAGTCGTCGGCCACCGAGTCGGCGTTGCCGAGCACGCCGGGCAGCAGCCGGCCGACGGCCTCGACGATCACCAGCACCGCGACCTCGCCGCCGGCCAGCACGAAGTCGCCCAGGCTGACCTCGTCCACCGGCATGCGGGTGCGGGCCTCGTCCACCACACGCGAGTCGATGCCCTCGTACCGGCCGCACGCGAACAGCAGCCAGGGCTCGGCGGCCAGTTCGGCGGCCATCGCCTGGGTGAACGGACGGCCGCTCGGCGTGGGGACGATCAGCCGGGGGGCTGGGCCGCCGGGGGGCGCGATGGTGTCCAGCGCCTCTCCCCATGGTTCGGGTTTCATCACCATGCCGGGCCCGCCGCCGTAGGGGGTGTCGTCGACGGTGCGGTGCCGGTCATGGGTCCACTGCCGGAGGTCGTGCACGTGCACGTCGAGCAGGCCGGTGCGGCGCGCCTTGCCCAGGAGGGAGACGTCCAGCGGAGCGAAGTACTCCGGAAAGATCGTGACGATGTCGAGCTTCATCAGGCTTTTCGGTCGTGCCGGTTCACGGGGTCCCGACCGTTCTTCGCCCCGGAATCGGATGTGTCGTCCTACGTCGGCGGGCCCTTGATCGGCGGGCCTTTGGTACTCAGTGCGATGGTGGCCCTGTCGGTGCTGCCTCTTGATCGGACGGGGCGGCCGCGGCCCTCGGTGGGACGCCGCGCGGCCGGTGACCGACGGCGGCGGGCCGAGCCGCTCAGTCGAGGAGGCCGGGGGGCGGGTCGATGCGCAACCGCCCCCCGGGAACGTCCACCTCCGGAACCAGGGCGGCGACGAAGGGCACCAGCGCCTCGCCTCCGCCGGTCCGCCGCACCACGAGCAGATCCTGCCCGTGGTGCCGCACCTCGGCGACGGTGCCGACCTCGGTGCCGTCGACGGTGACCACGGCCAGCCCGATGAGCTCCTGGTCGTGGAACTCGTCGGGATCGGCCGAGGGGGGGATGTCAGAGGGATCGACGACGAGCCAGGTGCCGCGCAGTTCGTCTGCGGCGTCCCGGTCGTCGACCCCGGAGAAGCGCACGAGCAGCCGACCCGAGTGCCATCTGGCGTGCTCGACGGTCAGCGGACCGGCGGCCGCGGGGTCGGTGGCCAGCTCCGTACCCGGTGCGAACCGGCGATCGGGATCGTCGGTGCGCACGTCGACGGTGAGCTCGCCGCGAACCCCGTGCGGACGACCGACCCGGCCGATGACCAGCTGGTCGGCCGGCTCGGTGCCCGGACCGGCCGCCCCGGAGCCGGCACCGCGGGCCCGAGCGAAGCCGCCCGCGGGGCGCCGAGCAGGCGCCGCCGCCCCTGGGGCGCGGCCGGCGCGGGGTCGCATCGTCAGCGGACCTCGTGCAGGTCGAGCAGGTCCACGCGCACGTGCCGGCCCCCGGACAGGGCGCCGATCACGGTGCGCAGGGCCTTGGCGGTACGACCGCTGCGGCCGATGACCTTGCCCAGGTCGTCGGGGTGCACCCGCACCTCCAGAACCCGGCCGCCCCTGATCCTGCGGGCCTTCACCCGGACGTCGTCCGGATGCTCGACGATCCCGCGCACCAGGTGCTCGAGCGCTTCTTCGAGCACGTTTAGCCCTCGCTCTTAGCTTCGGTGTTGTCCTCGGCCTTGGCCGCGGCGTCCTCGGCCCGGTCCTCGCCCTTGCCCTTCTTGGGCTCGGACTTCTTCCGGGACCGCGCCGTCGTGGCGGCGGCCTCCTCCTCGCCGAGCGACTCCTTGACGGCGGCCTCGAACAGGGCCTTCTTGTCGGGCTTCGGCTCGGCCTGCTTGAGCGTGCCCTCGGCGCCGGGCTCGCCCTTGAACTTCTGCCAGTCGCCGGTGATCTTGAGGAGGTTGAGCACCGGCTCGGTCGGCTGCGCGCCGACGCCCAGCCAGTACTGCACCCGCTCGGAGTTCACCCGGATGAGCGAGGGCTCCTGCTTGGGCTGGTACAGGCCGATCTCCTCGATGGCCCGGCCGTCACGCTTGGTACGGGCATCGGCGACGACGATCCGGTACTGCGGGTTCCGGATCTTCCCCAGACGCTTGAGCTTGATCTTGACTGCCACGGGTGTGGTGTTCTCCAGACTTCATACAGGGCCGAGCGGGCCTCACCAGGTGGGGATACCGGCTACCGGCCGCTCCATGGACTCCGGCCGCCCAGGACGAGAGAGGGCGCCTGCGCGTATCCGGGTTTCCAGCCTGCCATTCTGCCAGACGATCGCCCCGATAACCCAATCGCGCCATGACACGCCGCCCACCCCGCCACTTCTCCCTCTCGGACCACATCCCTACCGCCGCCTTACCGCCCAGCCCGCACCATTTCGCTGTCGTCCGACAGTTTCAGGATTTGGCCGCAGACCCCTCTGTCCCGCCGCCGCTCCCACAGCCCGCAGAGGTCGCAGCGACTGCCGCAGCCGCCAGAACTCCCTCCCACACCGCCCACCCCATGGGGCCAGCGATCAACGAATCGACTCCAATGCCGTTTGATGCCGGCGCCCGGCACACCCGAGCAGCAGCAGGCCGCGCCACCCCCCATCGCCCCAGTCAGCTCCCCCAGCCCGGGAGTGGCGGCCGCACATGACCGTGCGGGGCAGGACGGGGTGGTCGAAGTCGCCGCCGGGGGCCGCAGGTCAGCCCCGGAAACGCCGATCAGCACGAAGTAGCCACGCGCCAAACCCAGCTCTCGCAAGACGACGAGGAACGCACCCTCCCGCACGCCATCTCCCGGACGGCGCGTGGTAGCCGCGCGCTGGCCCCAGCACACGGAAGACGACGAGGAAGGCACCGTCCCGCGCGCCATCGTCCTGTTCGGCGCCCCGGCGACCATGTTCCGGTAACCGCCACGTCTCACAACGCACCGGACCGCCAGTCGGTCGCGTAGCTCTTACACCCAGCAAGACGCCACCTGTGCCGTGCGGCTCCTTGCGGCGTGTACCAGGCCGCTGGCCGGGTCGTTACGGCGCGCCCTCGTGAGGGGGCTGCGCCGTCCACTCGGCGTCCCTGCCTGGGCCTGTAACGGGGCTAGCTGGGCGCCGGTGGGGTGCCTGGCCGCGTCTGGCTGCTGGGTTGTTGTCCTCTGGCGGTGGGTCCCTGGAGGTTACGGGAGGGGTTGCGCTACCGGGAGGTGGTTACTTCTTTTTGCGGTTTTGGAGTTTGCCCAGGTCCGGCATTTGGAAGCCGGGGGGCAGCTGGCCGCCCAGGCCCGGGGGCAGGGCGCCGGGGCCGCCCAGGCCGGGAGGCAGGCCCTGGGGGATGTTGCCGTCCGGAGTGGGGGCGGTGGGTTCCTTGGGGCCGCGGCCGGCAGCGGCGCGCTTGCGCGGGTCGCCGCTGCGCTGCTTGCCCTTCTTGTTCTTGGCCTTGGCCGCCTTGGCGGCCTTGCGGCGGCCGGGCATGCCGGGGAAGCCCATGCCGCCCGCCATCTGGCGGACCATCTTCTGGGCGTCGAAGAAGCGGGTCACCAGGCTGCTGACCTCGCCGACCGTGACGCCCGAGCCGCGGGCGATGCGGGCCCGGCGGGAGCCGTTGATGATCTTGGGGTTGGCGCGCTCCTGCGGGGTCATGGAGCGGATGATGGCGGCGACCCGGTCCAGGTCGCGGTCGTCGATCTGGCTGATCTGGTCGCGGACCTGCCCCATGCCCGGCATCATGCCGAGCAGGTTGCCGATCGGCCCGAGCTTGCGGATCATCATCATCTGCTCGAGGAAGTCCTCGAGGGTGAAGTCCTCGCCCGAGGCGAACTTCGTGGTCATCCGCTCGGTCTGGGCGGCGTCGAACGCCTGCTCGGCCTGCTCGATCAGGGTGAGGATGTCGCCCATGTCGAGGATGCGGCCGGCCATCCGGTCCGGGTGGAAGACGTTGAAGTCCTCCAGCTTCTCACCGGTGGAGGCGAACATGATCGGGCGGCCGGTGACGTGCCGCACCGACAGGGCGGCGCCGCCGCGGGCGTCGCCGTCGAGCTTGGTGAGCACGACCCCGTCGAAGCCGACGCCGTCGAGGAACGCCTGGGCGGTGGTCACCGCGTCCTGGCCGATCATCGCGTCGACGACGAAGAGGATCTCGTCCGGGCGGACGACGTCGCGGATGTCGGCGGCCTGCTGCATCATCTCGGCGTCGATGCCGAGCCGTCCGGCGGTGTCGATGACGACGACGTCGTGCTGGGCGTGCCGGGCGTGGTCGAGCGAGCGGCGCGCCACGTCGACCGGGTCGCCGACGCCGTTGCCGGGCTCGGGCGCGTACACCGCCGCCCCGGCGCGCTCGCCGACCACCTGCAACTGCTGGACGGCGTTGGGACGCTGCAGGTCGGCCGCGACCAGCAGCGGCGCGTGCCCCTCCTGCTTCAGCCAGCGGGCCAGCTTGCCGGCCAGCGTGGTCTTACCCGAACCCTGCAGACCCGCCAGCATGATCACGGTGGGCGGGTTCTTGGCGAAGCGGATCCGGCGGGTCTCGCCGCCGAGGATCTCGATGAGCTCCTCGTTGACGATCTTGACGACCTGCTGGGCGGGGTTCAGCGCCTGGGAGACCTCCGCGCCCCGGGCCCGTTCCTTGACCCGCGCGATGAAGTCCTTCACCACGGGCAGGGCAACGTCGGCCTCCAGCAGCGCGACACGGATCTCGCGGGCCGTCGCGTTGATGTCGGCCTCGGAGAGCCTGCCCTTGCTGCGCAGCGACGAGAAGACCGTCGTCAACCGGTCGGAGAGCGTCTCGAACACGTCTGGACCCGTCCTTGAAGCTTCTGGGATCGGTTATCAGGGTATCGGGTGAACGGCCGGCTCCTGCCCGGCCGGCGCGGCGCGGCCGCCCCTGGCCTGCGAGGCCGTCCGGAGCCCCGCCCAGAGCCCCCCACCCTCGGCCCGGACGGAGCGTCGTGGGAGCGTACGCCCACGTCACGGTGGCGTTGCTTTAGTCGGTGGTCCTTGCAACATAGCGGCCCTATCCGGAGACTTGGGTGCTCGACGTGAAGTGGTCCTTTCCCCGCGATGAGGGCGGACCGCCGCACGTCGTGCCCGACCGACCCCGAACCCCCATTCCGAGGATGCCTTGGTGAACACCTGGGCCCGGCCTCCCGGTCGCCCATGAGCAGACGTGGGAGGACCCGCCGCGTCGACCCGCACGACCAGGGGCTGGAGGCCGCGCTGCGCGCCGCGCAGGCCGGGGACGAGGCGGGGTTCCGGATGCTCTACCGGGACCTGCAGCCCCGGCTGCTGCGCTACCTGCGGGCGCTGGTCGGGGTGGAGGCCGAGGACGTGGCCGCGGACGCCTGGCTGCAGATCGCGCGCGACATCGGCTCGTTCGAGGGCGACTACGACCGGTTCCGGGGGTGGGCGTCGACCGTGGCGCGGCACCGGGCGCTGGACCACCTGCGCCGGGTCAGCCGCCGGCCGGACACCAGCGCGCAGATCGACGAGCTGGGCGATCTGGTGGGCGGCGACGACACCGAACGCGACGCCCTGGCGCGATTGTCCACGGACGCGGCGGTCGCGCTGATCGCGGGGCTGCCGCAGGACCAGGCCGAGGCGGTGCTGCTGCGCGTGGTGGTGGGCCTGGACGCCAAGGAGGCGGGACGGGTGCTGGGCAAGCGGCCCGGCGCGGTCCGCACCGCCGCGTACCGGGGTCTGCACCGGCTGGCCGAACGGCTCGCCGATCTGCCGGCCGGGAGCACCGCCCCGCCGGCCGAGCGTCCGCCCGCCCCCGGTGGGCCGGCCACGGGGCCGCCGGTGGACGCCGGGCGCAAGCGGCGGCGGGCGCGGCGGACCGTCGGGCCCGCCGAGGACCGGCGCGGCCCGACGGCCGGTCAGGCGTGAACGGGTCCGGGTGTGACAGCTCAAGGGGATGTGGCGCTGGAGAGAGTGAAATGAGTACGGGCAGCCAGGACTTCGACCGCGCCGCAGCGGAGCATTTGCTCGACGGCGCGGCGGACGGTCCGCACGCCGATCCCCTCGCCCGGCTCCTCGCCAGCGCCGCCGCGCCCGCCCAGGACTCGGAGCTGGCGGGCGAGGAGGCCGCCGTGGCCGCCTTCCGCGCCGCGTCCTCGGCGAGCGCCGCCGCGCCGCACGGGGCCGCCGCGCCGCACAGGGCCACGGCGTCGCACCGGGCGGGGCGGGGCCGTCCGCGGCTCGCCGGCGCGTTCACCGCGAAGATCGCTGCGGCGGTGCTGGTCACGGTGGTCGGCGGCGGGGTCGCGGTGGCGGCGGGGACGGGGACCCTGCCCCTGGGGCCCGCCGGTAAGGACACGTCCTCGTCCCGCAGACCGCCGTCCTCCCCGACCGCGCCCACGCCGGTTCCGCCGCGGCCGGGCGGCACGACGAACCCCTCCAAGGGGACGGCGGCCGACCCGAAACTGGTCGAGCAGTGCCGCGACTACGCGGGCCTGGACAACAACGACAAGGCGAAGGCGCTGCGTTCGCGGCGGTTCCACGACCTCGCCGAGGCGGCGGGCAGCAAGGGCCAGGTGGCCGGTTACTGCTCGCGGCTGCTGCGGCCGACGCCGCAGGGGAGCAACGGGGCGTCCACGCCGCGGAGCCCTGCGCAGAGCAGCCGTCCCCCCGTCGACACCAGGCCGACGGGCCGCGACGACAACAACGGCAACAAAAGGCCCACTAACACCCCGAGCCCCGGCTTCGGAGAGAAGCCCGATGGCGTCTCCCCGCACAGGCCGACCGGCCGTCCGTCGGGTTCCCACCGGCCTGGCCCGCGTCCCGACAAGCCCGGGTGGCCCGGACACGGGCCGGACGCCCCCTGAGCCGGGTGGGGAGGCGGCTGTGCCCCCGAAGCCGCCTCCCCACCCCCTGACGGTGGTGTCAGCGCAGCGCGGCCAGGACGTGTCGGCGTACCGATACCAGGGCGTCGGGGTCGGTGAGGGGGCGTCCCTGCGAATCGACGACGTAGAAGACGTCCACCGCCTCGGCGCCGAGCGTGTCGACCTGGGCGGCGCGCACGAACAGGCCGCACTCCCCTAGGGCCTGCCCGATCCGCCACAGCAGGCCCGGGCGGTCGTGGGCGCGGACCTCCACGACGGTGGCGGTGCTGGACGCGTCGTGGACGATGCCGACGCGCGGGGGCGGCACGGTGATGCCGGGACGGACCCGCATGGACCGCGCACGCCGTTCCAGGCGTTCGGCCACGTCGAGCCGGTCGGCGAGCATGCGCCGCAGGTCGGCTTCCAGCGCGGCGGGGTCGGGCGGTGTGCCGTACTCGGGGACGGCCGTGAAGTCCAGGACGGCGGTGTCGCGGGACGAGGCCGAGGGGGACGACACGGTTCGGGCCGAACGTACGACGAGCCTGTGCAGGGCCAGCACGCCCGCCGCGCGCCACAGCAGCCCGGGGCGGTCGGGGGCGGCGATGGTGACGCGCGACCCCGCGATGCGCACCGCGCCCCCGTCGTGGCGGGCCAGAGCCAGGGTTTCGGGGCCGAGCACAGGGGCGGGGGGCGGCGTCCCCCCGGACAGGGCGGCGGCGGTGCGGCGGGACAGCTCGGCCACCTGCCGGGCCTTCCAGCTCCCCCAGGCGGACGGGCCGGTGGCCTTGGCGTCGGCGACCGCCAGCGCCGACAGCAGCTCAAGGGTTTCGCGTTCCCGTCCCGGAACGGCCTCCAGCGCCCTGGTGACGGCCTGGACGGTGGCGGGGTCGTCGATGTCGCGGCGGGTGGCGGTGTCGGGCAGCAGCAGGTGATGCCGGACGAGGGTCTCCAGCACGCGCACGTCGCCGTCCGCGAAGCCCATCCGGGCGCCCAGGTCGCGGGCCACGACGGCGCCGCCGGCCGAGTGGTCTCCGGGCCAGCCCTTGCCGATGTCGTGCAGCAGGGCGCCCACCAGCAGCAGGTCGGGCCGGGCGACCTCGCGGGTGAGCGCGGCGGCCTCGGCGGCGGCCTCCACCAGGTGCCGGTCGACGGTGAAGCGGTGGAACGGGTTGCGCTGTGGCCGGTTGCGGACGCGTTCCCAGTCGGGGATGAGCCGGACGATCAGCCCGGCCTGGTCCAGGGCCTCCCACACGCCGATGGCGGCGCCGCCCGCCCCCAGCAGGGCGACGAGGGCGTCGCGGGCCGCGTCGGGCCAGGGCGCGGACGGCAGCGCGGCGCGTTCGGCGAGCCGGTCGACCGTGGCGGGGGCCAGCGGCAGGCCCGCCTGGGCCGCCGCGGCGGCGACGCGCAGCACCAGGGCGGGGTCGTCGAGGTCGGCGCCCCGGGCGAGGACGACCTCGCCGTCGTGCTCGACGGCGCCGTCCCCCACCGGCTTGCGCTCCACCCCGCGCGCCACGCCGCGTCCCGGCGCCCGCCCGGCGCCCGCCCCGGCGCTCATCGCCGGGCCGGGACGGACCTCGGTCTCGGCGGCGGGCGGCAGTGAGCGCGGGGTGCCGGTGCCGCGGCGGGAGGCGCAGAAGCGTTCGACGCGGCGCCACAGGTCGTCGCCCGCGTAGGTGATCGTCCGGGCGGCCTCGGCGACGGCGCGCAGCAGCACGTCGGCGTCGAGGAGGCCGAGGGTGTGCGCGACCGGTTCGTGCTCCTGGAGGACCAGCCGGTCGGTGGCGCGGCCGGTGACCTCGTGCAGCGCGTGCCGGACGTCCAGCAGCAGGCCGTGGGCGGCGCGGACGCGCTCGCCGGGCGCCGACGCCACCCAGGACGCCGCGACCGCCTGCATGACGTGCACGTCGCGCAGCCCGCCGTGCGCCTCCTTGACGTCGGGTTCCAGCAGGAACGCCAGCTCCCCCTGGGACCGCCAGCGCTCGCGGCACATGCCCGCCAGCTCGGCCAGCCGCCGGCCGGCGTCGGCCCGCCAGTCGGCCAGCACGGCGGCGCGCAGCTCGCCGACCAGGGCGCGGTCGCCGGCGATCGGACGGGCCGACAGCAGCCCGAGCGCCGCCTTCATGTCGGCGCGCGCCACGGCCCGCGCCTCGGTCACCGTGCGCACCGAGTGGTCCAGCCGCAGTCCCGCGTCCCAGATCGGATACCAGACCCGGTCGGCGATGTCGGCGATCTCGGGGTGGCCGTCGTGCACCAGCACCAGGTCCAGGTCGCCGCCAGGGGTCAGCTCGCGGCGGGCGTGGCTGCCCACCGCCAGCAGGGCCACCCCCCGCGCGGGGGCGTCCCGGTGCGGCACGCGCTCCCTCGCCAACAGACCGGTCAGCCAGCGGTCCAGCTCGTCGGCGCGCGCGGCCCGCGCAGCCGCCAGTGCTGCGCGGGCCGTGTCCGTGGTGCCGCCCGTGCCGGTCGCCGAACGGGTCTCCTCGATCTCTCCCCCGGATGTTCCGTGAACGAGGGCCACGCGGTGACCTACAGGGCCTCGGGGCCGGTCTCGCCGGTGCGCACGCGCACGACGGTCTCCACCGGGACGGCCCACACCTTGCCGTCGCCGATCTTGCCGGTCTGCGCGGCCTTGACGACCACGTCGATGACGTCGGCGGCGTCCTCGTCGTCGACGAGGATCTCCACGCGCAGCTTGGGCACCAGGTCGACCTTGTACTCGGCGCCCCGGTACACCTCGGTGTGCCCCTTCTGGCGGCCGTAGCCGCTGGCCTCGCTGACGGTCAGCCCCTTGACCCCGAAGGTCTCCAGGGCCGCCTTCACCTCGTCCAGCTTGAACGGCTTGATGACAGCGGTGACCAGCTTCATGCGTCGGCCTGCACCTTCTTGGTCGAAGCGGCGCCGCCCTCGGAGACGGCGGGGGACTTGTGGGACGCGGCCGCGGCCAGCGACGTCCCGGACGGCACACCGCCGAAATCGTAGGCGGTCTCGGCGTGCGTGGCGGTGTCGATCCCGCTGAGCTCCTCGTCCTCGGGGATCCGGAAGCCCATGACCAGGTCGATGACCTTGGCGATGACGAACGTCGCCACGAACGAGTAGGCGAGGGTGGCCACGACGGCCACCGCCTGCTTGCCCAGCAGGCCGAGCCCGCCGCCCGCCAGCAGCCCGTCGGCGCCGGCGTCGTTGACGGCCGTGGTGGCCAGGACGCCGATCAGCAGCGCGCCGACGATGCCGCCGACCATGTGGACGCCGACGACGTCCAGCGAGTCGTCGTAGCCCAGCTTGTACTTCAGGCCGACCGCGAACGCGCACACCGCGCCGGCGACCAGGCCGAGCGCGATCGCGCCGATCGGCGTGACGAACGCGCAGGCCGGGGTGATGGCGACCAGGCCCGCGACGATGCCGGAGGCCATGCCCAGCGTGGTGAACGCGCCGTCGCGCAGCTTCTCGACCACGATCCAGGCGAACCCGGCGGCGCAGGTGGCGACCATGGTGTTGATGAACGCCACCGCGGCGGTCTCGTTGGCGGCCAGCGCGGACCCGGCGTTGAACCCGAACCAGCCGAACCACAGCAGCGCGGCGCCCAGCAGCACGAACGGCAGGTTGTGCGGGCGGCTCGGCTCCTTCGGCCAGTTCTTGCGCCTGCCGAGGACCAGGGCGAGCGCCAGGGCCGCGACACCGGAGTTGATGTGCACCACCGTCCCGCCGGCGAAGTCCAGCGCTCCCAGGTCGAAGATCCACCCGGCCTTGTCGTCGCCGTTGGACCACCACACCCAGTGCGCGATCGGCAGGTACACCAGGGTCGCCCACACCACGGTGAACACCAGCCAGGCGCCGAACTTGGCGCGGTCGGCCACCGCGCCGCTGATCAGCGCGACGGTGATGATGGCGAACGTCGCCTGGAAGGCCACGAACACCAGCTGCGGGATGCCCGAGCCGTCGTCGGCCGTGGCCGCCTTCTCCAGCCCGACCAGGCCCGCGTCGCCGAATCCCCCGATGAACGAGCTGAGCCCCCCTCCGTCGCCGAAGGCGAGCGAGTAGCCGTACACGACCCAGATCATCCCCACCACGGCGATGCTGGCGAAGCTCATCATCATCATGTTGAGCACGCTCTTGGCCCGGCTCATGCCGCCGTAGAAGAAGGCCACTCCGGGCGTCATGAGCAGCACGAGCGCCGTGCTCACCAGCATCCAGGCGGTACTGCCGCTATCGATCTTCATCTCGGGGAGAGTCCCTCCTCGACACGGAACTTGGACTGCTCAGAGCGTGTTAGGAAGCCGTTTCACCCGAAAGGCCCTTGTGTTTCTACGGTGTGAAACCCGCCACAGGGATGTTTCTGAAGTGTTTCGAAACCCTCACCGGCCGTTGTTTCGCGTTTTCCGGCCGTCTTCGACGGACGTAACACGCCTTGACAGGCGTCCGAAACCAGCAAAGAAGAACGCCCCAGCGGCACCTGTGGTGCCACTGGGGCGTATGTGACGGAATCGTTCCGGCGGACGGAGCGCCGGCTCAGTCCCCGAGAATGGCGTCGACGAACGCCTCGGGCTCGAACGGGGCGAGGTCGTCGGGCCCCTCGCCCAGCCCCACCAGCTTGACCGGGACGCCGAGCTCGCGCTGCACCTGCACGACGATGCCGCCCTTGGCGGTGCCGTCCAGCTTGGTGAGCACGATGCCGGTGACGTTGACGACCTCGGCGAACACGCGGGCCTGCTGCAGGCCGTTCTGGCCGGTGGTGGCGTCCAGCACCAGCAGCACCTCGTCCACCTCGGCCTGCTTCTCCACCACGCGCTTGACCTTGCCGAGCTCGTCCATCAGCCCGGTCTTGGTGTGCAGGCGCCCGGCGGTGTCGACGATCACCGTGTCGACCTTGGTGTCGATGCCGGTCTTGACGGCCTCGAACGCGACGCTGGCGGGGTCGGCGCCCTCGTCGCGGCGCACCACCTCGGCGCCCACCCGCGAGCCCCACGTCACCAGCTGGTCGGCGGCGGCGGCGCGGAAGGTGTCGGCGGCGCCGAGCACCACGCTGTTGCCGTCGCCGACCAGCACCCGGGCCAGCTTGCCGCAGGTGGTGGTCTTGCCGGTGCCGTTGACGCCGACGACCAGCAGCACCGCCGGGCGGTTGCCGTGCCGCGCGGTGCGCAGCGAGCGGTCCAGGTCCGGGCCGATCTGCTTGACCAGCTCCTCCTTGAGCAGGGCGCGCACCTCCTCGGGGGTGCGGGCGCCCAGCACCTGCACGCGGGTGCGCAGGTCGTCGGTGATCTGCCGGGCCACGCTCACGCCGATGTCGGCGCCGATGAGCGTGTCCTCGATCTCCTCCCAGGCGTCCTCGTCCAGCGTCTCGCGCGACAGCAGGCCGAGCAGGGTGCGGCCGAAGGCGTTCTGCGACCGGGCCAGCCGCGCCCGCAGCCGCACCAGCCGTCCCGCCGACGGCGGCGGGACCTCGATCTCGGGCTTGGGCGGGGCGGGCGGCGCCTCCACCGGCGGCGCGCGCTCAAGCGTCGTCGCCGCCCGATCCTCCTCCTCGACGGTGACGGTGCCGGCGCCCGTCACGGTGGGCGGCGCCGGAGGCTCGACGGGCGGGCGGGGCTTGCGGCGGCCGGGCCGCAAGAACAACACGCCGCCCACGACGAGCGCGAGGACGGTCAGCCCGGCGATGAGGATCAGATACTCCATAGCGTCCCCAGTTTTCCAGACCGGCGCCGATGCGCCGACCACCGGTCCACTACCCGCCCTGGGCGTCCCTCCTCCCGTCGGCTCACGGTCATCCGGCCGTCTCGTCCGGGACAGGCCAGGCGGGCAGGGCGGGCGGGCTAGGCGGGCGGGCTAGGCGGGTTCGGGTTCGCGCAGGCGCTGGCTGACGACCTGGGTGACGCCGTCGCCGCGCATGCTGACGCCGTAGAGGGCGTCGGCGCCCTCCATCGTGCGCTTCTGGTGGGTGATGATGATGAGCTGGGAGTTCTCCCGCAGTTCCTCGAACACCGTGAGCAGGCGCTGGGTGTTGGTGTCGTCGAGGGCGGCCTCCACCTCGTCCAGCACGTAGAACGGGGACGGGCGGGCCTTGAACACCGCCACCAGGAACGCGATCGCCACCAGGGAGCGTTCGCCGCCCGACAGCAGCGACAGCCGCTTGACCTTCTTGCCGGGCGGGCGGGCGGCGACCTCCACGCCCGTCTCGAGCAGGTTCTCGGGGTCGGTGAGCGACAGGCTGCCCTCGCCGCCGGGGAACAGCCGCACGAAGATCCGCTCGAACTCGCGGGCGGTGTCCTCGTAGGCGGTGCCGAAGACCTGCTGAACGCGGTCGTCGACCTCCTTGACGATGCCCAGCAGCTCGCGGCGGGTCTTCTTCAGGTCCTCCAGCTGGTTGGTGAGGAACGCGTGGCGTTCCTCCAGGGCGGCGAACTCCTCCAGGGCCAGCGGGTTGACCTTGCCGAGCTGGTTGAGCTGGCGTTCGGCGGTCTTGGCGCGCTTCTCCTGGGCCGCCCGGTCGTACGGGACGGGCCGGGCGTCCTCCCCCGCCTCGGGGCCGGGCGGGACGGGCTGGTCGGGCCCGTACTCGTTGATCAGCGCCTCGACCTCCAGGCCGAACTCCTCCAGCGCCCGCTGCTCCATCTGCTCCAGCCGCAGCCGCTGCTCGGCGCGGGCGACCTCGCTGCCGTGCACGACGTTGACCAGCCGTTCCAGGGTGCTCGACAGCTCCCGGACCTGGGTGCGCACCACCTTCAGCTCCGACTCGCGGGCGGCGCGGGCGCGTTCGGCGGCCTCGCGCTGCGCGACCGCCGCCGACAGCGACACCTCGATGCGGTCCAGGGACTGCCGGGCGCCCGACAGCACCGCCTGGGCGATCTTGGCCTGGCGTTGGCGGCGGGCGCGGCGGCGTTCGGCCCGGACGCGTTCCTCGCGTTCGCGGCGGGCGGCGCGTTCCAGCGCGTCGGCGCGGCCGGCGATGGCCTGGACGCGCTCCTCGGCGGTGCGGACCGCCAGGCGCGCCTCCATCTCGGCGGCGCGCAGCTCCTGGCAGCGGGCCGCCAGCTCGTCGCGGGCCTCGGTGTCGTGCCCGGCGTCGTCGGCGACCTCGGCGGCCTCCTCCGCTTCGGCCAGCCGCAGGGCCAGCTCCTCGGCGGCCTGGGCGTCGCGTTCCAGGGACTCGTTGGCCGCGTCCAGCGCCTTGGTGAGTCGCTCCACCTCGCCGCGCGCGGCGCGCACGCCCGCCTCCAGCCGGGCGGCCTGCTTGGCCTCCTGGGCGGCCTTGCTCTCGAACTCGCGCAGCCTGCCGCGGACGCGGTCCAGGTCGCTCTGGGCCTGATTGACGCCCGACTGGGCCTGGTTGACGGCCGCCTGGGCGGCGTCCAGGGCGCTCTGGGCCTGCTGCTCGGCCTCGACGGCCTCGGCGAGGTCGGCGGCGCTGCGTTCGGCGGCGGCCTCGGCGGCGGCGAGGTCCTCGGTGGCCTGGTCGAGGGTGGCGCGCATCTGCAGCAGGCTCTGGGCGCCTCCTGCGGCGCCGCCCTGGGCCCAGTGGGCGCCGACGAGGTCGCCGTCGCGGGTGACGGCGCGCAGGCCCGGCTCGCGCCGGACGAGCTCGGCGGCGGCCGCCACGTCGTCCACCACGGCCACGTCGCGCAGCAGGTGCCGCAGGGCCGGACGGATCTCGTCGGGGACGGTCACCGCGTCGGCCGCGTAGTCGACGCCGGGCAGGCGGTCGTCCGGCGGCGCCTCCGCCCCGCCTCCGACGACCAGGCCGGCCCGTCCCGCGTCGCGTGCGCGCAGCAGCGTCAGCGCGGCCTCCGCCGTGTCCAGCGAGCCGACCGCGATGGCCTCGGCGGCGCCGCCCAGCGCGGCGGCCACGGCCGTCTCGTAGCCGGGCCGCACGGTGAGCAGCGACGCCACCGTACCGAGGACGCCCCGCAGGGAGCCGTCAGAGCCGGCGGCGAGCAGCGCCTCCCCGCCGTCGGCCGCCGACCCCAGGGTCAGGTTCAACGCCTCGATACGGGCCTGCAGGGCCGTCACGTTCTTCTGGGCGGCCTGGTCGGCCGAACGGGCCGCCGCCACGGCCGCGCGGGCCGCCTTCAACTGCTGGCGGGGCCCGTCCACGGCGGCACGGGCCTCCTCAAGGGCCTCCTTGGCGGTGGCCAGGGTCTCCTGGGCGAGCTCGTGTTCGGCGACGAGTTCGGGGTCCTCGACGACCTCGCCCTCGTACGCCTCGTACTCGGCCTGGGCCGCCTCCGCGCGCGCCTCGGCCTCGGCGCGGGCCTCGGCGAGACGGCCGATCTCCGACTCGCCCGCGTGGACCTTGCTGCGCAGCGCCTCCACACGTCCGCGCAACCGGGCCAGTTCCTCGCGGCGGTCGGCGGCGGCGCGCGCGGCGGCCTGCAGGCGGCGCTCCTCGGCGGCGAGGGCCTCCTCGGCGCCGGAGCGTTCGGCGACGGCGCCGTCCAGCCCGGCCTGGGCCTCCTCCAGGGCGGCGCGCTGCATCTCCTCCTGCTCGCGGATCTGCGCGGCCTCGCGTTCCAGCTCCTCGGGGTCGCGGCCGCGCCGCTCCTCCTGGTGCGCCTCGGTGGCGTTGCGGTGCCGTTCGGCGGCCAGGTCGGCGACGCCGCGCAGCCGTTCCCGCAGCGCCGACAGCTTGAACCAGGTGTCCTGGACCTGCGCCAGCTTGGGCGCCTCGATGGCCTCCTCGGCCTCCAGCTCGCCCTCGCGGCGCTGCGCCTCGGCCAGGGCGCGTTCGGTCTCGGCGCGCCGCTCCCGCACGGCGGCCTCGTCGGCGGCCTCCTGCTCCAGCCTGGTGCGCAGGGTGACCAGGTCGTCGGCGAGCAGCCGCAGCCGGGCGTCGCGCAGGTCGGCCTGGATGACCGCGGCCCGGCGGGCGATCTCGGCCTGCCGGCCGAGGGGCTTGAGCTGGCGGCGCAGCTCGCCGACCAGGTCCTGCACGCGCGTCAGGTTGGCCTGCATGGAGTCCAGCTTGCGCAGCGCCTTCTCCTTGCGCTTGCGGTGCTTGAGGACGCCGGCGGCCTCCTCGATCACCGCCCGGCGGCCCTCGGGGCCGGAGTGCAGCACCCGGTCCAGCTGCCCCTGCCCGATGATCACGTGCATCTCGCGGCCGATGCCGGAGTCCGACAGCAGCTCCTGGATGTCCAGCAGGCGGCACGGGTCGCCGTTGATGGCGTACTCGCTCTGCCCGGACCGGAACATCAGCCGGCTGATGGTGACCTCGGTGTAGTCGATGGGCAGGGCGCCGTCGGCGTTGTCGATGGTGAGGACGACCTCGGCGCGGCCCAGCGGGGGGCGGCTGGCGGTCCCGGCGAAGATGACGTCCTCCATCTTGCCGCCGCGCAGGGACTTGGCGCCCTGCTCGCCCATCACCCAGGCCAGCGCGTCGACGACGTTGGACTTGCCCGACCCGTTCGGCCCGACGACGCAGGTGATGCCGGGTTCGAACTTCAGGGTCGTGGAGGACGCGAAGGACTTGAAGCCGCGCAGCGTCAGGCTTTTCAGGTACACGCGCTCGCTGTCCTCCTCGACGGATCGCGCAGGGCCACGCCCCCGAAACGCTCTTTGTGCGGGCCACCCCTACGTCCCCCAGACGGGCGGCCCCGTGGCGCATTCCCGGCGGCAGGGCCGGGAGCTTGTCGAACGATACCGGCCAAGACGCCCCTGGCCCGGCATCCGCGCTGCCGTTCCCTTCTAATGTGCCACGCCCGATGTGCCGGGGTCCGCCCGTATCAGCCGAACGTCGTCGGCGGAAACCGCGTTTACGGAAGCGGCGATCGGGGAGGGGGTCGGCACTGCCGACGCGGCGAGGGGCGCTGGTGGCCGGGCGTGGACGGCGCCGACCCGGTCGAGGCGGGGTGCCGCCCGGCTACGGCTGTCTGCCCGCTCTTCCGTCCGTCCCGGCGGGACAGGCGGTCGCGAGGGAAAAGGCGCTTCCGTCCGGCCGCGCGGGGACGCGGCGTCGCCCTGATGGTCTGCCGGATCCGGGGGCGGATGCCGTCACGTCCGGCGGGCTGGATGTCCGGCGGCTGCCACGACGGGCCGTGCCGGATGCGACGCACCCCGGCCCACCTGGAGCTTCTCGGGCGGCACCGGGCCCGGCCGCGACATCTCGCGCGGCGTGCCGAGGACGTGCCGCCCCGTGGGGAACATCACCAACGACCGGTAAAAAGGTGCAAAACAATAGGGACGCCCGACTCGGCGTCCCTGTGTTGTTTCGATGGAAAAGGCGCCGATCAGGTCAGCGCCGGTTCGCGGTCCTTCACCCCGAGCGAGATAACGTCGTCGTCTGCCGCCGAAGCGAGCGCGTCGTTCTCCGCCTGAAGCCGTACCAGCTCGGCTTCCAGATCACGTACGCGCTGCTGCAGGCGCCGCATCTCCGCGACCATCCGGGGGTCGGGACCGCCGACGTGGCCGAGTAGAGCCTTCGCCATGACTAAGGGTCCTCCACGCTGAGTAACCAGCAGGGATCGCGCACGAAGAGCAACGAAGTGTTGGTGCGCGTATCGTCTAGAGTCGCACCGGCCGGTGTCCTGGTCAAGACGCACATCACAGGCCGGTAACAACCTGTCGTCACTAGTTTAGCAGGTACAAACCGGAATTCCCTACCCGATCATCGGGTCCTCGCCCCGGCGTGCGCGCCGCCCGCCTTCCCGCAGGTCAGCGGCCCCGCCCCGGGACGCCGGTCAGCGCTCCTCGAAGCCGACGGCGCCACGCGGCTCGCTCCAGCGCTCGGCGACGCCGGTCACCTGTCCGGGTGTGCCCGGGCCGCGCAGGAGCTCCAGCAGCCGCTCACAGGCCGTACGCGGCCCTTCGGCGACCACCTCCACCCGGCCGTCCCGCAGGTTGGTGGCGCTGCCCGCCAGGCCCAGCTCCAGCGCCCGGGACCGCGTCCACCAGCGGAACCCCACGCCCTGCACCCGGCCCCGCACCCACGCGGTCAGCCGCACCGTCGCCTCGTCGGTCACAGCCCTCCCCCACGGCCCTTCAGTAGCGCGCCCGGCGGGGACGCGGCTGGCACTTCGGGCAACTGTAGGACGAGCGGTTCATGAACGCGTCGCGCCGGATCGGCGAGCCGCAGCGCCGGCACGGCTCGTCCCTGCGCCCGTACACGTCCAGGGAGCGGTCGAAGTAGCCGCTCTCGCCGTTGACGTTGACGTAGAGGCTGTCGAACGAGGTGCCGCCCACCGCCAGCGCCGCCGTCATGACCTCGCGCGCCGCCTCCAGCAGGCGCCGCACCTCGGCGCGGGTGAGGGTCTCGGTGGGACGCGCCCAGTGCAGCCGCGCCCGCCACAGCGCCTCGTCGGCGTAGATGTTGCCCACGCCGCTGACCAGCGACTGGTCCAGAAGGGCCCGCTTGACCCCGGTGTGCCTGCGGCGCAGCGCCCGGTAGAACGCCTCGTCGTCGAAGGCGTCCTCCAGCGGGTCGGCCGCGATGTGCGCGATCGGTTCCGGAACGGACGCCATCGTCGCCACCGCCACCGACGGGGCGAAGGCGTCGGGGACCAGCTCGGTCAGCATCAGGTGGCCGAACGTCCGCTGGTCGACGAACCGCAGGTCGTGCCCGTCGTCGTCGAACACGATCCGTATCCGCAGGTGCTTCTCCAGGGCCCGGCCGGGATCCCCGACGAGCAGCTGCCCGCTCATGCCCAGATGGGCCAGCAGCGCCTCGCCCGCGCCGTCGCCGGACGCGCTCCCCGGGCCGGTCAGGGGCAGCCACAGGTACTTGCCGCGGCGGCGCGGCACGTCCACCGTGCGGCCGGGCAGGCGGGCGGCGAAGTCGTCGGGGCCGGGGACGTGGCGGCGCACCGCACGCGGGTGCAGCACCTCGGCGGACCTGATCGTGCGGCCGGCCACATGGCGTTCCAGCCCGCGCCGGACGACCTCGACCTCGGGCAGCTCAGGCATCCCGGGCCCCCGGGGCGTGCACGGCGAATCCGATCATGTCGCCAGACTACGGGCGCCCGGACGTGCCCGCGCCGTCGTCGGCGGCGCCGTTACCGGAGACGTCGCGCGCGCCGCCGCCCGGCGCGTCCCGCTCGGGTCCGTTGGCGGCCTCCCGCCGCACGGCCATCTCGCGGATGGCGTTCCAGGCGGCCTCGGCGGCGTGCTGCTCGGCCTCCTTCTTGCTGCGGCCCTCGCCCGAGCCGTAGGTGACGCCGCCGACCCGGACGGACGCGCGGAAGGTCTTCTGGTGGTCGGGCCCGCTCTCGGCGACGTGGTACTCGGGCACGCCCAGCTCCTCGACCGCGGTCAGCTCCTGCAGCGAGGTCTTCCAGTCCAGGCCCGCGCCCAGGCCCGCCGAACGGGCGATCAGCGGGTCGAACAGCCGGTGCACCAGCGCGGACGCCTCGTCCAGGCCGCGGTCCAGGTAGACGGCGCCGATCAGCGCCTCCAGGGTGTCGGCGAGGATGGACGCCTTGTCGCGGCCGCCGGTGCCCTCCTCGCCCCGGCCGAGCCGGATGTGGGCGCCCACGCCCAGCGACCGCGCCACGCCCGCCAGCGCCCGCATGTTGACCACGGCGGCGCGCAGCTTGGCCAGCTGCCCCTCGGGCAGGTCGGGGTGGCCGCGGAACAGGGTGTCGGTGACGACCAGGCCCAGCACCGAGTCGCCGAGGAACTCCAGGCGCTCGTTGGTGGGCAGGCCGCCGTTCTCGTAGGCGTACGAACGGTGCGTCAGCGCCCGTTCCAGCAGTTCGTCGGAGACGTCCACGCCGAGCGCGGCGACGAGTTCGGCGCGGTCGGCGGGCACGGGTTCGGGTTTCTTGGCGCTCACAGGCCCTCCTCGCAAGGCCCCGCAGCCGCGTGCGCCGCGGCTGCCGTCACGGCGGGCGACCGGCCGGACGGCACGGGACGGTGCGGCGAGGAGAGTTCCGCGAAGACGAGGTGCGCGCCGGTCGACCGGCCCAGGGGGCCTTTCCCGGCGTGCACCACGGCCTCGGGCGCCCGTCCCCGACCTCGCTCGCCCGCGCCGGACCCGGCCCGCCGGGTGGTCGATGGCGAAAGCACCTCAAGGGGCGGCCGCGCCGCGCGCGGATCCGCCCCCCGTGGTACGTAGGTCAGGCCGACGGGGTGATGACCTGCCGCCGGTCGTAGGTGCCGCACGTCTGGCACGCGACGTGCGGGAGCTTCTTGTCGCGGCACGTCGGGCACTCGATCAGGTTCGGCGCGGTGGCCTTCCACTGCGCACGCCGGTGCCGCGTGTTGCTGCGCGACTTCTTCCGCTTGGGGACGGCCACGTCAGCCCTCCTGCTTTCCTTCTCGTCGGTCGTGTGGTCCGCTCCCGCCCGGAGGCAGATCCGGGGGAAGCAGGCCCCGAAGGGCCTCCCACCTGGGGTCGGCCGCCTCGTGGCGGTGCTCCGGGCCGACGTCGGCCAGCCGCGCGCCGCAGTCCGGGCACAGCCCCGGGCAGTCCTCCCGGCACAGCGGGGACAGCGGCAGCGCCAGCACCACCGCGTCCCGCAGCACGGGTTCGAGGTCGATGAGGTCGTCCTCGAGTCGGAGCTCGTCGTCCTCCGCGTGCCCGCCGGAGCGGGTGTCAGGATAGACGAACAGCTCCTGGAAGTCCGCCTCGAAGGTCGAGGCGATCGGGTCCAGGCAGCGCGCGCACTCCCCCTCCAGGGGCACGCGCACCGTCCCGGTCACGAGCACGCCCTCCAGCACCGCCTCGAACCGCAGGTCCAGTTCCAGGTCCGCGCCCTCGGGAACGCCCACCATCTCGACGCCGAAATCCTCCGGGGCGGGCACGACCAGGGTCTCCTCACGCGACGACCCGGGTTGCCGGCTCAGCGCTCGGGTGTCGAGCACCAGCGGGCGGGTCGAGTCGAGGCGGGACAGAGGATTCCTACTTTCGTGACGCATGGTGGATCACGGCCGTCGCTCCAGGCCGATTTCCCAGGGTACCGAACCGTACGGCCCGCACCCAACTCAGGGCGACCCGGGGCGTCCGGCGCCGGTTCAGGCGGTGGGTTCCTGGAGGCGTTCGACGAGCCGCTCGTGGACGATGTCGGGCACCAGCCCGGAGATGTCCCCGCCGAACCGCACGACCTCCTTCATGAGGCTGGACGACAGGAACGCGTACTCGGGGTTGGTGGCCATGAACAGCGTCTCCACCCCGGCGATGCGGTGGTTCATCTGCGCCATCTGCAGCTCGTACTCGTAGTCGCTGACGGCGCGCAGCCCCCGGACGATCACCGGGATGTTCTGCTCCCGGCAGTAGTCGACGGTCAGGCCGTAGAACTTGTCCACCTTGACGTTGCCGTACTCCTTGGTGACCTCGGCGATCATGTCGACGCGCTCGTCGACGGTGAACAGGCTCTTCTTGGCTTTGTTGATCAGAACGGCGACGACCACCTCGTCGTAGAGGCGGGAGGCCCGGCTGATGATGTCGAGATGCCCATTGGTGACGGGGTCGAACGATCCCGGACAGACGACACGGCGCACGAGGTTAGCCCCTTCGGTCCCGCGGTTGCGACCTGCGGCGCGACCGTACCAAACCGCGTTCGGTGCGCTTTCACCCGGGCTCCTGCCCCGCCCGCGGCCGGCCACACCCCGCGTTCCGGCTAGCCGAGGGCCTCGATGACGCGGGCCGCGATGGGGCCGGAGTTGATGCCGTATCCGGGGGCCTCGGTCATCACCGCGACGGCGTAGCGGGGGTCGGAGCGCGGGCCGAAGCCGATGAACCACCGGTCGTTGTACGAGGCGCTCTCCACGTCGGCGGTGCCGGTCTTACCGCCCAGCACGGCGCTGCCTTGCAGGGTCTTTCCGGTACCTTCCCGCACCACGGCCTCCATCATGTCGCGCATCCGCCGGGCCTGGTCGGCGGAGAGGGCGCGGCCCAGGCGGCGCGGCCGGGTCTTCTCCACCGGCGACCCGTCGGCGCCCAGCAGCCGGTCCACCAGGTACGGCTTCATGACCTGCCCGTCGTTGACCGCCGCGGCCGCGACCATGGCCATCTGCAGCGGCGTGGCGACGGTGCTGCCCTGCCCGATCGCGCCCAGCGCGGCCAACGCGGGCTGGTCGGTGCGCGGGTAGGAGCTGGCCGCGCTGTTCACGCCGTCGGCGATCGCGATGCGGCCGCCGAAGCCGAACCTGGCCGCCTGGTCGGCCACGGCGGCGTTGCCGGGCTGCTCGGCCCCCATGTACGCGAACGTGGTGTTGCAGGACTGGGCGAAGGCGTCGATCAGCGGGATGGCCGCCTGGTCGCACTGGCCGCCGATGTCGGCGGCGTCGTTGTTGATCGCCTGTCCGGCGCCCCTCGGCCGGTAGGCGCGGCCCGCCCGGACCCGGGTGTTCTCGTCGGCGCCCGCCGTCATCGCGGCCGCCGCGACGACGGCCTTGAACGTGGACCCGGGCGGGAACAGCTCGCCGGTCGCCTTGTTCAGCATCGGCTTGAGGGGGTCGGCGTTGAGCCTGCGGAACGCCGCGTCGGCCCGCCCGGCGTCCAGGGTCGACACCTCGTTGGCGTCGTAGGACGGCGTGGACGCCAGCACCAGAACGGCGCCGGTGGACGCGTCGAGCGCGACGGCGGCGCCGCGCCGGGCCCCGGAGGCGGCCAGCGCCTGGTAGGCGGCGCGCTGGGCGTCCGGGTCGACGGTGGCCTCGACGGTGCCGCCCGGGATCTTCTTGCCGAGGATCCGGTCGACCAGGCTGGTGGTGGCCAGGCGGGGGTCGGTGCCGTCCAGGATGTGGTTGCCCGCGTCCTCCAGGCCGCTCTGGGAGAACCGCGAGAAGTATCCGGTGACCGGCGCGAACACCCTGCCGTCCAGGTAGCGGCGCTGGTAAGTGCGCTCGCCGGGCACCTGCCGCGACCAGGCGAGCCGCTCGCCGCCCGCCACGATCGGCCCGCGCGCGATCTTGTTGCGGTTCTGGAACTGCCGCGCGTTGAGCCGGTCGTCGCGCAGGTTCTGGGCGTCGAAGCCCTGGAGGTAGGTGACGTTGGCCATGAGCGCGAGCACCATGACGACCGTGAGGACCCAGGTCCGCCTCACTGCCTTGTCGGTGCCGCGCATCATCCGGAGCCATACCCCCAGGGGCGCCGGTTGCTCCTACGACCGCTCCACGGCGCGGCCGTACCAGAACACGGCCTCACCGTAACGCCGGTCCCGCTCGGCGAGATAGCCCTCGGGCCACTGGGGCGGGGCGCCGCGCGCCGCCCGTTCGACGACGACGAGGGCGTCGGGGGCCGTCCAGCGCTGGTCCCGCAGCGTCTCCAGGAGACTCGTCACGGCGTCGTCGGACAGCGCGTACGGGGGGTCGGCGAAGACGAGGTCGTACGGCTCGTCCGGGGGCCGCCGTACGACGCGTTCCACCCGGTCGGCGCAGACGCGCGCACCCGGCAGGCCCAGGGCGGCCACGTTCTCCCGGATGACTTTGACCGCGCGCGGATGCGACTCCACCAGCAGCGCATGCGCGGCCCCCCGGGACAGCGCCTCCAGGCCGACGGCACCCGATCCCGCGTACAGGTCGACGACGCGCAGCCCGTCCAGCGGCCCGAGCAGTGCGCCGATGGTGGAGAACAGCCCCTCCCGGGCGCGGTCGCTGGTAGGCCGCGTGTCCCGCCCCGCCGGCACGACCAGCCGCCGCCCGCCGGCACTCCCCGCAATGACCCTCGTCATGCCCTCAGTATCGCGGCGCTCGGATGGCGGCCGTGAGATAAGGCGGGCGAGGCGTCCCCACCCCAGGACGCCCCGCCCACGCCGGTATCGGGCCCGTGCCGGGCCCGTGTGCGCCGCCAGCCGTCAGGCCAGCGCCCAGCGGACCTGCGTGCGCACACCCGGATCCGGATCGGCCAGCGCCTCGGTGAGGGCGGTGAGCACGTCCGGTCGGTGCGAAGCCCATCGTTCCAGAGACTGGACCGCTGCGCGTCGCACGTCCACGATACGGTCACGCAGCGCCCGCACGAGCGGCGGGACCGCCGTTTCCGGGTCGTCGGCGGCGCCCAGGGCCAGCGCCGCGCGTCGCCGCACCTGCCAGCTGGGGTGGGCGAGGGCGGTGACGACGCGTCCGGCCAGCGGCTCGGGCACGCGCAGCCCGGCGGCGGCGTCCAGCGCGGCCATCCGCACCACCGGGTCGTGGTCGGCGAGCAGGTGCTCCAGGGCGGGCAGCCCGGCGGGCCGGGCCAGTCTGGCGAGTCCCTCGGCGACCGCGACCCGCACCTCCCGCGCCGGGTCGTCGGCGGCGTCGGCGACCTCGGCCGCGGCACGCAGGGCGACGAGCCCGAGGACGGCCTGTACCCGCAGGTGCGGCTCCCCGTCGTGCAGGCCCTGCGCGTACAGCTCGCAGGCCGTCTGGGTGAGGACGGCCAGCACCTCGGCGGCGGCCTCGCGCACATACGGATCAACGCTGTGGGACCGGGCCAGCAGCAGCGCCTCGACGCCCTCCTCCCCGAGGTACAGCTCGGGCAGGTCGCGCAGCGCGTCGGCGGCGACGCGGCGGACGCCGGGATCGGCGTCGGCCAGCGCCCAGGCGAAGGTGTCGCCGGCGGCCAGCGGGGCGCGGCCGGCGCGGGCCCTCCCGGCCAGGCCGTGGAGGGCGGCGGCGCGCACCTCGGGTCCGGGGTCGCGCAGGAGCCCGTCCAGCTCGGCGGGCCCGCTGTAGTCGGTGGTCGTCATGGGGGAATGCCTCCGGTGCCGTCGGAACCTGTGGACGTCGGTTCAGCGGCGCGGACACAACGCGCTGGCCTGGCGCCGGAAGTCGACGTGCAGGCGGGCGGTCAGGGGCCGGATCGGAGACACGACCCCATCGTCATCGAAAAAACCCACCAAGTCAACCTATTAAATAGGAAATTCTCGCCATGGCGTCCGTCACAGGACCGGACGCGGCCCGTGCCAGGTCAGGCCTTCTCCAGGTAGTCGGCGCGGTCCTCGTCCAGGAGGGCGGCCAGCTCGTCGGCGAGCGCGGGATGCCCGGCCAGGTCGGGGTCCTCGTCCACCAGCCGCGTGGCCTCCTCGCGGGCGGCGCGGATGACGTCCTCGTCGCGCTGCAGCGTGAGCAGCCGCAGGCTGGACGAGCGCCCGGCCTGGGCCGCGCCGAGCACGTCGCCCTCCCGGCGCTGCTCCAGGTCCAGCCGGGACAGCCGGAACCCGTCGGTGGTGGAGGCCACCGCGTCCAGCCGCTCACGCGACCCGCTGCCGGGCTCGGCGTCGGTGACCAGCAGGCACAGGCCGGGCAGCGTGCCGCGGCCGACGCGGCCGCGCAGCTGGTGCAGCTGGGAGACGCCGAACCGGTCCGCGTCCATGATCACCATGACGGTGGCGTTCGGCACGTCCACGCCGACCTCGATGACCGTGGTGGCCAGCAGCACGTCCAGCTCCCCCGCCGCGAAGCGGCGCATGACCGCGTCCTTCTCGTCCGGGTGCAGCTTGCCGTGCAGGACGCCGATGCGCAGCCCGGCCAGCAGCTCGCCCTCCAGCCGGGGCAGCAGCTCCATGATCCCCAGCGGGGAGCGCCGTTCGGCCTCGTCCTCGGCCACCACCGGGGCGTCGTCCTCGGCGCCCTCCTGCTCGCCGATGCGCGGGCAGACGATGTAGATCTGGCGGCCCTGCCGCGCCTCCTCCTTGATGCGCTCCCAGATGCGGGCGAAGTACGCGGGCTTCTCCGGGGGCACCACGTGCGTGCGGATCTCCGACCGCCCCTCCGGCAGCTGCCCCAGCACCGAGGTCTCCAGGTCGCCGAACACCGTCATCGCGACCGTGCGGGGGATCGGCGTGGCGGTCATGACCAGCACGTGGGGCCGCCCCCCGGACACCTTCTCGCGCAGCGCGTCGCGCTGCTCGACCCCGAACCGGTGCTGCTCGTCCACCACCACCAGGCCCAGGTCGGCGAACTGCACGTGCCCCTGCAGCAGCGCGTGCGTCCCGACGACGATGCCCGCGGCGCCGGACGCCACGTCCAGCAGCGCCTCCTTGCGGGCCTTGGCGCCCTGCGACCCGGTCAGCAGCGCCACCCGGGTGGCGTGGTCGGCCCCGCCGATCTGCCCGGCCTGGGCCAGCTCCCCGAGCATCCCGGTGATCGACCGGTAGTGCTGCTGCGCCAGCACCTCGGTCGGCGCCAGCAGCGCCGCCTGCCCGCCCCCGTCCACCACCTGCAACATCGCCCGCAACGCCACGATCGTCTTGCCCGCGCCGACGTCGCCCTGCAGAAGGCGGTGCATGGGGTGCTCGCGGGCCAGGTCCGCGGCGATCTCGTCGCCGACCTGGCGCTGGCCCTTGGTGAGCTCGAACGGCAGGCGGGCGTCGAAGGCGTCGAGCAGGCCGTCCGCGACGGGGGGACGCGGTTTGGCGGGCAGGGCGCTCGCGGCACGGCGGCGCCGGGCCAGGGCGATCTGCAGGACGAACGCCTCGTCCCACTTCAGCCGTTTGCGGGCGCGGCCGAGCTCCTCCCAGTCGCGGGGGCGGTGGATGCCCTCGTACGCCTCGCGCAGGCCGACGAAGCCGTAGCGCCGCCGGATCGGCTCGGGCAGCGGGTCGTCGCCGAGCCCCAGGCCGTCGAGGTTGTCCAGCAGGACCCCGACGGACTTGCCGATCGTCTCGATGTCCAGGCCCTTGGTGGAGGGGTAGATCGGGATGATCTCGTCGGCCCACTCCTGGGCGGCCTCCTCGGCGTCGCGCGCCGCGACCACCTTGTACTGGGGGTGGGCCAGCTGGCGCTGCACGCGGCCGCTGCGCGGGCGGTAGGTGCTGATCTTCCCGGCGAACAGGCCGCGGGTGCCCGGCGACAGCTCCCGTTCGGGCCGGTAGGAGCCCTTGCGGCCGAAGAAGCTCAGCTTCAGCTCGCCGGTGCCGTCGGTGACGGTGATCTCCAGGACGTAGCCGGGGCTGCGGCTCAGCGTGCGGCCCTGCACCTTGACGACCTCGGCCATCACCGTGACGTGCTCGCCGTCCTGCAGGTCGTTGAGCGGGGTGAGCTCGCCGCGGGTGGCGTACCGGCGCGGATAGTGGTGCAGCAGGTCGCCGACGGTCTGCAGGTCCAGGCCCTTGTCCAGCACCTTGGCCGTCCTGTCCCCCAGGACCTTGCGCAACGGCTCGTCGAGTTTCGCCACGTCCCCCTTTCTACCGCGCGGCGCCGTCAGAGGCGGGGTCACTCGATCCCGACGAGCAGGGGGTACCGCTCCTGGCGGCCGTCGTAGACGACGACCTCCACGTCCGGCCGGTGCTCGCGCAGGTGGTCCTCCAGCGCGGCCGCCAGCCCGGCCGGGGCGTGCGCGCCGGCGATGAGGGTGACCAGCTCGCCGCCGCCCGACAGCATCCGGTCCAGCACCTGCCGGGCCACGTCGGCGAGATCCGCGCCGATCATGGCGACGTCGCCCTCGATCAGGCCGAGGACGTCGCCGGGCTGGCACAGGCCCACGCTGGTCATGGCCTCCCCGGCGGCCACCTCCAGATGCCCGAACCGGGTGGCGCCCGCCGCCCGGGTCATGGCGATCACGTCGTCGTGGAAGCGGCGCAGCGGGTCGTGCACGGCCAGCGCCGCCAGGCACTGCACCGACGCCCGGGTGGGGACGACCGCGATGCGCACGCCGCTGTCGCGGGCCCGTTCGGCGGCGGCCTCGGCCAGGGCCAGCACCTCCGGCTCGTTGGGCAGCACCGCCACCTCGTCGCCCGCCGCGATGATCGCGTCGGCCAGCACCGCCAGCGGCGGCGCGGCGCCGGGCGCGCGGCGCACCACCCGCGCGCCGCAGCTCTCGAACAGCTCGGCCAGCCCGTCGGCCGCCGTGACCGCCACCACGGCTCGTCCCGCGCACGGCGCCTGCGGGTGCTCCTCGGCGTGCAGGTAGGTGACGCGGATGCGGTGCGGGCGGCCCGCCCTCAGGCCCGCCTCGATGGCCGCGCCCGCGTCGTCGACGTGCACGTGGACGTTCCACAGCCCGTCACCGCCCACGACGACCAGGGAGTCGCCGAGCCGGTCGAGGTCCTCGCGCAGGTCGGGGACGGTCTCGTCGGGCGCGTCCAGCAGGTACATCACCTCGTAGCCGGGGGCGGCCTCCTGCCGGGCGGGGCGCTCCCCGGCCGGGGGGACCCCCGTGCGGGCGGGCACCTCGTACCGTTCGGGGTACTCGTCGGTGAGCACGGCGGCGAGGGCGTCGAGCACCACGCACAGCCCCGCGCCGCCCGCGTCCACCACGCCGCTGCGGGCCAGCACGTCGAGCTGCGCGGTGGTGCGGCGCAGCGCCTGCCGCGCCCCGGCGGCGGCCGCGCGGGCGGCTCCGGCCAGGCCGCCGGTCCCGTCGTCCCCGGTCGCGCCGTCGCCGGTTGCCGAGGACGCGGCGTCCAGCACGCTGAGGATCGTGCCCTCGACCGGATGCGCGACGGCGTTGCGCGCCAGGACCGCCGCGTACTCCAGCGCCTCCCCGAAGCGGACCGGGTCGGGGGACGCGCCCCCCGGTCCGAGGATCTCCGCCAGCCCGCGGAACACCTGGCTGAGGATCACCCCGGAGTTGCCCCGGGCGCCCAGCAGCGCGCCCTGGGCCAGCGCCCGCCACACGCCGGCCACGTCGGCATCCGCCCGCTCCGCCGCCTCGGCGGCCGCCAGGACGGTCAGGTGCAGGTTGGTGCCGGTGTCGCCGTCGGGGACGGGGAAGACGTTGAGGGAGTCGATCTCACCGCGGGTCCGGCCGAGGGCGTCGGCCGCCAGCCTGCTCCACCGCCGTACCGCCGCCGCGTCGAGGACCTCGCCCACACTCGCCCCTCTCCACCGGTGCCCGGCCGCCGCCGGAGGTGTCCGCCGGGGGCCGCAGGGGTTTCCGCGCCCCCATCTGTACCGCGCGCACCGTACCCTTGGGAACCGGTCGCGCTCGGCGTACGGGCGCGGCCGATTCGCCTCTCCGACGCCGGGTCGGCTACCCTGGTCCGTGCGCCTCGTCCGGGGTGCCATTCGCGAGCGCCGGTCCGTCCGGTGAGACACCGGTCGCTCCATCGCACAGCATCGACACCACTTGGAGTTTCCCGTGGCTTCCGTCTGCGACGTCTGCGGCAAGGGACCCGGTTTCGGCATGCGCGTCTCCCACTCGCACCGCCGCACCCCGCGCCGCTGGAACCCCAACATCCAGCGCGTGCGCGCCGTCGTGAACGGCAGCACCAAGCGGATCAACGCCTGCACGTCCTGCATCAAGGCGGGCAAGGTCGTCAAGCCCACCGTCTGAGACGGATCGGGGCGGCCGAGGCTGCTCGTCGAGCTTCGCTCGACTTCGCCGTTGCCGCGCCCGCTGTGTCTCCCAGGGGGCCGACCCCCTGGAACCCCCATGAGTCGGCTCACCGGTTCTCCGGCGAGCCGACTTTTTCTTGTCCGCGGGACGGGTCAGGAGGACTCGCGGAGCCGCCAGCCGTGGTCGACCGGGCCGATGCCCGCGCCCAGGGGGAATCCGGCGGCGATGGCCCCGGTGACGTACTCCTTGGCCTTGGCCACGGCGTCGTGGACGTCCTCGCCGCGCGCCAGGTAGGAGGCGATCGCGGACGCCAGGGTGCAGCCCGTGCCGTGGGTGTGGCGGTTGTCGTGGCGGGGCGCGGTGAAGCGGTACTCCCGCTCACCGTCGAACAGCAGGTCGGCGGGTTCGCCCGGCAGGTGGCCGCCCTTGATCAGCACCCAGCGGGGGCCGAGCGCCTTGACCGCCTCGGCGGCCTCGCGCATCCCCGACTCGTCCACCACCTTCACGCCGGTGAGCTGCTCGACCTCCCAGAGGTTGGGGGTGACGACGGTGGCGACGGGCAGCAGCGCGCTCCGGACGGCCTCGACGGCGTCGGGGGCCAGCAGCGCGTCGCCGTGCTTGGACACGCCGACCGGGTCGACCACGACGGGGACGTCCACCCCGGCGAGCACCTCGGCGACGGTCTCCACCAGCGCCGAGGACGCCAGCATGCCCGTCTTGATCGCGTCGGCGCCGATGTCGGACAGCACCGAGTCGAGCTGGGCGCGGACGGCCTCGGGCGGCAGCTCCCAGTAGCCCTGCACGCCCAGGGAGTTCTGCGCGGTCACCGCCGCGATGACGCTCATCCCGTGGGTGCCGAGGGCGAACATCGTCTTCAGGTCGGCCTGGATGCCGGCGCCGCCGCCGGAGTCGGAGCCCGCCACGGTGAGCACGAGCGGCAGTGCCTTGTCGGCTGGGGAGTTCTGCGTCATGCCGCCCACTTTAGGCGTTTCACCGCCGGGATGATCCGCGCGGAAGGCGGGTCAGACCCGGGTGCAGCGCAGGCGGTTCAGGACGCAGTAGTACGGGCCGTGCGGGGTGCCGGTGCCGACGAACACGATCCGGACGGACTGGCCGGGGGCGAGGGCCTGGGCGCCGGGGCGGCTGCGCACGTGGCCGGTCGTGCCGGTGCGCACGACGCTGGCGCCGGAGAACGACACGATCCGGGAGTTCTTGATCCTGAAGGCGAGGGCCCACCTCGCCACCGGCTGGGAGCCGCGGTTGGTGACGGTGGCGGTGGCGCGGTAGCCGGTCTCGGTGCGGGAGGCGACCCGGAAGGCCACCACCAGGCCGTCGGCGCGCTCGGCGCCCCGGCTGGCGCGGTCGCCCTGTCCGCGTTCGGACACCTGGCTCTCACGGTTGCCGGTGTGCGGCTCGGACGGGGCGCCGCCGGCGAAGTTCAGGGAGATCTGCTGGGTGCTGAACGCGTAGGCGACCACGCCGACGGCGATTACCAGCGCCAGCATCGGGAAGAGCGGAAGGGGAACGAGACCAAGGAGCTTGGACCACTGGCGGCCGGTCTCCGGCGGATCCGCGCCGGTGGCGTCGCCCTCGTCATCGGGTCGGTTCGGCTTGGTGTGTCGTCCCATCCCATCCCTCTTCGATCAGAGGATGTATACCAAACCAGCACCAAATGTGCCTACCAGACGGTGAAAGACGCACCGCGCCGTCAGACGGGGCTATCCGAGGCTGTCCGCCAGCCCGCGGAGCCCCTCGGCAAGCTCATCCGCGGAAATGGTCCCATCCTCCGGGCCCGTAGGGGCGGCCGTCCACCATGACGCCTTCGCCGTCGGCGACGCGGCCGATGACCGCCCAGGCGGGGGGCAGGTGCGCGGCGGGCGGGAAGGTGCCGGCGAACGCGTGGTCCTCACCCCCGGTGAGCGCGTGCCGCAGCCCGTCGGGCCCGAGGACCGCCGGTACGGGGACGGCCGCGGAGTCGACCTCGACGCGGACGCCGGAGGCCTCGGCGATGTGACCGAGATCCTGCAGAAGGCCGTCGCTGACGTCCAGCAGCGCGGTCGCGCCGGACGCGCGCGCCTCCTCGGCCGCCTCGTAGGGGGGACGGGGCCGCCGGTGCGCCTCGACCAGTTCCGCGGGCTCGCGCTCGCCGCGCCGCAGCAGCTCCAGGCCCGCCGAGGAGAAGCCGAGCCGCCCCCGCACCGCCACCAGGTCGCCGGGACGCGCCCCGGACCGCGTCAGCGGCGGCCTCCCGCCCAGGTCGCCCAGCGCCGTGATCGCGAGAGTGATCACCGGGGCCGCCACCACGTCGCCGCCGGCCACCGACGCGCCCGTCACCGCGCACTCGTCGGCCAGCCCCGCGTACAGGCGCTGCGCCCAGGCGGCCTCGGTGGCGGCGGGCGCGGCCAGCCCCACCAGCAGCGCGGTGGGACGGGCGCCCATGGCGGCCACGTCCGCGAGGTTCTGCGCCGCGGCCTTGCGCCCGATGTCGTAGGGGGACGACCAGTCGCGGCGGAAGTGCCGGTCTTCGACGAGCAGGTCGCAGGTGGCCACGACACGCCCGTCCGGCGCGGCGACCACGGCCGCGTCGTCGCCGGGGCCGAGCGGCACGTCCCGCCCGAGCGGCAGCCCCCTGGTCAGGCGGGCGATCAGCCCGAACTCCCCCAGCTCACCGATCGTGGTCATTCGCCCCCCGAAATATGGAGATCGCCCCCGACGCACCGTCACAGCGGGTATCACGATACGGTGACCGTCCGACGGCAAATTCTTCGCCCGGGGAGGACGAGATGGTGCGCGCCTACATCCTCATCCAGACCGAAGTGGGCAAGGCGGCCGAGGTCGCCCGTCAGATCGCCGACATCCCGGGTGTCGTCCAGGCCGAGGACGTGACCGGGCCGTACGACGTGATCGTCCGCGCGGAGTCCGGCAACGTCGACGACCTCGGCAAGCTCGTGGTGGCCCAGATCCAGGCGGTCGAGGGCATCACCCGCACGCTGACCTGCCCGATCGTGAACATCTGAGGCATCGACCCGACCGTGCGCCCTCCCGCCCCCCGCGTGCCGTCGCCCGCCGCCCGCCGCACGGCGCGGGCCCGGAGCGCCGCCCTGGCGCTCCTGCCCGCCGCCCTGCTGCTGGCCGGATGCGGCGCCGGGGCCGTCCAGGTGCCCGTGCCCACGCCGGACGCCGCGACGGCCCGGCTGTGCGCGGGGCTGCGGCTGCCGGAGAAGGTGCACGGGCAGCAGCGCCGCGACACCTCCCCGGAGTCGCCGCTGACCGCCGCGTGGGGCTCGCCCGCGATCGCGTTGCGCTGCGGCGTGCCGCGTCCGGCCGAGCTGCGGCCGGAGTCCCGGCTGATGACGATCAACGGGGTGGACTGGTTCGGCGTGCCCGCCGACCGGCCCGTCACGTTCACCGCCGTGGCCCGTCAGGCGTACGTCGAGGTGACCGTGCCCGCCAAGTACGCGCCGCCGGGCGACGTCCTCATCGAGCTCGGCTCGGCGATCACCGCCACCATCCCCGAGAAGCCCGAGGGCCAGATCTAGGGGTGGGTCACCACAGCGGCACCGGGCTTTCGCCGCGGGGGTAGTAGCCGGGGACGGGCTCGCCGGACGAGGCGCGTTCCAGCCGTCGCCGCATCCCGTCCGACAGCACGTCGGCCTTCATCATCTCCACGAACACCGCGGTGACGTTGCCGAGGTCGAACCAGTCGCGCTGCCAGGACCACCGCCGCCCGCCGGCGTACCGGAACCAGCTTCCGCCGATGCCCGCCACCTCGTACGGTGTCCCGTCGGGACGGCGGGCGTCGGCGATCTGCTTCCAGAACCCGACGACCTCGCCCCTGCCGTCGTCGATGAGGATGCTCTGGTACGGGTAGCGCCAGCCGTCCAGCCCGCCCATCTCCGAGCCGAGCGCCAGCTCGCGGATCTCCTCGCGGCCCACGGCCATGAAGTCCTGGCCCGGCCCGATGTTCCAGCCGTAGGTGGCGTCCTCGGTGTACAGGTCGGCCAGCGGCCGCCAGTCGCCGAGCCGCTCGCACCGCCGGTTGCTGTCGAGCCAGTGCTCCACCATGTCTTCGAGTTCCTCGCGCGGGAACGCGGGCATCCGGCACCTCCGGGGGTCAGTCGATGAGCTTGAGCGCCTGCGTGGGGCAGTAGCGGACGGCGGCGGCGACCTCGTTGCGCAGGTCCTCGGAAGGCTCGGGGTCGGCCACGCGCACCTTGCCCTTGCGCGGCACCTCGAAGACGCCGGGCGCCTCCAGCTCGCACATGGCGTGCCCCTGGCACAGGTCCAGGTCGGCCTCGACCCTCATCGCGCCGTCCCCGGCGACCTGCGGCGGTAGCGGACGGCGCACGGCCGCGCGAGCTGCACCACCATCTTGGAGTGGTCGTTGCGGTAGGTGTCCGGCGGCTGGGCCAGTTCGAACTCCCAGTCCCGCAGCAGCACCGAGAAGATCGCCTTGAGCTGCATCATCGCGAAGTTGGCGCCGACGCAGCGGTGCCGTCCCGCCCCGAACGGCACCCACGTCCACCGGTTGACCAGGTCCTCCTCGCGCGGCGCGACGTAGCGTTCGGGGTGGAAGGCGTCCGGGTCGGGGAAGTCCTCGGGGATGCGGTTGGACACCGCCAGGCCGCAGCCGACCATCGTCCCCTCCGGGATGCGGTGGCCGAGCACCCGCTGCTCCGACTTGGCCACCCGCAGCAGCAGGATCAGCGGCGGGTGCAGCCGCAGCGTCTCCTTGATGGCCGACTCCAGGCGCGGGATGGCGCGCAGCGCCTGGAAACTGACCTCCCGCCCGTCCGCGTACAGGCCGTCCAGCTCCTCCACGACCCCCGCCAGCACGTCCGGGTGACGCAGCAGCTCGATGAGCGTCCAGGCGGCGGTGCCGGACGAGGTGTGGTGCCCGGCGAACATCATCGAGATGAACATGCCGGTCACCTGGTCGGCGTCGAACCGGGGCGTGCCGTCGGCGGCGCGGATCGACATCAGCACGTCGAGCAGGTCGCGGTCCTCGCGCGGCGGGTTCGGTGGGCGCGCGTCCATGATCTGCCGGACCAGCTCCACCAGCCCCGCCCGGGCCCGGTCGCGCCGCCGGAAGCTGTCGATCGGCGCGTACGGGTCGACGTAGGCGATCGCGTCGGTGCCGCGCTCCAGGTCGTGGTACAGCTCGGCGAACCGCCGGTCCAGGCTCTGCCGGAACTTGCGGCCGATCAGGCACGCCGACGAGGTGTAGATGGTCAGCTCGGCGAACCAGTCGAGCAGGTCGATCTCGCCCTCGTCGCCCCAGCCGGCCACCATCCGGTCCACCTCGGCGGCGATCGTCGCGGCGTGTCCCTTGAGGTGGGAGCCCTTGAGCGCCTGGTTGTGCAGGGCCTCGCGGCGCTGCTCGGGCGTGGCGTCGAACACCACGCCCGTCCCGAAGATCGGGGTCATGAACGGGTACGCCTCGGCCTGGTCGAGCTCCTCGTCGGGCGCGCGGAAGAAGAACTCGTTGGCCTCGGCGCCCGACAGCAGCACCACCGCGCGTCCGCCGATGCGGAACGCGCCCACGTCGCCGCACTCGGCGCGGACGCGGCGCATCAGCGCGATGGGGTCGGTGCGCAGCTCGTCCAGGTGGTCGGGACCGCCCGAGACGAACGGCACGTCGAGCAGCGTGGTGGTCATCGGGACTCCTCCAGGGGCGCTTCGGGTTGCACCTCCACCAGGGACAGATGCGCGCCGCGCGGCGTGGACACCACCGCCGTCACGGCCGCCGCGACATCGGACGGGCGCAGGAAGTACGGATGCCGGGCGTGGCCCCACCTGACCCACTCCTCCAGCACCTCGCCGGTGGTCTGGGCGTCCCAGTCCATGCCCATGCCGGTCGCGGTCGGTCCGGGCCGCACGATCGACGCCCGCACACCCGTGCCCTCCAGTTCCATCTGCAACGCCCGTGCCATGCCCTCGACGCCGTTCTTGGCGGCGACGTAGGCGCCCATGCGCGTGCGCGGCGACCGCACCACGTCCGAGGAGACGAACACCACGTCGCCGCGCCGCCGCCGCACCATGTCCGGCACCAAATGCGACACCAGCCGGTGCGCCCCGACCAGCAACACCTGCAGCTGCGCCAGGAACGTCTCGGAGTCCAGGTCGTGGACGCGCGCGGCGGCCAGCTCACCGGCGCCGGACACCACCACCTCGATCGGGCCGAGGGCGTCGGCGGCGGCCGCCGCGAACTCCTTCACCGAGTCGGCGTCGGCGACGTCGAGCCGGTGCGCGAACGCCTCCCCGCCCCCGGCGCGGATCGTCGCGGCCAGCTCCTCGCACGTGCCGACGCGGCGCGCGCCCAGCGCCACCGGATGCCCGGCCGTCGCCAGCGCCGTCGCCGTGGCGGCGCCGATGCCGGACGACGCGCCGCTGACCACGGCGGGACGCCGCTCGGGATGCGGCTCGAACCTCGGCACCTACCTCACCTCCACGCGGACCGGCAGCGACGCGAACCCGCGCACGTTCACCGAGTGGACGCGGTCGGCGCGCGCCTCGTCGACCTCGTAGCCGCGGACCCGGTTCACCAGCTCGGTCAGCGCGACGCGGGCCTCCAGCCGGGCCAGGTTGGCGCCCAGGCAGAAGTGCCGTCCGCCGCCGAAGCTGACCAGCTGGGACGTGTCGCGGCCGAGGCGGTAGACGTCCGGGTCGGGGAACACGCGGGGGTCGCGGTTGGCCGACCCGACCAGCAGCAGCATCCGGCCGCCGGCGGGCACGCGCCGACCGTGCCAGGTCGTGTCCCGCGTCACCGTGCGCGCCAGCATCTGGCTGGAGGTGTCGTAGCGCAGGGTCTCCTCGACCCAGTCGTCCACGCGCGCCGGGTCGCCGAACGGCTTGGCCAGCTCGGCGGGGTTGCGCCACGCCCAGTACACGGCGTTGGCCAGCAGCTTGGTGGTCGTCTCATTCCCCGCGACCACCATCAGGAACAGGAACGCGATGATCTCGCGGTCGTCGAGGCGGTCGCCGTCGATCTCCGCGTCGAGCAGCGCCGAGGTGAGGTCGCCGGTGCGGCGGCGGCGCCGCTCGGCCAGCATGCCCTCGTAGTAGCCGACGAGCGCGAGCGCGGCCTCCATCCCGGCGGGCGGGACGTCGTTCAGGCCCTCCTCGCGGTGCACCACCACGTCGGCCAGGCGCCGCACCTCCGCACGGTCGGCCTCGGGGACGCCCATCATCTCCGAGATGACGTCCATGGGCAGCAGCCCCGCGAAGTCGGCGACGAAGTCGAACTCGCGTCTCTCCAGGGCGGGTTCGAGGTGCCTTCTCGTCAGGTCCCCGATGCGGCCTTCGAGTTCGCGCACCCTGCGGGGCGTGAAGCCCTTGGAGACCAGCGCCCGCATGCGCGTGTGCCGGGGCGGGTCGAGCGCGAGGAACGACATCGTCCGGTGCGCCTGCGGGCCCCACGCGCTGGGCTCCAGCGAGACGCCGTTGGCGTTGGAGAACGTGACGTGGTCGCGGAACGCCGCCGCCACGTCGGCGTGCCGCGACAGCGCCCAGAAGCCGAGTTCGTCGTTGCGGTAGAGCGGCGCCTCGTCCCTGAGGCGCGCGTACGTCGGGTAGGGGTCCTCGTGGACGGCGTAGTCGAACGGGCTGTAGGTGGGGGGCTCCCTCAGGGGCTCCACAGCCGTCACCTCACTCGGGCAGTATCAGCTCGGCTATCTCCGTCAGCCGGTCGGCCATGCGGGCGTAGGAGGTGTGGCCCATGCCGGCGTGCACCAGCGCGCCGGCGTAGGCGATCTCGAGCGCGCTCAGCACCTTGGGGTCGGCGTCGTCCCCGAGCGCCGTCTGCAGGCGCTCGCGGATCCGCATGCCGATGCGCAGGCGCAGCTCGCACACGTCGGGGTCGCCGCCGAGCATCGCCGCCGTGCACGCCGCCGCGAGCTCCGGCTCGTCGGACACCAGCAGCGCCACCTCGCGCAACACCGCCGCCACCCGCTCGCGCGCCGGGTCCGTCCCCCGCTCGACGGGCGGCAGCGCGCTCAGCCGCCGCCAGAACACCTCGGTGATGAGGTGGTTCTTGGACGTGAAGTAGGTGTAGGCCGTGGCCGGCGCCACTCCGGCGCGGCGGGCCACGTTCCGCACGGTCAGCCCGTCGTATCCCTGGTCGCGCAGCTCGGCGACGGCCGCGTCGGTCAGCCGCCGCACGGTGTCGGCCTGCCGCTCGGTGAGCCGCCGCCGGGTGGGCTCGGTCGCCAACTCGCTGGACATGTGTCCAGACATTAGTTCAGCAGCCCGCCGGTGACAACCCCGCCCCTGGACGGCAGCCGTCCCCGGCCCTGAGCGGTGGACCGGGGACGGCCGCGCCGGACGGGCGAGGACAGCGGATCCCCACCCGGCCCGGCGGCTGTTGCGGGCCTCAGCCGGTGAAGCCCTTGAAGATGCCGGTGAACTCGTAGGCGGACTGTGCGATGCCGCTGCACGTCGGGGAGACGCGGCCGTCGGCGCAGCCGCCGTTGTCGCGTCCCACCGACCAGAAGCCGACGAAGCCGATGTGGTTGGCGTTGGCCCAGTCGCGCAGGGCGCGGGCGTGCGCCTGGGTGGTGGTCATCCCCGAGTCGTTCTTGCCGATCATGGGGGTGACGCCGAGCCGCCGCTTCTGTTCGGCGTCGCCGCGCCCCGGCCAGATCTGCCGCATCTGCCGCAGCGTCGCCTCCGCGGCGGAGATCATGGCGGCGCCCCAGTCGCCGGTGTACCCGAAGTTCATCAGCATCGGGTTGACCACGACGTCCAGCCCCCTGGCGGCCGCGTCCCGCAGGATCTGCTCGGAGAACGGGTCCACGCCGTAGTCCTGGCCCTGGACGCGCAGCGTGTAGCTGATGGCCGTGCCGCGCTCGTCCTGGAGCCGCTTGAGCGCGGTGTTCACCTTGGCGACGTCGACGGCCGCCTCGATGTCGACGTCCAGGTGGTTGGTGCCGACCGTGTCGAGGACCTTCTTGTACGCGCCGAGCAGCGCGTCGGCCGAGCCGCACACGTGCTCCAGGTACGGCGACAGCGCACCGCCGGACGCCACGACCACCTGGCCGCCGCCGCTCTGCAGCGCGCGGACGTCGTTGATGATGCGCGCGTCGTTCAGGGGGATGATGCCGCCCCAGGACGGGTTGCACCCGGTGCTGTCGGCCAGCACGAACGCCAGCGTGTAGTTCTTGACGCCGGTCGCCCGCGCGGCCGCGGCCAGCGACGGCGTCGTCATGGTGATGTCGATGTAGGGGGCGTGGCGGATGGCGGGGGCCGCTGCCTGACGTGCGGCGGCGTACGAGCCGGATGCGGACGCGGCGGCCGCCGGCACGGCCAGCAGCGCCGCCAGGAACGAAAGGAGGATGCGTCGCAAGGTCGCTCCCAGGGTCGTGCGGTGCGGGGATCGGGGCGCGGCTTACTATTAGGAAAGTTTCCTAACTGATTGCACGTTAGCCGCGCCGTCCCCGTCCGGCAACCCCCGTCCGGCCCCGCACGACGGCACCACCCCAGGTCGCCCCCCGAACCGGCATCGTCCACTCCGCGAATTCGGCAAGACCGAACGACCACCCCGCCGCCACACTGGCAACCCTCACCACGACACTCCCGGCATACGAGCCCGCTCCGCATCTCGACACGGCTCGATACCCCGACGGTGAGCGGCTGCCGTATTCGGGGCAGCGGCCACCCAGGTCTCCTTTGCCGACAATTCGGCGCGGCCTGCGGAACAATTCAGAATCGTTCCGCGATTCGTGACGCGACTCGTGGCGAGTTTTGTGGGGCGGGTGGGATTCGAACCCACTCAGCGCGAAGCACCTGCTTTACAGGCAAGCCCGACTCTCCCGCGTCGGCGCCGCCCCCGGCGTGTGCTTTCACGGTGTCAGCGGAAGGCCATTTCCCGCAAATGAATTTCCGGGCCGTCACTGCGGCTGGCAGGTGCGGCACCATACGGTGGTGCGGCCGGAGATCCGGCGTCGGGACAGCGTCGTGCCGCAGCGCGGGCAGGCTCCCTCGGGCTCGTCGCGGGCCCCTGTCAGCCACGTGTCGCGCGGCGGGACCCGTCCCGCCCTGACCGAATCGCGCAGCACGCGCCGCATCGCCTGGTAGAGCGCGGTGACCTCGTCGTCGTCCAGGTCCGGCACGTTCCGTAGCGGGCTGACGCGGGCGCGCCAGCAGATCTCGTCGGCCAGCAGGTTGCCGAGGCCCGCGATGAGCGTCTGGTCGGTCAGCGCCGACTTCAACCGCCCCCGGCGTCCGGCCAGCAGCGCGCCCAGTTCCTCGCGGGAGACGTCCAGCGCGTCCGGGCCGAGGTCGTCGAGCGTCCGCCCGGCCTGGTCCTCGTCGGCGGCGAGCCGTACGCCCTGGAGCTTGCGCATGTCGCGGAAGCGCAGCTCACCGTCCCGGAAGCCCCACACGACCCGGTCGTGCGGGTGCCGTGGCTCGTCCGGGTCATGCCAGGACAGCGACCCGGTCATCCCGAAGTGCAGCATGAGCACCGGGCCGTCGGCCGGGGCGATCAGCCACTTGCCGTGCCGCCGGGGCTGCCCGAAACGATGGCCCCGCAGCGCCTCGTCCAGCCGCCGCGCGCTCACGCCGCGCAGCACGCCCGCGTCGCACACCCGCACGGCCGTGATCGGTTCGCCGGCATGTTCCGCCAGCACGCGGCGGAACCCTTCGACGTCCGGAAGCTCCGGCATGCCGCATGCCCTACCCGGTCTTCCCTCGTCCACCCCACGCGCACGAGGGGCCGGCACGTACCCCCGACAGGATTCGAACCTGCACCATTCCTGCTTCTCGAACAGGCGCCTCTGCCAGTTGGGCGACGGGGGCGTGGTGCGGCTCCCGGGATTCGAACCCGGAACATCCACTTCCTGAAAGTGGCCTCTCTGCCTGTTGGAGTAGAGCCGCGCGAAAAAAGGGCCGAGCGTTCGGGGAAGGCGTCGCTCGGAAACGCGCGGCCGGGAGGTCAGGCGATGGACCGGCCATGGCGGGCGAGCGACGCCCAGGGCAGTCGTAGGCGTTGGAGCGTCATGGCCGATCCTCCTCTCGAAGTCCTTGTGTCGTTCCCTTGGACGGGCCGACGACGACTACGGTGCCAGAATTCCCCCGAGCTGGGCAACGCGTTTTCTCGCCGGGGCCGGCGACCGGTTCAGAAGGTGCCCGACGTGGACGAGTCGTCGCTGATCAGGAACGCGAGGCCGATCAGCAGCCAGATCCCGACCATCACCCAGCCGCACGCGATGCCCGCCGCGGCCATGCCCAGCCCTTTCTGCCCGGCACGCCGGGTCTGGTTCCACCCGAGGTGGCCGAAGATGATGGCCGGTATGGACGACAGGCCGCAGGTGAGCAGGCCGACCACGCCCAGGATCAGCGCGCAGATCGCCGTGGTGTTGTAGCGGCCCGCCGCCGCGGGCAAGCCCGGGGCGTGCCCGGCCCGGGTCGCCGGGACGCCGTATCCGGGATGGCCGTTGCCGGGCGGCGGCGTGTCCATCGCGGCGGTGGCGCGCCGGTACCAGTAGTCGGCCTCGGCCGTCTGGCCCCGGGCGCTGAGCAGCACGCCGAGCTGGTACATGGCGGCGGAGTCTCCCGCCTCGGCGGCCTGCCGGTACTGCTGTTCGACCAGTCCCACCGCCGCGTCGGTGTCCAGAGCGGGCTGCGGCAGCGCCTGCCACGTCCCCGCGCCGGGCCGCGCGGACGCCGCGTCCGGCCGCGCCGCCGCCCCGCCGGGCCACGCGGCCGCGCCGTCAGGCCGCGCCGGTGCGAGGCCGCCGGGCGGCACGGGCGGGTCGCCGGGGTGCGGGGACGGGACGGGCGGCGAGGCGGGAGCGGCCTTGGGGGCGCCTGAGATCCTGGGAGCACCTGAGATGAGGTGTTCGAGCAGTTGCTGGGCGGTGGGACGCCGCGCCGGGTCCTTGGCCAGTGCCGCGCGGACGACCTCCAGCACCGTCCCCTGAAGGCCGGTGAGGTCGGGTTCCCCGCTGACGATCCGGTGGATGATCGCGGGCACGGTGGGGCCGTCGAAGCACGGCTTCGCGCGCGCGGCGAACGCCACCGTGGCCCCCCAGGCGAACACGTCGGTGGCCGGGGACGCGGACGCGCCCGCCAGTTGCTCGGGCGCCATGAACGCCGGGGTCCCCACGATGCCTCCGGTGGCGGTGAGACGGGTGCCGTCCAGCTCCGACCGGGCGATGCCGAAGTCGATCACGCGCGGGCCGAGGGGCGACAGCAGCACGTTGGCCGGTTTGAGGTCGCGGTGCACGATCCCGGCGTCGTGGATGGCGGTGAGCGCGGTGGCCATCCCGACCGCGAGCGCTTCGAGGTCGGCGCCGCGCAGCGGACCGCGGTCGGTGACGGCGTCGTCCAGGCTGGGTCCCTCGACGAACTCGGTCACCAGGTAGGGCGGGTCGGCGTGGGGATCGGCGTCCAGCACGGGGGCGGTGCAGAAGGGGCGGACGCGCTGCGCGGCGGCGACCTCGGCCTGGAACCGCGCCCGGTACTGCGGGTCCGCCGCGTACTCCCGGCGGATCACCTTGATGGCGACCCCGCGTCCGGAGTCGTCGACGCCCCGGTACACGGTGCCCATGCCGCCCTCGCCGAGCCTGCCGACGACCCGGTAGCGGCCGATGACCACCGGCGTGCCGGCGCGGGGCGTCTGGGACACGGCTGGCTCTCCTCCCGGCAATGACCTTGAAGCCCCCAAGCCTGGCATATCGGGAAGTGCGACGTGCCGATCTCCCGCAGGACTCGTCGCCCCGGCACGCGGTCCGGCGGGGTGCGGGTTCAGTCGGGGATGTGGGGGGTGCCGTCGCGCATGGGCGGGAAGCGGTGGGTGGCGGCGGTCGTGCCCGCGACCATGCGGGTGATGTCGGCCTCGGGGAGCACCTCGGTGTCGTCGTCGATGATGACCTCCCAGCGGCAGTGCGGGACGCGGCCGGCGGGCACGCGGGGCGGGCGGTGCACGGGGCGGATGCGCGCCTTGGGGTTGACCGCCTGGGCGGTGATGTCGAACGTGCCGTCCTCGATGGTGTGACACATGCCCTTGATGGAGCGTTCGCCGAAGGGTTCGACGTCCAGGAGGGCGCCGCAGGAGCGCAGCTGGAAGAAGCCGTGCGTCTCGGAGATCAGCTCGTACTCCACGTCCATGTAGTGCTGGGCGAATCCCGGGTCGAGCTGCAGGCACTTGAAGATCGCCGAGACGCCGTCGCCCTCGATCTTCATGATCTCGCGGATCCGCCGGGTGTAGACGGGGCTGGCGCCGCGCCACTCCTCGATCGCGATCTCCTCGACGGCGCGCTGGCCGTACCGCAGCCCGACCGCGATGAGCGCGGAGCGGTCGAGCAGGTGGACGATCAGCGCGTACTCGCGCACCAGCCGGACCAGTGCCTCCTTGGACAGGTCCTCGAACCGGAAGCCGGGGTCGAACTCGCCCGAATAGTCGTCGCGGGGCTTGCGTTCCGTCATGGCCTGAACTGTAGTCTGGACATGTGTCCAGAACAACCGATCGCTTGCTCGGTAACGCGTCCGGCGCCCGCGGCCCCTCGCCGCTGCTGCTGGACGGACGGCTGACCGCCGGATCGGGCGGCACGTTCCCGACCGTCGACCCGGCGACCGGGGAGACCCTCGGCGAGGCCGCCGACGCCACGGCCGCCGACATGGACGAGGCCATCGCGGCGGCGCGGCGCGCGTTCGACACCTCCTCCTGGCCCGCCGACGTGCCGTTTCGCGTGCGCTGCCTGCGGCAACTGCGGGAGGCGTTGCGGCGGCACGCCGACGAGCTGCGCGAGCTGACCATCGCCGAGGTGGGCGCCCCGCGCTTCCTGACGTTCGGCGGCCAACTGGACGCCCCGGTGAACGACCTGGGCTGGTTCGCCGACCTGGCCGAGTCGTACGCGTGGGAACACGACCTCGGCCGGGCCGAGCCGATGGGCGTCCCCAGCGTGCGGCGGGTGCGGCGCGAGCCCGTCGGGGTGGTCGGCGCGATCACGCCGTGGAACTTCCCGCACCAGATCAACCTGGCCAAGCTCGGCCCCGCCCTGGCGGCCGGCAACACGGTGGTGCTCAAGCCCGCCCCCGACACGCCCTGGTGCGCGGCCGTGCTGGGCGAGCTGATCGCCGAGGAGACCGACATCCCGCCGGGCGTGGTCAACGTCGTCACCTCCTCCGACCACCGGCTCGGCGCCCAGTTGGCCGGTGACCCGCGGGTGGACGCGGTGTCGTTCACCGGGTCCACCGCCACCGGCCGGGAGGTGATGACCACCGCCGCGCGCAACCTGACGAAGGTCTTCCTGGAGCTCGGCGGCAAGTCGGCGTTCATCGTGCTGGACGACGCGGATCTGCGGTCGGCCTGCTCGTACGCGGCGTTCGCGGCGGCCACCCACGCCGGGCAGGGCTGCGCGATCACCACCCGCCTGCTGGTCCCCCGGGAGCGGTACGACGAGGCCGTCCAGATCACCGCCAGGGCCCTCACCAAGATCGGCGTCGGGGACCCGCGCGACGACGGCACGGTGTGCGGGCCGGTGATCTCCGCCCGGCAGCGCGCCCGCGTCGAGGGCTACCTGGAGCTGGCGGTGCGGGAGGGCGGCTCGTTCGCCTGCGGCGGCGGCCGTCCGGCGGGCCGCGAGAACGGCTTCTGGATCGAACCCACCCTGGTCACCGGCCTGACCAACGACTGCCGCACCGCCCGCGAGGAGATCTTCGGGCCCGTCCTGGTGATCCTGCCGCACGACGGCGACGACGACGCGGTACGGCTGGCCAACGACTCGCCGTACGGGCTGTCGGGCGCGGTGCACGGCCGCGACGCCGAGCGCGCCCGGGCGGTCGCGCGGCGGCTGCGCACCGGGACCGTCAGCGTCAACGGCGGCGTGTGGTACGCGGCGGACGTCCCGTTCGGCGGCTACAAGCAGTCCGGAATCGGCCGTGAGATGGGCGTGGCCGGATTCGAGGAGTACCTGGAGACCAAGGCGATCGCCGAAACCCCGTCCTAGAGGAGGCACAGTGCGGTTCGAGGGAAAGGTCGCGGTCGTCACCGGGGCGGCGGGCGGCATCGGTGAGGCGTACGCGCGGGCGCTCGCCGGCGAGGGCGCCTCGGTGGTCGTCGCGGACGTCGACGAGGCCGGGCAGCGCGTCGCCGACGACGTCAAGGGCCTGTTCGTGCGGACCGACGTCTCCGATCCGGCGTCGGTCGAGGCGATGGCCGCGGCGGCGGCCGAACGCTTCGGCGGCATCGACCACCTGGTCAACAACGCCGCGATCTTCGGCGGCATGCGCATCGACCTGCTGCTCACCGTCGACTGGGACTACTACCGGAGGTTCATGGCGGTGAACATGGACGGGGCGCTGCTGTGCGCCCGGGCGTGCGTGCCGCACATGCGGGAACGCGGCGGCGGCTCGATCGTCAACCAGTCCTCCACGGCCGCCTGGCAGTACGCGGGCTTCTACGGGCTGGCCAAGGCCGGCGTCAACGGGCTCACCCAGCAGCTGGCGCACGAGCTGGGCGGCATGGGGATCCGCGTGAACGCCATCGCCCCCGGCCCCACCGACACCGCCGCGCACCGCGAGGTCGTCCCCGGCGGCATGTCGGAGAAGATCGTCCAGGACAAGATGGCGATCAAGCGGATGGGCACGCCTGGGGACCTGGTCGGCGCGTGCCTGTTCCTGCTGTCGGACGAGGCGTCCTGGATCACCGGCCAGATCCTCAACGTGGACGGCGGCGAGGTGTTCCGGTCGTGAGCGCGTACGGGTTCGTCGGCCTCGGGCAGATGGGCGCGCCGATGGCGCGGCACCTGGCCGGCACCGGCCTGGTCGTCCACGACACCCGCCCCGAGGCCATGGAGCCCCTGGTGAAGGCGGGCGCCCGCGCCGCGCGCACCGTCGCGGAGGTGGCCCGCTCCGCCGAGATCATCTCGGTGATGGTGCGCGACGACGACCAGGTGAACGAGGTCGGCGCCGAGATCCTGGCGTCCGCCCGGCCCGGCACCGTCCTGGCCGTCCACTCCACGATCCGCGCGAGTACCGCCGAGGAGCTGGCGCGGCGGGCCGAGCCGTACGGCATCGAGGTCGTGGACGCCCCCGTCAGCGGCGGCTTCATGGGCGCGACCGCGGGCACCCTGGCCGTCATGGTCGGCGGCTCCGCCGAGGCGTTCGAACGCTGCCGCGAACCCTTCGGCGCCTGGGCGGATCTCGTCCTGCACATGGGGCCGGTCGGCGCGGGCACCCGCACGAAGCTGGCCCGCAACCTGCTGCACTTCGTGGCGTTCACCGCGGCGGCCGAGGCGCAGCGCCTGGCCGAGGCGTCTGGCGTCTCGCTGCGCAGGCTCGCCCGCGTCGTCCGGCACTCCGACGCCGTCACCGGCGGGCCGGGCGCGATCATGCTGCGCCCCACCACCGCCCCCCTGCGCCCGCACGACGAGCTGTACGACGTCCTGCGCAACGTCCGCGACCTGGGCGAGAAGGACCTCGCCCTGGCCGTGGAACTGGCGTCCGACCTGGACGTCGACATCCCCCTGGCACGGCTCGCCCTGGACCGCTTCGGCGCGGCCCTCGGGCTGGAGGAGGACCGCGATGGATGAGCGGCGCCGCCGCGGCCTGGACATGATGCGCCAGGTGTACGGCTGGGAGGTCGGCGACTCCCCCGACGCCTTCTTCGGCGTCACCGTCGACCACCTGTTCGGCGACGTGTGGACGCGCCCCGGCCTGAGCATGCGCGACCGCCGTCTCCTGTTGGTCGGCGTGCTGGCCGGGCAGGGCCTGAACGACGTCCTGGACATCCAGATTCCCGCCGCCCTGGCCAACGGCGAGCTGTCCCCGGACGAACTCCGCGAAATCGCGATCTTCCTGACCCACTACGTCGGCTGGCCCCTGGGCTCCCGCCTCAACGTGCAGATCGAGAAACTGATCGCCAAGTACCAGCGCGGTTAACGGCCCGCCAGCGGCCCGGGGGCGGGCATCAGCATCGGCCCGTTCACCCGGAAGCGCTCCACGCCCCTGCGCGTCAGGTGGACCCGCAGGTCGATCCACCCGGCCCGGGCGGCCAGGCGGCAGTCGTCGGCGCCGCTCACCGGGAAGTGCAGGTCGCCCACCGACAGCTTGGCGCCGCGCACGTGCACCGGCAGCAGCACCCGCGACCCGGCCGTCAGCGGGGCGATGCCGCAGCCGCCGATCTGCCGTCCGCGCGCCTCGCTGCGCACCGCCTCCGCCGCGATCCGCCGGTACGCGGCCGACCCCTCCTCGACGTGCCCGAGCAGCATCCCGGGAGCCCCGGCGTCCAGCCGCCACACCTCCGCCTCCGGTTCGGCGGCCGGCTCCTCGTCCGGCACGGCGGCCGCCGCGGCCGCCAGCATCGCCGCGTCCGGCGCGCACCCGATCACACCGGGATGCCCGGCGGGCGCGTACACCCCGTCGGAGCGTCCCACGCCGATCACGTCCACCACGATGACGTCACCGGGCTCGGCGCCGACCACCACGACCGGACCGCACAGCACCGGATCGGCCCCGGGCTCACGCCCCTGGCACTCCATCCGGATCGAGCCGCCCGTGAGCACCTCGGCCACCGCCGGGATCTCCGGGTGCCACCGGTCGTGCCCGGGCACCGCACGGCTCGCGTCCCCACCGCCCCACGGCGACACGGCGGACCCGGGAGCGGCCGCACTGGGCGGCTCGGAGGCAAGCGGGAGCGACAACGGGATTCCTTCCTCACGGAGATCTTCTCTACGGAAGAATCCTGCCGACCGACCTGTTTCCGAGTGATTTCAACACCCTTAAGACCCGGTTAGCGATACCCCCCGGAGGGTGCTGAGGGTGGCGGTCAGCGCAGGCCGCTGGGGCGGTCGAGGGCGGTTCGGATGAGGCGGTCGACCAGGGCCGGGTAGTCCAGGCCGCTGGCGGCCCACATCTGGGGGAACGCCGACGTCGGGGTGAAGCCCGGCATGGTGTTGATCTCGTTGAGGATCCAGCGGCCGTCGGGGGTGTGGAAGAAGTCGACGCGGGCCAGGCCCTCGCAGTCGAGGGCCTCGAACGCGGCGACCGCCAGGCGCTGCACCTCGGCGACGGCCCCGGGCGGCAGGTCCGGGGGGATGGCCATGCGGGTCGCGCCGTCCAGGTACTTGGTCTCGAAGTCGTAGAAGTCCTGGCCGCCGGCCATGAGGATCTCGGCGGGCAGGCTGGCCTCGGCGGGGCCGCCGGACAGGCCCTGCAGGACGCCGCACTCGATCTCGCGGCCGACGATGGCGGCCTCGACGATGACCTTGGGGTCGTGCTCGCGGGCCGTCTCGATGGCCGCCGTCAGGTCGTCCTCGGTCTCCACCCTGGAGATGCCCATGCTGGACCCGGCACGGGCGGGCTTGACGAACACCGGCAGGCCCAGCTGCTTGATCTCGTCCAGCTTGGCGGTGCGGGCGGTGCGCCACTCCCGGTCGCCGACCATCACGTACCGGCCGACCGGCAGGCCGCGGGCCTGCCAGACCAGCTTCATGAAGCCCTTGTCCATGCCGACCGCGCTGGCCAGCACCCCGGCGCCGACGTAGCGGACGCCCGCCAGGTCGAGCATGCCCTGGATGGTGCCGTCCTCGCCGTACGGGCCGTGCAGCAGCGGCAGGACGACGTCCACCTCGGTGAGGGTGGCGGGCACCCGGCCCGGTTCGACCACCATCAGGCCCTTGCGGGCCGGGTCGAACGGCAGCGCCAGGGCCTGGCCGTCGGCGGAGACCTCGGGAAGCCGCCCGTCCTCGATGGCCAGCCGCTGGCTCTCGGGCGCGAGCACCCAGCGGCCGTCGCGGGCGATGCCGACGGGCACCACCTCGTAGCGGTCGCGGTCGATGGCGGCCATGACGGCTCCCGCGGTGACGCAGGAGATCGCGTGCTCGCTGCTGCGCCCGCCGAAGACCACGGCCACACGGATCTTAGGTGATGCGTCGGACATGATGTCCGACCCTACAGCGATCAGTGGGTGTCGGCTACGAGCCGGGCGCCGTCGACGCCGTCGAGCGTGCGGCCGACGGTGTCGAGGGCCTCGGTCACGTCGCGGACCAGGTCGTCGGCGTCCTCCAGCCCGACGGAGAAGCGGACCGCGCCGGGGTCGATGCCGGCGGCGCGCAGTGCGGCGTCGTCGTGGCAGCGGTGGGTGGTGGAGGCCACATGGGCGACGTGGGTGTGGGTGCCGCCGACGCAGGTCGCCGGGGTCGCCAGGCGCAGGGCGTCGACCAGGGCCAGGCCCGCGCGGCGCCCGCCGGACGGGGTGACGGTGACCGCGGCGCCGAACCGGGTGCCCTCCGGGCCGGCGTCGAACAGGGCGCGGGCCTGCTCGTGCCCGCGGTGGCCGGGCAGCCCCGGGTAGTCGACCGACCGGACGGCCGGGTGCCGGGCGACGGCGGCGGCGAACAGATTGGCGGTGTCGCACTGGCGGCGCACCCGCAGCGGCAGGGTCTCCAGGCCGCGGCGCAGCAGGAACGCCTCGTCGGGCGCCAGCGCCGCACCGGTCTGCACGCGGACGCGGCGGACCTGCTCGACCAGGTCGGGCGCGCCGACGACCGCGCCGCCGGTGGCGTCGCCGTGACCGCCGATCGCGGCGGTCGCCGAGTGCACCACCAGGTCGGCGCCGTGCTCCAGCGGACGGCACACCACCGGCGTGGCCAGGGTGGCGTCCACGGCCAGCAGCGCGCCCGCGCCGCGGGCCAGCGCGGCCAGGCCCGGCAGGTCGGGGACGGCCAGCCCGGGGTTGCCCGGCACCTCGGCCCAGATCAGGCGGGTGGTGGGACGGATCGCCTCGCGCGCGGCGGCGGCGTCGGCGACGTCGACGTACGAGGCGTCGACGCCGAACCGCGACAGCAGCCCGTCCAGCAGCGCGTACAGGTCGCGGTGCGGCCCGGCGGGCGCGACCACGTGCGCGCCCGCGTCGGTGAACGCCAGCAGCACGGCGGTGGCGGCGGCCATGCCGGACGCGAACGCCTCGCCCTCCACCGGCCCGGACGTCCCGTGGCCCTCCAGGGCCGCGAGGCCGGCCGCGAACGCGTCGGCGGTGGGGTTGGCCATCCGGCCGTAGGAGTAGCCGGGCGCGCGGCCGCTCAGCAGGGCGGCGTGCTCGGCGGCGCCGGCGAAGGCGAACGCGCCGGCGCGCCAGACCGGCAGCCCGACCGGGGCCTGACGCGGCAGCGGCGGCGCCGGCAGATGGACGGCGCGGGTGTTCTCACCGTGTGAACGACTGCTTCCCGTGGTACGCATCGTTCACAGCATGTCACACTCCGTAGCGCTCCGGCTTGGGGGAACGCGAGATCAGCGAGATCGCCGCGTCCTTGATGGGCACCCCGTGGCGCAGCACGTTGACGACCGCCTCGGTGATCGGCATCTCGACGTTGTGCTTGCGGGCCAGCTCCAGCACCGCCTCGGACGACTTGACGCCCTCGGCGGTCTGCTTGGTGACCGCCACCACCTGCTCCAGCGTCATGCCGCGGCCCAGGTTCTCGCCGAACGTGCGGTTGCGCGACAGCGGCGAGCTGCAGGTGGCGATCAGGTCGCCCATCCCGGCCAGCCCGGCGAAGGTGTGCTCGTCGGCGCCCAGCGCGGCGCCCAGCCGGGCCGTCTCGGCCAGCCCGCGGGTCATCAGCAGCGCCCGGGTGCTGTCGCCGAAGCCGAGCCCCACCGCCATGCCCACGCACAGCGCCACGATGTTCTTGACCGCGCCGCCCAGCTCGCACCCGATCACGTCGGTGGTGGTGTAGACGCGGAAGTACGGGGTCATGGTGGCGGCCTGCAGCCGCCGGGCGCGCTCCTCGTCCACGCAGGCGGCGACGGCGGCGGCGGGCTGCCCGGCGGCGACCTCGCGGGCCAGGTTGGGCCCGCAGAACACCGCGACCCGCTCGTCGGGCACCCCGGCGACCTCGGCGATCACCTCCGACATCCGGCGGCAGGTGCCGAGCTCCACCCCCTTCATCAGGCTGACCAGCACCGACTCGGGCGGCAGCAGCGGCGTCCAGGCCGCCAGGTTCTCCCGCAGCGTCTGGGCGGGGACGGCCAGCGCCACGAAGTCGGCGCCGGCCAGGGCCTCGGCCGGGTCGATGGTGGCGCGCAGCCCCTCGGGCAGGACGGTCCCCGGCAGGTAGTCGGGGTTCTCGCGGCGTTCGTTGATCGCCTCGACGACCTTGGGACGGCGCCCCCACACCGTGACCTCGCCGCCCGCGTCGCGCAGCAGCTTGGCGAACACGGTCCCCCAGGACCCCGCCCCCATCACGGCGGTGCGGACTGTCACGCGGTCTCCGCCCCCTTGCCCTCGCCCGCGTCCGCGGTCTTCTCCGGCCTCGCGGCCTCGACGGGCTTCCCGGCCCCGTCCCCGGAGCGGGTCTCGGAGCCGGCCTCGGCGGTGGCCCGGCGGCGCTCCTCCAGGACCTTGTGGTGGTCGTACAGCTCCTTGGGGGGCTCCTCGCCGCGCAGCTCGCCCAGCAGCCCGGCGATGGTCGTCATGATGTCGCCGGTGGCCTCGCGCAGGGTGCTCTTGGTGAGCGGCCTGCCCTCGTAGCGGGACAGGTCAACCGGCGGCCCGGCGATCACCTTGATCTTCTTGCGGGGGAACGGGTGGAAGCCCTTCTTCAGGCTGCCCGCCAGGCCCCGCTTCTCGACCTTGCGGTACGGCAGCAGCTCGTGGGTGCCCCAGATCGCCACCGGGACGACCGTGGCGCCGGTCTTGAGCGCCATGCGGGCCACGCCGGTCTGCCCGGTCATCGGCCACAGCTCCGGGTCGCGGGTGCAGCTGCCCTCGGGGAAGAAGATCAGGCACTGGCCGGCCTCCAAGGCCTTCTCGGCGTCCTTGAGGGCCAGCGCGGCGTCGGTGCGGTCGCGGTACACCGGGATCTGCCCGGTGCCGTAGAGGATCTTCTTGATGAACTTGACGCCGAACAGCTGGGACTTGGCCAGGAACACCGGGTAGCGCCCCGACTCGTACACGAAGTGCGACAGCGCCAGCGGGTCCGACTCGGAGATGTGGTTGACGGCCAGGATCAGGCCGCCCTTCCGGGGCACGTTGGCACGGCCACGCCAGTCTCGCTTCAGCAGCCCGTACAGCAGCGGGCGCAGCACGACGATGGTGAGCTTCCGCCAGCCCGGCGAATACCCGTACCCCTGACTCATGCCCGTCCCTTTCTCGATGCGCCCACGCGGTGAGCGCGGGGTGTCCTCAGTTTCGCGGTTGCGTGCGCATAGTGTCGAGTTGCCATGTCTACAGCACAGCGCGCTGCGCATCATCTCCAGTGGTCGCTCGTGGTGCCGGTCAAGGTGCTGGCCCGCGCGAAGTCCCGCATGTCCGCGTCGGCGGGCCCGCACCGGCAGGCTCTGGCGCTCGCGGTCGCGGCCGACACGGTCGCCGCCGCGCTGCGCTGCGACCGCGTCCGCGACGTGATCGTCGTCACCGACGACCCGGTGCCCGCCGCCGAGCTGGCCGCGCTGGGCGCCCGCGTGGTGCCGGACGAGCCGGACGCCGGGCTGAACCCGGCCCTGGTGTACGGGGCGGTGCGCGGCCGCGAGCTGGCCCCGGACAGCGGGGTCGGCGCGATCTCCGCCGACCTGCCCGCCCTGCGTCCGGACGAGCTGGCCCGGGTCCTGGACGCGGCGGCCGGGGCGCCGGCGGCGTTCGTGCCGGACGCCGCCGGGATCGGCACCACCCTGTACACGGCGCGGCCCGGCGTGCCGTTCGCGCCCGCCTTCGGCGGCGACTCGCGTGCCGCGCACCGTGCCCGCGGGGCCCGCGAGCTGCTGGTTCCGGACACCGCCAGCGTCCGCCGCGACGTCGACACCCTGCCGGACCTGCGCGAGGCCCTCGCCCTGGGCTGCGGCCCGCGCACCACGGCCGTCGCCCGCCTCATCACCGCCCTGCACACTCCCGCCTAGCGGGCCGGCGGCCGGCGCGGCGGCGAACGCGGGAACCTTGATCACCGCGCGGGGGGCGGGAACGGCTAGGGTGGCCGCTATGCAGGGGACGGTGCGGACGTACGACCCGGAGACGCGCTCGGGCAGCGTGCTGCTCGACGACGGCACCGAGCTCCCCTTCGACACCGCCGCGTTCGAGGCGGGCGGCCTGCGGATGCTGCGATTCGGCCAGCGGGTGAACCTGGCCGCCGAGGGCGGCCGGATCACGGTGGTGACGCTGTCGACGTTCCCGCTGCCCGGCGACGCCCCGTGAGCGACCGCGCAGGTCAGGGGCCACGAACAGTCCTGCACAGCGCTGAACGGCCCTGAGCGGCCCCGAAGCGGCCGTATCGCCACGAGCCCTGCGGACGCGGCCCGGGAGGGCCCTGCGGCGGGCTGAGCTGCGCATGGAATGCCGCAGCGCCCGGGAGCCGCGTGGGGCGGCGGCCCGGGCGCTGCCACGGGTAGTCTGCCGACGACCTACTTCTTGCCGGCCACCAGGTTCTTGAAGTCGGCGCCCGCCTTGAACTTGGGCACGGACGTCGCGGGGACCTGGATGGTCTTGCCGGTTGCGGGGTTGCGAGCCGTACGGGCAGGCCGGTCGGCCTTCTCGAACGAACCGAACCCGGTGATCGCGACCTTGTCGCCCTTGGCGACGGCGTCCTGGATCGTCTCCAGGATCGCGTCGACCGCCTCGGCTGCGGCCTTCTTACTGCCCAGCCGCTCTGAGATGGCGTCGACCAGCTCACGCTTGTTCATGGGTTACTCCTCTAGTTCCCCCCTTGCCCGAACGAAACTAAGGCAGCCTCCGCAGCGACACAATCACCTGCACGCAAGAATCCCCGTGTCGCTGACGTTTTTGTCGGCATCGCCCCCGTCTCACCCGGGAGCCGGACCTGTCCGGCCACCCCGCACGTTAGCGGGCGTCGGACGTGCCGGAAAAGTCGGCCAGGAAGGCGTCCAGCCTGCGAGCGGCCAGGTCGGCGTCCCGCTTGGCCAGGTCGGTGATCGCCAGCAGGTGCCGGATGAGGCGCCGGCGGGTGTCCCGGGGCAGCGGCGCCACCAGGCGGTGGGCGTCGCGGAGCCGCCGGGCGAGCAGGGTCAGCGCGGGATCATCCCACTCGGGGCCGCTCCACGGCGCCGGGACAGTCGGCTGCTCGCCCGGCTGGGGTCCGGCATGGGTCAAGGAGAGCCCCCCAACGATACGAGCGTGTGTCTGCGCACACTCTCGATTGTCGTCGGTGGGCGGGCATGCTCACGCACCCGGGGGGCGGTCCGGCCCGTTACGGGCCGGATGTCGCCCCGGGCCGGGCCGTTCAGACGGTCGTGGGCAGCCAGCCGAGACGGCGCTGCTCGTAGGCGGCGATGTCTTCGGCGTGGCGGAGGGTCAGGCCGATGTCGTCCAGGCCCTCCATCAGGCGCCAGCGGGTGTAGTCGTCGATCTCGAAGGCGGCGACCAGGTCGCCGGCGCGCACCTCGCGGGCGCCGAGGTCGACGGTGATCTGCGCGGTGGGGTCCTGCTCGGCGCGGGTCTGCAGCTCCTCGACGACGTCGCCGGGCAGCACGACCGGCAGCAGCCCCATCTTGGTGGAGTTGTTGCGGAAGATGTCCCCGAAGCGGGGGGCGATCACGACGCGGAACCCGTACTGCTGCAGCGCCCAGACGGCGTGCTCGCGGGACGAGCCGGTGCCGAAGTCCGGCCCGGCGACCAGGATGCTGGCGCCCTCGTACTCGGGGCGGTTCAGCACGAACTCGGGGTCCTCGCGCCAGGCCGAGAACAGCCCCTTGTCGAACCCGGTGCGGCTGACCTGCTTGAGCCAGACGGCCGGGATGATCTGGTCGGTGTCGACGTTGCTGCGGCGCAGCGGCACCGCGCGTCCGGTGTGGGTGGTGAAGGCTTCCATGATCGAGAACGTCCTTACAGGTCGGCGGGCGCGGTCAGGCGGCCGGTGACGGCGGTGGCGGCGGCGACGGCGGGCGACACCAGGTGGGTGCGGCCGCCGGGCCCCTGCCGGCCCTCGAAGTTGCGGTTGGACGTGGAGGCGCTGCGCTCGCCCGGGGTGAGCTTGTCGGGGTTCATCGCCAGGCACATCGAGCAGCCCGCCTCCCGCCACTCGGCGCCGGCGGCGGAGATCACCTCGTGCAGGCCCTCCTCCTCGGCCTGCTTCTTGACCTTCATCGAGCCGGGGACGACCAGCATGCGCACCCCGTCGGCGACCTTGCGGCCCTTGAGGACGCCCGCGACGGTGCGCAGGTCCTCGATGCGGCCGTTGGTGCAGGAGCCGACGAAGACGGTGTCGACGGCGATCTCGCGCAGCGGGGTGCCCGCGGTCAGGCCCATGTACCGCAGCGCCCGCTCGGCGGCGGCGCGCTCCACCGGGTCGTCGTAGGAGGCCGGGTCGGGCACCGACTCGCCGAGCGGCAGGCCCTGCCCGGGGTTGGTGCCCCAGGTGACGAAGGGGGTCAGCTCGGACGCGTCGATCACGACCTCCTTGTCGAAGGTCGCGTCGTCGTCGGTGCGCAGGGACGTCCAGTACTCGACGGCGCGGTCCCAGTCCTCGCCCTGGGGCGCGTGCGGACGGCCCTTGAGGTAGGCGAACGTGGTCTCGTCCGGCGCGATCATGCCGGCGCGGGCGCCCGCCTCGATGGACATGTTGCAGACCGTCATGCGGCCCTCCATCGACAGCGACCGGATCGCCTCGCCGCGATACTCGATGATGTGGCCCTGGCCGCCGCCGGTGCCGATCCTGGCGATGATCGCCAGGATGAGGTCCTTGGCGGTGACGCCCTCGGGCAGCGCGCCGTTCACGGTGACGGCCATCGTCTTCGGCTTGATCTGCGGCAGCGTCTGGGTGGCCAGGACGTGCTCGACCTCGCTGGTGCCGATGCCGAACGCCAGGGCGCCGAACGCGCCGTGCGTGGAGGTGTGCGAGTCGCCGCACACGACGGTCATGCCGGGCTGGGTCAGGCCGAGCTGCGGGCCGATGACGTGGACGATGCCCTGCCCCTCGTCGCCCATCGGATGCAGCCGGATGCCGAACTCGGCGCAGTTCTTGCGCAGCGTCTCGACCTGGGTGCGCGACACCGGGTCGGCGATCGGCCGCAGCAGGTCGGTCGTGGGGACGTTGTGGTCCTCGGTCGCGATCGTCAGCTCGGGGCGGCGGACGGTGCGCCCGGCCATGCGCAGCCCGTCGAACGCCTGCGGGCTGGTCACCTCGTGCACCAGGTGAAGGTCGATGTAGAGCAGGTCCGGTTCACCCTCGGCACGCCGTACGACGTGCGCGTCGTACACCTTCTCGGCCAATGTACGGCCCATCGCTCACCTCACCTGAGTTCGTTCGCAGCGGCGCGCGGGTCGCGCCGGCGCTCGCCGTCCGATTTGCATCTCACATAACGAGACGGCAATATCAAGTCATGGACAACTCTAGCGGAGTCGGCGTACTTGACAAAGCGGTTCTGGTGCTGAACGCCCTGGAGGCGGGTCCCGCCTCGCTGGCACAGCTCGTCCAGACCACCGGGCTGGCGCGGCCGACCGCCCACCGGCTCGCCGTCGCGCTGGAGCACCACCGCTTCGTCCACCGCGACACCCAGGGCAGGTTCATCCTGGGGCCGCGGCTGGCCGAGCTCGCGGTGGCCGCGGGCGAGGACCGGCTGCTGGCGATCGCCCAGCCCATCCTGGCCCAGCTGCGGGACCTGACCGGCGAGAGCGCCTCGCTGTTCCGGCGGCAGGGCGACGTGCGGGTGTGCGTGGCCGCCGCCGAGCGCAGCAGCGGGCTGCGCGACACCATCCCGGTGGGCGCCGCGCTGCCGATGACCGCCGGGTCGGCCGCGCAGGTGCTGCTGGCCTGGGAGGAGCCCGACCGGCTGCACCGGGGCCTGCGCGGCGCCAAGTTCGAGGCCACCACCCTGGCCCAGGTGCGGCGCCGCGGCTGGGCGCAGAGCGTGGGCGAGCGCGAGCAGGGCGTCGGCTCGGTGTCGGCGCCGATACGGGGCGCGGGCGGCCGGGTGATCGCCGCGGTGTCGGTGTCCGGCCCGCTGGAGCGCCTGACCCGCTCCCCCGGCCGCCTGCACGCCGGTCCGGTGATGGCCGCCGCCGAGAAGATCTCCGAGGCGATGCGCCGCACCGCGTCCTAGTCCCTCGACCGGACGGCCCTCATCCCGCCCGGCGCGCGTGCGTCCGCCCGCGCCTTACCCCTGCACGGCGGCCGTTACGTCGCCGGCCCGTGTTCTCACACCGACGTCCCGGGCCGGGTGGGCAGCGGCCGGTAGATGGGGATGCCCGCCTTCTCGAGTTCGTCGCGCAACGCGAAATAGGCGTCGCCGAACGGGTCGTCTCCGGTGAGCGGCATCAGGCCGCGGCGGATCGCCACGTCGTGCGGGGCGAGGGCGGCGGCCTCGGCCACGTGCCGCCGCGCCGCCTCGTCCCGGCCCTCGCGGGCCAGCCAGACCGCCAGGCGGGCGTGCGCGCGGGCCCGCTGCTCGTCGGCCGTCGGGACGCGCAGGTGCTCGCGGACCTGCGCCCGGTCCAGCCCGGCGTCGCCGTCGACCACCCAGCGGCGCAGCGCCGCGTAGGACTCCTGGGAGTCCAGGCCGTTCATGGAGCGGAACAGGTCGGTGGCGGTCTGGGTGTCCTGGGGACGGGCGATGCGGCCCTCCTCGTCGATCCACACCACCGTCGGCACGTTGATCACGTTGTAGAGCTCGGCGACGACGCCCTCGGTGTCGACCAGGGCGGGATGGGTGGCGTTCGCCTCCTCGATCCACGGCCGCGCGTCGCCGGCCGACCGGTCGCACGCCACGCTGACGACCGTGAACCCGTGGTCGCGCAGCGCCGCGTGCCGTTCCTCCCAGGCGGGCAGGTCGTAGCGGCACCCGCACCAGGAGGCCCAGAACACCAGCGCCACCTTGCGCCCGCGGAAGTCGGCGAGGCGGACGCCGTCCAGCTCGAAGTCGGGCGCCTCGGCGACGGTGAGCCGCGGAGCGGCGGCGGCCAGGGCGAGGGCGCGCTCCGCCGCGTCGACGACGGCGACGTGACCCGTCAGCTCGGCGAAGGCGGCCACGTCCACGCCGTCGGGCGTCTCGATCGCGGCGGCGCGGGCCGCGGGCAGGCAGGCGTCGTCGCGGCACCAGCCGTGCGGCTTGCGCTCCCAGCCGAGCAGCGGCCGGTCCAGCGGGGCGAAGGGCCGCCCGCCGGGACCGGGCCGGGCGTCGATCCGCTCGACGCGATCCCCCTCGACGACGGTGAACATCTGGTCCCCCCAGTTAGATAGTGTTGGTATCCAAGTATTGGATAGCTCTAGTATCCAGTCAAGGGGGTGTGCGCGGTGAAGATCTCCGAGCTCAGCGACCGCAGTGGGCTGACCATCCAGACGATCAAGTTCTACATTCGCGAGGGCCTGCTGCCGAAGGGCACGGCGACCGGCGCCACCCGCGCCGAGTACGACGAGCGGCACCTGGAGCGGCTGCGGCTGGTGCGGGCGCTGCGCGAGGTCGGCGACCTGCCGGTGGCCGCCATCCGGCGCATCGTGGCGGCGGTCGACGACGAGGACGTCGGCATGCACCGGCTGTTCGGCATCACCCAGTACGCCATCGGCCCGCACGTGGACCCGCCCGACCAGGACCCGGCCGCGCCCGAGGACCTGGCGGCCCAGTGGCGGGCCGCGCGCCGGGACGTCGACGCGCTGATCGGCGAGCTCGGCTGGCGCGTCACCGAGCGCGCCCCCGCCCGCGACCTGCTCGCCCAGACCTTCGTCGCGCTGCGCCGCCTCGGCTTCCCCATCACGCTGGCCGACCTGCTCCCGTACACGCGCGCCGCCACCGCCGTGGCCGAGCACGAGATCGGCGCGGTCGCCGCCGACGCCCCGCGCACCCGGGCGGTGCACGCCATGCTGGTGTCCACGGTGCTGTACGAGCAGGTGCTCACCGCCCTGCACCGGCTGGCCCAGGAGGACGCCTCGGCCCGCCGCTTCGGCGAGGACGACCCCGGCGCCGACAATTAGACAAATCAGCCTTTGCCAGTCGGATTCACCAATCACACCGGTTCGGCGGAAAAAACGGTAGCCGCATACGATGAACCGGCAATGACGACCACACCGGGTGATGTTCCGATGACCGCCGTGGACCCCGAGCGCGGGCGGTGGACCGACCGGCTGCTCGCCGAGGGCGACGACCCCGACCCGCGATTCACCCTCGCCAACGAGCGCACGTTCCTGGCCTGGATCCGCACCGCCCTGGCCGTGATCGCCGCCGGAATCGGGCTGGCCCTCAGCCGCGACCTGCTGGCCGCCCCCGCGCGCGACGCGCTGGCCGTCGGCTTCGCCGCCACCGGCGCCCTGATCGCCGTCCTGGCCTTCCGCCGCTGGCTGCGCACCGAACGCGCGCTGCGCCGCGCCGAGACCCTGCCGCCGCCCGCGCTGGCCCCGATCATGTCGTACGGCCTGGCGGCCGCCGCCGTCGTCCTGCTGGTCGCCCTGCTGGTCACCTAGGCGAGGCGAGGCAGACCGTGAGCCGCCTGTGGGACCCCGGCGCCCAGCCCGAACGCACCGCCCTCGCCTGGTCGCGCACCACCCTCTCCCTGCTGGCCGCGGGACTGCTCTGCGTCCGGCTCGCGCCCTCCGCCGCCGGCGCCGCTCTCGCCGCCGCGGCCGTCTGCGGCGCCGCCGCCCTCCAACTGCGCCGCGCCCGCCGCACCCACCACCGCCGCGGCCGGCGCCTGGCCGCCGGAGCCCCGGTCGCCGACCCCGCCTCCGTCCTCCTCGCCACCGCCGTCACCGTGCTGCTGGGCGTCATCGGCATCCTCTTCGCCGTCACCTGAAAGATCCGCTTGGTAGCCTCGCTGCCGTGCCCGACCGTCCGTTCGTCAGCCTGACCACCGACTTCGGCGCCGCCTACACCGCCATCTGCGCCGGTGTGATCTACTCGATCGCCCCGTCGGCGAACGTGCTCGTCCTCAGCGACGAAGTGACGCCCTACGCGGTGACCGAGGGCGCCATGCTGCTCCGCCAGGCCCTTCCGTACCTGCCTGCCGGCGTGCACGTCGGGATCGTCGACCCGGGCGTCGGCACCCCGCGCCGTCCCGTGGCGGTCGTCACCGGACGCGGCGACGTGCTGATCGGCCCCGACAACGGGCTCCTGCCCCCGGCCGCCGAGGTGCTGGGCGGCGCGGTCCACGCGTACGAGCTGGCCGACCCCGCCCACCGGCTGCCGGAGGTGTCCACCAGCTTCCACGGCCGCGACATCTTCTCCCCAGCCGCCGCGCACGTGGCCAACGGCCTGCCCCCGGCCGAACTCGGCCCGCGCGTCCCACCGACCGCCCTGCGCCCGCTGCGGGTGCCACCGGTCACCAAGGACGACGACGCCCTGACCGCGTCCACCCTCTACATCGACCGGTTCGGCAGCCTCGTCCTCGCCGCCAGAAGGGACGACCTGCCCGCCACGCCCGCATACGGCACGCCCCTGGAGGTCACCTGGACCACTCGGGACGGCACGCCCCGCACCATCCGCGCCCCGTTCGCGGAGACCTTCGGCAGCGTGGCCGAGGGAGAGCCTTTGCTGTGGGTCGACTCCTCCGGCTGGCTCGGCCTCGCCGTCAACCAGGGCTCGGCCGCCGCCCGCTTCGGCCTCGCCTCCGACGCCGTGCTCACCATCCGCCCCGCCACCGAGGAGTGACCATGGACCTGGACGTCGTCGCCTGGCTGCACACTGTCGACGGCCGCCTGCTCGCCGTCCGGTCCCGCGGCCGCGACCTGCTCTACCTCCCGGGCGGCAAGCGCGAGCCCGGCGAGGACGACTGGTCGGCCCTCTCCCGGGAGGTCCGCGAAGAGCTGGCCGTCCAGCTGGACGAGGGCTCCTTCCGCGAGGTCGGCGTCATCCGGGCCCCCGCCCACGACCAGCCCGCCTTCACCCACGTCCGCATGGCCTGCTTCACGGCCGCCTATCAGGGCGACTTCCTCCCCGCCGGCGAGGTCGACGAGTACCGCTACGTGGCCCCCGCCGACCGCGACCTGCTGGCCCCCGCCGCCCGGGCGGCCCTGGACATGGCCACCGCCCAGGGCCTGCTGTCCTGACCCGGCGGCGCCGAGCGCTCTCCCGGCAGGTCAGGGCGCCGGCGAAGTACGCGACGCCTCTCGTCGTTGATTTTCGTTGATCCGTCGTTGACGGCTTTTCCCGTTGTTCGGCTGTGGGTGCGCCCTCCGCTCCCTATGATCACGAATTCACCATCGGGGAAAGGCGAGAACAATGAGACGTAGATGGCTGAACGGCTCCGTCGGCCTCATGACGGTGATCGCGCTGGCGGGCTGCTCGGCCGGGGCGGAGGCGGTCGACGTGAAGAAGGCCGCCCAGGCGCAGAAGGGGACGGCGAGCCCGGTCGCCGAGCGGCTTCGGGAGACCATCGACCGGCTGCGGTTCGAGGAGGTCCTGGACACGGCGCCGCCCGGCTCGGCCCAGGCCCGTGCGCTGCGGGCTCCCGTGGACAAGGAGGCCACGCAGTCGCCGCGGCAGCGTGCGCGCCTGTACGCGGCGGCCGAGCCGAAGCCGATCGTCCAGCAGCCGCAGATGGACGCGACCATCATCGAGCTGGACAGGAACGGGCGCCCCGTCTCGTCCGGAACCGTGCTGATGAGCCCGCTCTACAAGGACGGCGTCGTGGTCCCGGTCGACCGCAACCTGTCCACGACGAGCGTGCGCTGGCGGCAGTGGGACGACGCGGGCTGGTACGCCAACAAGGGGCAGGGCTCCATCGACGTGGTCGCGGGCAGGGAGAACGCTCCGCTGGACCACATGCTCAACTATCCCGCCTCGGTCCTGAAGCTCATGGTCAACTTCGGCGTCCTGCGGCTGGTGGACCAGGGCAAGATCAAGCTGGACGACACCTTCGACTACCGGCCCACCTCCGACAGTTCCGTGTCCCTGTGCGGCACCGCCACCTCCAAGACGGTCCGGCAGTACATGGACGAGTCGCTCACCTGGTCGTCGAACGGGCGTCCTGCGCCCTGGTCAAGCTGCTCCACGAGCAGAACGCGATCGACCCGCTGAACCAGACCTTCCAGGACCTCGGCCTGGAGACGCTCCAGCTCAAGGGCACCAACCCGGCCACCGGCGGCCGGTGGTCCAACTCGATCACCATGGGGTCGCTGGACACGGCCAAGCTGCTGGCCCTGGTCAACGGCGCCCCCGGCCGCGTCTGGACCGCGCCGAACGGCAAGCCGGTCACCAGCGACGCGGTGCTGAGCGCCTCGTCGCGCGCGTTCTTCATGTCCAGGCTCAGGCAGCAGGGCTTCAACGACATGCTGTCGACCACCAACTGGTGCGGCGGCGCCTATCCGGCGCCCGGCATCCCCAACGCCGCTCCCGCCCGCTGGATCGGCGCGGACGGCACCGTCACCGTGGCGGGCAACAAGTTCGGCCGGGACGTGCGGCCCTGCAACGCCAAGGCCGAGGTCTCCTTCGCCCACAAGACCGGCTGGGTGAACAACACCGCCAGTGACGCCGGCATCGTCCGGGCCCTGCCGGGCAAGGAAGGCCGCCACTACATCATCGTGGTGTTCTCCAACCTGGGCACGCAGTACGTCGACGCGAACCGTCCCGACACGCCTTCCGGCATCTACCCGTTCAGCTACACCGAGAAGTTCGCCCAGCTGGGCCGCGCCATGGACTCCTACGAGAGCCGGCGCGCCAAGAGGAACTGAGGCACGGCCGAAAACCGTCGCCTCTCCCCTCCGGGTGTGAGTGCGTGTGACTGGAGGCGGGCCCGGCCGGTGACATACCGGCCGGGCCCGCCTCCAGCCGTGTGGTGGCACTCCAAGGGCGCGCGCCGGCCGGGTCATCCCGCCTGTCGGACGGCGGCGGGGGCGCCGGGTTCGACCCGGGTGCCGGGCCCGAGCCGCATGACCATCCGGTCGACTCCCGCCGCCGCGGCCCGGGTCATCAGGTGCGCCAGGTAGGGCACCCCGCCCACCGGCAGCATCGGCTTGGGGATGTTGACGGTCATGGGGCGCAGGCGGGTGCCCTTGCCACCGGCCAGCACGATTGCCTGGGTCAAGAGAACTCTTTCTGGTCGGCCGCGCTCCGCCGGACGGCAGGCAGGGCCGCCCGGCCGGAGTGCGGGTGTCACTGTGGGGTCACTGTCGGGGTGTCCGTGTGGGTGTCACCGTGGGGTGCCGCTCTGGGGTTCGACCACGGAAACAGGTGCGGATGGCCTGCTCGGTCTTGGGACGTCCGGCGAAGCTGAGCCGGGCGCTGCGCTCGGGGTCGGCGTTGGCGGGGTCGGTGTCGAAGTCGACCATCCACCAGTAGAGGCCGCGCATGTTGTTCTTGCGCACCACCCAGCACACCGCCGTGTACCAGCGGGCCTGCATGGTCTGGTCGACCCTGCGGCGGTTCACCCAGTCGCCGGGCGCGCTGTAGGCGCCGGTCTGCGCGGCGATGCCGACCTCCGACAGCAGGATCCGCGACGGCCGGCCGTCGTGCATTCCGTCCAGCCAGTTCTTCCAGCCCAGGGCCAGCTGCTTGACGGTGGCGTCGTCGGGCAGCCCCAGCGGCGGGTAGGCGTCCAGGCCGATCCGGCGGAACGGCACCGACCTGCGGCCGGTGCGGAAGCTGTCCCAGTTCATGTCGTAGCTGAGCTCTCCGGGGAACCGCCGCTGCGCCCAGGCCGCCAGCCCCCGCCACCGCCGGTCGGCCTGCAGCGAGTTGAGTTCGGTGCCGATGACGAAGGTGGCGGCCTGCTCGTCGGCGGCGACCTTGAGATAGGGGCTCAGGAAGGTCCGGTAACTTGCGAACCACCCGTCGCGGGAGGCGGGCTGAACGGCGCCGCGCCACTCGGTCTCGGTCCTGACCAGGTTGGTCTCGTCCATCAGCGGCCGGACGGTGACCCGCAGCCCGGCGGCCCGGGCCTCCCGCAGGACGATGCCCAGGCGCCGCGGCGTGGGCGTCCGCCTGGGAATGGCCCCGACCTCGGAGGATGCCGGCCCCGCCATCCGGAACGGGAAGTTGATCGAGACGGCGTTGGCGTTGAGGCTCACCAGGTAGCGCATCATGCGCTGGGCCTTGGCGCGCACGTGCGCCTCGTCATCGCGGGGGCTGTTGACGTAGTAGACGTTGACGCCCCACTCGCGCATGCCGGGCTTCCAGCGGGCCGGTTGCACGGCACCCGGTGATGCCGCGACCTGCCGGGAGCGGGACGGATTCCGCGTGTCGGTGCCCAGCATCCGGTCGCGCAGGTCGAGCAGCGGGCGGTCCCCCACGGTCACCGCGGTCGCCACCACTCCGGCGACCAGTGCCGACGGCACGGTGAAAAGGATCTTGTAGTTCATGATGGTGATCGGTCCCCCGGGATCCGGTCACCGGCCCTCAGGCCGGCTTGGCGATGACGACGAACTTGTTCTCCTCGCGCCGCACGAACCTGATGAAGCCGCGCAGGCCGCCCCAGCCCTCGATGAGGGAGAACAGCGGGATCAGCAGCAGCACCACCGGCGGTTCCCACCAGCGCCGCCGACCGCCGGCCGAGGCGTGCGCGTTGAGCCGCAGTCCCTCCCAGTAGCACCACACGACGTAGGCGAAGTTGATCGCCCACAGCACGGCGATGACCATGCTGACCGGGGAGGTGTTCACCGTCCCGGTCGCCCAGGCCACCAGGAGGACGAACCCGACGTGCTGGAGCGGCCCCAGCACCCACGTCGCCACGCACATCCCGAGGAACGCCCGGTAGCGCAGCTTGATGGTGCGGTTGAACACCAGGCCGACCAGTCCCCACGCCCAGCGCTCCCGCTGCTTGACGAAGTCGCGCACCGATGCCGGGGAGGCCCCGTAGCAGCGGCCGGCGAACCAGTCGCTGCGGCCCGGGTAGCACTGGCTGAAGTTCAGCGCCAGCTGCGCGTCCTCCACGATCGCCTTGGGGCCGAAGTCCCAGCCGATCCGCGCCTCGATCGACGCGCGGATCAGCAGCAGCTCGCCGTGCAGCCCGGCGATCGGCGTGCCGCTTCCGGTGATCGCCCGGAACCGTGCGATGTCGTCGGCGGGACGCACCGCGTCGGCCAGCCAGGTGAACCGGCTCACCGCGTTCTCGCGCGGGTAGGTGAGGATGCCCTGCGCCAGGTGCTTGGCCTTGGCGCCCGCCCGGCGCTGCCGGTTGACGAACTGCGCCATCGCCGCGGCGGTGTCCGGCCCGACGGCGGTGTCGTCGTCCATGTGCAGAACCCATACGTCGTCGCGGGCCTCGCCCTCGGCGATGCGCAGTTCGTGCGAGTACTGGTTGGCGCGGGCCTTGAACCGGGTCCCGTTGCGGGTCCGGTAGGCCGCCGGTACCTCCACCACCCTGACCCGCGGAAGAGACCGCGCCAAGGCCGCGATCGCGTCCGCCGCCTCGCATCCCTCTTCGGTGACGATGTCCACCCGCATGGAGGGGAAGTACGCCGGCAGGTGGCGGACGTAGGACTCCACCGAGCGCCTGAGCGCGGGATAGGTGTCCCGCCGTCCCACCGTCGGGACGACCACGAGCAGTGCGTCGTGCACGGCGGGGGACGGCGGCGGAAGCCTGCGGAGCTGCCGTGCGCGGCGGCGCATCAGGACCGCTCCCTGCATGCCCACCACCGACCCGATGACGGGCAGCGACCAGACGACGCTCAGGACCCAGTTCAGCGCTCCGCCGCCGGGTTGGTACGACCAGAAGCAGAACACCAGGATCACGGCCAGCGGAAGCAAGAAGGGCAGGAGGCCCGGTTTCCAGGGGACGTAGCTCTCAGCCTGCGGCCGCCGCGCAGGCGCGGTGGTCGCCCCTGCCTCCGGGGGCGGCTCGGGACGGGGCGGAATGGCGGTGGTCATCGCTGTTGCAGTCACCTTGCGGATCGGGGCGACGACGTTCGGTTCCGGCCGGTGAGCGGGTCGTGCCGCATTCCTCACGACGCATCGCCAGACACGAGAAAAACGGTCCAGATCACTTCGGCGAGGAAGGACAGTACAGCACGGAGAATGGCTGTCGAACTCCCTGGAGATCCGGGTTTTTCCCCATTTCTACTGTTGACGTCTGGCGTCGCGCCCCGGTTTACATGACCTTGGGGCGAATCAATGCCGCCTTGTCCGCGTCCGCCGGGCGGCCGGACTCCGGCCGCCCGGCGGACGCGGACACCCCTCCTTCCCTGAAAGCAGCCGTCCAGGTGTTCGTGCAGGTGATCCGCTTCAGGGAACCCGGGCCTCGGTTTCGCCCGCCCGCGCAGATGCGCCGTCCGATCTCCACGCGGCGACCTCGCACAGGACATGCCTCAATGCACGCAGGGCGCAGAACATTCTCGACTTTCCCGTACTCGGACCGGCGGCCCCGCATACGCCTGCGCACCGCAGTGAAACGGTCATGACCACCCGACCGTCAGGGCCGGACGTCTTTCAAAACGAACCCCCGTTCAATGAAAGCAGAAGGCGGTTACATATCGCCTACGGGCGACTTAAGGACGGCTTTCAGGGGCCACTCTCCACACACGGTTGCCGGCGTCGTCGGCCACCAGGAGGCCACCGGCCCTGTCCATGATGACTCCGACCGGCCTGCCGTACGTCTTGTCGCTCTTGGGGTCCGGCCGGAAGCCCGTCAGGAAATCCCGTGGAAGGCCGTCCGGCCGCCCCTGTTCGAACGGCACGTACACCACCTTGTAACCGACGGGGTTTCCACGGTTCCAGGATCCGTGCTCACCGATGAAGGCACCGCCGCGGTACTGCTCCGGAAACAAGGTGCCCGTGGAGAACGCGAGCCCCAGCGGCGCGGTGTGCGCGCCGAGCGAGTAGTCGGGCCGGACGGCCTTGGCGACGAGGTCGGGCCGCGGCGGCTTGACGCGGTCGTCGGCGTGCGTCCCCCAGTAACTCCACGGCCACCCGTAGAAGTCGCCCGGCCTGACCCGGGTCAGGTAGTCGGGGGCGACGTCGTCGCCGAGCACGTCGCGTTCGTTGACGACCGTCCAGGGCGTGCCGGTGGACGGTTCGACGCCCAGGCCGTTGGGGTTGCGGATGCCGGACGCGACGACGCGTTCACGGCGGCCGTCCAGATCGACCTGCAGGACGACGGCGCGCCGCTTCTCGGCCGCCAGGCCGTTCTCCCCCGCGTTGCTTCCGGAGCCGACGGTCACGTACAGGCTGCGGCCGTCGGCGCTGGGCATGATGTTGCGCGTCCAGTGGTTGTTGTAGCCGCCCGCCGGCAGATCGAGGATCTTCTCGCCGGGCGCGGTGATCCTGGTGTCGCCGCTCTTGTAGCGGTACCGCCACACCGCGTCGGTGTTGGCGACGTAGAACCAGTCCCCGACCACGGCCATGCCGAAGGGGTGGTTGAGGTTCTGCAGGAACGCGCTGCGGAAGTCGGCGACGCCGTCGCCGTTGGTGTCGCGCAGCAGGGTGATGCGGTTGGCGCTGTCCTTCACCGCCCCGTCGTTGCGGCGAAGCCAGTAGAGCAGCCGGGTGCCGAGGGAGTCGGGATCCTTGGGCGGAGTCGCCGCCTCGGCCGCCAGCACGTCGCCGTTGGGCAGCGAGTAGAGCCAGCGGGGGTGATCCAGGTTCGTGGCGAAAGCCGTGACCGCGAAGCCCTCGGGGGCGCGCGGCGTCGCGCCTTCCGGCCATCCCACGACGTTGGGCGCGTTGACCTTGGGGATCGGCTCGGGATTGGGCGGCGCCAGTTGCGGGGAGGGGCCGAGCCTGGCCGGTCCCTGGGGTTCGCTGCCCCGGTTGAGCAGGTAGTAGACGCCGCCGACGGCGAGCAGCGCCAACGCCACGACGGCCCCGGTGACGGAGACCAGAACGCGCTTGACCAGCCGGCGCCGCTGACGCGGACGCGGGGCGGGCTCGGCCGGAGTGTCGGAGAGCTGATCGATCGCGGACTCGTCAGACATGAGAGGTGCCGTTTCGTGTGGAGCGGGGTTCGACGACGCGCTGCCGCAGCTCCCCGATGCCCTCGACGTCGCTGACGAGTTCGTCGCCGGGCGCGAGGTAGCGCGGGGGCTGCCGGGCGAACCCGACGCCCTCCGGGGTGCCGGTGAAGATGAGGTCGCCGGGCAGGAGCGTGACCGTCCTGGACAGCCGCGCCACCAGCTCCGCCACCGGGAGCACCATCTGGCCGGTGCGGCCGTCCTGCACGCACTCGCCGTTGAGCGACGAGCGCAGCCGCAGGTCGTCGGGGTCGTCGAACTCCTCGGGCGTCACCAGGCACGGCCCCGTGGGCCCGAACCCGGGATGGGACTTGCCGAGGCTGAACTGCGGGACGGGCCCGGCGAACTGCATCGTCCGCTCGGACAGGTCCTGCCCGGCCGTCAGTCCGGCGACGTGCTCCCACGCGCGCGACGCCGGGACGTCGCGCGCGGTCCTGCCTATGACGACCACCAGCTCGATCTCCCAGTCCACCCGGCTGTCCCCGTCCGGCAGAGCGACGTCGCCGACCGGACCGGCGATGCAGGTGGGGAACTTGGTGAACACGGCGGGTTCCGCGGGGACGCCGACGCCGCTCTCGGCGGCGTGCGCCCCGTAGTTGAGGCCGATTCCGAACACCTGCCGCGGCTCCGGGACGGGTGGGCCGAGACTCGCGGGCTCCACCGGCTCACCGGCGACGTTCCGCACACCGTCGGCCCAGCTTCTGAACTCGTCCCAGCGCCGGTAGAGCGACGTCGGGTCGGCGGCGAAGCGCCCGCCGCTGGCCGACTCGACGTCGATGGCGGTCCCGTCGGTGAGCAGCACCGCGCGTCCGCCGAGATTCGCCAGCCGCATCAGCGCTCGCCCCCCTGCCGTCCCCAGAGGAAGGCGAGGTCGCGGAACGCCTTGAACTCCAGGCCGTTGCCGGACGGGTCGGCGAGCATCATCATGGCCTCCTCGTGCGGCTCGCCCCGGTGCCGGACCGTCGGCTCGACCACGAACGCCACCGATCGGGCCGCCAGGCGCTCGGCGAGGGCCTCCCACTCCGGCCACGGGAGGACGACCCCGAAGTGCCGGACGGCGATGTTGGCCCCCTCGGCAGCCGCCCGGTGCAGCCGCGCGTCGTCCCCCTCGACCAGCCGGACCACGATGTGGTGCCCGAAGAAGTCGAAGTCGGCTGCCCGCTCCGCCCCTTTCTTCCGCGCCTCGGGGCACCCCAGAACGGTGCCGTAGAAGTGCCGGGCGGCATCGAGGTCGGGCACGGGAAATGTGTGGTGAAACGGGTAATGAGCGCTGCCCGCGGTCGGCTGGCCCATCGGATCCTCCCTGGGATAGACTCCACTCCTCAGAACTTAACAGTCGTAAGATGTAACACTCGTTAAGTTAGGACGTCAATATCCGTGCTCACCCGCGACAGGATTCTCGACGCCGGACTGGAACTTCTGGAGGAGGAGGGTCCGCACGGCATCACCATGCGCAAGCTGGCCAAACGCCTCGACGTCACGGCGACGGCCATCTACCACCACGTCGACGGACGCGACGTCCTCCTGGACGCGATCGTCGACCGGGTCTGTGCCGCCATCGTGGCCGAGGCCCCACGGGAGGGCGGCTGGCGCGACCGGCTGCGCGGGCTGCTGACCGTCCTGGTCGAGCGGGCGTCCCGGCATCCGCGGGCGTCGGTGTGGGCCATCACCGAGTACGCCCGCCGGCCGCCGGTCATCCGGTTGCACGACGCGATGCTGTCGATCCTGCTGGACGCCGGGTTCACGCCCGCTCGCGCGGTTCATCTCAAGGGCGCGGCGATGCGGCTCGTCGTGGGGCATCTGGTGATCCTGGAGGCGTCGTCGCGGGAGTGGAGCCGGGCCCCGGGCGAGGGCGACTCGGCCTTCGAGACCGTGCGCCCGGCCCAGGAGAACGCCGCCCCGGCCGAGGCGTTCCGCGTCGGGCTCGACGCCCTCCTGGCGGGCATCGCACCCGGCCCCCGGCTTCCGGACGACGATTGACGCTCACTTCTAACGAGTGTTAATCTCCGCATATCTAACACTCGTTAAGTGGGCCGCGTCCGCCTCTCTGACGCCTTTTCGCGCGTCCGGCGGCGAATTCACCGCGCAGCCCGGACGACATGCTCATCCCACCCCCCAGGAGCATGAGAAATGGCGACGGAAAGCGCACGGAACCCGACGGCCGCCGATCCGGTCGCCTTCACCCGCGACCGGCGTTACCTCCGGTCGCTGCTCCTGATGCTCGCCGGGGCGTCGTTCTTCCAGGGATACGACAACCAGATCTTCGCCCTGCTGTTGTCGGACATCCAGAGCGACTTCCGGGTGGGCGAGTCGACCCTCGGCGCGATCAACATCGTCAGCGAGCTCGGCACCTTCGCCGCGTTCTTCGTGGCCCGCGGCTCGGACCGCTTCGGCCGCCGGGCGCTGCTGCTGTGGTCGGTCGCGGGCTACACGCTGTTCACCGCCCTGACCGCCCTGAGCTGGGACGTCTGGTCGTTCGCGAGCACGCAGTTCCTCGCCCGGGTCTTCATCGGCACCGAGTACGCGGTGAGCGTGACGATCATCGTCGAGGAGTTCCCGGCGCGGCGGCGGGGGCGTGCGCTCGGCGTCCTGCTGGCGGCCGGCGCCTTCGGCAGCGTCGTCGTCGCCGGTCTGCTGGGTTCGGGCCTCCAGGACGGGCCGCTCGGCTGGCGGACCTTCTACCTCATGGGGCTGGTGCCCCTGGTGGTGCTCGGCGTCTACCGGCGGCGCCTGCGGGAGACCGAGCGGTTCGCCGCGCTCCAGGCCGCGCGAGCGGCCCGGGCGGAGCAGACCGCGCGAGTGAAGCGGGCGGAGCGGGCGGGCCCTTCGTTCCTGCTGCCCTGGCAGCCGCGCTACCGGCGCCCCCTGGTCCTGGTCGGCCTGGTGTACGTCTTCACCGCCATCCCCCACTACGGCGCCACGGCCTGGTGGGCGTTCTACGCCGAGCGCGAGCGGGGGTACGGCTCGGGCGAGATCTCGTTCTTCGTGATCTGCGCGTACGGGCTCGGCATCGTCGGCTACCTCCTGTGCGGCCGGGCGATGGAACGTTTCGGCAGGCGGCCCACGGCGCTGGCGTACGCGGCGGGCGCCCTCGTCAGCACCGCCGTGCTGTTCCAGGTCGGCGACAAACGGCTGGCGTTCGCGCTGGTCGTCCTGTCGGTGGTGTTCGGCCTCGGCATCCGGCCGGTGCTGGGCGCGTTCGCCACCGAGCTGTTCCCCACCGAGATCCGCGGCCAGACCGCGGCGTGGATCAGGAACGTCTTCGAGATCGTCGGCACGACGGCGGGACCGGCCGTCGTCGGGCTGCTGGGCGATCACACGATCGGCGCGATCGGCACGATCGGTGACACGGTCACCGCGGTGGTCCTGCTGTACCTGCCGGTGATCTGGCTGATCTGGCGGTACATGCCCGAGACCCGCGGACGGCTCCACGAGGACAGGCTGGTGACGCGCTCATGAGCACCGACGCTTGCGGCGAAGCCCGTGACAAGGCTCCCGAGAACACGACCGAGGACAGGGCCGAGGACGGCTTCGCCGGCGGTCGGGCGGCAGCGCGGCGCGCGTTCGTCGTCGCGTGCCTCGTCCTGGTCACGACGCTGCTGGTGGCGGGCTCGCTGCTGCTGACCGTCGGGACCGTTCCGGCCAGGCCGGAGGGCGTGGCCGAACGCTGGCTGACCTACGCGGGCGAGAGCACCCGCGCCGGCGTCGGCCTCCAGGCGCGCGCCCACGCCGACGCGATCGGCCCGGTGGCGCTCGCGGCCTCCATGCTCGACATCGGGACGGGCGGCGGCGAGGCCGCCTTCGCCACGGTGACGGTGGGTTCCGCGGACGTCTACGGTGATCTCGCGCGGGTTCCCTTCCACGTGCGTCAGCGGCGGGACGACGTCCCCGAGCCGGACGTTCACGGCACGCTCTCCTTGCGGCGGACCGGGGACGACTGGCGCGTCACCGGCCTGGACCGAGGCGCGGGCGTCGCCCCGGCCCAGCCGTCCAGGCGCACACGGCCCTGGCTCTTCCCCGGGGCCCTTCTGCTGGCCGTCGCGGTCGCCGCCACGTGCTCGCTGCTCGTCCGCGTCGCGACCCCTTCGACGGGCCGGCGGGACGGCGCCCGGGGTTGACCCGCGGACGCCGTCCCACCGGCCGGCCTTCCCTCAGCGCGGACGGCGGGTCGTCACCGGTTGCCGCACAGCGCCCGATCGGTCAGCTCGTTGGCGGCCGTGAGCTGGGCGAGCTTGGCCTTCTCCTCCCCCGGCTGGGTGGCCAGCATGATCTCCACACTCGTCCCGCCGTCCTCGGCGACGGAGTTGACACTGGACACGCCGAACATGCTGCCGCCGTGGAACCAGGCCCACGTGCCGCAGGAGGTCCGCCGCTTGGCCAGCCCCAGCCCGTAACCCGCGTCCTTGTACAGCGTCCGCCACGCGGTGGCCGGCACGGTCTGCTTCATCTGCTCCAGTTGCGCCGCCGGCAGCAGCCGCCCGCCCAGCAGTGCCCGCAGGAACCGGTTCATGTCGTCGGTGGTGCTGATCAGCCCGCCGTCGGCGTACCCGTCGGACATGATGGACACGTCCACCAGCGGCCCGCCCGGCGTGAACCGCTCGTAGAACGTGGCGCGCGGCTGCGGCACGTACGCCGAGGACCCCGGACTGTAGGTGTGCTCCAACCCCAGCGGCGCGATGATGCGTTCGTGGACCTCGTGCTCCCAGGGGTTCCCGGTCGCCTTCTCGATGATCATCCCGGCGACGATGTAGTTGGTGTTGGAGTAGCTCCAGCGCTCGCCCGGCGTGAACTCCGGCGCGTGCCGCATCGCCATCCTGACCAGTTCCTCCGGCCGGTACGACCGGAACCGCACCTTGCGGTATCCCTCCGGCGTGTGGTCCTGGTCCTGCGGCAGGTAGTAGCTGTAGTCGTACAGCCCGCTGGTCTGCCGCAGCAGATGCCGCACGATGATCTTCGCCCCGTCGTTGCCGTTCCCCTGGACGAGGCCGGGCAGCCAGCGTTCCACCGTGTCGTCGAGGCCGACCTTCCTCTCGGCCGCCAGCTGCAGCATCACCGTCGCCACGAACGTCTTGGTGTTGCTGCCGACCCGGTAGTACCCGTCCCAGGGCACCGGCCGCCGCGTGTCGAGATCGGCGACGCCGCTGCGCGCCTTGACACTCCCCTCCTTGTGCACCACCTGCGCCAGCACCCCGGTGGTCCCGGTGTCGCGGATGGCGTCGACATCGTGCTGCAACTGCTCCCGCGAATAGCGCGGCGCCCCGGAGGCGGGCACCGCGACGGCCGCCGCGACGAGCGCGGCGAGGCCGATCCCGCCCGCGCACTGAGCGATGCGTCTCATCATGTGACCCCCGTCTTCGATGATCGGCAAGGCTACGGATCCGCATCCCGCCCGCACGATCAGGCCACCTGCAGACGTCCCGGTGGGGATGACCTCACCCCCGAGTTCCGGCGAACCTGTCGTCCGGCCGGTCGATCACTCACCCGGATCCGGCTGAAACCGTGGCCGGTCACCTGCCGTCGAAGATGTCGTCTTTCGCCGGACCGATCGCCCGTGCCGCGCGGCGGCGCGTGCGGTGACGCCGGGCGTGTTCGCTGCCGGGAAACGTCTGGCGTCCATAAGGGAGGCTGGCGAAGATACGTGGGGATTGACCGGATCTCACAGCGTCGGGGGGCTGATGGACACCGCTGTCGAATTCAGGGTGCTGGGTCCGCTTGAGGTCGTTCGCGGCGGGCGGGAGATCCCGCTGTCGTCGGGGCGGCAGCGGACCGTGCTGGCGTGCCTGCTGGTCAGCGCCGGCCGGCTGGTCACGGTCAGCACGCTGATCGACCGGGTGTGGGGCCAGGACCCGCCGTCCGGCGCCCGTGGCACGGTCCAGGTGCACCTCATGCGGCTGCGGCGCACCCTGGGTGATCCGGCGCTCATCGAGACGAGGCCCGACGGATATCTGATCGCGAGGGGCCCGGACGACCTGGGGCGCCTGGACGACCTGACCGTCCGGGCCGGCGACGCGGAGCGGGCCGGCGACCTGGACCGCGCGCTGCGGGCCCTGCGGGAGGCCACGGCACTGTGGCGGGGGCCGATCCTGGCGAACGTGGCCTCGTCCTGGCTGCACACCGAGCAGATCCCCCAGCTCACCGAGCGGTGCCTGAAGACGGCCGAGCACCGCTACGAGCTGGAACTGCGGCTGGGCAATCACGAGGCGGTCATCGCCGACCTCAAGGCGCTGGCCGCCGCCCATCCCCAGCGCGAGCCGCTGCACGGCCTGCTGATGCGGGCCCTGTACCGGGCGGGCCGCCAGGCCGAGGCGCTGGACGTCTACGACCGCGCCGCGGCCACGTTGCGCGACGAGCTCGGCCTGGACCCCGGCGACCGGCTGCAGGAGCTGCGGCAGGCGATCCTCACCCGTACCGAGGACGCCGGCGTCCGCCCGCAGGCGCCGGTGTCGCTGGTGGCGGACGACGCCTGGCGGGCGGCCTGCCAGCTGCCCCCGGCACCCGCCGACTTCACCGGGCGGGCGGACGCGCTGGCCCGGATCGAACGTCTCCTGGCCCCCGAACGCCTCAGGCCCCTGGACCTGGCGGTCCCGATCGTGACGGTGTCGGGACCGCCGGGTGCCGGCAAGACCGCGTTGGCCGTCCATGCCGCGCACCGGCTGCGGGAACGCTTCCCCGACGGCCAGTTGTACGCCCCACTCGGTTCCCGGGACCCCGCCGACGTCGCCGAGGACCTGCTGCGGGGCCTGGGCCTGGCGGCCGCCGCGATCCCCGAGCGGATCGAGGCGCGCGCCGCGGTGCTGCGGGCCCGGCTCGCCGACCGGCGCGTCCTGCTCGTCCTGGACGACGCCGACGAGGCCGCCCAGATCCAGCCGCTGCTGCCCGGCACCGCGGGCTCGGCCGTCCTGGTCACGAGCCGGCGCCTGCTCGCCGACCTGCCCGGCAACCATGTCGTCCGGCTCGGCCCGCTCTCGCCCGGCGAGGCCGGCGACCTGCTCCAGCGGATGGTCGGCCCCGGCCGCGTCGCCGCCGACCCCGACGCGGCCCGTGACATCGCCGCCGCCTGCGGTCACCTGCCCCTGGCCCTGCGCATCGCGGGTGCGCGGCTGGCCGCGCGGCCGTCCATCGGCCTGGCCGGCCTGGCCGGTCGCCTGCGGGACCACCGCCGCCGTCTCGACGAGCTGTCCCTCGGGAGCCTGGAGGTCCGGGCCGGGCTGCGGCTGGCCTACCAGGCCCTCGACCCGGCCGCGCGCACCGCGTTCCGGCGGCTCGGCCTGCTCGCCCGCGCCGACTTCTCCCTGTGGCTGCTGACCCTGCTCACCGAGCACGACGGTGACGGCCGTGACGCGGACCGGGCGCTGGAGGCGCTGGTCGACGCCAACCTGCTGCAGCCCGCGGGCGTCAACGCCGCGGGCGAGCCGAGCTACCGCTACCACGAACTCACCGCCGACTTCGCCGCCGAACTGGCCGGTAGCGCCGAGGCCGACGGCCGGCTGGCGCTGCGCCACCTCGTCCGCGCGCTGACGTCGCTGACCGCCACGGCCGAGCACACGCACGCCCGCGCCTTCGACGACCTGCCCGCGCGGCGTCCCGCCGACGCGCCCGCCCGGCCCTTCGCCGACGCGGCGCCCGTCACCGTGGACGCCGCGCCGCCCGATCGGCGCGTCGGCGTCAGCGACCACCTGGAGGCGCACGTCCGGCGTCTCCCGCACGACCCGATCGGCTGGTTCGCCGCGCACCGCTCCCTGCTCGTGCACATCGTGGAAGAGGGATGCGCGCGGGGCCTGTACGAGGACGTGGCGGACCTCGTCGACCGGGTCGTGCCGCTGCTGCACCGGCAGGTCGGCGCTCCGGCGCTGCGGCGGCTCCGCGAAGCGGTCCGCGACGCCGCCCGCGACGCCGGCGACGAACCCGTCATGTGGCGCGCCGAATACGGCCTCGTCGTTCTCGCCATGTACACCGAACGCCGAGCCGACATCGTCCACGCACTGCGTGCCTGCGTACGGGCGTTCGAACGGCTCGGCATGACCCGCGAACTCTCCTACGCCCTGGGCGAGCTCGTCTCCGCGGAGGTCAGGCCCGGAGCCGAGGTCCCGGCGCGCGACGGCCACCAGCCGCTGCCCGGCTGCTCGGCCATGGCCGAGCGGGCGGTCCGGCTGGCCCGGCAGGCCGGTGACCGGCACGCCGAGGTCATCGGCCTGGTCGCCCAGGCCGACGCGTTGGCGGCGTCGTTGCACTTCGATTCCGCCCTGTCCACGGCGGACCGGGCCCGGCGGCTGGCACACGCGCTGGCGGCCCCGCACTTCGAGGCGACGGCGCTGAGCCGCGTCACCCGCTGCGCCCTGGCCGTCGGCGACACGGAACGGGCGGCGGAGGCGTGCCGGACGGCGCTGCGTCTGCTGGACGACGTCCAGGACCACCGGGGCACGGCCTGGATGCTGCGCGAGTCCGCCCGCATCGCGCTGGACGAGGGCCGCTGCGACGACGCGCTCGTCCTGGCCGAAAAGGCCGCGGAAAGGTTCTGCGAACTCGGCGACGAGCGCGGTCACGCCCTGGCCTCGGCCACGCTGGACGACATCCGCCGCGCCCGCTCATGCCCGGCCTGAGCGTCCCCGCCGGGCGGCACCCGCAGCGTGCGGGATAGCGGGGACACGTCAGTGAGGCGCATTCCGCCGCAGCCGACAGGGTTATCCGATGTGCCAGGGGCGCCCTTCACGGCGTTCAGTGTGCTGTCGCCGGAATGTAAATGCCGCTTTGTACCGTCGCTTGCGTTCTCTTCGGCGAATCCGACCGGCCCTGACCGGGCATTCCATCGAAAGGACGGAAACGTGCGGAAAACGAGTCTGCGCAGCGGGCTGACGTTGGCGCTCGCGGGCGCCGGCATGGCTGCGGCCGTTTCGGTCGCCACTCCGGCATCGGCCGCCCTGCCGCGCAACTGCGAGTGGGAGGCGCTCACGACGACGCAGTTTTCCTGGGGAACCGGCCATGGCTGGCTGAACTCCGGCGACCGCGTCTACGGAGCCGACACCAGCAGCACCCTCCGCCAGGTGTACGCCTACAAGTTCGCCCGTACGGGCACGGTCGACATCACGAATTTCAAGACCATCTACTGCGAGTAGGGCTGAGTGGGGGGACCCTCGGCTACCGTGCCCTCGAGAAACCCCGTTCGGAAGCACTGGGCGATTCCCGCCCGAGCGGCTCGATGTGACCGATCACGCGGTGGAGTGCCGCCGTAAAGGCGGCACTCCACCAAAGGCACGGGAGTCATCTTGTCCGCGGCACCCTATGCCGTCCTCATCATGATCAGCAAGGCTGAGAGCATGACGACGCTTCCGGAGACCTTGGCGGAGAAGGCCTAAGTTAGAACTCGCCCTGCCGATGCAGTTTCAGGCCGTGATCGCGCCAGAGCTCCGCGATGAAATTGTGCGACACCTCGATGCCCTCACACTTGAGGTATCTGGCCATCGCACGGCTCGACCAGCGGCTGAGCCCGCTTTCCGCCGGCGGGGAGGAACGGGTCAACGCGATGATCCGGGAGCGGACCGGCTCCGGCACGCTGCGCGGTCGTCCCGTCGATCTGCTGCCGGTCAAGCCGTTGATACCGCTCTGTTCATAACGAGCCAGCCAGCGGTAGACGGTCGCCGGTGTCGTGCCCAGGGCCGCGGCGATCTCCGACACCGGACGCCCCTCGCCTCGCCACAGCACCATGTGCACTCGATCTACAACAGAATCCGCCGCATCCTTCCCACCGGCAAGAGCGATCAGCTTCTGGCGCTCATCTTTCGACAGGTGCATTTCCACCACAATGTTTCGAGAGCTCGGAGCAACGTACATGAAATGAAGGTGAACATCGGATATCAGAACGCCCGGCGGCGGTCCACAGAGGGTGCCTCTCCAGCCCCGACCGGCTCATGACTGGTCGGGCGTCATCGAGATCGTCGAGGCATGCGGACCGCCTTCTCGGCCTGCAGAGTGCGGGCATGGCGGGTAGTTCACGGTGCGTTTGTAAAGTGCCTCCAAATCCTCCGGGGAGCCGTTGAACCGAATGCTCACCAGCTCGGCCCCCACCTGGCCCGGTCAACGTTGGGCAGGCCGACCTTCTTGAGCATCGTGCAACCTGTCGATCTGAGTTGAGTACTACTGTGCTCGTGGCCTTCGCCTGGAGCACTTGAGACCGTCCGTCTCTGCCAGGTTGTGGCAACCCCGAAGGGGACGGCGGTCGACCGCGTGGGCAACAGCGTGTCCGAATCCATGTCTCCGCGCCCTGTAGTGGGGCTGCGCCCGTGTTTCCACGCCGGTCGGGTCAGTGTCCTGCACGAGGCATCGGAAGCCGCTGCCCATGGCTCCACCGGACACGGTGTCTTGGCCGTTGACCTGCTGCTCATCTCCGCGGAAGGGGGTGAGTGCGACAGGCACTCGTATGCAGCGACCGTGGCCTGCTACAGAGGGCCGCGACCCGGCACGTGAGCGCCGTCAGCCGAGTGTTTGCGGCAGAACGAGGTGCTCCAGCAGGTCACCACGCTCCTCGTGCATGAGCCGCCGCTGGGCTGGGACCACGTCCAAGTGGATTACAGAGGGATGGGCGACTACATCGAGGCGGGCGCGCTGCTGCGCATGACAAACGGCGCCCTGTACGGGGCGCCGCTTCCGGAGAAGGTCCAGAACCTCCTCACCCGATTGCGCGCCGGAATGTACCGACCCGGCCGGGGGACTTGGTTGCACACGACGTACTGGTTGGATTACCCGACGACGTACCAGATCCATTACTCCCGGCACGAGGCGCCCCAGTTCTGCACGCCGCCATCAGCGGAGCAATAAGCCCGTGAACTCGTCCTGTTCTCGCGCGGCGCGGAACATACGCCGGACTGGCTGAAGGCGGCGGCCGAAGCCGACCCACCGGCGAACACCTCCTGACGACCGACAACCGCCAGCGCGGCCCTCGTCTCGCTCACCTGGTGCCCGCACGCCCCCCTGGGCCCGCTGGTACGCCGTTCTCGTGGCGGAGTCGCCTTCGTTCCACGCCACGCGTCGCCCTCGCCACAGTTGATCGCGGCGATTGTGACGATGGCGGCGGTAAGCGGGCCAAGGCGTTCGGCGTCTACGGCGCGGTCCCGCCGGAAGGCTGTTACCCAAGCGGGCGCTGGTTAAGAACCGGGGATCAGACGCCGGAGTTCCACTCGGCGCAGGTCTCACAGCAGCAGCCGTCGCGAGTGCACCAGCAGCGCCCCCCGCAGCCCTTGCCGTGGTGCTTGCTCCACGGCGGCTGGTAGCAACCGCACGTCGCACCGATCAGGGGGCTGACCAGGCACGGGATGGGGAACGGCGGACGCTGGCGCGGGCCCTTGCCGCCGAACATCCCGCCGCCGCCAGGCGGGTAGTGGCCCCCGCCGCCGTGTCCCCCATGTCCGCCGTACCCGCCGTGTCCGCCGTGGGGCGGTGGGGGCGGGTACCCGCCCTGCGGCGGGTACGGCCCCTGCGGGGGATACGGGCCCTGCGGGCCTTGCGGGCCGTAGCCGCCCGGCGGGTAGGCGTTGAACACCCGGTCGACCGACCGGGCCACCTCACGATCCAGCAGCGCCCGCACCAACCGCCGGTCCTGCATCTGCACATCCGCCAGCGCCAACCGCAACCCGTGCGCCGCCTCATCACACAAACGACGCGCCTCGGCCAGATCGGTACCAGTGGCCACCAGCGGGTTGTAGGCACCCGAGGCCACGTCGTCCGCCAGGTCCTCCACCGCGTCCACCAGATGCGCGATACGGCCGAAGAACCGCCCCGCCTCCGCCAGCGCCTCGGCGTTGCCCTCCCGCCCCGCCAGCACCGCGGTATGCGCGAACACCGCCGCCACCGCCGTCTCCGCCGGCTCGGTCAACTCCAGCAACCCCAAGCCCCCGGCGGCCTCCAGCAACGGCTGCCGCGCCACCGCCTCCCGCAACACCCCCGGATCGAACCCCACCGCCGCACCCGTACGCGCCCCCGCGGCATCCCACCGATCCGCCATCCGCCCCGCAGCCGCCGCCACCACCCGCCGCGCATACGCGCCGTCCCCATCGGCCACATGATCACGGGTCTTGCCCGCCGCCAGCAGCAGCGACGCCGCCGCCGCCAGCCGCGCACCCTCCGCCCGCGCCGACACCACCTCGGCACCACGCATCCCCCGCAACGCACACGGCCCGGCCTTACGACGCGGCGACAACTCCGGACACTGCGCCTCCACCAGCACCGATACCAGCAACCCGTCATAGTTGGTCACCAGACGAGCCGCCTGCCCATGCTCACCACGCAACGTCAGGCACAACCCGCACAGATGCGCCATCCAATCCTCGAACAGCGACCCGCACAGCACATGCCTGCACGGACGAACCACACCGAACATTTCCCCACGTCTCCTATGCGTTGGCCCGCAGCACTACTCACGGACGTGATCTTCAACGAATCGGTTCCGGCCCTTTCGAGGTCCGGGTCCGCTCCCCCCGGCGCAACCCGGCACGGTGTTCAAGCGCCCGGCCTGGAAGCCCGACGGCGGCCGTGCCGCAATCGGCGACCGGCCAGTTCCAGTGCGAACGCCACAGTGCCCGGCCGATCGACCTCGTCCGTCAGGTGGCCGCTCATGCGCTGGGCCGGCTCCTCGGCGTCGCGTCGCTCAGAAGCAAAGTGCTCGATGTCCCCCGGCACCACAGCGTCGATCGGTCAGCCGCATCGTCGACGCCTGGCCCACTCCTCGGGCCGGATGCGTCGCCATGCCCGGAGGGCGATCGGCGACGCCGGGTGGCCGGGCCGGCCTGGGCGTCCACGCCGGACGACGCGGAGGGAGATCTTCCATGCCGCGTCACCGTAAAGCAACGCGTTGACTCCCCGCTTTCACCTGGCTTACGTCCCACCCCCTCCCTCGACCGGCCCCGAGGAGTGCTGGGCGCTCATGCTCCCGGACGGCTCGGCGGTCGCCCGTATCAACGCATTCCTCGCCATCAGCCGATTGATCCGCATCGCCCGTGAGCGGCAGCCGGAAGCTCACTTCCAGGCCGCCCGACGAAGCGGTGGCCAGTTCGATATGGCCGTGCATGGCCTTGATCAAGGCCACGCCGCACTGGAAGGCCCGGATGAACTGGCGGCGTTGGGGCGGCGGTTCGGCCGTCATCGTGGCGGCACTCGGGGGCTTCGGCTCGGTGCAGTCGCCGTATCACCGCGTGTCCCCGGGCCCTGTGGTGGACGTCGGCCGTCCCGTCCAAGGGGCATGGTCGGTGACGACAGTGCGGGTGCGGTCCAGCAGAGGTTCGAGTGGATCGCGGCGGAGGTCACCGACAACCGCACGGTCCGGGGGGCGGGAGCGACCGCGGCGCCGTCCGTGGAGTCGTAGCAGACCACCGCCGCGCTGGGCACCGCCGCCGCGTCCCGCTGGGCACCGCCAGGTTGCAGGTCACCGCCATGGACGGTCCCGTCCGGCGGGGCGGTCCGCGTCCCGGCGACGTGCTGCTGGCGGTCGGCGACGGCGGTGCGCCGGCACCATCCGGTCACCGCGGACGACGGCGCGGCCGCGCGGCGCGCGCTCCGCACCGCCCCGCCGCCCGGACTCGTCGTTCCCGATCGAATGCTGCCCGACGGCGACGGGGCCGACCTGCTGGCGTGGCTACGCGGCGGCGAGCGCACCAGGACAGTGCCGGTGCTGCTGCTCACCGCCGCCGCCCGTGAGTCGGCCCACCTGGCCGACGGCGTGCTCACCCGCGTGCTGCGCAAGCCGTTCGACCTTTCCGCGTTCAACGCCGCGCTCTCGGCCCTGACATCACACTGACCGGTACGCGGCCCCCACCCAGGGACGCCCCGCCCGCGCGGGCGTGAGACCGGCCACCGCGACGACCGGCCGGAATCGCCGTCACTTCACCGGCTGGAAGGACGGCCACTCGGTCAGCCGCCACGGGGAGCCGCCGTCGGCGCGGTGCCAGGTGACGTGAGAGACGGCGAGCACGGCCGACCCGTCTCGCAGCTCCCACACCTGCGTGGCCCGCAGACCCGACGGCTCCCCGACGGGCCGGCTCTGCCGGATGCCGAGGCCCGCCTTGACCCAGCCGGTGTAGGTCGCCGCGTACAGCCGGCGTTCGCCGGCGTCGAACCGGCTCCGTTCGGTGACGTCGGCGACCCGGTCCGGATCGCCCGACGTGACCTCGGTCAGCACGGCGGCGCACCGGTCGGGCGAGGGCGCCGGCATGGCCGGGGAGAACGCTCTGCCCTCAGCGGGCTTCACCGGGGGCGCCGACGCCCGGGGAGCCACCCGGCTCGACGGCGCGGACTCCGCGGCCGGCCTCCCGGGCACGGAGGAGAAGACGGCCGAGATGGCGCTGCCCACGGTGACGAGGAACACCCCACCGGCGACGATGAGCGTCCAGCGTCCCTGGAGCCCGCCCACGCCCCTGGACGAGGCGTCCACCGCCGGGCCCGACGACACCGACGGTGCGCCTTTCCTCGTGCGCGGCGCGGCCTCGGTGAACTCGGCGGGATCGGCGTCCTTGTTCTCCGCTTGGACCCCGGCCATCGGCTCGGCGGAGGCACGACGCAGTTCTTCCAGCTCAGGAACGATGACGAACTCTTTCACGTCGTCCCCCACCTCTCGTTTCGGCCGGGTTGGGCCCGCGCGACCCGATGGGTGACCGTCCCGTCCCTTCTCCCCTTGTCAATCCGGAGCGCGGTGACGGGGCCGCCGGCGCGTATGGTGAGGCTTCCGGCGGCCGGCCCGCCGCACGAGTCCGGCTCAGGGCAGCAGGGCGGCGACGAGCATGCGCCGGAGCCAGTCCTCGTACTCGTCATGCGACCAGCCGGCGTCCACGACGAGGCTCTCGTAGACGCCGAGGCTCATCGGGGCGACCGCGATGTCCGCCGCCCTTGGGTCGACGTCGCGGCCGGTGCCGCGGATGCGGTCGACGACCATCTCGACGCCGAGCCGGTTGCGGCGGTCGCCCTCCGCGCGGGTGGCGTCGATGTGGGGGGCGACGGCGGCACCGGAGTTCAGCATCACGACGATGTCGCCGCAGCGCTCCCTGACCTTGGGGCTCGCCTTGGCCAGCAGCCCGAGCAGGTCGGCCGGGTCACGCAGGTCGGCGGCCTCGGCCATCAGGTCCGGGAGATGCGCCTCGTCGTCCATCAGGTCGACCAGCCCGTTCAGCGCGCGCCCGCCTTGGACCCAAAGTGCGCATCGATGGTCTGCGGCGCGCGACGCCCGCCTCATTGGCGATAAGGCGGATCGGGGTGCGGGCGTAGCCATGCTCGGCGAACAGGCGGCGGGCGACAGTGAGGATGGTGCGCAGCGTCAGCGCCTCACGCCGGTCACGCAGCCGGACGACACCCGGCAGGTCACGGTCGGTCACACCAACCCCATTGGAACAGCGTTCCACCCAATGGACGCATGATCTGGAATCACGGGCGGCTTCGACCATCCCCGGTGCGAAGGGGCGACCCGTCTCCCGTGAGCACCGAACTGGACGACACCATCGTCCACGCCCTCGACAAGCGCGCCTCGGCGCCCTTCCTGCCCGGAATGCCGGGGTGGTCGCGAGCGCGGGAGGGAATGTCCGGGCTGTTGGTGTGGGGGGCGGGACGGATGGTCAGCGATAGGAGTCGATGAGCCGGGCCAGATGCCTGCCCGCGAGGCGCAGGGGCGTCTCGCTCTGGGAGACCTGGGCGGACATCTCCGCGCCCTCCAGTGTGTTGATCACCGTGTGGGCGAGATCGCTCGCCAGGTCCTCGGGGAAGCCCGAACGGCGGAGCCTGTCGCTGACCAGGCCACGCCAGTTCGCGAAGGCCTGTTCGGCGGCGCGCTGGATGTCCGGCACGCGCCCGGCGCTTTCCAGCGCGGTGGTGGTGATGGGGCAGCCGTCCAGCCAGCCGGAGTCGCGTAGATCCCTCGCCAGCTCGTCGGCGCACGCGATGACCGCCTCCGCCGGATCCTCCACCCGTTCCAGGGTGGCGCGCAGGATGTCGGCGAACTCCCTGTCCCCATGGCGGATGGCTTCGATCGTCAGCTCGGTCTTGCCGCCGGGGAAGAAGTGATAGACCGACCCGAGCGTGGCCTGGGCCTCCTGCGAGATCTGCTTGAGGCCGGTCGCCTCGTACCCCTGCCGTTGCATCAGGCGGGAGGTGGCTCGGACGATCCGCTCCCTCGTGCCGATCTCGTGCTTGGTCCTCATGGCGCCCATCGTAGTGAATAGAGCGCTCGTTTTAGTGCTAGGGTCCCTCAGTGAGTAGAACGTTCGTTTTAGTCCGTGAGGAGAACCATGACCGTCAAGTCCGTCACCGTGATCGGCCTCGGTCCCATGGGGCAGGCGATGGCCGCCGCCTACCTGGACAGGGGCTACGAGGTCACGGTGTGGAACCGCACGCCGGGCAAGGCCGACGGGCTGGTGGCCCGCGGCGCTCACCGCGCGGACACGGTGGAGGCCGCGTTCAAGGCCAACGACCTGGTGGTGCTGAGCCTGACCGACTACACCGCCGTGTACGCGATTCTGGAGCAGGCCCCTGGCGCCCTGGCCGGCCGTACGGTGGCCAACCTCACCTCCGACACCCCTGACCGGGCGCGTGAGGCGGCGGAGTGGCTGGCCGCCCGTGGCGCCGTGCAGATCACCGGAGGCGTACAGGTGCCGCCCCCGGGCATCGGCACTCCGGACGCCATGACGTACTACAGCGGCCCTGAGAAGGCGATCGAAACCCACCGGACCGCCCTGGAGGTCCTGACGGGCATCGACTACCTCGGTGAGGACCCGGGCCTGGCCGCGCTGTACTACCAGATCGGGATGGACATGTTCTGGACCGGCCTGGTGGGCTTCCTGCACGGCCAGGCGCTGGCGCAGGCCAACGGCATCTCGGCACGGGAGTTCCTGCCCAACGCCGTGAAGACGATGGACTTCCGGTACTTCCTGGAGTTCTACGCCCCGCGCATCGACGCCGGTAACCACGAGGGCGACGTCGACAACCTGACCATGGGCGCGGCCAGCCTGGAGCATGTGCTGCACACCGCGCAGGCGTCCGGCGTGGACGGCTCTCTCCCGGCGGCGGTCCTGGACCTCTTCCGTCGCGGCATCGCCGCCGGCCACGGCCAGGACAGCCTCACCAGCCTGACCAAGGTGCTGAAGGGGTAACTAACGGCCGCACGAGGGTTCCCGCCGTCCTCCCCGCCGGGGCGCCGCGACGTCGGCCAGGGAGGGCGGCTGGGACGGGACACTCGTGTGGGACGCCACGAACGCTCGTCCGCCGTCCGGTCAGAACCGCGTCGTCGCATCTGTCCGCGCCACCTGCCGGCTCTGCTGCGATGTCCCTTCCAGCCCTGCCCGCGTGCGCGGATGCCGGTGAGGTCGCCCCGGAAGCCGTCCTTGGACAGTGGACGGCGGCCGATCACGGTCAGCGTGGCCTGGATGTCCGCGCTCGGCCGCGCGGGCAGCCTGCCACCGGGCCGGGGATCGTGTTCGCGGACGAAGGTGACGAGCACGTCGTAGATCGGGTGCTTGTCGCGAGCGGTGCCGACGTGGCCGGACAACCGCGCGGTCGTGCCTCATCCGAGGTCAGATGTGTGGACCTGCGCAGGTCAGCGCATCGGACCGGGGTCGCGGGCGGGGCCTGCGTGCCGGTCGGGTTCGGACGTTGTGTGAAGTCGCCGATCACCCGGCGTCACGGCCCTGATGGCTACCGACAGGGTACCGCCAACGGCTGTGCGCAGGTTCCTCAACCCCGAGTCTGCTCGGTCCCCTCCCAATCGGCCATGGCCACGGCGCGGGACGGCAGGGTCGGGGTCTGGCAGTCAAAGCACATCCCCTCCGCCAATGCCGTTGGGGCATGCGGGACGTACCGAGGTCTCGAGACTCCACTGACCGGTAGTGACGCTGGGACTGAACGATGTCACTGTTTATGCCCGCTCCACCACCGTCACGGCGATCGCTGTGGGGTGCTTACAGGGGCACGACAGGTCGGTGGCCGCGGCCGAACTGCCGGCTCAACGGGTCCAGCAGTTCGGGCGCACGGTGGTGCTGAAGCACCGGCATGTCCACCTGCCGCGCATCCGCGGCTAGGCGGGCCGCACCGAGAGGGCGTGGCGGAAGACGTCGCGCGGGTCCCACCTGGCCTTGACCTGCTGTAGCCGGGCGTAGTTGTCCCGGTAGTAGAGGGTGTGCCAGGGCGCGCCCCTGTTCCAGGCGGGGTCGGCCAGGTCGGCGTCGGGGTAGTTGATGAACGCTCCGTCGCCGGGCGCCGGGACGCCGCCGGTGTCGGCGTACAGGTCGCGGTAGAGCTCCCGCAGCCAGGTGATGTGCCGGTGGTCGTCGGCGGGGTCCTCCCACCCGTTGATCAGGAAGACCTTCATGATCGTGTCGCGGTGCGGCGTCGCCGTCGCGTCCGGGGCGACGGTGTTGACCCGGCCGCCGAAGGTGTAGAGGTTGAGCATGCCGCCCGGGTAGTCGTAGTCGGTCCGGGTGAGATGGTGGTGCAGGACGTCGATCTGCCGGTCGCTCAGGCGGCGGCGCAGGTACGCCGACTTGGCCTTCAGCCGGTAGTGGGGGCCGGGTTCGCCCGGCGATCCGGCCAGGGCGCCGGCCAGCCAGGGCTGGTTCCTCACCTGGCGGACCGGAGTGACCGGGACGCCGCGGTTGATCACGGCCAGATGGTCGTCCAGCAGCCGTTCGGCGCCGGACGCGGCGGCCACCTGGCCGATCATGCCGAGCGTCCCGGCCGGCCGGCGGTTGAGCTGGAGCTCGCTGTAGAGCCGGGTGGACGGGGAGTCCGGCGCGCTGTTGCGCTCGGCCCATTCGCCGTAATTGCGTACCATCCGGGCGAAGGATGCCTTGTCGAACCCGTTCCAGTCCCAGGTGACGGTGAAGCTCAGCACGGTCGGCGGCGGCGCGGGCAGCAGCCGGGCGGGGTCGTCGCCGCGCGCGCCGGGCGTGCGGAACCAGTAGCGGGTGACGATGCCGAAGCTGCCGCCCCCGCCGCCGGTGTGCGCCCACCACAGGTCCCGGTTCGGGTCCGTGGCCTCGCGGGTGGCAACGACGCTGCGGGCCCTGCCCGTTCGGTCCACCACGACGACCTCGACCGCGTGCAGGTGGTCGACGGCCAGGCCCATCGACCGCGACAGCGGGCCGAAGCCGCCGCCCAGGACGTGCCCGCCGGCGCCCACGGTGGGACACCACCCGGCGGGGATCGTCACGCCCCAGCCCAGGTAGAGCCTGCGGTACACCTCGCCCAGCAGGGCGCCCGCCTCCACGGCGAACGCGCGGCGACCCGGGTCGTAGTAGACGGCGGTCATGGCGGAGGTGTCGATGACGACCTGCACGGCGGGGTCGGCGGCGAAGTCCTCGAAGCAGTGGCCGCCGCTGCGGACCGTGACCCTCTTGCCGCCGTCGACCGCTTCCTGCACGGCCCGGACGACGTGCTCGGTCGTGCCGACCACCCACACGTGCTCGGGCCGGCCCACGAACCGCCGGTTGTAGCCGCGGGAGGCCAGAGATGGGTGGCGCGGGTCGTCGCGGCCGACCTTGACGGGGCCGGGCGGGAGCGGGCAGCCGGCCCCGCCGGGTTCCGCTCCGGCGGGGACGGCTCCCACGGCGGGGACGGCGATGCCCGCCGCCGTCGCAGCCAGGCCGCCGCGCAGGACGTTCCTTCTGGTGTGCTCGGGTCTTCCGGTTCGCTCGGTCATCAGGGCTCCTCGGCCAGGTTGCCCTCAACCTAGGAACGCGGCCGCGAAGAATCAGTGGGCCTGGCTCCACCGGACCGGTAGGCGTAACCCCCCATCCGGGAAACCGCGCCCGCCGGACGGGAGGTCGACCCGGCGCCCTGTGGCCGCTACCTGCGGGCCAACGCGACTTTCCACACCAACGACGCCGAGTACCGCACTGGCGGCCTGGACCGCCAAGAATGTGCCGAAGCCACCGACCTGACCGACTTCCCCCACCGACCGGGGGCCGTGCCAGGGCGAGGCCGGCCACATGGCGGCCACCAGCGGATACGGCGGCGGCCACCTGATCGCCGCCACCCTGCACGGCGTGGACCGCCGTTACGGCCTGGTGCCGCAGTGGCACTCGATCAACAGAGGGATCTATATGCGCTGGGAGGAGGGCGCGAGCCGGTGCCTGCGGGGCCCCGGCGGGCGGGTGCGGCGCTACGCCGTCCGGGTCGAGTATCCGGCCGGTGACAGCGTGGTCCACGACCGGTTCGTCACCCGCATGACCGTGGCCCCCGGCCACGAACGGCAGTCGTTCGGGCTGGACATCCCCAACCGCGCCCTAACCGGAGGAGTACCGCGAGCTTCGCAACCACCTGGACGACAGCCTGCGTGCCGCCGGCTGCGCCGCGGCCGAGGAGAAGCACGACCGCCGCCCACAGGTTGCCGGTCCTGGCACTGCCTGCGGACGGCCTGGCAGGAGCACCTGGTAGTCCCAAGAGCGCCATCTCGTGTCCACGGGCGGGAATGAGCGGGTCGAAGACCTGCTCGACGACTGCGGCCGTCTCGGCCTGCCCGGCGCGGAAGTAGCGGGCGGAGGTGTCCAGCAGGGCGTGGTCGAGCAGCGCCTGGACCTGGGCGGGGTCGGCGCCGCCCTGGCGGAGGCAGATGGCGGAGCCGGTGCGGGCCCCGCGGCACCCAGCACCCCGCACCGCCTATGTACCGGCCGGCGGTGTGGGGCGGAACGGCCAGTAGGGAGCGGCCCTGGCGCTACGACGAGAAGACACCGCCGGGTTGGTGGGGCTCGGTGACCAGCGTTCATCAACCGGAACGCCCGAGTCTACGACCGTTGATCAAGAGCGCGCCCGTTACTGCCGTATTCCGGTGGCACCCGCAGATCGCGCCGGGCGCGGACATCGTCACCTCGGTGCCCTCCCGGACGCGTCCGCTTGGAAGGCAGTTGCTGCTGGATGTGGTGAGGCGGGCGGGCTCGGGGCAGGAGGAGGGCCATGAGCAGGCCGATCGCCATCGTGCCTGTCGCGATCAGGAACGAGACGCGGAAGCCGTGCATGGTCGGGACCGCGACCCCGTTCACGTCGTTCGCGGTGTCGGCGATGACCGTGCCGATGACGGCGCTGGAGGCCGAGGAGCCGATCGAGCGCATCAGGGTGTTGAGGCCGTTGGCCGCTCCCGTCTCCGAGGCGTGGACAGCGCCGGTGATCAGGGCGGGGAGGGAGGAGTAGGCGAGGCCGATGCCCACGCCCAGGATCACCGTGATGACGAGGCTCTGCCAGGGGGCGCTCATCAGGCCGAGGCCGGCCCCGTAGCCGATCGCAATGATCACCATGCCGAGGATCAGGGTGACCTTGGGGCTGTGCTTTGCGGACAGCCGGGCGTATACGGGGGCCGCGAGCATCATGGTCAGGCCGAGCGGCGCCATGCACAGGCCCGCGACCACCATTGACTGGCCGAGGCCGTGGCCGGTGGCCTTCGGCAGCTGGAGCAGCTGGGGAAGGACCAGCGAGACGACGAGAAAGGAGGCACCGACCATGATCGAGGCGAGGTTGGTGAAGAGCACGGCGGGGCGGGCCGTGGTGCGCAGGTTCACCAGCGGCGCCTTGACACCAAGCTCGATCACGCCCCACAGGGCGAGGACGACCGCCGCCGCGGCGAACGATCCGAGCGTGGTGCCGGAGGTCCAGCCCCAGTCGCCGCCCTTGGTGATCGGCAGCAGGAAAAGGACGAGGCCGGCGGACAGCCCGACCGCACCGAGAACGTCGAAGGTGCCCTGCGCGCGGATCGGGGATTCGGGGACGACGAGGAGGATGAGGGCGATGCAGAGAATGCCGAGGCCGGCGGCGCCGTAGAAGAGGGCGTGCCAGTCGGTGTGCTGGGCGACCAGGGCCGCGGCGGGCAGGGCGAGGCTGCCGCCGACGCCCATGGAGGAGCTCACGAGGGCCATCGCCGAGCCGAGCCTCTCACGGGGGAGCAGGTCGCGCAGCAGGCCGATACCGAGGGGTATCGCGCTCATCGCGAAACCCTGGAGGGCCCGGCCTGCGATCATCGTGAGCAGGTCGCTGGTGAGGGCGCTGACGAGCGCGCCGATGACCATCACCGCGAGGCTGAGGATCAGCATGCCGCGCTTGCCGTGGAGGTCGCCGAGACGGCCCATGATCGGTGTGGCGACGGCGCCGGAGAGCAGGGTCGAGGTGATGACCCAGGTCGCGTTGCTCGGTTCGGTGCCCAGCAGTTGCGGCAGGTCTTTGATCACCGGGACGAGCAGGGTCTGCATCACCGAGACGACGATGCCCGTGAAGGCGAGCACCGGGACGAGGGCCCCGCTCCCTCTTGCCGTGGGCTGGTCGGTCGACGTGTGCGTCATGAAGAAGGCCTTCAGGCTGGGCGGTCAGGTGCAGGACAGCTCGTGGATTTCGACAGGTTGAGGGGGGCGACGATCACGCCGTCCGCGAGGCGTTGAGGGCTTCGCGGACGCAGGCGGTGAGCGGGATGGGCCTGCGATCCACCTCGCGGTGATCGGCCTATGGCCAGCAGGCTCGTGGATGGGCCCCCGAACCGGCGGGGAGCCTCATCCGGTACCGAATGCGAAACGCCGGACCAAAGGCTCACTCGGAGACTGACGCCGTCTTCTTCGGGTCGGCTGCCGCCCAGGGGCCGAGGGCGAACCCGGCACCGTTCCGTCGGACTTCCAGGGCACCTGCACCGCCGAAGTGCGCGGGGACGAGCAGCTCCCGTTCATCAGCCGCCCTTCCGAGAATCCGCCGGCGGCTGCCCACGGCTTGTTCCGGGGCCAGGCAGGCGTTGCTGTTGCAGCAGGGCTGGAGGATCTGCACCGGGCTGTGCAGCAGGTCTCCTACGAAAACAGCCCGGTCGCTCCCGGATGCGAGTCGCAGCACGGACGAGCCGGGGGTGTGCCCAGGCGCGGACTCCAGGGTGAGGTGTTCGTCGATGCGGTGGAAGCCGTCCCACAGCACGGCCTGTCCGGCCTCGTGGATGGGCGCGATGCTGTCTTCGTAGATCAGGCGGTCGACCTTCTGAGCGCCGTTGCCGTACGCGTTGTCGGGACCGTAATGGAAGTCGTCGGCGGCAGGGATGAGGTATTGGGCGTTGGGAAATGTCGGTACCCACTGCCCGTCCGCGTCGACGGTGTTCCAGCCGACGTGATCGACGTGGAGGTGGGTGTTGACGACGACGTCCACATCCTGCGGGCGAACACCGGCCCTCGCCAGAAGGCCGGGAAGATCACTCTGAGACTGGTGGAAGGGCCCCATGCCCGGTCGCTCGCGCCCGTTGCCCGCGCCGGTGTCGACCAGGACGGTCCGCCCGCCGCTGCGCAGTACCCAGGTCTGCAGAGCGAGCACCGCCCGGTCGCTGTCCGGCTCCCAGTGGTCCGGTGCCAGCCAGTCCTCGTTGTCCTTCCACACCTCGGCGGCAACGGCAGGGAACATGCCGGAGGTGGGCAGAAACGGCTCATGCCATTCAAGGACCCGGATGACTTCGACGTCACCCAGCACCATGCTCTGCACATTCTCGTTCTCGTTCGTCATGTACTCGACCCTAAGAACACCGAACGAGCCTCTCAATGCGCGTCCAGCTCAATAAAATAAGAATCCGTCTCACGAATGATGCGGGAGATATCCTGGACGGATGGATGTGGTGAGCGACGCCATCTCCGCCGTGCACCTCGGGCACCCCTGGTTTCACCGAGTGCGGACGAGTGGAAGCTGGTGCGCGCGGCTGGATCCGTACGATGGCGCGGGCTTCTACGTCGTCTTGAAAGGAAGCAGTTGGCTGCTGACCGACGGCGGCGCCCCGGTGACTCTCGGCGTGGGTGACGCGGTGCTGCTGCCTCACGGCACAGGCCATGTGATCGCCGATTCCCCCATCGATACGGCGGTCGCGGAGGAGAAGGCAGTGCCGTTCGAGCAATGGCTCATGGGGACGGGGACGCGAGCCCGACCTGGTCGTGACGAGACGGAGCTGCTCTGCGGCAAGTACTGGCTCGACTGCAGCCGCATGCACCCGCTCATGGCGGAGTTGCCCGAGGTCGTCCACCTTCCCAGTCGAGTAGGCAGCCACCTCGAACTGCGTGCCGCGATCGATCTGCTCGCCGGTGAGCTGGACGAGGTGCGGCCCGGCTCCTGCGTGGCCCTCCCGAGCCTGCTCGACCTCCTCCTCGTCTACATGATCCGTTCCTGGATGACCGAGGCCACCAGCGGAGCATGGCCCACCGCATTGGGCGACCCGGTGACGGCCGCCGCCCTGCGGGCGATGCACTCGAAACCGGCCGCGCGGTGGAGCCTCGACCGCCTGGCCGCGGAGGCGGGCGTCTCCCGTCCCACCCTGGCACGCCGGTTCACCACCCTGGTCGGCCGCCCTCCGATGGCGTACCTCACCTGGTGGCGCGTGATCCTTGCCGCCACCCTGCTCCGCGACACCAAGGAAACCCTGGCCACCATCGCCGACCGAGTCGGCTACGGCAGCCCGTACGCGCTCTCACACGCCTTCGAAAGGGAGTTCGGCACCACACCGGGGCGATATCGAGCGAAGGCCGCAGAGCGCTCCGCTCCCACCGCAAGCCCTCAACCGACGTCAAAACAAGCTGACGTCGAAAACTCGGTCAGGCAGTGACTTCACAGTCATCGCGAAACGGCACTACCCGCAGTCCCGCACACCTCGCCGGCCGACGGAGTGAAGACCTCCGCCAGTTCCCGCGTAGACACCGCCCGCATGAACCTCGGGTACGCCGTCCGGTCGATCGACGCCATCCGAGCATCCCTCGCTGATGGAGATGCCGACCTGCATCAGGTCGCCCCAGTGCCGTCAATCAGCTTCCAGTCGATCACGTTCCGGAGGCGATCCGGTCGATCGTCGACATCGCCGACAAGTACCTCGACGACTTCGAGCCGCTGGTCGTGCACGCCTGGCGGCGCCAGCTCGCCGCCGCCGGGACCCGGGCGCCGGCCTCGGCCGCCACCCGCGACGGCCGCGAGACCGACCCGGCCGCGCCCGCCGCCCGCAGCCCCATCACGGTCGGCTTCGCCGACATGGGCCGGCGGCGGTGCGCTCGCGCTTGAGCGTCGGGACGCCACCCTCCCCATCACCAGGTCGACGTTGTCGGCGTACCCGGCGTCCAGCTCGGCGGCCTCCGAGATCACTTCGGAGCCGTTGTGAGGCTGGGCGATCAGCCGAGATGACGTCTGGTCCTGATGACGAACCGACGAAAAAGGATCTTGAAAAGATGAACCGCAGGTCGGGACCATAGCCCTGACCTGCGGTCTTATCTGTACCCCCGAGCGGATTCGAACCGCCGTTACCGCCTTGAGAGGGCGGCGTCCTAGGCCACTAGACGACGGGGGCCTGTCTTTTGTTCGGCCTCTGCGATCTCTCGCTCGGGCCTCGCCCAGCTTACCGGACGATCTCCCCTTGTTCGAACCGATTCTTGGCGAATCGCTCCGGACGGAGGGAGCGGGTCTGACCGATCGAGATCGGGGGGGACCCAGCTGGGGTACCAGGACTCGAACCTAGACTAACTGAACCAGAATCAGTCGTGCTGCCGATTACACCATACCCCAGTGCGGTACGGCTCCCCGCCGGTGTGACCCGGCCGGTCGCTCGCGCCTCGAAGAGAATACAGGACCCGGGGACCGCGAACCAAAACGATTAGCCGGCCCCGGCCGGGGACATCGCGAAGAGCTCGAGCTGGACGCCGTCCGGGTCGCGGAAGCACAGGACGTGACCGAAGTCCGTCTCGGCGATCGGCGAGTGGGTGACGCCGAGGTCGGCGAGACGGTCCTGCCATGCGCGCAGTTCGTCGAGGTCGGCGACGGCGAAGGCCAGGTGGTCCAGGCCGGTGCGGCGGTGGTCGAAGGGGGCGCCGTCGGCGTCGCGGTGCTGCTGGAAGCCGACGATGGTGGGGCCGGCGGGGTGCACGCAGATCGTCTCGAGCCGGTCGTCGCCGTCGAGGCGGGCGTACGGGGTGAAGCCGAGCACGTCGCCGTACCAGCGGACACTGGCGTCGCGGTCGCGGACCGACAGGGACAGATGGGACAGGCCGGTGATCCGCGGCACGGCGCCCTCCAGGTGAATGCTCTGGATCGGAGTATTGCCGACGATACTCCGGTTCGGAGTATCGTCAAGGGCGTGCTCACCACCACCTCGTACGCGGTCCTGGCCCTGCTCGGTGTGCGTCCCTGGACGACCTACGAGCTCAAGCAGCAGATGGACCGCAGCCTGCGGACGATGTGGCCGCGGGCGGCCAGCGTGCTGTACGAGGAGCCGAAGAAGCTGGTGGCGCACGGCCTGGCCCGCGGCCGCGTCGAGTACACCGGGCGGCGCCGCAGCACCGTGTACGAGATCACGCCGGAGGGGCGGCGGGCGCTGCGGGAGTGGCTGGACGAGCCGGGCGGGGCGGGGCCGGTGCTGGAGTTCGAGGCGCTGGTCAAGGTGGCGTTCGCCGACCACGGCGACCTGGCGCAGCTGCGCGCGACGCTGCGGGCGATCCGGGCCGACGCCGAACGGCGGATGGCCGCCACCGTCGAGCGCATGACCGAATACCGGACCTCGGGCGGCCCGCACCCCGAGCGGCTGCCGGTGATCGCGTTGACGGCGCGGCTGCTGCGCGAGCAGAACGAGGCGCTGCTGCGCTGGGCCGAATGGGCGGAGGCCGAGGCGGCGCGGTGGGAGGGCGTCACGCCCGAGACGGGCGCGCGGGTGCCTCCCGACGCGTTCAGCGACGGCTGAAGTCGGGCGGGCCCAGGTGGTCGTGGCCCCATTCGACCAGGGGCCGCAGCCGGCGCCAGGACTCGCGCACCCGGTGCACCACCTCGGGGGTGCCCATCCAGGGGTCGGCGGGCCAGCCGTGGTGGGCGTACAGGGAACGATGCCGCAGCAGGTCCAGCCGGGGATGGTCGGCGGGGACGCCGCGCGGCCGGGTCTTGAGCCGGTCGCCCGCGATCTCCATGCCGGACGCGCGCAGCTCGTCCACGATCGCCTGGAGCAGCTTGCCGGGCGGCTCCTGCACGGCCTCCCGGTAGCGCCGCAGCTGCTCGGGGGTCGGCGCGTACATGCCGCCCGCCACCATCAGCCCGTCGGCGTCGATCTGGACGTAGAACCCGCCGACGTGCGCTCCCTGGTGGGTCTTGTACGGCGTTTTGTCCGGCGAGAACCGCAGGTCGCGGTAGGGGCGGAACAGCTTGGCCGGCCCGAACTCCTCCTCCAGCTCGGCGCACAGGGCCACCATGGGCTCGCGCACGCAACGCTCGTAGGCGTCGCGGTGCGCGGCCCAGTAGCTCGTGGAGTTGTCGGCGAGGAGCCCGGCGTAGAAGTCGAACGCCTCGTCGGGAAAGCCGGTGAACGTCACGGCGACCACCTCCCCGGTACGACGGCGGGGACCACGCTACGCGCCGGGTACGACAGAACCGCTACTCGCGGGCCACCACGCGGTTGGTGAGCTCGCCGATGCCCTCCACGCGCACGGTGACCTCGTCGCCGATCTCCAGCGGGCCGACCCCGGCCGGGGTGCCGGTCAGGATGACGTCGCCGGGCAGCAGCGTCATGACCTGGCTGACGTACTCGACCAGCGCGGGAACGTCGTGCAGCAGCAGCGAGGTGCGGGCGTCCTGGCGGACCTCGCCGTTGACGGCGGTGGTGATGGCCAGGTCGGCGGGGTCGATCTCGGTCTCGATCCACGGGCCGAGCGGGCAGAAGGTGTCGAAGCCCTTGGCCCGCGTCCACTGCCCGTCCTTCTTCTGCAGGTCGCGGGCGGTGACGTCGTTGGCGCAGGTGTAGCCGAGGATCACCTCGGGAACGCGGGCGGCGGGCACCTCGCGGCACATCCGGCCGATCACCACGGCCAGCTCGCCCTCGTAGTCGACCCGCTGCGACAGCTTCTCGGGATAGGCGATCGCCTCGCCCGGGCCGATGACGGCGGTGGACGGCTTGGCGAAGATCACCGGCTCGGCGGGGGGCTCCCCGCCCATCTCCCGGGCGTGGTCGGCGTAGTTCTTGCCGATCGCGATGACCTTGCTGGGCAGGATCGGCGCCAGCAGCCGGACGTCGGCCAGCGGGTACCGCACGCCCGTGAAGGTCAGCTCACCGAACGGATGGGCCGCGACCGCGGCGACGGTGTTCTCTTCGACCACCCCGAAGGACATGCCCTCCTCGGTGGAGAACCTGGCGATGCGCATGTCCGGAAGCCTAGTACGGGTCCCGGGACGTCCCGTCCGGCAGGTCACCCGTCCGGACGGATCACCACAAAAGGTGCGGTCTACCCCTTGCGTACCGCGCCACGGCTACTGAGAACATGGACCGGCCGCCACCGGAAGGACGGACCGCCGCTCATGGCACATCCGAACCCGCGGGCTCGGGCCGAGCCCATCCAGCAGTCCACGATCGTCCGCAGCGACCGTGCCCACACCTTCGGGATGTTCGTCGGCCGCATCGGGGCGTGGTGGCCCCGCCGCACCTTCGCGATCGACGCCGACCGGGCCGCCGGGGTGCGCTTCGAGGAGGCCCTCGACGGCCGCGTCGGCGAGGTGTGGGAGGACGGCACCGAGCACGACTGGGGCCGCGTCGTCGCCTGGGACCCGCCCAGCCGGTTCGCGATCACCTGGCGGGTGCCGCCCGCCGACGGCACCGAGGTCGAGGTGCGGTTCGCGGCGCTCGGCCCCAACCTGACGCGCGTGGAACTGGAGCACCGCGGCTGGGACCGGCTGTCGGCCGAGCAGCGCGCCGAGGCCGGCGACCTCGGCGAGGACTGGCACCTGACCCTCGGCCGGTTCGCGGCCGCCGCCGAGGCCGCCGCCCGCGCGTTCTGACCGCCGGAACGGCCGTCAGAAACCGCACGGGGAACCGTTCACACGGCAGTTCTCGGGGCCCGAGGGAGTGCCCTCCGCGCCGAACCGCACCTCCCACGTGGCGCCGACCGGGATGGGCCGGGCGCCCTCGGCGTTCTGAATCTCCACCGTGGACCCGCCGCGCACCAGCCGTCCGCCCCAGATGTTCTTGACGTTGGCGCCGGGCGCGGCGAAGGTGATCCGCCAGTTCGTCAGTGGCCTGCCGGTCCGGTTGGTCACGGCGAACTCGCCCTCGAAGTAGCCGGGGTCCTGCTGAACGACCTGGTAGGTGATCCCTTCGCCGCGGACCACGGGGCCGGGCGGGGGCGCGGGCAGCGGAGGCGGTGCGGCGGTCGTGCCGGCGGACGGAGCGGCTCCGCCGGGCGCCGGCGCCTGCGAGGGCGGCGGCGCGGCCGCCCCGGGGGATGCGGACGGCGCCGGCTCCCCACCGGCCGGCGGCGACGGCGGCGTGGACGTCGCGGTGCCGCCGTCCGGCGCCGTCGGGGACGCGGCCGGCGACTGCCGGGTCGCCGCGGGCTCCTCCTCGCCGCCGCCAAGCATGAGCACGACGACGGCGAGCGCGGCGACGACGACCACGGCCACCAGCACGGCCACCAGCACCATCGGGCGCCGCCTGCGGTTCGACGCGCCGGGTGCTGGGCTCACCGGCACCCCGAGCGGAGGGCTCGCGGGCGCGCCGGGCGGGGGGCTCGGGGACGCGACCGGCGGCAGGCTCGTCGGCCCGGTCTGCGCGTCCTTCGCCATCGGCGCCGGGACGTCGGGCCCTGCCGAGCCGTTCGGCGGCGGCTCCGGAGGCACGGCGGGCATCTCGGCCATGGCGGGCGCCAGGGTGTACGGGGTGGGCGGCACCTGGCCGGCGCTGGGCTGCTCGCCGGGCTCGCCGCTCTCGGCCTCGGACCCGAACTGCATCGTCCAGGGCTCCTCGTCCCCGCCGGGAACGGCGGCCGGGGTCGCGGCCGGGGCGACCGGCTCGTCCGTCACCGTCTCGGAGGCGCGGTCGGCGGGAGCCGGGCGCCCGGACGGGCCGTCCACGGACGTGGCGTCGGGGTCGAGCGGCGCGTCCACGATGGTGTTCTCGGCCTCGCCGGCCTTGGTTCTGGGGATCCCGAACTCGGTCGTCGTCCGGTGGTCCGGGGGCACGTGTCCCGGCTCGTGACCGCTCACCTGCGTCACCTTTCGCGCTGCGTCGTCTACTGATGTGCGACGGCGGCCGGACGCGCCCGGTTCAGGCTCGGCCGAAATCGGATCTTCAGGACGTGGCGGCCGGCTCCGGGACGCCGCGCCGGGCGGCCCGGCGCTGGTGGCGGTTGAGCATGTCGGTCACGAGCTCGATGGCGTCCGGCGCGGCGGCGTCCCGGCCGCTGGACGCGCAGGCCCTGGCCAGCCAGCGGGTCGCCTCGGCCAGCAGCACGTCCGAGGCGCCGGGCGACCGCTCGCCGCGCTCGTCGGCCAGCCGTCCCAGCACGTCCACCAGCGCCAGCGCGGCGCGCGGGTGGCCGGACTCGGCGGCGCGCCGGAACCACCCGGCGGCCTGCTCCAGGTCGCCCTCGCTCTCGTACAGCGCGCCGAGCCCGTAGGCGAAGTCGGGCCACTCGCTCCACGCGCCGTCCTTCGCTCTCCCTGCCGGACGCGGGTCCCCCACCGGCTGGGGACGCGGGGAGGGGACGGACATGACGACGCTCCGGAGTTTCGGTGGTGGGACTGGGCGGCTCGGCACGCGCGGCGTCAACGGGACGGCCGCGCCGGTCGAGCGTACATATCGTGGCGACCGGCGTCCCGTTTCGCCACTGATTTGCCAGCTTTGGCAGTAATGCCAGTAAAAACCTCGCCGTGCCGGCCGCAGAGCACTCCCCCGGCAGGCGGGCCGGACACCGGCCGCGTACGGTTGTGGTGATCGCCGACAGGATCGACCGGGAGGGGCGCCACGTGTCCGTCGTGAAGATCAACGTGCTGACCGTCAGCGAGGAGATGCGCGCGGAGCTGGAGAAGCGCTTCGCGGGCCGGGCGGGGCTGGTGGAGTCCGCCGACGGGTTCGAGCACTTCGAGCTGCTGCGTCCCGTCGAGGGCACCGACCGCTACATGGTCTACACGCGCTGGCGCAGCGAGGAGGACTTCGAGCGCTGGACGCAGAGCCAGGCGTTCCAGCGCGGCCACGCCGAGGCGGCCAGGGACGCCGAGCGCGCGGGCGCCCAGGGCCACGGTCACGGGCACGGTCACGGCGGCCCGGCGGCCGGCGCGGCCGAGCTGTGGAGCTTCGAGGTCGTCCAGGAGGCCGACCCCAAGCCCGCGTCCGGCTGAGCCGCCCGGCGCGCGCCGCCGCGTCCGGCCCGGACGGTCAGCTCGCCTCGTAGCCGGCGTGCAGCAGGCAGTAGGTGACGGCCTGCTCCAGGGCCTGCCAGGACGCGGCGATGACGTTCTCCTCCACGCCGACCGTGCCCCACTCGCGGTCGCCGTCGCTGGACTCGATGAGCACGCGGGTGCGGGCGCCGGTGCCGTGCGCGCCCTCCAGGATGCGCACCTTGTAGTCGACCAGCTCCAGCCGGGCCAGCTCGGGGTAGAGCCGCTCCAGCGCCAGGCGCAGAGCGTTGTCGAGCGCGTTGACCGGGCCGTTGCCCTCCCCGGTGGCGACGATCCGCTCGCCCTTGGCGTGCAGCTTGACGGTGGCCTCGGAGACCATGGAGCCGTCGGGGCGGCGCTCCACGATGGCCCGCCACGACTCGACCTCGAAGTGCCGCTGCCGCACCCCGGTCAGCTCCTCGCGCAGCAGCAGCTCGAACGAGGCGTCGGCGGCCTCGAAGGTGTACCCGGCCGACTCCAGCTCCTTGACCCGCTCGACGACCTTGCGCGCCTTCTCCCCCGACAGGTCGTAGCCCAGCTCGCGGCCCTTGAGCTCGACCGAGGCGCGGCCGGCCATGCTGGACACCAGCATCCGCATGTCGTTGCCGACGGCGGCCGGGTCGATGTGCTGGTACAGGTCGGGGTCGACCTTGACGGCCGAGGCGTGCAGCCCGGCCTTGTGCGCGAACGCCGACACCCCCACGTACGGCTGCTGGGAGCCGAGCACGACGTTGGTGACCTCGGAGACGGCGTGCGCGATGCGGGTCATCTCGGCCAGCTGCTCGTCGGACACCAGCCGCATACCGCGCTTGAGCTGCAGGTTGCCGACCACGGTGAACAGGTTGGCGTTGCCGCTGCGCTCGCCGTAGCCGTTGGCGCAGCCCTGGACGTGGGTGGCGCCCGCCTTGACCGCGGCCAGCGAGTTGGCGACGGCGCAGCCGGAGTCGTCGTGGCAGTGGATGCCGACCCGGGCGCCCACGCCCACCACCTCGTGGACGACCTCGGCCAGCTCGTCGGGAAGCATGCCGCCGTTGGTGTCGCACAGCGCGATCACGTCCGCGCCCGCCTCGGCGGCGGTGCGCACGACCTCCAGCGCGTAGGCGGGGTTGGCCCGGTAGCCGTCGAAGAAGTGCTCGGCGTCCAGGAAGACGCGTTGGCCCTCCGCACGCAGGTGGGAGACCGTGTCGCGGATCATCGCCAGGTTCTCCTCCAGGGTCGTGCGGAGGGCCAGCTCGACGTGCCGGTCATGGCTCTTGGCGACGAGCGTCACGACCGGCGCGCCGGATTCGCGCAGGGCGGCCACCAGGGGATCGTCGGCGGCCTTCGCACCGGGCCGGCGGGTCGCGCCGAACGCGGCGAGCTGCGCGTGCCTCAGGCCGAGCTCGGTCCGAGCCCGCCTGAAGAACTCGGTGTCCTTGGGGTTGGCGCCGGGCCAGCCGCCCTCGATGAAGCTCACGCCGAGGTCGTCCAGGTGGCGCGCGATGGCGAGCTTGTCGCCGACGGAGAGGTTGAGGCCCTCCTGCTGCGCGCCGTCCCGCAGCGTGGTGTCGTAGACGTGGAATCCGTCGCCGTGCATGTCGCAGTCCCCTCCAGGGATGGAAGCAGCCCCGCCGGAAAGAAAAAGACCTCTCACGGACGTGAGAGGTCTGCGCGCCGGCGGTGTCCCGAAATCAGTCGCCGGCGCGCCAGCCGATAATGACGAGGCTGAGGCGCATGATGGTCACAGTCTGCCACATCCGCCGCACCACTGAGACATCGGTCTTAAATGGTGAGACGGACGTGGCTTGTGCGACGGATGCGCCGGAAGGGATCGCGGCGCCCGCGGTCAGCAGATCTTGTGGACCCAGCCGTAGGGGTCGGGGCGGGTGCCGTACTGGATGCCGATCAGCTCCTCGCGCAGCCGCATGGAGACGGGACCGGGCTCGCCGTCGCCGATCGTCCAGGCGCGGTCGGCGCCCTTGACGCTGCCGACCGGGCTGATCACCGCGGCGGTGCCGCAGCCGAACACCTCGGTGATCTGGCCGGACTCGCAGCCCTCCTGCCACTCGTCGATGCTGATCTTGCCCTCCTCCACCGGGATGCCGAGGTCGGGGGCGAGCTTGAGCATCGAGTCGCGGGTGATGCCGGGCAGCAGGGTGCCGGTGAGGGCGGGGGTGAGCAGCCGCACGTCGGCGCCCGAGCCGTACACGAAGACCAGGTTCATCGACCCGACCTCCTCGACCCAGCGGTGCTCGACCGCGTCCAGCCAGACCACCTGGTCGCAGCCGTTGGCCACGGCCTGGGCCTGCCCGGCGAACGAGGCGGCGTAGTTGCCGCCGGTCTTGGCCTCGCCGGTGCCGCCGGGCGCGGCCCGGGTGAAGTCCTGCGACAGCCAGACCGACACCGGCCGGATCCCCTTGGCGTAGTAGTTGCCGGACGGGGAGGCGATCACCACGAACAGGTACTCGTTGGCGGGGCTGTTCACGCCGAGGGCGCGGGTGGTGGCGAACATGAACGGCCGCAGGTAGAGGCTGTGGCCGGCCTGCGTCGGCACCCAGTCGCGGTCGTTCTCGACCAGCAGTTCCAGCGCCCGGACGAACAGCTCCTCGGGGATCTCCGGCATGGCCATGCGGCGGGCCGAGCGATTCATGCGGGCGGCGTTGGCGTACGGGCGGAAGGTGACGATCGTCCCGTCGGCCTGCCGGTACGCCTTGAGCCCCTCGAACAGCTCCTGGGAGTAGTGCAGGACCTGGCTGGCGGGGTCGAGGGCGATGGGGCCGTACGGCTCGAGCCGGGCGTCGTACCAGCCCTTCCCCTCCGCGTAACGGATCGTGACCATGTGGTCGGTGAAGTACTGGCCCCATCCGGGATCGGCCAGGATCGCCTCGCGCTCGGCGGTGCCGCGCCGCCGCTCGGAGAGCCTGATGTCGAAGTCCAGCGTGCTGCTCATGGTGGGTCCTCTCCCGGATCGCCCGCCCGGCCCCGTCGCCGTCCGGGCATTCCTATCCTCATTGTCGTACTTCGTCCAGCCCTGCTCCCTGATCACGGCGCACACGAAGAACCGGGCGCGCCGTGTCGGCGCGCCCGGTGCTGTGGCTTGTGTCGCGTTTCGCGGTCCGGCCGGGGCGCGCCCTAGCCGGATACTCGCTCGGCGATCGCGTCGCCGACCTCGGCGGTGCCCCGGGCGGGGCGGCCGCGGCGGGCGGCCAGGTCGTCGGCGACGGCCCGCTCGACCCGCCGGGCGGCCTCGGGGGCGCCGACGTGGTCCAGCAGCATGGCCACCGACAGGATGGTGGCGGTCGGGTCGGCCTTGCCCTGCCCGGCGATGTCGGGGGCGCTGCCGTGCACCGGCTCGAACATCGACGGCGCGGTGCGGTCGGGGTTGACGTTGCCGGAGGCGGCCAGGCCGATGCCCCCGGCGACGGCCGCGCCGAGGTCGGTGATGATGTCGCCGAACAGGTTGTCGGTGACGATCACGTCGAACCGCTGCGGCGCGGTGACGAAGAACATGGTGGCCGCGTCGACGTGCACGTAGTCGGTGCTGACCTGCGGGTACTCCTGGCCGACCCGCTTGACGACGCGCTGGTACAGCTCGCCGGCGAAGGTCAGCACGTTGTCCTTGTGGACCAGCGTCAGCTTGCGCCGGGGCCGGGAGGCCGCCTGCTCGAAGGCGTACCGGACGACGCGCTCGACGCCGTAGGCGGTGTTGACGCTCTCCTGGGTGGCGATCTCCTGCGGGGTGCCCTTGCGCAGGACGCCGCCGACGCCCGCGTACGGGCCCTCGGTGCCCTCCCGGACGACGATCATGTCGACGTCCTCGGGCTTGACCCCCGACAGCGGCGTGTCCATGCCGGGGAACAGCTTCACCGGCCGCAGGTTGACGTAGTGGTCGAGCTCGAACCGGGCCCGCAGCAGCAGCCCGCGCTCCAGCACGCCGCTGGGCACGCTGGGGTCGCCGATCGCGCCCAGCAGGATCACGTCGTGGCCGCGCAGCTCCTCCAGGACCGTGTCGGGCAGCGTCTCGCCGGTGCGGTGCCAGCGGGCGGCACCCAGGTCGTAGGAGGTCTGCTCGAACTTCAGGTCGTGCGCCGGAGCGACGGCGTCCAGAACCTTCAGGCCCTCGGCGACGACCTCGGGGCCGATCCCGTCACCAGGGATGACGGCCAGGCGGATGCTGCGGGAAGCCATGCGCGCACTCTACTGCAAACGTCTCAGTTCCTGAGCATCGGTCTCACTCTTCGGGATGCACGTCTCGTGTCCGGCAGCCCGCCGGGTGCGTCCCAGGGGGGCGACGCCCCTGCTCAGCGGGGGTACGAGTGGGGCGCCGCCCCCTGCTCGGTGGAGGAAGGGGGGCGGCGCCCGGGGAGGGCAGGTCGCGCCCGGGTCAGCCGCAGGACGTGCCGTTGACGGCGTAGGTCTGCGGTTGCGGCGTGTCGCTGCCGTTGGCGGTGAAGCCGACGCTCGCCTTCTCACCGGCCTCCAGGTCGGCGTTCCAGGACGGGCCCTTGACCGTGACCTTGGTGCCGCTCTGGCTGAACGTGGCATTCCACCCGCTGGACACCGTGACGCCCTGCGGCACGTCGAACGTCAGCGTCCAGTTCCGGAACGTGGTGGAGCCGGAGTTGGTCACGTCCACGTTGCCCTGGAAGCCCCCGGACCAGCGGTTGATGACGGTGTAGGCGACCTTGCAGGCGTCCGAGCCCGTCGGCGGCGGGTCCGTGGGGCCGCCCCCGTCCCCGGGCGTCGGCGGGATCAGGTACGGCTGCAGGATGCTCTGCTTGGCCTGGTTCACCGTCGTCCAGTCGTCGTTGAGGATGCCGCCGGTGTCCCCGGAGTTGGGGTTCCACGACCAGTAGGTGAAGCTCATCCCCGTGGCCCCGGTGCCCGCGTAGGCGAGCAGCTTCTCCAGCCACACCTTGTCCTTGGGGTCGGCCAGGGTGCTGCCGAACTCGCCCAGCAGCAGCGGGGCGGTGTTCTGCTTGTAGAGGTAGCCCCACTGCTGGTCCCAGATCGCGGCCAGGTTGTTGGGGAAGTCGGCGGAGTCGAACCAGGGCTGGCGGTAGACGGAGATGCCGTACTCGTGCGGCGAGTACACCAGGCGGTTGGCGACGTTCAGCCGCACCGGGTACTGCCCCGCCTTCGACAGGTTGCCGCCCCACCAGCCGCAGTGCTCGTCGGGGATGTCGTCCCAGGAGTTGGCGTTGCCGCCGCTGGGGCAGCTCACGCCCTCCACGAAGATCAGCCAGTTGGAGTTGACCGACAGGATCGCGTTGCCCGCGCGCTCGGCCGCCAGCCGCCAGTCGCGGGCCGGGTCGCCGCAGCCCCAGCAGGAGCCGGTGCCGTTGGGGTCGGTGCCGTCGGCGTGCGGCTCGTTGTGCAGGTCGGCGCCGATCACGGTGGGATTGCCCGCGTAGCGGCGGGCCAGCGCCTTCCAGTCCTCGATCCACGTCGTCTCGGAGACGGTGGGGGTGTACCACAGCGCCGACTGCCCGGCGCTGGTCGGCCGGTGCCGGTCCAGGATCACCCGCATGCCCTTCTGGCCGGCGTAGGCGATCACCTTGTCGAGGATCTGCAGCGGGCTGAGGCCCACCAGGTCCGGGTTGGACACCCCGTCGACGCTGGTGGCCTTGGCGTCCGGCTTCAGCGCGTCGTTGGAGTACGGCACGCGCAGGGTGTTGTAGCCGAGCTGCGCCATCTGGTCGAGCATCGACTTGTAACCGCGCGCCCACAGGCCGTGGAAGGTCTTGTTGTCGGTCTCCATGCCGAACCAGTTGATGCCGGTCAGCCGGACCGTCTGGCCGGTGCCGTCGACGATCCGGTTGCCGCTGGTGCTGAGGTATCCGGTGCCGGTGCCCGCCGGGGCGGCGGCGGAGGCGTCCGGCGGACGGACCAGTACGGCCACCAGCGCGGCGGCCACGAGGCTCAGGCAGACGGCCAGCGCGGCCGCCGCTCGCGCCACCGGCGGTCGTGTTCCTGGGGGATGGGTCATGGCTCGGGCGCCTCCAGGTCGGGGACGAAGTGCGTTTCGGTGGGCGGTCGCGGTGGGCGGTCGCGGTGGGCGGTTCGTGGGAGCGAACGCGGAGGTGAATCGCCGGAGATTGTGGGAACGCGCCGTCCGCACGGTCAACGAACCCCATGCCGGGCGGCGGATTTTCACGCCGTCCGCTCGCACGGCGCCCGTTTCACCTCGTACGGCGCCGCCTCGTCCGCGACGTCGCTCTTTCACGGGCGGGGGCGGCCCCGCACTGCCCTCCGGGCAACAGAACCCGCACTTGACGCTGGACCACCACAAAGGGGACGCTCTCCCCAACAAGTGCACATCGAGGCGACGGTGCGCAGGAACCTGGTGCGACTCCAGGACGGTCCCGCCACTGTGACCAGGGAGCCTCCCCCACTCCACGACCACGGCCGGACACCCGGCGGGAAGGTCGGCGGGAGGCGCTGATCTGGGAGTCAGGACACTGACCCGTCGTCCTCCCGTACCGGGGCGAGTGAACCCCGTGAGGAGACCCTGAGATGGCTCAGACCGCCGTTCCGTCGACGCCTGCCGGAGAACGTCCGGCGCCCGTCCGCATCCCCCTTCGCCAGGTCCTGCCGTGGGCGGTGTTCGCCGCGGTGCTCGGCCTGGTGCTGATCTACTTCGTCGGCGCCGAGCAGGGCGCCACCTCCCTGATCGGCGGCACCTGGGTGCACGAGTTCACCCACGACGGCCGTCACCTGCTCGGCTTCCCCTGCCACTGACGGGCGGGCCGATTCCCCGATGATGAGAACACTGCTGGTCCGCGGCATGCTCGCCGGGCTGGCGGCGGCCGCGCTCGCGCTGGTCGTCGCCTGGCTGTACGGGGAGCCGCAGGTGGGCCACGCCATCGCCTTCGAGGAGGCCAAGGCGGCCGCAGCCCACGAGGGGCACGAGCACGAGGTGGTCAGCCGCACGGTGCAGAAGACCGCCGGGCTGGTCACCGCGCTCGGCGTGTACGGCGTCGCGCTCGGCGGGCTGTTCGCGATCGCGTTCGCGGTCGCCTACGGCCGCGTCGGCGCGTTCGGCGCCCGCGCCACCGCCGCGCTGGTCGCGCTGGGCGGGTTCGTCGCCGTCGAGCTGGTGCCGTTCCTGAAGTACCCGCCGACGCCCCCGGCCGTCGGCAACCCCGACACGATCGGCGGCCGCACCGCGCTGTACTTCGGCATGGTGGCGCTGGGCGTGCTGGCCGTCGTCGCCGCCGTGATCGTGTTCCGCCGCCTGCTGCCCCGGTTCGGGGCCTGGAACGCGGCGATCGCGACCACGGCCGGGTTCGCGGTCGTCCTGGCGCTGGTGTACCGGCTGACGCCGACGCCGGACGCGGTCGCGGACGGGTTCCCGGCCACGGTCCTGTGGGACTTCCGGATCGCGTCGCTGGGCGTCCAGGTCGTCCTGTGGGCGACGCTGGGCCTGGTGTTCGGCGCGCTCACCGAGCGCTCCTTCCAGCGGCGGCCGTCACCGGCCGCCACAGCGGCCTGACCTGTGCGCCCTCCCGCGCCGCGCGGGACGCTCACGCGCGGCGCAGGAGGGCGCAGTCGCCGCACATCTCGCCGCCGGGCGGCACCCGGTAGTACAGGCAGCAGCTCCGGCGGACGAACCCGTCCGGGGTGAACGAGCCCGTGCCCGCCAGCGGTTCGCGTTCGAACAGTTCTCGCACGAGCGTCCCGACCGGCTCGGCCAGTTCGGGCCTGAGCGTGCCGGCGCGCAGCGTCCCGGCGAGGGCCGCCGCCGCGTTGCCCCACAGCAGGCCGTCCGCGAGCCCGACGGTCTCCAGCAGCGTGGCGCGCAGCGGCCGTAGCTGCCCCTCCAGGACCGTCCGGTGCACGAGCCCGGCGGTGGCGGCGGGATCGTCCGCGGCGGGCCAGCCGCCGGGGTCGGCCAGCCAGAGCGCGATCGGCGCGCCGGGGGCCCAGCGCCAGTGCAGCCCGGACAGGTCGGGGACGACGCCGTACGCCGTCGCCGCCACCACGGGCGACCACAACCGCGACGCCAGACCCTGGAAAAGGATGGACGCCGCCACCCGGCGCTCCCCGGTGCCCAGCCGCCTTGCATAGGCGTCGGTCAGCTCGCCGAGCCGTGCCGCGTCGGGTTCGGGCAGGGGCCGCCAGGTGGGGTCGGCCTCCTCGGCGGGGTCGGTGACGACCTGGAAGTAGGGGCCCAGCCGGGCCGCGTCCGCCAGCGCCCGCCGGACCTCGTCCGCTCCCGCCCGACCACGTGGTGCCACGTCAGCGATCATGCCATCCGGCGGGAGCGGACCGCGGGTCAGCGGTCGGAGCGGCCGCCGTTGTCGCGGCGGTCCAGGGCGGTCTGCAGCGCGCGGGCCGCCTCCTCGGCGGCGTCGTCGGCGGGCGTGGGCACGTTGACGTCGGTGTTCATGATCGCGATCCCTCGTGGTGGTTCGTCGGAAGAGTGAACGACGGGCTTACGGCCAGCGCCCTGCTCCGCGGCGGGTCGCCGGCCTGCCGTCTCAGGCCCCGCCGCGGCGGCGAAGGATGCATACCACCAAGCGCATGACTCCGCCCACGTTACCGGCCCGCCTCCCGGATTGTCCCGACCCGTGGCCCAACTTTCCGCATGCTGAGACACCCCGCGAAGAACCCGCAGGTGCACACACAACCGCCAGAAGCAGCCAACGACAAAGGCGGGCGAAGCACACCAAGCACGCTCCGCCCGCCTCAAGCCGGGGGTTCAGGGGGTCGTCCCCGTGGGAGACACGACGGGCGGGGCCACGGCGAAGGCACGCGCAGCGTGCCGAGCACGCCGACCCCGCCCCGCCCCGGGGGTTCCAGGGGGTCGCCCCCCCTGGGAGAGACAACGGGCGGGGCCACGGCGAAGGCACGCGCAGCGTGCCGAGCATGCTGGCCCCGCCCCGCCCGCTCTTAGCCGTCGAGGTCGACGCGGCGGCCCATTTCGGCGCCTACCTCGTCGCGGATCACGTCGACGAGCTGGGCCGGGATGGCCGAGTCGACGGTCAGCGCGATCAGCGCGGTGCCGCCCTTGGCGTCCCGGCCGACCTGCATGCCGGCGATGTTGACGCCCTGGTCGCCGAGCAGCCGGCCGACCACGCCGACGATGCCGGGCCGGTCGCTGTAGGAGAAGAACGCCATGTGGTCGGTGGGCGACAGCTCCATGTCGTAGCCGTTGATCTCCACGATGCGCTCGTGGTGCTTGGGGCCGGTGAGCGTGCCGGACACCGACACCACCGTGCCGTCGCCCATGGTGCCGCGCACCTGGACCACGTTGCGCCAGTCGGGGCTGTCCTCGGTGGTGGTGAGGGTGACCTCGACGCCGCGGTCGCGGGCCAGCAGCGGGGCGTTGACGAACGTCACCGACTCCTCGGTCACGTCGGCGAACGCGCCCTTGAGCGCGGCCAGCTCCAGCACCTTGACGTCGTGCCCGGCGATCTCGCCGCGCACCACGACCTCCAGCCGCACCGGCACGCCGCCGGCCAGGGCGGTGAAGATGCGGCCGAGCTTCTCGGCCAGCGGCAGGCCGGGCTTGACGTCCTCGGCGACGGCGCCGCCCTGCACGTTGACCGCGTCGGGCACGAACTCGCCGGACAGCGCCAGCCGCACCGAGCGGGCCACCTGGGTGCCGGCCTTCTCCTGCGCCTCGTGGGTGCTGGCGCCCAGGTGCGGGGTGACCACCACGTTGTCGTGGTGGAACAGCGGGCTGTCGGTGCACGGCTCGGTGCTGAACACGTCCAGGCCCGCCCCGGCGACGCGGCCCTCCTTGAGCGCCAGGTCGAGGGCGGCCTCGTCGACGATGCCGCCGCGCGCGGCGTTGACGATGCGCACGCTGGGCTTGACCATGCGCAGCTCGCGGTCGCCGATCAGGCCGAGGGTCTCGGGGGTCTTGGGCAGGTGGACGGTGATGAAGTCGCTCTCGCGCAGCAGCTCCTCCAGCCCGACCAGGCGGACGCCGAGCTGCGCGGCGCGGGCCGCCTGCACGTAGGGGTCGTAGGCGATGATGTTCATGTCGAACGCGGCCAGCCGCTGGGCGACCAGCACGCCGATGCGGCCGAGGCCGAGCACGCCGACGGTCTTGCCCTGCAGCTCGACGCCGGTGTACTTGGAGCGCTTCCACTCGCCCTGCTTGAGCGCGGCGTGGCCCTGCGGAACGTTCCGGGCGGTGGCCAGCAGCAGCGCGATCGCGTGCTCGGCGGCGGTGACGATGTTCGACGTCGGGGCGTTGACGACCATCACCCCGGCCTTGGTGGCGGCCTCGACGTCGACGTTGTCGAGGCCCACCCCGGCCCGGGCCACCACGCGCAGCTTGCCCGCGTGCTGGAACACCTCGGCGGTCACCTTGGTGGCGCTGCGCACGATCAGCGCGTCGACGTCGGCCACGGCGGGCAGCAGGGCCGCCCGGTCGGACCCGTCCACGTGCCGGACGTCGAAGTCGGCCTCCAGCTCGGCGATTCCGGCCGGGGAGAGTTCTTCTGCGACGAGGACGACAGGCTTGCTCAAGGAAGATCCTTCGGAAGATGTCGGGCAGATGAAGATCGCGAGTCACCCCGTCGTGCCCCCGCGCTTACCGAGTTTAGACCCCCCGGCCGACGCGTCCCCACGGCGGTGGAGACACATCCGTATACGCCCGGAATAGACACTTACGTCCCTCCGGAACCCGGTCGTGGAGGCCGCTCGCGGCGCCACCCCCGCGCCTATACTGCCGGTGCCCCGAGTTGCCCCCGTACTCGTTCGTCACCCGCCCCCGGCCGCGCCCGGCACCCGCCCCGGGCGGCCGGTACCGACGTCACGCCGCGTTGGGCTCGGGCAGCGCGGTCAGGATCCGGGCGACGCGTTCGGCGTCGGCGACCCGCAGGTACGGGACGTCGACGAACACCCGCATCGGGCCCGGGGGCAGCCCCAGTTCCTCGGCCACCTCCAGCTGGACCTCCCGCAGCGGGACGTAGGACAGGTAGCCCCGGAAGACGTTCTGCGCCCGGAACATCGCCGTCATCATCAGCTTGTAGGCGCGGATGCGGAACGACAGCGCGACCAGGCACGGCGCGGCGTCCCGCGGCTCGCACGGCACGGCCAGGGAGATCCACGCGCTGGTGGTCCACGGCCGGGCGCGCAGCAGGTCCACCACCCAGCGCACCTGGTCGGCGTCCTGCAGGTCGCGCAGCCGGGCGCGCTCGCGCTCGGACGCCGCGGGCGGCCGCGCCCGCCCCTCGGCCCCGCGCCGCTCGCCCGCCGGGTCCCCGTGCTCGCGCAGGATCGGGTCCTCCCACGTCAGCGAGGTCACCTCGAAAAGGACCGGGGGCCCCTCGATGATGGGCCCCCGATCCTCCATGCCGGCCTCGCCGGCCGTCCAGACGTGCCGCAGCACCGCGATCCACGCGCTGCCGCAGGTGTCCCACCGCCGGACGGCCCGCTCCTCCGCCGCGGCCACGTCACGACTCCCCGCCGCAATTGGGGCCGCGCGCCGCCGGAATCGGAGAATTACCTCCCGCCGACAATGCGCGTCCGGTATTCGTCGCCGGACCGCCGCGCCCGCACGGAAAATGATCGCCACTCATGAGCATCCGCCCCAAGCGTCACGGCGAACGCGGACGCGGTCCGGTGTCAGCGCTGGTGCGCTCGGCGTGTCGCGTTCACCGCCAGTCTTTTCTTCCAGTATCGGACAAACATCACGCAATTGGTAGGGCGAGATTATCCGACCGGGTCTTCACCGGGATTTCTGACGATCGTGACCGGCGATGCTTACCGATCCGCGCGAGGGCTCTGAATGGCGCGGGTCAGCGGTCCGGACGGTGCAGGACGACGTAGCCGCCGGACCGGAAGACCTCCCGGTAGCCCGACTCGACGAGCGCCTCGACGCGGCGGCGCTGCTCGTCCAGCGAGCCGAACGGGAACGTGTGGCGTTCGACGTCGGCCACCACCCACGGCGCGCCGCGCGGGCGCTCGTCCCACAGCAGCACCCGGGTGCGCGACGACAGGGCCGGGCCGAGCCGGTTCGCCGACTCCACCACCACGCCGTCGGGCACCTCGGCCACCGCCTCGGCCGCGGCCCGCGCGCGCTCGTCGCGCCGCAGGAACGCGGGGTCGACCAGGTCGCTGAAGGCGAAGAACGGCACGGTCACGGCCGTGGCGACCAGCAGCACCCCGGCCGCGGGCAGGCGCACCCGTCCATGAGCCCACCCGGGCCGCGCACGCTCCCACAGCGGCGGCAGGCGGTCGCGCAGGGGACGCAGCCGCGCGAGGCCGTCCACGGCCGCGATGACCAGCACGGCGATCAGGAAGGCGTTGTAGTGGTACTTGGGCTCCCACCAGTTGGAGAAGTCGCTGGCCAGCATGCGTTCGGCCAGCAGCGGCACGGCGGTGAGCGTGATCGGCGAGCGCAGCGGCAGCAACAGCAGCGGCAGGACGAGCAGCGCCATCGTCCACAGCTTGGCCACCGGGGTGCCCAGCGTGATCACCGCGTCCCACGGGTGCGTCAGCACGTGCAGGACGGCGTCCGGCAGGTCGTCGCCCAGCGAGCCGTACGCCCAGTAGTAGTCGCCGTCGCCGCCGAACGCGGGGATCAGCACCCGCGACGCCACCCACGTCGCCACCGTCCCGGCGGCGACCAGGCCCGCCCCGAGGCGGCGCTCGCCGCGCCGGGTCAGCAGGTAGAGGCCGAAACCCGCCAGCAGCAGCCCCATGTCCTCCTTGACCAGCAGCAGCGCGGCGGCGGCCAGCAGGGCCTGGCCGCGGCGGCCCGCGTCGTGGCGTTCCACCAGCAGCGCCGACAGCAGCGGGACGAACGCGACCTCGTGGAAGTCGAACGCCAGCGCCTCGGCGATCGGCCACGACAGCGCGTAGGCGCCCGCGGCGCAGTAGGCGGCGCGCGTGCCCAGGCGGCGGCGCGCGTACCGCCAGATCGGCACGATCGCCGCGGCGAACAGCGCGGCCTGCGCGACCAGCAGCGTGCCGGGCCCGTCATGGATCCGGTACAGCGGCGCCAGCAGCGCCAGGATGGGCGAGAAGTGGTCCCCCAGGACCGAGAAGCCGGGCCCGAATCCGTTGTGGACGCCCTTGACCATGGCCACCGGCGCGCCGAACCCGCTGTAGGACCGGACGGCCTGGTCGAAGATGACCAGGTCGTAGGTGCTGGCCCGGAACGTCCGCAGCCGGAGCAGGGAGTACGCCGCGTACAACACGGCCGCCCCCGCGACCATCGCCACCAGAGGTACGGGCACCCGCACGGACCGTCGCCGCTCTTCGGCCCGCTGGAGCCCGCCAGGGGCGCCCTCCACCGCAACCGCCTCCGCCACGTGCCAGGACGCTACCAGCCCCGGCCGCCGCCCCGAACCCGGCGGTGACCACCGGAAGCGTCACAAGCCGGGTCGCCGCCGCGAAGTGACCGAGACGACACCGAAACGCCTCCCGCCGGTACGGGGACGTACACCCCACTCCCCCGCAGAGGCGGCGTGAACGAGGGGGACGGTCAGTGGTGCTCGTTGGCGGCCAGCTCGCGAGCGTCCGTGCGCGGGGCGGCGGCGGCCGGCTCGCCGCGGAGCATGTAGGCCTCACAGTGGTCCAGCCAGCGCACCTCGGCCTCGGACTGCATGATCATCGACTCCAGCACCAGCCGCCACGCGCGGTCGCCGGGCGCGGGCGGCACGCCGGGGTCGTCGCCCCTGAGCCGGGTGAGCTCCTGGAGGGTGCGCAGCGTGGCGGTGCGCTGGGCGCGTACGACCCCGCGCACGTCGACGCCCGGTGTGGTGACGGCGAGGGCGAGCTTGATGGCCAGCTCGTCGCGGGGCCGGTCGCCGCGGGCCACGGGGGTGGTGAACCACCGTCGCACGTCCTCCCGGCCGGCCGGGGTGATGCGGTAGACGAAGCGGCCCTCGTCGTCGGCGCCCACCCGGGTGACCAGCTCGTCGCGCTCCAGCCGGGACAGCGTGGAGTAGACCTGCCCGATGTTGAGCGGCCATGTCGCGCCGGTCGACGCCTCGAACTCGGCGCGCAGCTGGTAGCCGTAGCGGGGCCCCTGGGCCAGCAGGGCCAGGAGGCCGTGACGGATCGACATGGCCCCACGCTTGCATACGGCGTATGCGGAGGCAATACCGCGTATGCACGCGGACGACACGCGGCACCGCCTCACCCCGGCCGGTCACCGGCCCCCTTAACGTAACCTCCGTGACCCCGGACTCCGCCACCAGCCTCCTGCGCGACATGCTGCGCGTGTACGACCACCGGTTCCTGGACCTCGACGGCGCGGCACGGCGCGGCATGGTGGCCGGGACTCGGCAGATGCTCGCCGACGGCGGCCTCGCCGACGCCGCCGACCGCACCGCCCTGCCCGCCGCGTACCGGCTGCGCGCCTTCTGCATCCGCCATGACCTGCAGGACGAACTGGAGCGCCTGGTCCGCGACGAGGTCGACGGCGTCGAGGTCGGCACTGTCGTGGTGGGCGGCCGGGTGTACGCGGTCTACCCGTACCTGCGCGGCGTGCCCCGCCAGGACGCCGACGTCACCGCCGAGATCGGCCTGGACCACCGGCTGGACGCGGTCGGCTGGCAGGGCGGCGCACGGCTGCGGGTGCGCGGGCACGCCGCCGTGCAGCGCGTCCAGGCACGCGAGACCAAGGTCGTGCTGATCCTGCGTGAACGGCGGTCGGGGGTGGAGCACCACTTCCCCGCCGAGCCGGAGGACGACGGCTTCACCGCGTACGCCGACGTCACCGCCACGGGCCCGGGACGCTGGGACGCCTTCGTCGCCGCCGAGGCGCTCGGGATCCGCCGCGAGGAGCGCTTCGGCACCGTCCGCGGCCCCAAGCTCAAGACCGACCCGCAGCAGCGCCTGCTGGCCCCCTCCACCGAGGCCACCGCCTACTTCACCAAGGGCGGTCACCTGGCCGTCCTGGTCAGGGACGCCTCCTGCCGCCTCCCCCTGCGCGCCCGCCTCCGCCGCCGTCTCAGCCGCCCCTGACACGGCGTCCCGAAAGCCGTGTGCGCCCGGCCCGGCGTCGGCCGGACCGGGCGCACACCTGTCTGTCGTGCGTCCTGAGGACGGGGCTCAGTCGTTGAGCCAGCTCATCATGGGACGGAGCTTGGCACCGGTCTTCTCGATCGGGTGCTCGGCCAGCTCCTGGCGGAACTTGCCGAACTGGGCCTGGCCGCCCTCGAACTCCTCCACCAGCTCCTTGGCGAACTTGCCGGACTGGATCTCACCGAGGATCTTCTTCATCTCGGCCTTGGTGTCGGCCGTGATGACCCGCGGGCCGCGGGTGTAGCCGCCGTACTCGGCGGTGTCCGAGATCGACCAGTTCATCTTGGCCAGGCCGCCCTCGTACATGAGGTCGACGATGAGCTTCATCTCGTGCAGGCACTCGAAGTAGGCCACCTCCGGCTGGTAGCCGGCCTCGATGAGCACCTCGAAGCCGGTCTTGATCAGCTCGGAGACGCCGCCGCACAGCACCACCTGCTCGCCGAACAGGTCGGTCTCGGTCTCCTCGGTGAAGGTGGTCTTGATGCCGCCCGCGCGCAGCCCGCCGATGGCCTTGGCGTAGGACAGGGCCAGCGGCCAGGCGCCGCCGGAGGCGTCCTTCTCCACCGCCACGATCACCGGGACGCCGCGGCCCGCGGTGAACTGGCGGCGCACCAGGTGGCCGGGGCCCTTGGGCGCGACCATGCACACGTCCACGCCCGCCGGCGGCTCGATCAGGCCGTACCGGATGTTGAGGCCGTGGCCGAAGAACAGCGCGTCGCCCTCGACCAGGGCGGGCTTGATGTCCTGCTCGTAGATCCCGCGCTGCAGGTGGTCCGGCGCCAGGATCATGATCAGGTCGGCCTCCTCGGCGGCCTCGGCCGGGGTGAGCACCCGCAGCCCCTCCGCCTCGGCCTTCTCCCGGCTGGCCGAGCCCTCGCGCAGGCCGACGCGCACGTCCACGCCGGAGTCGCGCAGCGACAGCGCGTGCGCGTGGCCCTGGCTGCCGTATCCGATGACGGCCACGTGCCGCCCCTGGATGACGCTCAGGTCGGCGTCGTCGTCGTAGAACATCTCAGCCACTGTTGCTGTTGCCTTTCTTCGCGTGGTGTTGCTCGTGCTTTCAGGGGCGGCGCCGCGTCACGCGCTGCGTTCGAGGGCGCGCAGCGACCGGTCGGTGATGGACCGGGCGCCGCGGCCGATGGCCACCATGCCCGACTGCACCAGTTCCTTGATGCCGAAGGGCTCCAGGACGCGGATGAAGGCGTCCAGCTTGTCGCGGTTGCCGGTGGCCTCGATGGTGACCGCGTCCGGCGCCACGTCGACGACCTTGGCGCGGAACAACTGGACGGTCTCCAGCACCTGCGACCGGGTCTCGGCGTCGGCGCGGACCTTGACCAGCACCAGCTCGCGCTGCACCGAGGACGACGGGTCGAGCTCGACGATCTTCAGCACGTTGATCAGCTTGTTGAGCTGCTTGGTGACCTGCTCGAGCGGCAGCTCCTCGACGTTGACCACGATCGTCATGCGGGAGATCTCGGGGTGCTCGGTGGTGCCCACGGCGAGCGACTCGATGTTGAATCCGCGCCGGGAGAACAGGGCCGCCACCCGCGCGAGGATGCCCGGCGTGTTCTCCACCAGGACCGACAGCGTGTGCTGGCTCATCGGGGTCAGTCTCCGTTCTCCCAGTCGGGGGCCATGTCCCTGGCGATCTTGATGTCGTCGTTGCTGGTGCCCGCGGCGACCATCGGCCAGACCATGGCGTCCTGGTGGACGACGAAGTCGATGACGACCGGCGCGTCGTTGATCTCCATGGCCTTGGCGATCGTGGCGTCGACGTCCTCGGTACGGTCGCAGCGCAACCCGACACAACCGTACGCCTCGGCCAGCTTGACGAAGTCGGGGACCCGGCGGCTGTGCAGGTTGGTGTTGGAGTAGCGCTCGTTGTAGAAGAGCGTCTGCCACTGCCGGACCATGCCCAGGTTGCCGTTGTTGATGACGGCGACCTTGATCGGGATGCCCTCGATGGCGCAGGTGGCCAGCTCCTGGTTGGTCATCTGGAAGCAGCCGTCGCCGTCGATCGCCCACACCTGCGTGCCGGGCGCGCCGACCTTGGCGCCCATCGCGGCCGGGACGGCGTAGCCCATGGTGCCCGCGCCGCCGGAGTTGAGGAACGCGCCGGGCCGCTCGTACTTGATGAACTGCGCCGCCCACATCTGGTGCTGGCCGACGCCCGCGACGTAGTACGCCTCGGGACCGGCCAGCTTCCCGATCCGCTCGATGACGTACTGCGGCGACAGCGACCCGTCGGCGGGCTGGTCGTAGCCGAGCGGGTAGGTCTCGCGCCAGGCGCGCAGCTGGCGCCACCACTCCTCGTAGTCGCCGCGGCGGCCGGCGTCGTGCTCGGCCTGGACCGCCACGATCAGGTCGGCGAGCACCTCGCGGGCGTCGCCGACGATCGGGACGTCGGCGTGCCGGTTCTTGGAGATCTCGGCCGGGTCGATGTCGGCGTGCACGACCTTGGCGTCCGGCGCGAAGGTGGACAGCTGGCCGGTGACCCGGTCGTCGAACCGGGCGCCGAGGGCGACCAGCAGGTCGGCGCGCTGCAGCGCGCCGACCGCGCCGACGCTGCCGTGCATGCCGGGCATGCCCATGTGCAGGGGGTGGCTGTCGGGCAGCGCGCCCTTGGCCATCAGGGTGGTGACGACCGGCGCTCCGGTCAGCTCCGCCAGCACCTTCAGCTCGGCGGACGCCCCGGCCTTCAGCACGCCGCCGCCGACGTACAGCACCGGCCGCTTCGCCTGGACGATCAGCCGTGCCGCCTCGCGGACCTGCTTGGAGTGCGGCCGGGTGACCGGACGGTAGCCGGGCAGGTGCATGGTGACCGGCCAGCTGAACTCGACGGTGGACTGCAGCGCGTCCTTGGCGATGTCGACCAGCACCGGCCCGGGACGCCCGGTGGAGGCGATGTGGAACGCCTCGGCGATCGTGCGGACGATGTCCTCGGCCTTGGTGACCAGGAAGTTGTGCTTGGTGATCGGCATGGTGATGCCGGAGATGTCGGCCTCCTGGAAGCCGTCCGTGCCGATCAGCGGGGTCGCCACCTGCCCGGTGATCGCCACGATCGGCACCGAGTCCATGTAGGCGTCGGAGATCGCGGTGACCAGGTTGGTGGCGCCCGGCCCGCTGGTGGCCATGCAGACGCCGACCTTGCCGGTGACCATGGCGTACCCCTGGGCCGCGTGCCCGGCGCCCTGCTCGTGCCGCACCAGGATGTGACGGAGCCTGTTGGAGTCGTACAGCGGGTCGTACGCCGGGAGGATGGCGCCCCCCGGGATGCCGAACACGGTGTCGACGCCGACGTTCTCCAGGGCGCGGACCAGCGCCTGGGCTCCCGTCATCTGTTCGGTCGTCATGTTCCTGTTCCTTGGGGAGAGGTCGGTGTGGCCTGGACGTCGCGGCCGCGGGTCACGGCCGTTCGCGGGTCACGCGGCCAACAAAAAACCCCCGCCGCCGGGTGACGGTCGAGGGAAGCGCGCAGGACGAAGGGACTCGGTCAGCCTGCGCGCCGACCAAGTACTACGAGAATGCGGGAAGTGCTCTGCACGGGCCCCACTTTCGCCGACTTCACGCCGCTGGTCAAATCCCTGGACGGTTTATCTCAGAATGTGAGACGTCCGTGGCGAAAAACTGACCCTTTCCGCACCTCGTTCCCGCAGGTCAGCGCGGTCCGCGGCGGCGATCACCCCGCGGACAGCGCGGAGTCCTCCAGCGGCAGCGTCACCTCGCCCGGGACGCTCCTGGCCTTGAGGTTGGTGCGCACCAGCGACTCGACGCGTCCGGCGGCCATCGGACGGGCCACCAGGTAGCCCTGGCCGCGCGGGCAGCCCATCTCGCGCAGCAGCTCCAGCTGCTCGGGCCGCTCGATGCCCTCGGCCACCACGGTCAGCCCGAGATCGCTGCCGAGACGCACGATGGTGCGGGTGAGCAGGGTGAGGGTCTCGTCCGACCCCAGCCCGGCCACGAACGACGGGTCGATCTTGATGACGTCCACGGGGAGCTGCCCCAGGTAGGCCAGCGACGCGTAGCCGGTGCCGAAGTCGTCGATGGCCAGCCGTACGCCCAGGTCGCGCAGCGCCGACAGCCGCTCCACGCTCTGCCCGGCGTCCTCGACCAGCACCTCCTCCCGCACCTCGACCGTCAGGGCCTGCGGCGGGAGCCCGGTCTCCTCCAGCGCGGCCGCGACCGACTCCACGAAGCCGGGCGCGGCGATCTGCCGGGCGGTGAAGTTGACCGACACGCCGACCTCCCAGGAGTCGCGGCGCCAGCGCGCCACCTCCCGGCACGCCTCGCGCAGCACCCAGTCGCCCAGCGGGGTCATCAGGCCGGACTCCTCGGCCGGCCCGATGAACTCCTCCGGCGGTACCGCCTCGCTGCCCCGCCACCAGCGCACCAGCGCCTCCACGCCGGTGACGCGGGACGTCGCCAGGTCCACCACCGGCTGGAACTCCACGGCGAACTGCTCCTCGGCGAGCGCCCGCTGCAGGTCGCTGCCCAGCTCCAGGCGGCGTACGACGTCGGTGTGCATGTGCGGGGCGAACACCTCGACCCGGCCGCCGCCCAGCTCCTTGGCACGGGCCATCGCCAGGTCGCCGTTGCGGATCAGGTCGGCGGCGCTGCGCCGCAGCCGCCGTTCGGCGTCGGCGCCCCCGGCCGTCGCCGCCGCGCGCGACCGGTCGCGTCCGGCGGACGGCTGCTCCTGGTCGCCGGCGAAGGCGATCCCGATGCTGGCGGTCAGCACGATGCCCTTGCCGCCGACCCGGTACGGCTCCTTCGACAGCGCGCGCAGCAGCCGTTCGGCGAGGTCGACGGCGGCCTGGGTGTCGGCGCCGGGCCCCGTGCGGGCGCCCGCGCCGGACGCGTCCGGCGGGAGCTGGACGAGCACGGCGAACTCGTCGCCGCCCCAGCGCGCCACGGTGTCGTCGGCCTGGACGGCCGCGCGCAGCCGCCGCGCCGCCTGCGCCAGCACCTGGTCGCCGGCCGCGTGCCCGGCCGAGTCGTTGACGGCGGTGAACCCGTCGAGGTCGGCGAACAGCACCGCGACCCGGCCGCCGTCCGGCTGGTGCGACAGCAGCTCGCGGGTGCGCTCCTCGAAGTAGGCGCGGTTGGGCAGCCCGGTGAGCCCGTCGTGGAAGGTCAGATGGGTGACCTGGCGTTGCAGCGCGGCCTGCTCGCTCAGGTCGCGGGTGGTCACCAGCAGCCGTCCCGGGGCCTCCCCGGTGCCGCTGTAGCGGGAGATCGTCGACTCGGTGGGCAGCCAGGTGCCGTCGGCGGCGCGGATCCGGCACGACAGCCGCAGGGTGTCGGTGTCCTCGTCGCGGACCACGCCGAGGTCGTCGTCGGACGGCGGGGGCGGGTCGTCGACCTCGGGGTCGTCCACGTCCGGCCCGGACCGCCCGGCCCCCTCCGCCGGCCCGCCGGAGGGCCCGTCGGCGGGCTCGTCGAGGAACCCGCTGAACACCGCACGTACCCGGGGCAGGTCCTCGGGGTGGATCATCTCGTGCAGGCGGCGGCCCAGCAGCTCCTCGGGGGTGTACCGGTACGTGCGCAGGGCGCCCGCGCTGGCGTACTGCACCACCGCGTCCAGGTCGCAGATCAGCACCGCGTCGTTGATGCTCTCCGACAGCGCGCGGAAGTGCTCCTCGCCGGTGCGCACCGCGCCGCGCAGCGACTCGTTCTCGCGCAGCAGCTCGGCCAGCCGCGCCAGCAGCACCATCGTGGCCGACCCCGCCACCAGCGACACGACCGGTTCCAGGCCGTGCGTGGCGGTCAGCGAGTGCCCCGCGACGAACAGGGTCGCCGCGGCCGCCACCGCCGCCGGGGTGATGCCGGGGCCGATCATCCGCCCGGCCCGTCCGTCGTCGGCCGCCTCGGCGTCGGCGGACGCCCCCTGCGGGGCGTCGATGGTCACGCCCTGCGGCACGTCGTCGACGTCGTCGCGGGGGGCGGCGGCGGCCTCGGCCGGGGCCGTCCAGGGGACGAGGACGAGCAGCAGCAGCGCGCCCAGCCGCAGGATGTCGGACGGGTCGTCGGCGGGGGCGCCCCCGCGCAGCCGTACCGCCAGCGTCACCACGTCGGCGACGGCGAGCGCGGTCAGCGCCGCGTAGCCCAGCCAGGCCGGGCGCCTGCGCCCGGACCCGGCGCCCAGCACGAACGGCAGCGCCCCGCACACGAGCACCAGGTCGACCACCGGGTACAGCAGTTCCAGCAGGAACTCCCACGGCGACTCGCCGGAGCCGTGGTAGAGGTCGCTGAACAGGGCCACCCAGCCCAGGACGAACAGCGCGCACACGCATACGTAGGTGTCGGCGGCGTACCGCAGCCAGGCCCGTACGTCCCGCGTCATCCGTATCGGCGCGACCAGCCCGACGACCAGTGCGATGACGGCGGCCAGGTAGAACAGGTCGGCCGCCGACAGCGACAGGGCGCTGCGGGTCGGTACGGTCGAGAACGCCGCGCTGCCCGCCGCGCCGAGGAACCAGCAGGTGGCCGCGATGCCGTACCAGCGCCAGGAGGCCCGCCACACCGAGCCGCCCTCCCCGCCGTCGGGCCCCTGCGGGTCGGGCACGGCCGGAACCGCCGCGCCGCCCGCGCCGCGCGGCCGGCGCGCGGCCAGCAGCAGCGACCCCGCCGCGGCGGCGGCCGCGGCGGCCTCGCCCCAGGCGATGAACGTGCGGCCGCCCCAGCCGAGGATCGAGCCGAGGGCGTAGAGCACGCCTGCGACCGCGACCATGGTGACCGGCACCGCGCGCGGCGGCAACGGCCGCGGCAGCCGCCTGGCGTTCTCGCCGCTCATCGCGCCGTGTCCCTTTCTGCCCCGTCGGGGCGGACGGCCCCGACCGGGCGCTGCGCCGCGCCCGGTGGTTTGTCGGTACCGGATCCTGACCGGACGATCGGGTAACGCCCGGCAGGAGGTGGATCGTGCCCCGCGCAGGGTTCGCGCTCGGGCTGCTGCGGACGCCGCGGGAGCGCCGGCAGTGGATCAGCGACGTTGCTGCAGTGCGGGATCACCGTGATGCTCAATGTACGTTCCGTAGGTCACGGAGCGATTGAGGCTGAGCGTCCACCCGGCGACGAACGACCCTGTCGCGGAATGCCGCTGGTCGCCCCGCCCGCCCGGCCGTACAGCCGTCCCTTGACGCTGTGTCACCACCGCGGTGCCGCGCCCCGTCGGAAATGATCGTACAGTCCGCGATCCCGGGGGTCGCGGAAAACGCGCGTAACGCCGAACACGCCGAAACGGGTTACCGGAACGCCGGGATCGGCGCCGCCTCCGGGGGGAACGGAAACGCCGGAACGGGAACGCCGGGCCATCCGTATTACGGGGAGACGAAGGGGCGTGCCATGGGACTCCGAAGAGCGCACCGGCTCGTCGCGGCCGCCGCCGCGGCCCTCCTGCTGACCTCCGCCTGCTCGTCCGGCTCGGGGGGCGGCGGCGGGCAGGGGGCGGCCGGTACACCGCCGCCGCTGCCCGGTTCCCCGGGCGGCGCGTCCGGGCGGCAGGCCGCGGCCGAGCTCGGCCGGCCCCGGGAACTCGCCGGGAACCTGCGGGTGCCGTGGGCGATCGCGTTCCTGCCCGACCGCGACGCGCTGGTGACCGAACGTGACACCGCCCGGCTGCTGCGCGTGACGCCGCAGGGGCGGGTCACCGAGATCGGGCGGGTCCCCGGCGTCGAACCGGGCGGCGAGGGCGGCCTGCTGGGCGTGGCGGTGTCCCCGTCGTTCGCCCGCGACCGGCTCGTCTACCTGTACTTCACCGCCGCCTCCGACAACCGGGTGGTGCGGTTCCGGCTGGACGGCGCGATCCGGGACGTCCGGCCGATCGTCACCGGCATCCCCAAGGGCGCCAACCACAACGGCGGCCGCCTCGCCTTCGGCCCCGACCGGATGCTCTACATCTCCACCGGCGAGGTGTACCGAGGGGAACTGGCCCAGGACCGCGACTCGCTCGGCGGCAAGATCCTGCGGGTCACCCCCGACGGACGGCCTGCCCCCGGCAACCCGTTCGGCACCCGAGTGTGGACCCTGGGTCACCGCAACGTGCAGGGCATGGCCTGGGACGACCAGGGCCGCATGTACGCCACCGAGTTCGGCCAGGACCGCTTCGACGAGATCAACCGCATCGAGAAGGGCCGCAATTACGGCTGGCCCCAGGTGGAGGGCTTCGGCGGCCGCGACGGGTTCACCGACCCGCTGCTGACCTGGTCGACCTCGGAGGCGTCGCCGTCCGGCCTGGCCTACGCCGACGGGTCGCTGTGGGCGGCGGCCCTGCGCGGGCGGCGCCTGTGGCAGGTGCCGCTGGACGCCGGCGGGAAGGTCGGCCGGCCCGTCGCCCACCTGGACGACCGGTACGGCCGCCTGCGCGCCGTCGTTCGCGCCCCCGACGGCACGCTGTGGGTCACCACCAGCAACCAGGACGGCCGCGGCAGCCCCCGTCCGGGCGACGACAAGATCCTCGTCATCCCGGTCACCTGAACCGTCGTTGGGGGCCTGCCGGCTCCACTGCGCTCAGGGCCGCGAGCGCCGGACGGACACGCGGACGGGCACGAAGGACATGGGCGCCTCCGCCGCGCCGGCGCGCCGGACGGCCGGGGAACGGCCGCCCGGCGCTGGGCACGGGGTCAGGAAGCGCCGAGCTTCTCCAGGATGAGCTGGCGGGCGCGGCCCGCGTCGGCCTTGCCGCCGGTGGCGCGCATGACGGCGCCGACCAGGGCGCCCGCGGCCGCGACCTTGCCGCCGCGGATCTTGTCGGCCACGTCCGGGTTGTCGGCGATGGCCTGCTCGACGATGGCGGCCAGCTCCCCGTCGTCGCTGACGATCTTCAGGTTGCGGGCGGCGACGACCGCGTCCGGGTCGCCCTCGCCGGCCAGCACGCCCTCGAACACCTGGCGGGCCAGCTTGTCGTTCAGCTCGCCGGCGTCCACCATCGCCTGCACGCGGGCGACCTGCTCGGGCGTGATCGGCAGGTCGGCCAGCTCCACGCCCTGCTCGGTGGCGCGGCGCGACAGCTCGTTCATCCACCACTTGCGGGCCGCGGCGGGCGACGCGCCCGCGGTGACGGTGTCCTCGATCAGGCCGAGGGCGCCGGCGTTGACGACGTCCCGCAGCTCCAGGTCGGACAGGCCCCACTCGCGCTGCACGCGGCGGCGGCGCGCGGCGGGCAGCTCGGGCAGGCCCTGGCGCAGCTCCTCCACCCACTCGCGGGACGGCGCCATCGGCACCAGGTCCGGCTCGGGGAAGTAGCGGTAGTCCTGCGCCTCCTCCTTGCTGCGGCCCGCGGTGGTGGTGCCGGTGTCCTCGTGGAAGTGCCGGGTCTCCTGGATGATCTTGCCGCCCGAGGCCAGCACGGCGGCCTGCCGCTCGATCTCGTGCCGGACGGCGCGCTCCACCGACCGCAGCGAGTTGACGTTCTTGGTCTCGGTGCGGGTGCCCCACTCCGACGCGCCGCGCGGCATCAGCGACACGTTCACGTCGCAGCGCATCGAGCCCTGCTCCATGCGCACGTCCGACACGCCGAGGGCGCGCACCAGCTCGCGCAGCTCGGTGGCGTACGCGCGGGCCACCAGCGGCGCCTTGTCGCCGGTCGCGGTGATCGGCTTGGTGACGATCTCGACCAGCGGGATGCCCGCCCGGTTGTAGTCGACCAGCGAGTGGTCGGCCCCGTGGATACGGCCGGTGGCGCCGCCCACGTGCAGCGACTTGCCGGTGTCCTCCTCCATGTGGACGCGCTCGATGCCGATGCGGTACGTCTCGCCGTCCACCTCCACGTCCAGGTGGCCGTCGACGCACAGCGGCTCGTCGTACTGCGAGATCTGATAGTTCTTCGGCATGTCCGGATAGAAGTAGTTCTTCCGGGCGAACCGGCACCACTCCACGATCTCGCAGTTGAGCGCCAGGCCGATCTTGATGATGCCCTCGATCGCGGCCCGGTTGGTGACCGGCAGCGAGCCGGGCAGGCCGAGGCAGACCGGGCAGACCTGGGTGTTGGGCGGGGCGCCGAACGCGGTCGGGCAGCCGCAGAACATCTTGGACGCCGTGCCCAGCTCGATGTGGGTCTCCACGCCCAGCACCGGCTCGTAGCGGGCCAGCGCCTCGTCGTAGTCCATCAACGTCGCCTGCGACAAACTGGTCACTCGCCTGCCTCCGCCAGTTCGGGGGCCTTGGCCAGCAGCGGGCCGCCCCACCGGTCCTCCAGGGCCTTCTCCACGGCCGCGCCGACCCGGTACACCCGGTCGTCGCCCAGCACCGGCGCCATGATCTGCAGGCCCACCGGCAGCCCGTCCTCGTCGGCGAGACCGCAGGGCACGGAGATGGCCGCGTTGCCCGCCAGGTTCGCCGGGATCGTGCACAGGTCGGCCAGGTACATCGCCATGGGGTCGTCGGCGCGCTCGCCGATCGGGAAGGCCGTCGTCGGCGTGGTCGGCGACACCAGCACGTCCACCTGCTCGAACGCCGTGTCGAAGTCGCGCGCGATCAGCGTGCGGACCTGCTGGGCCTTGCCGTAGTAGGCGTCGTAGTAGCCCGACGACAGCGCGTAGGTGCCCAGCATGATGCGCCGCTTGACCTCGGGGCCGAAGCCCTGCGCCCGGGTCAGCGCCATGACGTCCTCGGCGCTGCGGGCGCCGTCGTCGCCGACGCGCAGCCCGTACCGCATGGCGTCGAAGCGGGCCAGGTTGGACGAGCACTCCGACGGTGCGATCAGGTAGTAGGCGGGCAGCGCGTACCCGAAGTGCGGGCAGGACACCTCGACCACCTTGGCGCCCAGCGACTCCAGCAGCTCGACGGCCTCGCGGAAGCGGGCCAGCACGCCCGGCTGGTAGCCCTCGCCGCCCAGCTCCCTGACCACGCCGACGCGCAGCCCCGCCACGTCGGCGCGGCGGGCCGCCTCGACCACCGGCGGCACCGGCTTGTCGATCGAGGTGGAGTCCATCGGGTCGTGGCCGCTGAACGCCTCGTGCAGCAGCGCCGCGTCGAGCACGTTGCGGGCGAACGGGCCCGGCGTGTCCAGCGACGACGCGAACGCGATCAGCCCGTAGCGGGACGAGCCGCCGTAGGTGGGCTTGGCGCCGACGATCCCGGTGACCGCCGCCGGCTGGCGGATCGAGCCGCCGGTGTCGGTGCCGGTCGCCAGCGGCGCCTCGTAGGCCGCCACCGCGGCCGACGACCCGCCGGACGAGCCGCCCGGGATCCGTGTCAGGTCCCACGGGTTGTGCGCCGGGCCGTACGCGCTGTTCTCGGTGGACGAGCCCATCGCGAACTCGTCCATGTTGGACTTGCCGAGGATCACCAGCCCCGCCGCGCGCAGCCGCGCGGTGACCGTCGCGTCGTACGGCGGCCGCCACCCCTCCAGGATCTTCGACCCGGCGGTGGTCGGCATGTCGACGGTGGTGAACACGTCCTTGTGCGCGATCGGCACCCCGGCCAGCGGGCCGAGCGTCTCGCCCGCGGCGCGCCGCTCGTCGACCGTGCGCGCCTGCGCCAGCACGGCCTCCTCGTCGACGTGCAGGAACGCGTGCACCCGCCCGTCGACGGCGGCGACCCGGTCCAGGTGCGCCCGCGCCACCTCGACGGCGGACGCCTCGCCCGAGGCCACCAGCCCCGCCAGCTCCGCCGCCGTCTTCCTGGTCAGATCACTCACCGCTCACGCCTCCTCGTCCAGGATCCGCGGGACGCGGAAGCGCTGCTCCTCGGCCGCCGGGGCGCCCGCCAGCGCCTGGTCGGGCGGCAGCGAGGGCCGGACCTCGTCGGCCCGGTACACGTTGGTCAGCGGCAGCGCGTGCGAGGTCGGCGGGATGTCCTCCGCCGCGACCTCCTGCACCCGCGCGACCGCGGAGATGATCTGGTCGAGCTGGGCGGCGAGGTGGTCGAGCTCGTCCTCGCCGAGCGCCAGCCGGGACAGCCGGGCGAGGTGCGCCACCTCGTCACGGGTGATGGCGGTCATCTGGAAAAACCGTTCCTGAGATCGGATTGGGTTCCCTGCCATCCTATGGGGCCCGCAGGCCACGGCCGACGGGTTTGCGTCCCGGGCGGGGCGGGCGGCGGCGCGTCCCCGTTTCAGGGCCGTCCAGGGGGAACGGACATCTGGAACACCCCCCGACGACGAGAGGAGAGCGCGGTGACCATCGGAGGCAGCCTCGCTCTGATCATCATCGGTGCCATCCTGGCCTACGCAGTCGAGTACGAGTTCAGCGGGGTCGACATCCGCGTGGTCGGGGTCATCCTCATGCTGGGCGGCCTGATCGGCCTGATCATCGGGATCGTGCGGATCGTCACCGCCCGGCGCGCCGCCGCGCCCCGCCCGCCCATCCGGGAGGAGCGCTACTACGAAGAGGACGTCCCCCCGACCTACGAGGCGCCCCCCACCCGCCGCCGCCCCTACTGACACGCCGCACGCGCACACGGCCGCCCGGCGTCGCCCCGGGTGAGCACATCGGGCCCCGCGGCCTTGGCGTCTTCGGGGCGGGCGCCGGGTGCGGGCCCTCGGTCGGGTGGCGGGGTCAGGCGGCGGGTTCGGGAGCGCGTTGCATGCGGCGGCGGAGCCAGTCGGTGGCGGTGGCGGCGTCCATGGGACGGCCGAAGTGCCAGCCCTGGGCGGCGTCGCAGCCCATCTCACGCAGCATGCTCGCGGTCTGCGGGTCCTCGACGCCCTCGGCGACCGAGCGCAGGCCGAGCGTGCGGACCAGGTCGACGGTGGAGCGGACGATCACCGCGTCGTCGGCCGAACGGGCCAGCCGCCGCACGAACGAGGCGTCGATCTTGATCTCTTCCACCGGCAGCCGTTTCAACCGGACCAGGGACGAGTAGCCGGTGCCGAAGTCGTCCAGGCTGAGCGGGATGCCGAGCTCGGCCAGCGCGCCGACGGTGTCGGAGGCGTAGGCGGGCTCGTTCATCAGGATCCGCTCGGTGATCTCCAGCTGCAGGGCGGCGGTGGGCAGGCCGCGGGCGAGCAGGCCGTTCTCGATCGTCTCGGTGAGGCCGGTGTCGAACAGGTCGCGGCCGGAGGCGTTCACCGCGACCTGGACGGTCAGGTCGTCGCGCCACCAGGCGGCGGCCTGCGCCAGGGCGGCGTCCACCACGTAGTGGGTGATGGAGCGCATCAGGTACGTCTGCTCGGCGATCGGCAGGAAGTGCTCGGGCTCCAGCACGCCCTTGTCGGGGTGGCGCCAGCGCACCAGCGCCTCCATGCCGACCAGCTGCCCGTCGTGCAGGGACACCTTGGGCTGGTAGAACAGCTCCAGCTCGCCGCGGTCGATGGCGCGGCGCAGGTCGCCGAGCATGCTCAGGCGGGCCGGGGAGTTGCGGTCCTTCTCGGGCGAGTAGACCTCGACGCCCGAACGGCTCTCCTTGGCGTGGTACATCGCCACGTCGGCGCGTTGCAGCAGCAGCTCGAAGTCGGGGGCGTGGTCGGGGAACAGCGCGATGCCGACGCTGCCCTCCAGGTCGAACGACATGCCGTCCAGCCGGACCGGCTCGCTGAGCGCGGCGCGCAGCCGCGCGGCGACCTCGCGGGCCGCGGCGGTGTCGCGGATGGTGGGCAGCAGCACGGCGAACTCGTCGCCGCCGAGCCGGGCCACCAGGTCGCCGGGCCGCACGCTGTGGGTGAGGCGGTGCGCCACCAGCTGCAGCAGCCGGTCGCCGGTCGGGTGGCCGAGGGTGTCGTTGACCTCCTTGAACCGGTCCAGGTCCAGCAGGAAGAGGCCGACGCGGGGGGCCTGGCCGGCGCCCCTGCTCCGGGACGCGGCGCGGGAGGCGATGGCGCGGGCCTCGGCCAGGGAGTCCTCGGTGCGGACGGTCAGCATCTTGCGGTTGGGCAGGCCGGTCAGCCCGTCGTGCAGGGCCTGGTGCTCGCGGCGCACCGAGGCCGAGGCGTTGAGGTAGACGGCGATGAACGGCAGCAGGATGAGCGGGACGAACACGGCGGACCGGTCCATCGCCACCACGACCAGCGGCGCCAGTGCCAGCAGCGCCAGGTGCACCAGGACCTGGTAGCCCAGGTCCCAGCGCAGCGTCTTGACCAGGGAGACCCGCTCGTGCAGCGCGACCGCGGCGCCCACGAGGCCGTCGTTGCAGGCGAAGTAGACCGCCCCGGCCGCGGCGATCGCTGGCAGGTCGCCTCCCTGGGGCACCCACAGGGCCGTCGGGCCGGGGTGGATGCCGAACAGCGTCAGCGTCCCGTAGGCGGCGGCCAGGCTGAGGGTGTACTGGGCGACGTTGAACGCGATGCGGTGCGGGGTGCGGCCGCGCAGCACGCCGCAGGCGATCACGGCGACCGACTGCAGCACCGCGGCGATGGGCAGCCCCGCGTACAGCAGGGCCGCGAACGAGAAGGTCGTGGAGGTGGTGGCGCCGTTGTTCTCGGTGGAACCGGGCGTGATGATCGGCCGGAGCTCGCCGAAGACGATGAAGGCGGCCAGGATCCAGAACACCGGGTTGCCCGCCAGCGCGTCGACCTGCGCGCCGGACATGCCCGCCAGGGCGGCCGCGAACACGGCGGCGCCCACGACGATGACGACCGCGAAGTAGATCCACAGCGGGGAGCCCCGGCGCGGCACGGTGTTCCGCGTGTTGTTCGGGTCCTTCATCACATCCTCGAAGGGTCGGCAACCGCCCCCCGGTCGGCCGCGGGTCCGTGTTCACCGCCGGCGCGGGCGCCGGCGGTGTGGGGCCCGTCCCCCGTTCTGTGACGAACGGAGGCTCGGGAGGGTCGTGATGACTGGGAGGGTACGGCCTTTGCTCAACTTCGCGAAACCGGTTGCGTACGTTCCGTTATTCCCATTCCGCTCCAGTCCACTACCCGTACGTAGCGACATCGTACCCCTGGGTAACCCGCTACTGGTTAACCTTGCAACGAGTACGGGCCGTCATTCGTCCCCGCGGAGGGTTACGCTTTTGGCCGCTTCCGGCCCTTCGGACAGCAGAACCTGGAACCCCGCCTCGTCCAGGACGGGCACCCCGAGCTTGATCGCCTTGTCGTACTTGGACCCCGGACTGTCGCCGACCACCACGAACCCGGTCTTCTTGGACACCGACCCGGTGACCTTGCCGCCGAGCTTCTGCACCGCCTCGGTGGCCGAGTCGCGGCTGTGCCCCTCCAGCGAACCGGTGATCACCACGGTGACGCCCTCCAGCGGGCGCGGCGCCGCGGCGCCCTCCTCCTCCATGCGGACCCCGGCCGCGGCCCACTTGCGGACGATCTCCTGGTGCCAGTCGACCTCGAACCACTGCCTGATGGACCGGGCGATCGTCGGGCCGACCCCGTCGACGGCCGCCAGCTCCTCCTCGGTGGCGGTGCGGATCGCCTCCATCGACCGCAGCTCGCGCGCCAGGTCCTGGGCGGCGGTCGGGCCGACGTGCCGGATGGACAGCGCCACCAGCACCCGCCACAGCGGCTGCCGCTTGGCCTTCTCCAGCTCCTCGAACAGCACCTCGACGGTCTTCTTCGGCTGCCCCTCCTTGTTGGCGAAGAACGTGACGACCTTCTCCTCGCCGGTCTTGGGATCGGTCTTGGGCAGGCCGGTGTCGGGGTCGAGCACCAGCGTCTTGATCGGCAGCAGCTGCTCGACCGTCAGGTCGAACAGGTCGCCCTCGTCCTTCAGCGGCGGGTCGGCGGGCTCCAGCGGGCGGGTCAGCGCGGTCGCCGCCACGTACCCGAGCGCCTCGATGTCCAGCGCCTTGCGGCTGGCCAGGAAGAACAGCCGCTCACGCAGCTGCGCCGGACACGAGCGGGCGTTCGGGCAGCGGATGTCGACGTCGCTCTCCTTCTCGCGGGCCAGCGGCGTGCCGCACTCGGGGCAGCGGTCGGGCATGACGAACTCGCGCTCGGTGCCGTCGCGCAGGTCGGCGACCGGCGCCACGATCTCGGGGATGACGTCGCCCGCCTTGCGCAGCACCACGGTGTCGCCGATCAGCACGCCCTTGCGCTTGACCTCGTCGGCGTTGTGCAGCGTGGCGCGCTCGACGGTGGACCCGGCGACGAACACCGGCTTCATCACGCCGTACGGGGTGACCCGCCCGGTGCGGCCCACGCCGACCTTGATGTCCAGCAGCTTGGTGTTGACCTCTTCGGGCGGGTACTTGAACGCGATCGCCCAGCGCGGCGCCCGCGAGGTGGACCCCAGCCGCCGCTGCAGCGGGAACTGGTCGACCTTGACGACCACGCCGTCGATCTCGTACTCGGGGTCGTGCCGGTGCTCGCCGTAGTACTCGATGTACTCCCGCACACCGGCCGGGTCGGGCACCACCTTGTAGCGGTCGCTGATCGGCAGGCCCCACTCGCGCATCATCTCGTACGCCTCGGCCTGGCTGTCGGGCTGCTTGCCGCCCTCCCAGCGGCCGAACCCGTGCACGAGCATGCTCAGCGGCCGCCGGGCGGTGACGCGCGGGTCCTTCTGCCGCAGCGATCCGGCGGCGGCGTTGCGCGGGTTGGCGAACGGCTCCTTGCCCTCCTCCACCTGCGCGGCGTTGACCTGCTCGAACCCCTCGCGGGGCAGGAACACCTCACCGCGCACCTCCAGCACCTCGGGCCAGCCGGCGCCCTTGAGCCGGGTGGGGATCGCGTCGATGGTGCGGATGTTGGGGGTGATGTCCTCGCCGGTGCGGCCGTCGCCGCGGGTGGCGCCGCGCACCAGCCGCCCGTTCTCGTAGATCAGCGCGACCGCCAGCCCGTCGATCTTCAGCTCGCACAGGTAGGCGGCGACCTCACCGACCTCGCGCAGCACCCGCTCGTCCCAGGCCGCCAGCTCCTCGGCGTTCATCGCGTTGTCGAGGCTCTGCATGCGCTCCAGGTGCTCGACGGTCGCGAAGTCGGTGATGATGGGCGCCCCGACCCGCTGCGTCGGCGAGTCGGGGGTCACCAGCTCCGGATGCGCCGCCTCCAGCTCGCGCAGCTCGCGCATCAACGCGTCGTAGTCGGCGTCGCTCAGCGTGGGCCGGTCGAGCACGTAGTAGCGGTAGTTGGCCTCGTCGATCTCCCGGCTCAGCTCCGCGTGCCGCTGCGCCGCCTCCGTGGGAACGCCGTCGCTCAAGGTCATGGGCCTATTCTTGCTCGCCCCACCGACATTCTGACCCCCCTCGCGCCGTCCGAGTCGTCCCGGTAACACCCGCGCTGACGTGCCAGGACGCGCTCAACCCCTCGGTCACGGGAGCGTGCTCTACTCGGCCGCCTCGTGGAGCATGCGGGCGGTGTCGCGGCAGCGTTTCAAGGCGGTCCGCACGTAACGGGGGGACGCCCCCGCCAGGCCGCACGCCGGGGTGACGACGACCTGCTCGGCCAGCCGGGCGGGCGGGAACCCCAGGCGCTGCCACAGCTTCCGTACGGGCGCGGCGGTTTCCTTGAGGGCGGGCAGGGCCGCGTCGGTGCCCGGCACCACGCCGAGCCACAGCCCCACCCCGGCGTCGATCGTCTCCCCCACGGCGTCGTCGTGGCGTTCGGGCACCAGCGCCAGGTCCACGGAGATCGCCTTGGCGCCCGCCCCGCGCAGCAGCCCGTACGGGACGTCGCGCGCGCAGCAGTGCACCACGGGGAAGGCGGCGTCGTCCGCGCAGACGGTCTCGATCACCTGGCGCAGGCCCTGTTCGGCCACGGGGGCCTCCACGGGCGGCAGCCGGGAGAAGCCGCTGGCGGTCGGCACCCGCCCGGCCAGGACCGCGGGCAGCGCGGGCTCGTCGAGCTGCAGCAGGATCCGCGCGGCCGGCAGCCGCCGCCGGACCTCGGCCACATGCCCGGCGACGCCCTCGGCGAGCGAGGCGGTCAGGTCGCGGACGGCGCCCGGGTCGCGCAGCGTGCGGTCGCCGTGCCGCAGCTCGATCGTCGCGGCCAGCGTCCACGGCCCGCACACCTGGATCTTGAACGGGCCGTCGTGCCCGCCCGCCAGCTCCTCCAGCACGTCCAGGTCGCGCGCCAGGTGGTCGTGGGCCCGGCGCAGGTCGCGGCCGGGCCGGTCGGCGAACCGCCAGCCGGAGGGCTGCAGGTGCACCGGCAGGTCCACCAGCAGCCCGGCGGTGCGGCCGGTCAGGTCGGCGCCCGGCCCGCGGTCCGGCAGCTCGGGCAGGTGCGGCAGCTCGGGCAGGTGCGGCAGCTCGGGCAGCTCGCCCAGCACGATCCGCAGCGCCTCGGCCGGGTCGTCACCGGGGTACGACCCGACCCCGGTCGCGCTCCCCACTCCCCAGGGAAAGCTCATCGTCACGCCCGAAACCCTAGCCAACCCGCGGCCCGAACGACGCTCAGAGAACCCCGGCCAGGGCGTCCAGGCGGCGCAGGGTGGCGTCCTGCGGCTCGGTCGGCAGGTTGAACAGGATCTCGTCGACGTCCGCGGCCCGCAGCTCGTCGATCACCTGCGGCTTGGGCGGCACGGCGAACACCGTGACCGGGACGCGGCGCCCGGCCCGCTCGCGCAGCTCGGCGATCTGCCCGGCCAGCTCGTCGGTGCCGCGCCCGTAGATCGGCAGCCAGCCGTCACCGAAGTCGATCACCCGGTCGAACGTCGTGGGGCCGGAGCCGCCCACCATCACGGGCGGGTGCGGGTCCTGCACGGGCTTGGGGTAGCTGTAGACGGGGTCGAAGTCGACGAACTCGCCGTGGAACTCGGCCTGCTCGGCGGTCCACAGCTCCTTGATCGCCAGCACGCGCTCGCGCATCAGGCGCATGCGGGTGCGCGGGTCGGTGCCGTGGTTGCGCATCTCCTCGCGGTTCCAGCCCGCGCCGACGCCGAGGACGGCCCGCCCGCCGGAGACCAGGTCGAGCGAGGCCAGCTCCTTGGCCAGGATGATCGGGTCGCGCTGGGTCACCAGGGCGATGCCCGTGCCGACGCGCAGCCGCTCGGTCACCGCCGCCGCGGCGGTCAGCGTCACGAACGGGTCCAGCGTGCGGTAGTAGTGGCGCGGCAGCTCGTCGCCGCCCGGCCATGGGCTCTCCCGCTTGGCGGGGATGTGGGTGTGCTCGGCAACGTACAGGGAGCCGAAGCCCCGGTCCTCCAGGGCTCGCCCCAGGGCCGCCGGGCCGATTCCGTCGTCGGTCACGAACGTGGACACGCCGAACTGCACGAGTCGTCCTTTCGACTGGGCGCGCCGCTTCAGACGGCGGCGCGCGCGGTGGTGGCGATGGTGGAGGAGCCTAGGACGCGGTCGCCGTCGTACAGGACGGCGGCCTGCCCGGCGGCCACGCCGCGCGCGGGGTGGGTGAGGGTGATGCGGACCGTGTCGTCCACCGTTTCGGCCACGCAGTCGTGCACCTCGCCGTGCGCGCGCAACTGCACCTGGCACGGCAGCGGCCCCGTCGGGGGCTCCGACAGCCAGATGGGACGCTCCCCCACGATCTCGTCGACGTCCAGGGCCTCGCGGGGGCCGACCGTGACGGTGTTGGTCACCGGCGAGATGTCGAGCACGTAGCGGGGACGGCCGTCGGGGGCCGGGGTGCCGATGCGCAGCCCCTTGCGCTGCCCCACGGTGTAGGCGTACGCGCCCTCGTGCTCGCCCACCGTGTTGCCGTCCTGGTCGACGATGGGGCCGGGGGCGCTGCCGAGCCGCTCGGCCAGGAAGCCGCGGGTGTCGCCGTCGGCGATGAAGCAGATGTCGTGGCTGTCGGGCTTGTCGGCCACCTGCAGGCCGCGACGCTGCGCCTCGGCGCGGATGTCGGCCTTGGTGGTGTCGCCCAGGGGGAACATGGCGTGCGCGAGCTGCTCGGGCGTGCACACGGCCAGCACGTAGGACTGGTCCTTGCCCGCGTCCACCCCCCGGCGCAGCACGCCGCCGTCCAGGCGGGCGTAGTGGCCGGTGCAGACCGCGTCGAAGCCGAGCGCCAGCGCGCGGTCCAGCAGCGCCGCGAACTTGATCTTCTCGTTGCAGCGCAGGCACGGGTTGGGCGTGCGGCCCGCCGCGTACTCGCTGACGAAGTCCTCGACCACGTCGCGGTGGAACCGCTCGGCCAGGTCCCACACGTAGAACGGGATGCCGATGACGTCGGCGGCGCGGCGGGCGTCACGGGAGTCCTCCAGCGTGCAGCAGCCGCGGGCGCCCGTGCGATACGACTGCGGGTTGCTGGACAGGGCCATGTGGACCCCGGTGACGTCGTGCCCGGCCTCGGCGGCGCGCGCGGCGGCCACGGCTGAGTCGACGCCACCCGACATGGCGGCGAGTACGCGCAAAGTCATAACACCTCCAGCCTATGCAGCGGCGGCGGGACGCCGGGCATTCCGCGTACGATGACATCCGCTATGGGAATCTTCCGCCGTCCTCGTGACACGTCCGCACCGGCCGCCGTGCCGGCGATCGCCGAGTTCTGGGCGTGGTGGCCGCAGGCCCGGCCGGAGATAGAGAAGCGGCTGGGCGACGGTCTGTCCACCGAGACGGTCGAGGAGCTGTCCCGCCGCGTCCACAAGATCAACCCGGGGCTGCAGTGGGAGATCGGCGGGGGCGACGACCACCCGCCCGCCCTGACGATCACCGGCGGCGGCGACCCCGAGCTGCGCGGGCTGGCCGAACGGTGGCGCCGCGCCGCCCCCGCCGACGCCGGCGGCTGGCGGTACCACGCGGCGCGGCAGGCCGACCCGGAGATGCTCGACCAGCGGCTGGTGCTGGGCGACCACGAGTTCGACCTGGAGTACGTGCGGTTCGGGATGCGCGCCGACCAGGGACGCGCCCGCGTGCACGTGACCGCCTACCACCCCGACTTCCTGTTCGTGGCCGAGGAGCAGCGGCTGCGGGTCGCCCTGCACGTGCTGGACTGGGCGCTCGGCGAGGACGACGTGGCCCGCTGGATCGGCGAGGTGACGATCGCCACCGAGGCGCCGATGGACGCGATGCCGCCCGCGATGCTGCCCGCCGTGGTGGAGCAGATCTCCGAGCCGTTCCGCGAGCCGACGTGGCTGAGCGGCGAGGGACGCACCCCGCGCGGCCATCCGGCCCGGGTGGGCGCCCGGTTCCCGCTGCACCGCCAGGACTACCCGCTGTGCGACCTGCACGTGGCGATCACGGTGCCGTACGCCAACAGCAACCCCGACCGGCTGCCGGTGGAGCCGTCGGCGGGCGCGCTGCGCGAGTTCGAGAAGCGGCTGTCGGCGCTGGGCGACCGCGCGGTGCTGGCGGTCCGCGAGACCGGCGACGGGCTGCGGGTGTTCCACCTGTACGCCGACCCCGACTCCGGTGTGATCGCCGAGCTGGACCAGTTGGCGGCGAGCTGGACGGAGGGCAAGGCCAAGGTGGCCTCCACCAGCGACCCCGGCTGGCGCGCCCTCGCCCCCTATCAGCCTTGAGAGCCGGGGGGATGGGCCCCCTGCTCGTCGTTCCTTGTCAGCCGAGGTGCTCCAGCTTGCGCCATCGGGCCTCGCAGAACGAGAACAGGCCGAACAGCAGCAGGCCGACGGCGACGGCGACCAGCAGCCAGGGGCCGACGGGCGTCCTGGCGAACTCGCGCAGCGTCCCGTCCACGCCCTGCGCCTTGTGCGGGTCGAAGCTGACGGCCGCGTAGGACAGCAGCACGCCCGCGCCGCCCATGACCAGGCCGCGTGCCACGTGACCGACCACGCCGAGCACGTCCACGACCGGGCGGACCCGCGGGTCGATGTGCTCCAGTTCCGCCTGGAACTTGCGGCGGACGGCGTGCACGATGACGCCGACGCCCACCGCGACGAACGCGATGCCCACCCCCAGGACCAGCCAGCGTCCGCCCGGCTCGCCCATGGCGCGGGCGGTGAACGTCTGCGACTGCGCGTCGCTGGACCTGCTGCCGTGCCCGACGACGAACGCGATGGTGGCCGCGAAGCCCGCCGTGTAGATCAGGCCGCGTCCCAGTGAGGACAGGCGCTTGCGGGCCTTGCGCCCGTCCGGGGACGGCTGGCCGTACAGCGCCTCGGTGTACCCCCACAGCGCCAGACCGGCGAACCCCACGATCAGCAGCCACAGCGCGAGCGTGCCGCCCGGCCGTTCGGCGACGGCCCGCAGCGCGCCCGCGCGGTCGGCCTCCTCGCCGCCGTGGCCCAGCCCGATCTGCACCGCGAGCCAGCCGACCAGCAGGTACATCACGCCGCGGGTGACCAGCCCGGCGCGCAGCAGCCGGCGGAACCACGAGCTGCGCACGGTCTTGCGGCCCATGTGGTCGGCCCTGCCGGCCACCGTGTTCGTCGCCATCCGCCCGTCCCTTCGCCCGGACGGGCAAGGCTGTCCCCCTGCCGGGAGGAGCGAAACCGGGTCAGGACGAAATGCCTGCTCGGCGGGCGCGTTCGACGACCGGGCCGATGGCGTCGGCGAGCGCGGCCACGTCGTCCTCGGTGGAGGTGTGCCCGAGGGTGAAGCGCAGGGAGCCGCGGGCGCGCGCCGGGTCGGCGCCCATCGCCAGCAGCACGTGGCTCGGCTGGGACACCCCGGCGGAGCAGGCCGAGCCGGTCGAGCACTCGATGTCGCGCGCGTCCAGCAGCATCAGCAGCGCGTCGCCCTCGCAGCCGGGGAAGGAGAAGTGGGCGTTGCCGGGCAGCCGGTCGTCGGGGTCGCCGTTGAGCACCGCGTCCGGCACCGCCGTGCGCACCGCCTTGACCAGCGAGTCGCGCAGCCCGGCCAGGCGGCGGGCCTCCTCGTCGCGGCGCGCCACCGCCACCTGGACGGCGGCGGCGAACCCGGCGATGGCAGGGGTGTCGAGCGTGCCCGAGCGCACGTCGCGTTCCTGGCCGCCGCCGTGCAGGACGGGCACCGGGTCGACGCCCTTGGCCAGCAGCAGCGCGCCCACGCCCAGCGGCCCGCCGAGCTTGTGGCCCGACAGGGTGAGCGCCTGGACGCCGGACGCGGCGAACGCGACCGGAAGCTGCGCGGCGGCCTGCACGGCGTCGGTGTGGAACGGGACGCCGTGTTCGCGGGCGATGCCGGCCAGCTCCGCGACGGGCTGGACGGTGCCGACCTCGTTGTTGGCCCACATGACGGTGACCAGCGCGACGTCGTCGGCCTCGGCGAGGGCGGCGCGCAGGGTGTCGGGGCGGACGCGGCCGAGCTCGTCGACCGGCAGCCACTGCGCCGTGGCGCCCTCGTGGTCGGCCAGCCAGCGCACCGCGTCCAGCACGGCGTGGTGCTCGACGGCGGCGGCCAGCACCCGGGTGCGGCGCGGGTCGACGGCGCGGCGCGCCCAGTACAGGCCCTTGACGGCGAGGTTGTCGGCCTCGGTGCCGCCGGAGGTGAAGACGACCTCGCTGGGGCGGGCGTCGAACGCCTCGGCGATGATCTCGCGGGACTCCTCCACGACGCGGCGGGCGCGGCGGCCCACGGCGTGCAGCGAGGAGGGGTTGCCGAGCGCGCCGAGCTGCTCGGTCATCGCCGCGACGGCCTCGGGCAGCATCGGGGTCGTCGCCGCATGGTCGAGGTAGGTCACCACCCGCTCAACATTAGCCGCGCCGCGAAGCTTCCCCGGAGGCGCCCCGGCGGCCCGGGGCGGCGGGAATGCGGGCGGGGCCGGCCGTGTTCGCCTACTGTACCGGCCGGACGGTACAGTAAATCTCATGCGAAAGGACGCCCTGTTGGACGCCGCCGAGGCCGTGCTCTTCGAGCAGGGCACCCAGGCGCTGACGCTCTCCGCGGTCGCCGACCGCGCGGGCGTGTCCAAGGGCGGCCTGCTCTACCACTTCCCCACCAAGGAGGCCCTCGTCACCGCGCTGGTCGCGCGGGTCATCGGGGAGTTCGACGAGCTGATCGACTCCTTCGACGACGGGTCGCCCGCCGGCTACAGCCGGGCCTACGTGCACGCCACGTTCGCGATACTCACCGGCGAGGCGCGCGCCCACCGGCGATGGTCGGCGATCACGGCCGCCGCGACCGACCCGGAACTGGCCGCCCCGCTCAACGACGCGATGGCCCGCTGGCACGGCCGCGCCCGCGAGGGCGACCCCGACCCGCTCACCGGGGCGGTGGTGCGGCTGGCGGCCGAAGGCCTGTGGGAGGTGGTCAGTCACGCGCCCGGCCTGTACGGCGCCGACCAGCTCGAGGCGCTGCGACGACGGCTGCTGGAGCTGCTCGAACGCTGACCGCCGCCATCGCGTGACGACCCCCGGCCCGGGGTGCGCCGGGCCCCGCTGAAACCGCCGCCGACCAGGCGGCCACACCGCGTGCGTGTCCACGCCCGCGGTGCCCACCCGACCGTATGTCGACCGGGGCCGGCCTGTGCCCCGGACATCCGGGGCCGACCGCGCCCCGCCGAGCCGAGAAAGAGGTGAATCATGCTGTTCCGCTCGCGTCTTGGATCCTTCCTGACGTTCGCACTGGCGGGCCTGCTGTGCGGGGTGTGGACGGCGCGCATGCCCGCGCTGGCGGACAAGTTCCGCACCGGCGAGAGCGAGATCGGCATCGTGGTCCTCGTCTGGGGGCTCGGCGCGCTGGCTGCCATGCAGGGCCTGCGCGGCGTGATGGCCCGGGCGGGCAGCCGGGGGGTGCTGCGCGTGGCGCTGCCGCTGACCGCCCTCGCCTACACCTCGGTCGCGCTGGCGCCGTCGTACGGGGTGCTGCTGGCGGCCGTGGCGCTGTTCGGCATGACGTTCGGCGTCACCGACATCGCGATGAACGCCCAGGCCAGCGTGGTGGAGCAGGCGTACAGGCGGCCCATCATGAGCGGCATGCACGCGGGCTGGTGCGTCGGCGCGATGAGCGGCGGGCTGTTCGGCGTGCTCACCGCCGCCCTCGGCCTGGGCTTCACGCGGACCGTGCTGACGGCCGGGCTGCTGGCGGTGCCCGCCGCGCTGGCGCTGGGCCGCACCTACCTGCCCGACCCGGCCGCGCCCGCCGGGGCCGGTGACGGACGGCGGCGCACCCGGCTGCCCGCCGCGGTGTACCTGATCGGCGTGCTGGCGTTCATCGCGTTCATGGCCGAGGGGTCGATCGCCGACTGGAGCGGGCTGCTGCTGCACCAGGAGATGGGCGCCTCGCAGGCGCTGGCCGCGCTCGGCTACCCGGTGTTCGAGCTGGCGATGTTGCTGGGACGGCTGTTCGGCGACCGGGTCCGGGTCCGCCTGGGGACCCGGCGGATGCTGGCGGCCGCCGGGATCGGCACGTCGCTGAGCATGACCGTCGTGGTGCTGGCGCCGTCCGCGCCCGTCGCGGTCGCCGGGTTCTTCCTGACGGGCCTGGTGGTGTGCACGGTCGTGCCCACCACGATGTCGCTGGCGGGGACGGCGGCGCCGGGCCGTTCGGGCGCCGCGGTCGCGCAGGTCGGCGCGATGGGGTACGGCGGGCTGCTGCTCGGCCCGGTGGTGGTCGGGTTCCTGTCGGAGGCGACGTCGCTGCGGGTGGGCGTCGGCGTGGTCGTCCTGCTGGCCCTGCTGATCTCGGCCGGGGCCCGGTTCGTCCCGCTGGGCGCGCACGCCGACGTGGCCGCGTCCCGTCCCGGCGCGGCCGAACCCGAGGAGCCGCGGGCGGTCACCCTCGCCGCCTGAACATCCCGGTCGCGTGCGTCGGACATGACACCACGCGACAGGATGTGGCGAAACGGTGCGACGGACAGGAGCGGTGATGGACGGCCCATGGCGGGTTCCGGGATACACGGAACTGCGGACGCTCGGCGAGGGCGCGCACGGACGCGTGGTGCTGGCCAGGTACGACGCCACCGGCGCGCCCGCCGCGATCAAGTACCTGGCGCCCCGGCTGTGCGCGGACGCCGCGTTCCGGGAGCGGTTCCGCGGCGAGGCCGAACTGCTGCGGCGCGTGTACGACCCGCACGTGGCGCGGCTGTACGGCCTGGTCGAGACCGAGGACGCGGCCGCCATCGTCATGGAGGCCGTGGACGGGGCGTCGCTGAAGGCGGTGCTGGCCGAGCGCGGACCGCTGCCGCCGGAGGCGGCGCTGGCGGTGCTGAAGGGCTCGCTGCTCGGCCTGGCCGCGGCGCACCACCTGGGCGTGGTGCACCGCGACTACAAGCCCGCCAACGTGATCGTCCAGGGTGACGGCGGCAGCAAGCTCATCGACTTCGGCATCGCCGTGGAGGCGGGCGAGGCGGGACGGTCGGGCACGCCGGCCTACATGGCCCCGGAGCAGTGGCGCGGTGAGCCCGTGTCCCCCGTCACGGACGTGTACGCGGCGACGTGCGTGTTCTTCGAGTGCGTGACGGGGCGCCGCCCCTTTGAGGCCGACGGGCAGGCCGCGCTCATGCACGGGCACCTGACGGCGCCCGTTCCGGTGCGGGACGTGCCCGAGCCGCTGCGTGCGCTGGTCGCCCGGGGCCTGGCCAAGGACCCGTGGGGCCGGCCCCACGGCGCGGCCGCGTTCGTCACCGAGCTGGAGCAGGTCGCGGCCGCCTCGTACGGCCCCGGCTGGGAGGGGCGTGGCCTGCGGATCGTCGCCGGGGCGGCCGCGGCGCTGTCGATGCTGTTCCCGCTGACCGCGCTCGCCCTGGCCCCGGCCGGTTCGAGCGGCGCCGCCGCGGCGGCGGGTTCGGGCGCGGCCGCATCGGGGGCGGCGGCCTCAGGCGCGGGCGGTGCCGCCGCGGGGGCCGGGGGCGGAGCGGCCGGGACGGCCGCGGCCGGCGGTGGGGTGGCGAGCGGTGGGGTGGCGAGCGGCCTCGTGGGCAAGGCGGCGCTCGCGGTGGCGGGCACGGCGGTGGTGGCGGGCGCCGGGGGCGCCGTCTACGTGGCGACGGCCGACGAGCCCGAGCGTCCGCGTACTCCGCCCTTGAGCGTCTCCCTGGCCGCGTGGCAGGAGACCTCGGCCTCGCTGCCGCTGTCGATGTCCGGGCAGCTCGCCCAGGTCAGGGGCAGTGCGAACGCCGCGCTGGGGCAGCGCGTCAACGCCGCGTTGCGCGGCCCGGTGGACACCCAGAAGAACGCTTACCGTTCGGCGCTCGCCAACGCCCCCGGCACCGACGCCAGCTCGTCCGTCACCGTCCGTCCGCACGTACGCCTCAACGGGCCGCGCTATGCGTCGGTGCGTTACGACTTCGCCATGCGGTCGCCGACGCTGTGGCATTCGAGCTGGAGCCGGGCCCGTACCGTCACGGTCGACCTCACGACGGGCGGCACTCTGCGCACCGCCGACATCTTCCTGCCTTCGATGCTGACCCGGCAGGGGCTGGCGGAGTTCTCCGCGCGGGTACGCGAGCGCGCGGCGGGCACGTGCCTGGCCGACCGGCCGCCGGCGTTCACGGCCGCCGACCTCGACAGCACCAAGGTCCAGATGGCGCTGACGGCCCGCGAGCTGGAGGTGCTGGTGGACGCCCCCGAACTCGGCGCCTACGAGATGGCGTGCGGCCAGACGGCCCATCGCATCCCCTACACCGCGCTCCAGGGCATGATCAGGCCCGAGGTGCTCAAGGCCGTCCCCTACCCCGCGCCCTCGGCGACGCGCAGCTGACACGCCGACGCCCCCGCCGGGCCGGCCGGCGGGGGCGTCTGGCGTGTCAGGCGCTCACTTGCGCTTGTTGATCTCCTCGGTGAGCTGGGGGGCCACCTGGAACAGGTCGCCCACCACGCCGTAGTCGACCAGCTCGAAGATCGGCGCCTCGGGGTCCTTGTTGATGGCGACGATCGTCTTGGAGGTCTGCATGCCGGCCCGGTGCTGGATGGCGCCGGAGATGCCGACCGCCACGTACAGCTGCGGCGAGACGGTCTTGCCGGTCTGGCCGACCTGGAACTGGTGCGGGTACCAGCCGGCGTCGGTGGCGGCGCGGGAGGCGCCCACCGCCGCGCCGAGCGAGTCGGCCAGGTCCTCGATGATCTTGAAGTTCTCGGCGCCGCCGACGCCGCGGCCGCCGGAGACCACGATCGCGGCCTCGGTCAGGTCCGGGCGCTCGCCCTTCTCCTGGACGACCTTCTCCACGATCCGGGCGGCCTTGTCGGTGTCCGACAGGGTCACCGAGACCTGCTCCTCGGCCGGGGGGGCGGGGGCGGCCTCGGGGGCGATCGAGTTGGGCCGCACCGCGATGATCGGCGTGCCCTTGGTGACCTTGGCGTGCGCGATGATCGCGCCACCGAAGATCGAGTGCTCGCCGACGAAGCCCTCGGCGACGTCCACCACGTCGGTGAGCACGCCGGAGCCGGTCTTGACCGCCAGGCGCCCGGCGATCTCCTTGCCCTCGCCGGTCGCCGAGACCAGCACGGCGCCGGGCGAGCCGTTCTGCACGAGCTGGGCCAGCAGGGCGGCCTTGGGCGCGACGACGTAGGAGGTCAGCTCCTCGTCGGCGGCGACGTAGACCTTGGCGGCGCCGTACTCGGCCAACCTGTCCTTGGCGCCCTCGTAGCCCGGGCCGACCCAGACCGCGGCCGGCTCGCCGAGGCGGCGCGCGAGGGTCAGCAGTTCGAGGGTGACCTTCTTGACCTCACCGTCGACGTGGTCGACGAGGACGAGAATCTCGGCCATCGGTTCGCGTGTCCCCTTCCCCGCTCAGACGAACTTCTTCGACGCGAGGAACTCGGCGATCTTGACGCCGCCGTCGCCCTCGTCGGTGACGATCTCACCCTTGCTGCGCGGCGGGGCCTCGGCGAAGTCCACCACCGCGGTGGCCGCGTTGGCCAGCCCCACCTGCCCGGCGTCGATGCCCGCGTCGGCGATGCCGAGCGTCTCCACCGGCTTCTTCTTGGCCGCCATGATCCCCTTGAACGAGGGGTAGCGCGGCTCGTTGATCTTCTCCACGACGCTGACGACCGCGGGCAGGCTCGCCTCGACCTTGTCGAAGCCGTAGTCGGTCTGCCGCTGCACGGTGATGGACGTGCCGTCGATGTCCACCTTGTTGGCCAGCGACAGCTGCGGAACGCCGAGGCGCTCGGCCAGCATCGCCGCCAGCAGCCCGGTGCGCGCGTCGGTCGACTCCGAGCCCAGCACCACCAGGTCGAACCCGGTGCGGCCCAGCACCTGCTGGATGGCGTAGGAGGTCTGCAGCGCGTCGGAGCCGGCGAGGGCGTCGTCGACGAGGTGCACGGCCTTGTCCGCGCCCATGGCCAGCGCCTTGCGGATGGAGTCGGTCGCCTTGTCGGGGCCCATGGTGAGGACGGTCACCTCCCCGCCGTGGGCCTCCTTGATGCGCAGCGCCTCCTCGATGGCGTACTCGTCGAGCTCGTTGATGACACCGTCCGCGGCGGCACGGTCCAGCGTGCTGTCCTCGGACTTGAGCTTGCGCGGGCTCTCGGTGTCGGGAACCTGCTTCACCAGGACGACGATGTTCATGGCCGGTGGCCGACCTCCCTGCACTCAGTTCGGCCGCTGAGGTAAAGCGGCTCGGAGGCGCCGCCCCTGCAACGGGTCGACGCGACGGGCTGATGCCTCACAGCCTGCCAAACTCCCGAACGGGCTTCGGCCCCGGGGGACGGTTTTCCGGCTGCGCACCTCATGTTACCCGCGGGTAATCGGGGCGCAAACTCGCCGTTCACGGCGATCTACGGGACCGGGCCGCGACCGCCGCGACCTGGGCGATCCCGCGACCCCGGGGTGATCGAGATCACATTGCGGGAGGGTCAGTGCAGGGCGGCCTGCAGGCGGCCGATCAGGCTCTCCGTCGAGGTCTGCAGCCCGTACATCGGCGCCAGGCTGGGCGTCAGGGAGATCGCGCCGACCACGGCGAGGAAGGCCAGCACGCCGAGCGCGACCCCGGCCGTTGCGAGCCGCCGCGGCGAGCGGGCCACCGCCGTGAACCACTGTTCGAGCCGGCGGTACGGGCCGGTGACGCCCGGCGCCGTCCACAGCGCGCACACCCCGGCGCCCACGGCGAACCCGCACACCCCCAGCGGGTCGGCCTCCACGCGGAACAGCGACAGCGCGATCAGGCCGCCGCCGAGCACCAGCGCGAACACCGCCGCGTACGGCAGCGTGGCCGCCGTGCGGGCCAGCGCCGACAGCCGGGCCCGGGTGTCCGCCGCGGCCTGCAGCCGCAGCACGGCCACCGCCACCACCGACACCAGCGCCCCCACCAGCGGCAGCATGATCGCCAGGCCGACCGCGAGCACGACCACCATGGCCGACAGCAGCCGCGCCCACCCCCGTTCGACCGCCGCCGCCTGCCGCGGCCGCCCGGACGCCGCCACCGATGGCGCCGAACGCGCCGGGCCGCGCGTCGCGGCCGCCGGGGCGGGAATCGACGGCGGCGGCGAGGCCGGCCCCAGGTCGAGCGCGGCGACCGCCTCGGCGACCTCCGCCGCCGACGGCGGGCACGCCGACAGCGCCGCCTCCACCACGGGCCACAGCGGCTCCGGCACGCTCCCCGCCCCGATGGCGAGGGCCGTGCCGGTGTCGTCGGTGTCGCCGAGCTTGGCCGTCGCGGCGAAGACGACCGTCCGCGCCCAGGCGTGCACGTCCTCGGCCGCCCCGTCGTCGCTCTGGGCGGTGATGCCGAAGTCGGTGACGACGGGGGCGCCGTCGACCACCAGGACCGTGTCGGGGCCGAACGCTCCGTGGGCGAGCCCCGCCTCGTGGACGGCCGCCAGCGCCTTGGCCATGCCGAGGGCCAGGCGGTGCAGGGCGGCGCCCTGCAACGGCCCGTGTTCGGCCACCACGTCGGTGAGCGGCTGCCCGGGGACGAAACGGCTGACGACGTAGGGCGGGTCGGCGGAGGCGTCGCCGTCCAGGACGTCCACCGCGTAAGGGCTCAGCACCTCGCGCATGCGTTCGAGGTCGCGGCCCAGACGTTCGCGTGGGGCCGGGACCGCCGCGTCCGGGAGCAGCCGGATCGCCACGTCGCGCCCGCTGGGATCGGCCGCCCGGTAGATCGTCCCGGTGGGGCCGCCCAGCCGGGCCAGCAGCCGATAGGGGCCGATCTGCTGTCGTTGCCTGGTCTCCCCGCTCATCGGCTCGCCACCTTACCGACCGGGCGCCCCCCGAGGGGGCACTCAGACGAAGGGGAGCCCGGTGAGCAGGTCGTGGACGTCGCTGCGCAGCCCCTCAAGGGACTGGCTCATCCCGCCCAGCGGGGTCGTGTCGGGCGGCTGCCCCCGGGACAGCACCACCAGCACCCCGGCGAACAGGCCCAGGATGAGCACCCCGGCCAGGGCGGCGTCCGTGCGGGGCAGCACCGCTCCCCAGGTGCGCGCCAGCTGGCGCCGTGGCGGGGCGCTCCCCGGCGCCAGGGTGAGCAGCACGATGACGGCCATGGACGAGTACGCGATGGCACGCGAGGCCGTCATGTCGGGGCTGGCGAACATCAGCACCGCCAGCAGGACCAGGCCCGCGAACACGGCGAGCGATGCCAGCAGCACCGTGACGAGCACCGCCCCCGGCAGGTGCAGGGGCGTCTTGAACGCCGCGGCCACCGCGTCGCCGGATCGTGGGCCGCGCCGTGTGCGCTTGTCCTCCATGCGGCGGGCGGCCTTGTCCGCCATGCGCAGCACCAGGACGCCGACGATGGTGACGCCCACGGCGAGCAGGGGGGCGATGTTGGCGAAGCCCAGCAGCGCCACCAGGACGATGAAGCTGAGCACCCGGTACCAGCCGTAGGGCTTGCGGCGGGGTTGTTCGTCCGGGCGGCGCGCGGGTTCTGTCGGGCGGCGCCGTTCGAGGTCCCTGCCGGCGGCGCCCTGGTTGTAGGGGTCGTACGGCGCGGGCGGGGGAAGCTGCTCCGGAGGCTGGGCGCGGCGCGCCTGCCCCTGGGCGGGGTCGTGGTGGTACGGGGCGTACGCCCGCTGGTCGTACGGCGACGGCTCGTACCGGTTCGGCTCGTAGGGAGCGGGCTCGTAGGGGTTCGTCTCGTACGGGCCGGGTGCGGGCGGCGGCGCGGCCGGGGGCAGCAGGCCCTTGAAGTCACTGGGCTGCGCCGGAGCGGGCGCAGGCGTGGGAGCGGGCAGCGGCTCGGCGGAGACGGGCGGCGGCGACGGAGTCGGCGGGACCGGCGACGGCCCCGGCATGGAGAACACCCGGGAGTGGTCGGACGAGGCGTCCGTCTGCTGGGACGTCCTGTCCGGCCGCGGGTAGTGCTCGTCCACCCGGGTGGTGTCGGTGATGGTGGCCTCGAAGTGGATGCGCCGGGTGAGCTGCACCAGCCCCACGGCGGTAGGCCGTTCGGCCGGGTTGCGGGCCATCGCCGAGCGCAGCACGGGCAGCAGCGCCTCGGGCACCCCGTCCAGGTCCGGCGCGCCCTGCATGATCTTGTAGAAGATCGACTCGAAGGTGCCGGAGCCGAACGGCGGCCGCCCGGTGGCGGCGTAGGCGACCGTGCCGGCCCAGGCGTGCACGTCGGACGCGGGCCCGGCGTCCTCCCCCTCGATGATCTCCGGGGCGAGGTAGCCGGGGGTGCCGATGACCATGCCGGTGGCGGTGAGCCGGGTGGCGTCGGCGGCCTGCGCGATGCCGAAGTCGATCACGATGGGCTCGTCGTCGACCAGCATGACGTTGCCCGGCTTGAGGTCGCGGTGCACGATCCCGGCGCCGTGGATGGCCGACAGCGCCGAGGCCAGGCCCACCGCCAGCCGCTGCAGCGCCTGCCCGTAGCGCGGCCCGTCCGCCTCGACGGCCTCCTCCAGGGTGCGGCCCGGCACGTACTGGGTGACGATGTACGGCTGCTCGGCGGTGACGTCGGCGTCGAGGATCTCCGCCACGTGCGGGCTGTGCACCCGCCGCATGGAGTCCACCTCGCGCGCCAGCCTCCGCCGGGCGGTGGTGTCCCCCGCCACGGCCGGACGCAGCACCTTGATGGCCACCTTGCGCCCCTCGGGATCGGCGGCGAGGTACACCACGCCCATGCCGCCTTCCCCCAGCGTCTGGAGTACGCGGTAATGGCCTATTCGGTCCCCGGACGTGACAACCCCCTTCATCGCTTACGAAACCCTACCTTCGCCCATTTCGTCGGCAGGATCCATCCGGACGGCGCTCCTCCCGAGGTGTCCTCATGCCGCGACGTACGGGACGGGCCCGGCCGCGCCCGCGTCCTCCGTCGCCAGCGCCCCGGCGAACCACCGCGCGGACGGGCGCCGCCGGGGGTCGCGGTCCAGCCCCCGCCGCAGCAGTCCGGCCAGGGGCTCCTCCACCCCGTCCAGGTCGGCCATCCCGCTCACGATGCGGAAGCAGACCCCCTCCAGGGACCCACGGCCGAACGGCGGCCGCCCTGTCGCGGCGAACGCGACCGTGGCCGCCCAGGCGAACACGTCGGACGCGGTCGTGGCGGGCTCGCCCTCGATGAGCTCGGGAGCCAGGTAGGCGGGGGTGCCCACGACCATGCCGGGACGGGTGGTCTGCCCCGCGTCCGCGTCGTGGGCGATGCCGAAGTCGATGAGCGTGGGACGGTCCCCGTGCACCATGACGTTGCCGGGGGTGACGTCACGGTGCAGCACCCCCGCGTCGTGCACGGCCGCCACCGCCAGCGCCATCCCCCGGGCCAGCCGCCGCAGCCGGTCACGGCGGGGCGGCCCGTAGGACTCCACCAGCTCGCTCAGCGGGCAGCCGGGGACGTAGGCCATCACCACGTAGGGCGGGTCGGCGTCCACCCGGCCGTCCAGCAGCCGCGCCACGTACGGGCTGCGCACCCGCCCCTGCACGGCCATCTCCCGGGCCAGGCGGCGCCGCGCCGCCGGGTCGGCCGCGATCTCCGGGCGCAGCCGCTTGACCGCCACCTCGCGGCCGAACGCGTCGATCGCCAGGTGCACCACGGCGGTGCCGCCGCGGCCGATCTCGTCCAGCAGCCGGTGCTCACCGAGTCGCGGAGGCGTCCCCATATCCCCTTTGACGCCGAGAACGGGGCGGACGTTCCTGACCGGACAAGGACAAGATCGGCGATCAGCCGCGTCGGGCCGCCTGCCTGGCGCGACGCTCCTCCCGCCGCTCCTCGAACCGCGCGGCGGCCGTGTCCAGCCCGGTCATGAACTCCGCCAGCTCCTCGCGGGCCTTCTCGCCCTCGGGCCCCAGGTCGGTCCGCTCGAAGATCCGCCACTTGCGCAGGCACGGGCTGAGCACGTCGTCGTGGTGCAGCCGCAGGTCGTAGATGCCCGCGTTGGCGATGATCACCGACTTGCGCAGGAACCCGTCGATGCCGTGGCCGGGCATCTGGAACGCCTTGACCACGTCGGTGACCGCCCGCACGGTGGCGTCCACGTCGATCTCCAGCGCGGCGTCCAGCAGGTTCCGGTAGAAGATCATGTGCAGGTTCTCGTCGGCGGCGACCCGCGCCAGCAGCCGCTCGCACACCGGGTCGCCCGACGCCGTGCCGGTGTTGCGGTGCGCCACCCGGGTGGCCAGCTCCTGGAACGACACGTACGCCACCCCGTGCAGGAAACTCGTGCCGTGCGTCGCCTCGTAGCCCAGCTCCATGTGCTTCATCCGGGCCCGCTCCAGCGCCACCGGGTCGACGGCCCGGGTGACGGTGAGGTAGTCGCGGATGACGATGCCGTGCCGGTTCTCCTCGGCCGTCCAGCGGTTCACCCACGTGCCCCACGCGCCGTCGCGTCCGAAGACGGTGGCGATGGCGTGGTGGTAGCCGGGCAGGTTGTCCTCGGTCAGCAGGTTGACGATCAGGGACTCGCGGGCCTCGGTGCTCAGCGCGGACTGCTCGGGGCTCCACGGCTCGCCGTCCAGGGGCCCGTCGAAGTCGCGGCCCTGGCTCCACGGGACGTACTGGTGCGGAAACCACTCCTTGGCCATCGACAGGTGACGGTCCAGCTCTTTCGCCACCACCGGCTCCAGATCCACCATCAGGCGCAACTGGGACTTGTCGTCGAACGTCACGGGCATGCCTGTTCCTTCGCTCAGGGACCGTGGGCACGGAGAGCCCGCGGCATGGCGGCGGCCTCGTGCCGGACGGCCGCAACCTACGGAAGCGTAAGTTCGATGCTGGCGACCGTCCGGTCTGGCCTGCTAGTCACGAGGGCCACAAACACCCCCCGCTTTTTCTTGTGGGAGCGAGTGGAACCGGGCGTTTATCGCGGAGACGAGCGGAAAACAGGCGCCTCCGCCGCAGTGGCGCCGTACCGCCGTCAGCGGGTGTCGGCGGCCTGGCGCCACATCCGGTTGACCGCCGCCCGCAGCAGCGAACGCGGCATCGCCCTCAACGCGGGCAGCGCCGCCTTGTACTGCGCCCCGGGCACGCACAGCGCGCGCCCCGCCGACACCGCGTCCAGCCCCGCGCGGGCCACGTCGTCACGGCGCAGCCACAGCAGGTTGGGCTCCTGGGTCTCGTCGGTACGGGTGAATCCAGGGCACAGCGCCGTCACGTGCACGCCCGTGCCGGCCAGCTCGGCGTGCAGGCTTTCGGAGAACGCCGTAACGAACGCCTTGGTCGCGCCGTACGTGGCGCTGCCGGGCGACGGGGTGAACCCCGCCATGGACGAGACGTTCAGCACCCCGCCCCGGCCCCGTTCCACCATCCCCGGCAGCGCGGCGCGGGTGAGCCGCATCAGCGCCAGCACGTTCAGCTCGACCTGGGCGAGCTGGTCGTCCAGCGGCTGCCCGGCGAAGGCCCCGAACGCCCCGTACCCGGCGTTGTTGACCAGCAGCTCCACCGGCTCGGCGCGCAGCCGGTGCTCCACCTCGCCGCGCTGCGCCGGGTCGGTGAGGTCGGCGGCCAGCACCTCCACGGCCACCCTGTACCGCTCCACCAGCTCGCGGGCCAGCTCGTCCAGCCGCGCGGCGCGGCGGGCCACGATCACCAGGTCGGTGCCGCGTCCGGCCAGGATCCGGGCGAAGCTCTCGCCGATGCCGCTGGACGCGCCGGTGACGAGAGCGGTGCGGTACGCGGTGTGGGAGGAGCCCGGGGGGAAGGGGCTTCGCATGGCGGCCGATGCTATCCATTGACAAACCCTTTGACCGGGGACAGTCACGGAGCTCCCGCGGCCACCTCCAGAGGCGGGAACATCGCCGCCGGGTCACCGCCCGCCGCCCAGACGCCGATCGCGAACGCCGTCGTCGCCTCGAGCAGCCCGGCCCGGTCCAGGCCGCCCCCGTCGACGGGCTCGCATCCGATGTCGCGCACCAGGCTCCGCACCGCGCGCAGGGCGTCGGCGTCGTCCCCGCACAGGGGGACGCCCAGGGGACGCCCGTCGAACACCGGCGGCGTCAGGCGCCACACGCTCTCGTGGCAGGTGTTGAACGCCTTCACCACACGGGCACCCCCTCGGGCGGCGTCAGCGATGCGCTGCGCCGCCGACGGCCCGTTGCCCGTCCGCAGGGTGAAGTCCGGCGGGCCGGTGGGGTTGGTGCAGTCGATGAGCACCTTTCCGCCGAGGGCGTCCGCCACGGCCTCCACCACGTCCAGCGCCCCCTCCCACCAGACGGCGAGCAGCACGACCTCACCGAACTCCGCTGCCTCACCCAGCGTCCCGCCGCGCGCCCCCTTGCCGATCCGCGCCGCCAGCGCCTCGGCCTTGGACGGCGTTCGCGCCCCGACGAAGACCTCGTGGCCAGCCCGTGCCCACTGCGTGGCGAGCGCGTCCGCCATGTTCCCGGCGCCCAGTGTCCCGATGCGCATCCCGACCTCCCGGTCGTCCCGTCGAATACGTTCGGACGGGACGCTAGGCGGTTCGTTACGCACCCCCGGGTGCGCATCGGAAGGGGCAGGCTGTGGACGACGCCATGAGAACAACCGACGACGTCTTCCTCGCGGACTGCCAGGCCCGCCTGGGGTTCGACCTGCTGTCCGGCACGTGGACGAGCGTGGTGCTGTACGCGCTGCGCGACGGCCCGACGCGTCCCGGCGAGCTGCGCGACCGCATCGGCGGCATCAGCCACAAGGTCCTCACCGAGACGCTGCGCCGGCTGGAGCGCAACGGCCTGGTGGCCCGCCGCCGCTACGCCGAGGCCCCGCCGCGCGTGGAGTACGAGCTGACCGAGCCGGGCCGCGGCCTCCTGGAGCCGATCACCGCCCTGGGCCGCTGGAGCGCCCGCCACGCCGACGAGGTCCTCGCCGCCCAGCGGCGAGCCGCCCCGGACGACGACTGGTGAGGCTCAGCGGCCGGTGAAGGTCGCCTTGCCCGGCCCCTGCTCCATGAAGCTGCGCATGCCGGTCGCCTGGTCCTCGGTGGCGAACAGCGCGGCGAACTGCGTCCGCTCCATCTCCAGGCCGGTCTCCAGGTCGACCTCGAGCCCCGCGTCGATCACCTGCTTGGCGGCGCGCAACGCCAGCGCCGGCCCGCCGACGAACGTCGCGGCCCACTCCCGCGCCGCCGTGTAGACCTCGCCGTCCGGCACGACCCGGTCGACCAGGCCCATGGCCAGCGCCTCGGGGGCGGCCACGTGCCGCCCCGAGAAGATCAGGTCCTTGGCCTTGGCGGGACCGACCAGCCGCGCCAGCCGCTGCGTGCCGCCCGCGCCGGGGATGATGCCGAGCTGGATCTCCGGCTGGCCCACCTTGGCGCCCTCCCCCGCGACGCGGAAGTCGGCCGCCAGCGCCACCTCCAGGCCGCCGCCGAGCGCGTAACCGGTGATCGCTGCGATGACCGGCTTGGGGATCGCCGCCAGGGCCTTGGTGAAGTCCTGCAGCAGCCGCGAGGGCGCGCCGGACATCTGCGCGAACGACAGCGGCGCCATCTCCTTGATGTCGGCGCCCGCCGCGAACACCCGCTCGCCGCCGTAGAGGATCACCGCGGCCACCGTCTCGTCCTGGGTGACCTCCCGCGCCGCCTCCACGAGCTCCCGCTGCATCGACGCGTTCAGGGCGTTCATCTTCGGCCGGTCCAGCCGGATCGTCCCGATGCCGTCCTCCACCTCGACACGCACGAACTCGCCCACAACGACCTCCCGTGATCGAACAACGCCCCGAGCCTAACGATGTCCGTGTGGGGGACGACCCCCTACACCCCCGTCAGTCGGACGGGCAATCCTCACTCCGCTAGCGCTCCGTTGCGGTTGCCCGTCCTCCGGGTGTCGGTCCTCGCTGGTAGCTTCGGGGACGCTCGGTAACGGCTCTCTCGGGGATCACTCTTCATGCTCGTCGCGCACGCCACCTGGCATGGGGGCGCGCTCTGCCTGTGGGCGGAGCGCACCGGCCCGTACCGGCCGCATCCCGACGTGCACCCGTTCGCCACCCGGGACTTCACCGGCACCTCCTACGAGCCGCTGGTGAAGGGCGCGTTCCGGGTCGAGCTGACGATGACGCTGCCCACGCACGGCGATCATCCGCTGCCGTCCCCGGAGTGCGGCGCCGAGGGCGTCGTCCCGGAGGAGCTGCGGGCCTGGCGGGTGCCCGCGCTGGTGCTGGAGCCGTTCCCGGCGATGACGCTGCTGCAGCTGGCCGAGCACAGCGCCGACGTGGTCCCCGGCAGCGACCTGCGGTTCCTGTGCCTGCTGGCGGACGAGGCGATGCGGCTGACCGGGCGTGGGCAGGTGCTGCCGGCGCTGCTGCGCGAGGACGGCGACCTGGTGGCGCGGTGGCGTCCCGTCATCGACGATCCCGCCCGTTTCGCCGACCTGGCGCGCGCGATGCCCGCCGCCTGCCGCGCCGCCGGCGGCGGGCGCCCCGCCGCCGAGGTGCTGCGCGAGGCGCTGTCGGGCCTGGTCGACACGGCCGTGCGGGGCGTGGTGCCGCATCCGCTGTTGCCGCCGCGCCGCGGCAAGGCGCCCGACCGCGTGCCGCTGGCCGAACGCTGGGTGGAGGCGCTGACCGGCCCCAACTTCAGCGTGCCGCGCGAGCCGGGTGACGACGCCGACGACCTGATCGCCGAGCTGGACGCCTGGGCCGCCGCCTCCCGCCGTCCCGCCGGGCCGCTGCGCGTGTGCTTCCGCCTGGTGGAGCCCGGCGCCGCCACGACGGACGTCCCCGACGCCCCCGGCGACGCGGACGAGGAGGCCGACGACGACGCCTGGCGCGTGGAGTTCGCCCTGCAGGGCACCGACGACCCCAGCCTGTACGTCCCGGCCGCCACGGTCTGGGCGGGCGAGGCCACGTCGATCGCGGCCGCCGAGGAGACGCTGCTCACCGGCCTGGGACGCGCCCTTCGCCTGTTCCCCGACCTGACGGCCGCGCTCGACTCCCCCACACCCGCCGAGCTGACCCTCGACACCGCGGGCGCGTTCCGCTTCCTGCGGCAGGCCGCGCCGATGCTGGCCGCCGCCGGTTTCGGCGTGCTGCTGCCGCAGTGGGCGGGCAAGGCCAAGCTCGGCATGCGCCTCACCACCCGAGCGCAGGACGGGGAGGGGTCGGGCGCGGCGGCGTCGTCCGGGTTCGACCTGGGCAGCATGGTGAACTTCCGCTGGGACCTGGCCATCGGCGACGAGACCGTCGACGAGGACGAGCTGGAGGAGCTGGCCCGGCTCAAGACGCCCCTGGTGCGGCTGCGCGGCCAGTGGGTGGAGCTGGACGAGCAGCAGCTGCAGGCCGCCCTGGACTTCCTGCGCCATCCCCGCCGCGGCCGGATGACCGCCGCCGAGGCGATGCGCGCGGTCATCCACGCCGGCGACGACGCCCTCCCGCTCCTCGGCGTCGACGCCGACGGCGCGTTCGGCGACCTGCTGTCCGGCGAGGCCGACCGCCGCCTCACCCCGCTGGCGACCCCGGACGGCCTGAGCGCCGAGCTGCGCGCCTACCAGCGGCGGGGGCTGGCCTGGCTGGCGTTCATGAACGGTCTCGGCCTCGGCGCCGTCCTCGCCGACGATATGGGGTTGGGAAAGACCGTCTCGGTGCTGTCCCTGCTGGTGCACGAGCGGGGGGACGGGCGGGGCGACGGGGCGGCCGCGCCGGGGCCGACGCTGCTGGTGGTGCCCATGTCGCTGGTGGGCAACTGGCAGCGGGAGGCGGCCAAGTTCGCGCCGAAGCTGCGCGTGTACGTCCACCACGGCACGGGGCGGCACCGCGACGACGATCTCGTCCGGGCGGCGGCGCAGGCCGATCTGGTCGTCACCACGTACGGCACGGCGGCCCGCGACGCGGCGATGCTGGCGCGCGTCACCTGGGAGCGGGTGGTGTGCGACGAGGCGCAGGCGCTGAAGAACAGCGGCACCCGGCAGGCCCGCGCCATCCGCGGCATCCCGGCCCGCACGCGGATCGCGCTGACCGGCACGCCGGTGGAGAACCACCTGACGGAGCTGTGGTCGATCCTGGAGTTCGCCAATCCGGGGCTGCTGGGCCCGCGGGCGGCGTTCCGGGAGCGGTTCGCGATCCCGATCGAGCGGGACGGGGACGAGGGCGCGGCCCAGGCGCTGCGGCGCGCCACCCGGCCGTTCGTGCTGCGCCGCCTGAAGACCGACAAGGCGATCATCTCCGACCTGCCGGAGAAGCAGGAGATCAAGGTCTACTGCAACCTGACCCCCGAGCAGGCCTCGCTGTACCAGGCGACGCTGGACGACATGCTGGAGCGCATCGCCGAGAGCGAGGAGGACAAGCGGCGGGGCCTGGTGCTGGCGACGATGGCGCGGCTCAAGCAGGTCTGCAACCATCCGGCGCAGCTGCTCAAGGACGGGTCGCGGCTGCCGGGCCGGTCGGGCAAGCTAGAGCGGCTGGAGGAGATCTGCGCGCAGGTCGTCGAGCAGGGTGAGAAGGCGCTGGTGTTCACCCAGTACGCCGAGTTCGGGGCGATGCTGCGGCCGTACCTGGCGGCGCGGCTGGAGCGGCCGGTGCTGTGGCTGCACGGCGGCACGTCCCGGCGCCGGCGTGACGAGCTGGTGCGGCACTTCCAGGAGGACGACGAGCCGGCGGTGTTCCTGCTGTCGCTGAAGGCGGCGGGCACCGGGCTGACGCTGACGGCCGCCAACCACGTGGTGCACGTCGACCGGTGGTGGAATCCGGCCGTGGAGGACCAGGCCACCGACCGGGCGTTCCGCATCGGCCAGACCAGGAACGTGCAGGTCCGCAAGCTCGTCTGCGTCGGCACGATGGAGGAGCGGATCGACGAGATGATCGACCGCAAGAAGGCGCTGGCCGAGTCGGTGGTCGGCAGCGGGGAGGACTGGCTGACCGAGCTGTCGGTCGCCGAGCTGCGCGACGTGCTGCGCCTGTCCCCCGAGGCGGTGAGCGACTGATGAGCGGGTTCTTCGAGTACCGCGACCCGATCCCGGTGGAGGACGGCATCCGGGCCCGCACCCGCCGCGGCTCGATCGGCGCGCGGTGGTGGTCGCGGCGGTTCGTCGACCTGATCGAGGCGTCCGGCGACACCGGACGGTTGCAGCGCGGCCGCGCGTACGCCCGCAAGGGCCAGGTCATCGATCTCAAAGTGGCGCCGTACGAGGTGACCGCGCGCGTGCAGGGCTCGGTGGACGAGCCGTACGAGGTGGCCGTCGGCATCGACGCGCTCTCGGAGGTCGAGTGGCGCGCGGTGGAGGGCGAGCTGGCGTCCCGGGCGGTGTTCCGGGCGCGGCTGCTGGCCGGGGAGATGCCGCCGGAGATCGAGGACGTGCTGGCGGAGCTGGGGTTGTCGCTGTTCCCCGAGTCGGCGGCCGGCCTGCACCTGATGTGCACCTGCCCGGACTACGGCGACCCCTGCAAGCACGCCGCCGCGGTGCTCTACCTGCTCGCCGAGGCGTTCGACGACGATCCGTTCCTGGTGTTGCAGTGGAACGGCCGTACCAAGGAGCAGTTGCTCACGGCGTTGCGGCGGCTGCCCGCCGCCTCCCCCGACCCGGTGGACGCGGACGGTGCGGACGACGAGCCGCTGTCACCATCCGGCTTCTGGACGGCCCCCACGGGCCTGGCGCACCTGCGCGAGCGGCCGCCCGCCCCTCCGGTGCCCCCCGGTTTCATCCTGCGCGTCGCCGCTCCCCCGCCGGTGCGGATCCGGCGCCGTGAGCTGACGGACGTCCTCGCCCCCGCCTATGAGGCGCTCGCGTCGGCGAGCTTCGACTTCGACGAGCGCCGCGACGACGGCTAGCGCGACGGCTTGCACGAGGGCTGGCTCGACGGCCCGGCGCATTCGACGCAGGCCAGCACGGGCGCCCCGTCCGGAAGGTCGCCGATCCGCTCGGTGGGGCGGGGCCAGCGCTTCTCGCAGACCGCGCAGGCGTGACCGGCGCGCTGCGCGGGCGACAGCGGCGCGGGGTCCACGACCGCCACACGGGGTTCCTGGGGTACGACTGCAACGACGTTCACATACATGTCAACGCATAACGCGACATGTCCGTTACGGTCGGGCGACGAAACGTTTCCCGCGGCGGCCCCGGCGCGGCGCCGCCGCCGTGCTCGGCCGCACCCGCTCAGTCGTAGTGCAGGCCGGTGCAGCCGACCTCGCCGCCGATGGTCGCGCACACCCCGAGCAGCCCCACGACCTCGGCATAGTCGCCGGTGGTGAACTCGGTGGCGCGCGGCCCCGCCAGCTTGACGCCGGGGATCACCGCGCAGGACTGGGCGATGGACGTGGAGCTCCACTCGATGCCCAGCGTGTACGGGGCGGGGACGGTGTGGAGGCGCCAGCGGGCCGGGTCCGCGAGGGCCCGGCGCGCCCCCTCGTAGATCATCTCCTGGGCGCGGGCGGGCGGCACCAGCTCGGCGGCGTACCGGTCGCTGCCCTTCTTCACCGCGACGGTCTCCACGTCGCCGAGCACCTCGCGGGCCTCGCGGCAGGCGGCCTCGTCCCCGGCGACCAGGCCCACCGGCACGCCCAGGGTGCCCGCGTAGGCGGCCATCAGCCGGATCTCCCCCGCCACCTCGCCGTTGAGGTAGGCGTTGTGGATCTCCCGGCCCATCCAGGTGTGGTTGAGCACGCCGCGCGGCGTCCCGGCACGGGCGTGGTAGCCCACGTACAGCGCCACGTCGAACGAGGCGTTCAGCCCCTCGGCCATGCGCATCGGCTTGTACGGGCCGCGCACGAGGGTGCAGCGCCGGTCGATGAGGTCGGCGCGCAGGTTGCGGCCCATGCCGTGCGCGTCGGTGACCACGACCGTGTCGGCGCCGGCGTCGTAGGCGGCGCGGACGGCGGCGTTGGCGTCGGCGGTCATCAGCTCGCAGCCGCGTTCGTAGCCGCGGCCGGGGGCGCGCATCTCCTCGGGGTCGGTCAGCCCGGAGACGCCCTCCATGTCGACCGAGACGAAGACCTTCATGACCCCCCATGGTGCCCCGGCCGCGCGCCCGAGGCGACCCGCCCCGGTCACGGCGTGGCGGACCGGTCTCCGGCCGGTCGCGGGCCGGGACGGCCCTCGCGCAGCGGCAGGCGGGCGCGGACGTGGAAGCCGCCGCCGGGACGGGCCCGCGCGGTCAGCTCGCCGCCCAGTGCCCGTGCCCGTTCCCGCATGCCGTCGACGCCGGTGCCGCCGCCGGGCGACGGTTTCGCGGCGGCGGGGCCGTCGTCCTCGATCTCCACGTGCAGCGCGTCGTCGCGGTAGCGGATGCGCACCCGCGCGGACGCCGCGTCCGAGTGGCGGGTGACGTTGGTCAGGGACTCCTGGACGATCCGGTAGGCGGCCAGGTCGGTCTCGGGCGGCAGCGGCCTCGGCTCGCCCTCGATGGTGGTGCGCACGGCCAGCCCGGCTGCCCCGGCGCGTCCGGTCAGCTCGTCCAGGCGGGCCAGCCCGGGTGCGGCGGGCGCGGGGGACGCGCCCTGGCCGGCCTCGTCGACCTGGCGCAGCACCCCCAGGGTGGCGCGCAGCTCGCGCAGCGCGTCCTTGCTGGCCTGCCGGATCGCGCCGAGCGCGGCCTCCGCGCCGTCCGGGTCGCGGGCCAGCCCGTGCAGCGCCGCGTTGGCCTGCACGTTGATCAGCGAGATGTTGTGGCCGAGGGCGTCGTGCAGCTCGCGGGCGATGCGCAGGCGTTCCTCGGTGGCGCGGCGGCGGGCCTCCTCCTCGCGGCCGCGTTCGGCGGCCAGCGCGCGCCGTTCGGCCTCGCGCAGGTAGGCGCGGCGGTTGCGCACCACCCCGCCGACCGCGACGACCGCGACGAACCACCCGGCCAGCATCCACAGCGCCGCGTCCTGCAGGTGGTTGACGGTGCTGGTGAGCTCGCCCGCCGCGACGAAGCCCATGGCCGCGGCGCCGAGCAGCACCGCGACGACCACCGACCCCTCGGCGGCGACCGTGTAGAGCGCTATGACGAACGTGAGCAGCAGCGGCCCGTCCGGCTCGGTGTAGGGGTAGTACACAGCGCAGGCGGCCATCGTCACCACGCACACCGCGACGGGCCGCACGCGCCGCCAGTACAGCGCCCCGCACGTCACGATCATCAGCGGCCAGCCGACCCCCGGGCCGTGCAAGGAGCCCGGGTCGCGGGCCAGCGCCACCAGGACGATCGAGGCCATCACGAGGAACATGGCGGCGGCCAGCGCCGCGTCCGCGCGGCGTCCCCGCCACGGCCGGACCCATCGCCCGGCACGCTTCTGGAACTGCTGGGGGGATCGCACCCCCCAATCCTGCCAGCGCCCGGCCCCGCTCCCTCGATCCGTCTGTTGCACCTATCTTATGGGATGTAGTACTACTGCTATCAGACGTTAAGGAGATACTGCGATCTTTCAAGGAACTTGTATGACCGGGGGAAGCGGATGAGCGATCCAGTGATCAGGACGCGGGGGCTGCGCGTGCGCTACGGCCGCACGGAGGTGCTGCGCGGCGTCGACCTGGAGGTCCGCGCGGGTGAGGTGTTCGCGCTGCTGGGCCCCAACGGCGCGGGCAAGACCACCACCGCCGAGGTGCTGGAGGGGTTCCGGCGGCGCTCGGCGGGCGAGGTGACGGTGCTCGGCACCGACCCCGAGCACGGCGACGAGGCCTGGCGCGGACGGATCGGCGTCGTCCTGCAGGACTGGCGCGACCATCCGCGCTGGCGGGTACGGCGGCTGGTCGCCCACCTGGCCGAATTCCACGCGCGGCCGCGGGACCCCGACGAGCTGCCGGCGGCACGGCCGGCCGGGCGGCGCCTGCGCGCCGCGTACTGACGCGGGAGGCTTGTGATGGCCACCGACAAGGAGAAGGTCTACAACCGGATCGCGATGCTGCGGGCCGAACGCGGTGTGTCGCGCCGCGACCTGGCCGCCGCGCTGGAGGTCCACTACCAGACGGTGGGCTACCTGGAGCGCGGCGAGTACAGCCCGAGCCTGCACCTGGCGCTGCGCATCGCCGACTACTTCGAGGTGCCGGTCGAGGTGGTGTTCTCGCTGACCCCCTTCCCGCGCCTGGGCGCCACGGACACGACGAACGACGGGAGCCGATCATGAAGCCGCGCAACCGGCGCGAGGAACGGATGCTGGCGGTGCTGGAGCGCGAGACGCCGCGCTACCAGACCAGGGAGAGACGGCGGAGGCTGGTGGTCGCGGCCGGCGGATGCCTGGGGCTGATGTGGGCGGCGGCGGTCGTCTGCTGGTTCCTGGCGCCCAGCACCGCCGCGATGGTCACCACGTTCGTCCTGTGGGGGCTGGCATTGGCGCTGGGCACCCAGTTGTGGGGAATGATCCACATCGTCACCCGGGGCACCGCCAGCCTTCCCGTACACCTGCTGGACGAGCGGCAGATCCGCGAGCGGCTGAGCGCCCACCCCATCGCCCACCGCCTGACCCTCCTGCTGCTGCTCGTGGTGTTCTTCGTCGTCGGCCTGGCGCTGCGAGGGGACAAGCCGGAGGTGCCCAGCGCGGCGGCCACCGTGCTGCTGTTCGCGCTGATGGCCACCGTGTGGTCGCTGCCGATGCTGGTCACCGCCTGGCGCATGTCCGACCCGCCCCCCGAGGAGGAGGACGAGGCAGAGGTCGCCTGATCCCGCCGGGTGGGCGCTGAAGGACTCTCAGGGCGACGCGGTGACGCGCCGGGCGACGGCCACCGCGTCGCCCTCGACGGCGGCGGCGCCCTTGGCTGCCGAGGCGTACCGCACGGTGACGCGCAGGGCACCGCGACGCACCAGGACAGTGGTGACGGGCAGCATGCCGCGGTCCGTCACCACGCACGCCTCGTCGCCGAGCCCCGGTGGGCGTCCCACCGGGCCGAGCCCGGTCAGCGACGCGCAGCCGCGACGGTGGCCCTCCTCGGCCCTGCCGGGCGTCCACGCCTTCTCGACCCTGACCTCAAGGCGGGCGTGACGCGGCGACGGGGCGCTGGTCTCGCACTCCGCGCCCGTGCGGCCGCCCTCGTCGCGCGCCACCTCCCCGCCGGGGACGAGCGCCGTGACCGACGCGTCCCGGCAGGGGGCGCGCAGCGTGCGGGGCTCGCCCAGCGGCAGCATCCCGGTCAGCTGCCCGGTCAGCACCGTCATGGAGCCGACCAGGCAGCCGCCGAACAGGCCGAGGACGACCCGTCCGACCTGGGTGGAGGCCAGTTCCCGCAGCGACGCCCGCCCGCTCACCGGCCCGCCTCCAGCACCCCGGCCGCCAGCCGCCCCAGCGGCTCGCGCCGCGCGGCGGTGCCCGCCACCCCGACGACGCTCAACACCAGATCGCCGCGCCGCGCCAGCAGCCGGTAGGCCGGGGACTGCCCGTCGTAGTACGTGCCCGCGCACGCCGCCGCCTGCTCGCCGATCCCGGTGACGGTCCGCAGCCGGCAGATGCCGTAGTCGTCGGACAGGCCCGCGGCGAACTCCCTGGCCGCCCGCTCGGCGCCCGGACGCACCACGATCCTCTCCCGTTTCCCCGGGTCGGTGTCCTCGCGGTGCGCGCCGTACCGCGTCAACCGCAGCGTCAGGGCGGGCTCCGCCGTCCCCTTCGGGGCGAGGGCGCACTCCCTGCTCGCCGACCACGCCTCGCCCGGCTCGCCGGAGCCGGACGACGACACCACGACCGCGCCGGGCAGCGCCTCGTCCAGCGGCTCGGCGGGCGCCAGATTGCAGGGCGAGCGCACGGCGCGGACGGGGTCGTCCCGTTCGCCGGAGGTGCCGTGCACCCGCCAGACGACGCCGCCGCCGAAGGCCAGGCCGACGACGGCGGCGGCCGCCACGGAGGCGACCCGCGGAAACCGGTCCATGATCGGATGATTATGGACCGGTTTCCGGCGCGGTGTCAGCGCAGGTCGCCGTTGGTCATGCCGTGCGGCGCGGGCGGGAGGGCGATCAGGCCCGTCTCGGCGTGGTGCGCCAGCAGGCGGTGCCGGGGGACGACGCGCACGCTGTAGCCGAACGCGCCGCTGCGCCGCAGCGGCACCTCGCCGACGTAGCGCAGCCGCTCGTTCTCGGCCGGCTCGGCCGGGGTCAGCTCCAGGTACGACGGGTCGATCAGCGCGTCGGACTCGTCGACCCGGCCGTAGGCGGCCTCGACCGCCACGTCGGACGGGTCCAGCCCGGCCAGGTCAACGACGACCCGCACGGCCAGCCGGCCGCCCAGGTGCGGGCTCTCCTCCCCGCTGGACTCCACGTGCTCGACGGCCACACCCGGCCAGGCCTTGGCGACCCGCTGCTTCCAGGCCGCCAGCTCGCGGGCGCCGGCGTACCCGTCGGCGCTCATCGCCCGCGACGCGACCGCCGCCGGGGTGTACAGGTCGGTGACGTAGTCGCGCACCATGCGCGAGGCGAGCACCTTGGGGCCGAGCGTGGCGATGGTGTGCTTGACCATCTCCAGCCAGCGGCGCGGCAGGCCCGAGGAGTCGCGGTCGTAGAACATCACCGCGACGTGGTCCTCGATCAGCTCGTACAGGGCGGCCGCCTCCAGGGCGTCGCGGCGGTCGGGGCCGGCCAGGCCGTCGGCGGACGGGATCGCCCAGCCGTTCTGCCCGTCGTACCACTCGTCCCACCAGCCGTCGCGGATGGACAGGTTGAGGCCGCCGTTCAGCGCCGCCTTCATGCCGGACGTGCCGCACGCCTCCAGCGGACGCAGCGGGTTGTTCATCCACACGTCGCAGCCCTGCACCAGGAACCGCCCGAGCGCCATGTCGTAGTCGGGCAGGAACACGATGCGGTGCCGCACGTCCTCGCGGTCGGCGAAGCGCACGATCTCCTGGATGAGCCGCTTGCCGCCCTCGTCGGCGGGGTGCGCCTTGCCCGCGATGACGATCTGCACGGGCCGTTCGGGGTCCAGCAGGATCGAGCGCAGGCGCTCGGGGTCGCGCAGCATCAGCGTGAGCCGCTTGTAGGACGGGACGCGGCGGGCGAACCCGATCGTCAGCACGTCCGGGTCGAGCGCCTCGTCGATCCAGGACACCTCGGCCTCGCTGGCGCCGCGCTGCCGCCACGACTCGCGCAGCCTGCGGCGGGCCTCGACGACGAGCCGTTCGCGCAGGTCGCGGCGCACCCGCCACAGGTCGGGCTCGGGCAGGTCGCGCACCTGCTGCCAGCCCTGCCCGGACTCCACCACCGACGGCGCCTCGCGCGCGACCAGGTCCAGGATCTCCCGGGACACCCAGGTGCCCGCGTGCACCCCGTTGGTGATCGACCCGACCGGGACCTCGGCGGTGTCGAAGCCGCCCCACAGGCCGCCGAACATCTCGCGGCTGACCCGGCCGTGCAGCTCGCTGACGCCGTTGACGCGCTGGGCCAGCCGCATGCCCATGACCGCCATGTTGAACACGGCGGGGTCGCCGTCGGGGTAGGTCTCGGCGCCCAGGTCCAGCACGCGTCCCAGCGGCACGTCGCGGCTCTCGGCGTCGCCGCCGAAGTAGCGTTCGATCAGCTCGCGGGGGAACCGGTCGATGCCCGCGGGGACCGGGGTGTGGGTGGTGAACACCGTCCCGGCGCGCACCGCCTCCAGGGCCTCGTCGAACGTCAGGCCCTCCTCCGACACCAGCTCGCGGATGCGTTCCAGGCCGAGGAACCCGGCGTGCCCCTCGTTGGTGTGGAACACCTCGGGGGCCGGGTGGCCGGTGATGCGGCAGTACGCGCGGATGGCGCGGACACCGCCGATGCCCAGCAGCATCTCCTGCAGCAGCCGGTGGTCGCCACCGCCCCCGTACAGGCGGTCGGTGATGTCACGGGCGGCCTGGTCGTTGTCCTCGACGTCGGAGTCGAGCAGCAGCTGCGGCACCCGGCCCACGCGCGCCAGCCAGACCTGCGCGTGCAGGCTGCGTCCCTGCGGCAGGCCGATCGTGACCCGCACCGGCGCGCCGTCGGCGTCGCGCAGCAGGGTCAGCGGCAGCCCGTTGGGGTCGATCGGCGGGTAGCGCTCCAGCTGCCAGCCGTCGCGCGACAGCGACTGGGCGAAGTAGCCGTGCCGGTACAGCAGCCCGACGGCGATGATCGGCACGCCGAGGTCGCTGGCGGTCTTGAGGTGGTCGCCCGCCAGGATGCCGAGGCCGCCGGAGTACTGCGGCAGCGCGGCGGTGATCCCGTACTCGGGCGAGAAGTAGGCGATCGCCTCGGCGGGCCGGCCGTTCCCGGATCCCCCGGCCGGCGCGGATTCGGTCAGGGACTGGTACCACCGGGGGGCGGTCAGATACTCGCGCAGATCCTCGGCGGTGTCCTCCAGGCGCCGCAGGAAGCGCCGGTCTGCGGCCAGCTGCTCCAGCCGGTCCGGGGACACCTCGCCCAGCAGGCGCACCGGGTCGTGCCCGACCGCCTCCCACAGCGCGGGATCCACCGAACGAAGCAGGTCTCTGGTCTCGTGGTGCCACGACCAGCGCAGGTTGAGGATCAGCTCCTCCAGCGGACGCAGCGGCTCCGGCAGGACGGTGCGTACGGTGAATCGTCGTATTGCCCTCACGAAACGCCACGTTAGGCGCCGTGCGCGGCTCCTGGCGACCCCGCTACGGGATCATCACCGTTCGGTTGGGGGCCGCCGGCGGCGCCCGCAAGGGTGGCGGCGGGTCACCGAACCCGTACGGAACGGCGCTCCCGCGGCCGCCGCCGGCCGGGGCGCGCCGCCCGGCATCTCCGCAGATCAGGACGTCCTTAGAGAAAAGGTTGCTTCTGCGTTGCCCGGACGTTCCCGAGGCGAACCCGGGCAACGGCCGCGTCTCGCCGCCGGCCGGGTCGCGGACACGGCCCGGCGATCACCATGAGGTCACGATCCCCCCTCGGCCAGTCGCAGAGCGTGTCCGGAAAATCGCGGAAAGTTTCCCGAAAACTACATGACGGTAAGGGGCGGATCGCGGGCATGGAAGTTTTGGAAATCGCGAGCGGGTAGAGGTGGCGCATGCGACGTCCCGAAGAAACAGGCCCCGGACGGGCAGGGGCCGAACCGTCCGCCCACCGGGAGGCGCCGCGCATCGGGCGCATTCCGATCCTGGACGTCGAACCGCTGGTGGGCTGCGGCCGGTGGCCCGCCAAGGCGGTGGTGGGCGAATCGTTCCAGGTGACCGCGACCGTGTTCCGCGAGGGGCACGAGATGCTCGGCGCCGAGGTGGTGCTGCGCGATCCGGGCGGCCGGGTGCAGCCGCCGGTGCGCATGGCCGAACTGGCCCCCGGCACCGACCGGATGGGCGCCGAGGTCGCCCCGACCGGGCCGGGGCACTGGCATTTCCGGATCGAGGCGTGGGGCGACCCCGTCGCGCACTGGCGGCACGACGCGGAGATCAAGGTGCCGCGCGGCCAGGACGTGGAGCTGATGCTCACCGAGGGGTCGCTGCTGTTCGAACGGGCCGCCGAGGGACTGCCGGGCAAGGACCGTCCCACGTTCACCCGGCTGGCCCGGCTGCTGGCCGACCGCACCGTCCCGCCGACGCGGCGGCTGGAGGCGGTGGGCGACCCGGACGTGCTCGATCTGATCGACCGCTACCCGCTGCGCGACCTGCTCACCACCACCGACTGGTTCCCGCTGGCGGTGCACCGCGAGCGGGCGCTCACCGGGGCGTGGTACGAGTTCTTCCCCCGGTCGGAGGGCGCGTCCTACGACCCGATGGGGCGGCGCGGGCCGATGTCTGGCACGTTCCGCACCGCCATGAAGCGGCTTCCCGCCATCGCCGACATGGGGTTCGACGTGGTGTACCTGCCGCCCATCCACCCGATCGGCACGACGTTCCGCAAGGGCCCCAACAACACCCTGGAGGCCGGGCCGTACGACCCGGGCTCGCCGTGGGCGATCGGCTCCCCCGACGGCGGGCACGACGCCGTCCACCCCGACCTCGGCACGATCGAGGACTTCGACGCGTTCGTGCGGTACGCCGGCGACCTGGGCCTTGAGGTGGCGCTGGACCTGGCGCTGCAGTGCTCGCCCGACCACCCGTGGGTGCGCGAGCATCCCGAGTGGTTCACCACCCGCGCCGACGGCACGATCGCCTACGCGGAGAACCCGCCCAAGAAGTACCAGGACATCTATCCGCTCAACTTCGACAACGACCCGGAGGGCATCTACCGGGAGGTGCTGCGGGTCGTGCGGCACTGGATGGACCACGGCGTGCGGATCTTCCGGGTGGACAACCCGCACACCAAGCCGGTGCCGTTCTGGGAGCGGCTGCTGGCCGAGATCGACCGCACCGATCCCGACGTGATCTTCCTGGCCGAGGCGTTCACCCGCCCGGCCATGATGCACACCCTGGCCAAGATCGGTTTCCACCAGTCGTACACCTACTTCACCTGGAAGAACTCCCAGTGGGAGCTGGAGGAGTACTTCCGGGAGCTGAGCGGGGACACGGCGGCGTACATGCGGCCGAACGTGTTCGTCAACACCCCCGACATCCTCAACGAGTACCTGGTGCACGGCGGGCGGCCCGCGTTCGAGATCCGCGCGATCCTGGCGGCGCTGCTGTCGCCGACGTGGGGCGTGTACTCCGGCTACGAGCTGATCGAGAACGTGCCGGTGCGGCCCGGCAGCGAGGAGTACCGCGACTCGGAGAAGTACCAGTACCGGCCGCGCGACTGGGAGGCGGCCGAGCGCGAGGGCCGCAGCATCGCCCCGCTGATCACCCGGCTGAACGCGTTCCGGCGCGGGCATCCGGCCCTGCACCGGCTGCGCAACCTGCGCTTCCACCACGTGGACCAGCCCGAGCTGATCTGCTTCTCCAAGCGGGTGACCGCGGCGGTGCCGTCGGCGGAGGTGCACCCCGAGACCGGGGAGTCGCTGGTCGCGCTCGACGACACCGTGCTGGCCGTGGTGAACCTCAACCCGCACATGGTCCGCGAGGCGACCGTTCATCTGGACATGGCCGCGCTGGGCCTGGACCCCGACGCGGAGTTCGTGGTCACCGACGAACTGTCGGGCGAGTCCTACACCTGGCGGCAGGCCAACTACGTCCGTCTCGACCCCCATATCCAGCCGGCCCACATCTTCACGCTCCGGAGAGACGACAGTTGAGCGACCGCGACACGCCTCCAGCTCCCCGAGAAGGAAACCGTCACCCCGCGCGAACCCCTCGCCCCCCCGCTCCACCGCCGGGCGACGCCGAGCTCGCCGACGCGGCGCCCGGCGACACGGCCCGCGCGGGCCGTGTGGACCGCGCCGATCCGCCCGAGGCGGACCGCGCCGGCCGCGCCGGGCAGGACGTCGCCCCGGGCACCGTGCCGCGCGGCGAGCCCATGCACGACCTTCCGACCGAGGCCGTGCCGAGCCCGTCGGAGGCGGTGCCCGACGCGTTCAACCCGGAGGTGGCCCGCGACCCGCACTGGTACAAGACGGCGGTCTTCTACGAGGTGCTGGTGCGCGGTTTCAACGACTCCAACAACGACGGCACCGGCGACCTGCGCGGGCTGATCGACAAGCTCGACTATCTGCAGTGGCTGGGCATCGACTGCCTGTGGCTGCTGCCGATCTACCACTCGCCGCTGCGCGACGGCGGCTACGACATCAGCGAGTACACCCAGATCCTGCCCGAGTTCGGCGAGCTGGGGGACTTCGTGGAGCTCATCGAGCAGTCCCACGCCCGCGGCATCCGCGTCATCGCCGACCTGGTGATGAACCACACCAGTGACCAGCACCCGTGGTTCCAGGCGTCCCGCACCGACCCCGACGGTCCCTACGGCGACTTCTACGTCTGGTCGGACACCGACGACAGATACCCCGACGCCCGCATCATCTTCGTCGACACCGAGGCGTCCAACTGGACCTACGACCCTGTCCGCGGCCAGTACTACTGGCACCGCTTCTTCTCCCACCAGCCCGACCTCAACTACGACAACCCGGCCGTCCAGGAGGCGATGCTGGAGGTCCTGCGGTTCTGGCTCGACCTGGGCATCGACGGTTTCCGCCTGGACGCGGTGCCGTACCTGTACGAGCGCGAGGGCACCAACTGCGAGAACCTCCCCGAGACCCACGCCTACCTCAAACGCGTCCGCGCCGAGGTCGACCGCCTGTACCCCGACCGCGTCCTGCTCGCCGAGGCCAACCAGTGGCCCGCCGACGTCGTGGAGTACTTCGGCGACCCGGCCGCCGGCGGCGACGAGTGCCACATGGCGTTCCACTTCCCCGTCATGCCGCGCATCTTCATGGCCGTCCGCCGCGAACAGCGCTACCCCATCTCCGAGATCATGGCGCAGACACCGAAGATCCCCGAGAACTGCCAGTGGGGGATCTTCCTGCGCAACCACGACGAGCTCACCCTGGAGATGGTCACCGACGAAGAACGCGACTACATGTACACCGAATACGCCAAAGACCCCCGCATGAAGGCCAACATCGGCATCCGCCGCCGCCTGGCCCCGCTGCTCGACAACGACCGCAACCAGCTGGAGCTGTTCACCGCTCTGCTGCTGTCACTGCCGGGCTCCCCCGTCCTCTACTACGGCGACGAGATCGGCATGGGCGACAACATCTGGCTCGGTGACCGTGACGCCGTCCGCACCCCCATGCAATGGACCCCCGACCGCAACGCCGGGTTCTCCCGCTGCGACCCCGCCCGCCTGTACCTGCCGGTCATCATGGACCCGATCTACGGGTACCAGGCGGTCAACGTCGAGGCGCAGCAGAACAACCCCGGCTCGCTGCTGCACTGGACACGGAAAATGATCGAAATCCGGCAGCGGCATCCGGTGTTCGGCATCGGTTCCTATGTGGAGCTGTCGGCGTCGAACCCCAGCGTGCTCGCGTTCGTCCGGGAGATCGGCGAAGGCGTGTCCTCGCACTGGACCGCCAGGCCCGACGAGGACGGCGTGCGGCGCGCGGGCGTCGACCGGGTGCTGTGCGTCAACAACCTGTCGCGCTTCCCCCAGCCCGTCGAACTGGACCTGCGCCGCTTCCGCGGCTCCACGCCCATCGAGTGCATGGGCGGCGTGCGGTTCCCGGCCATCGGCGAGCTGCCGTACCTGCTGACCCTCCCCGGGCACGGCTTCTACTGGTTCCTGCTGCCGGAGCCCGAGCCCACCGAGGAGGAGGTGATGTGACGATGCGACCGCCCGACGACGTGCTGGCCGACCTGCTGGCGGGCTGGCTGCCGCGGCAGCGCTGGTTCGCCGGCAAGGACCGCGCCATCGGCGAGATCTCCATCGGCACCGCCACCGAGCTGCACCCGGGACCGGCGGGCGCCCAGGACGGCCCCGAGCTGCACCACGTGATCGTCGCGGTGCGGCAGGGCGACGGCTGGGACCACTACCAGCTGCTGCTCGGCGTCCGGCACGAGATGCCCGACCGGCTGCGCTACGGGGAGATCGGCGGCTTCACCGCCGAGCATCCGGACGGCGGCGCGGACCACCCGGTGTCCGCCCACGTCTACGACGCCGTGTACGACGCGGAGCTGACCCGGGTGCTGCTGGACGGCATGGCCGCCGAGTCGGCCATCGGACCGCTGCGGTTCCGCCGCACTCCCGGCACCGAGGTCGAGACGGAGCTGGAGAGCGTGCCCGGCTCGGCCGAGCAGAGCAACACCTCGCTGATCTTCGGCGACGTCTACATCTGCAAGCTGTTCCGGCGGCTGGCGCCGGGCGCCAACCCCGACCTGGAGGTCAACCTGGCCCTGTCGCGGGCGGGCTGCGCCCACGTGCCCGCGGTGTGCGGCTGGATCGACCTCGACCCGTCCGCCGCGCCCGCGCTGACCTCGGGGCTGACCGAGGGCGAGACCGGCGCGGGCGAGCCGACCACGCTGGCGATGATGTCGCAGTACCTGCGCAGCGGCACCGACGGCTGGGACATGGCGATCACCAGCGTGCGCGACTGGTTCGCCTACGCGCCCACGGTCTGCGACCGGCAGGCGCCCACCGACGAGGACGCGGCCGCCGCCGGGGGCGACTTCGCCGCCGAGGCCGAGCGGCTGGGCGCCGCCACCGCGACCGTGCACCGCGACCTGGCCGCCGCGTTCGGCGTCACCGAGATGCCGGCCGGGCACGTGCGGGAGATGGCCGCGGGCATGCACCGGCAGCTGGAAGAGGTGTGCCGGTCCGTGCCCGCGCTGTCCGAGCACGAGACCGCGATCCGGGAGGCGTTCGACGAGCTGGCGCGGCTGCGCACGCCGCTGACGTTCCAGCGCGTCCACGGCGACTACCACCTCGGCCAGGTGATGCGCACCGACACCGGCTGGATCGTGCTGGACTTCGAGGGCGAGCCGGCGCGCACGCCCGGTGAGCGGCGCGCCGTCGCCCACCCGCTGCGGGACGTGGCCGGGATGCTGCGGTCCTTCGAGTACGCGGCGCGGTACCTGATCGCCGACCAGAGCCTGCCGACCGACACCGCGCTCAGCCTGGAGACGCGGGCGCACGCGTGGGCGGCGCGCAACCGGGACGCCTTCTGCCGCGGTTACGCGGCCGCGGGCGGCCTCGACCCGGCGGAGCACGCGGTGCTGGTGCGGGCGTTCGAGTTCGACAAGGCGGTGTACGAGATCCGGTACGAGGCGCGCAACCGCCCGTCCTGGCTGCCGGTGCCGCTGCGCTCGCTGGCGCATCTGGCGGGGTGAGACGGCCGGGGCCTCACAGGTCGATGGCGTAGTCGAGGACGACCCGGTCGGCCGGGATGACGATGTCGCGGCACACCTCCATGATCTGGGGCCCCGACAGCATCCGCCGGGTGATCGCCACCACCGGGACCCCGGCGGCCATGTGGAGCGTCTCGCTCTCCTCCGGCGTGGGCATGCGGGCGCGCACCGCCTCCTCCACCCGCGTCGGAGGGTGCCCGAGGTAACTGAGCTGCGCCAGGGTGCCGCCGGGCCAGGGCTCGCGGTCGGGGTCGGCCACGGGGGTGCCGCCCACCAGGTCCCACGGCAGGTAGTTCACCGAGAGCTGCTGCGGTTCCCCGCGGGCGTAGAACACGAAGCGGCGGCGCAGCAGCTCGGTGCCGACGGGCAGCTCGAACAGCCCGGCCAGTTCGGCGTCGGCGTGGGTGCGGGCGAAGACCCGGTCGAGGCGGTACTCGTCCCAGCCGATGCGCTGGTCGTGGGTGAAGGTCGTCTTGGGCGGCGGGGGCGGGGCGGAGGGCGGCTCGGAGGCCGGGACGGCCAGGGGCCGGGTGACCGCGCGGTAGCGGTCCATGGCGACGCGGCGCACCAGGGGCCGGGCCCGCACGACGGTGCCGCCGCCCCGCCGGGTCTCGACGAGCCCCTCGCCGCGCAGCAGCGCGATCGCCTGGCGGACCACGATCTCCGAGACGCCGTGCGCCGCGCACAGCTGCGCCATCGTCGGCAGCCTGGCGCCCGGCGGGTACCCGCCGTCCCGGATCCGTTCGCGCAGGGTGTCGGCTATCCGGAGGTAGGCCGGACGGTCCGGCACCGGCAATCACCTCTTCTCATCCGAGCCCGCCGCCGCGTCCCTGCCCGCCGCGTCCCGGCCCGCCGCCGCGCGGCGGCGCGCCGGTGTCCCGGCCGGTCCGCGGTCCCGGCCGCCTGCCTCCTCCCCGCTATCCACGGGGAGACGGTCCGCTTACGCACAGCTTGACACCTCTTCGACGGAGTAAGACTTTTGTATACAGAACAGCCTCCTCGGGGAAGGGACGACCTTGATGGGCGACTTCGATGACCTGAAAGCGGCCATCGAGGCGGAGTTCCCCGGATGGCTGGTATGGCGCAGCGACGCGGGACGCTGGTACGCCACGCGCAGCGGCGACCTCACCGACGCCCAGCTGCAGGCGGGATACGCGATGACGGTGGCGGCCGACGATTCGGCCGGGCTGCGCGAGCTGCTGCGCGACCAGGCGCGCCGGGACGCCGGGGACACCTGAGCGGAACCCGCGGTGGCGACAGGTAATTCTGTCGCTGCGGTTATGGAGGAATGGAGGCGCGGTCGGCGGTGGGGATGTGTCCACCGTGGCCAGACGGACGTGACCGCACGGTCGGCGCAGTCACATCGGCGCGACCCCCAACGAGAGAGCTGCGCCACCGTGCGGTCGCACGTCGCCTCCCCGCGCCGCCGTGCACCGGGGCGTCCGCCGCCGGAGACCGATGCGCCCACGCTGACCTCGGCGTTCACGGACAGACCGGAATCCGCGGGTGAAAGAGGCCGCCTTGGGGGCAGTGCTAAGTGGAGACGACCCCCGGCACGGAGGAGGCCATGAGCCCATGGCACGGGTGACGCGTGCGGAGATCGACAAGCTCGTCGGCGGCGACCACCACGACCCACACGGTGTCCTCGGCGCGCATCCCGGACGCAACGGCGTGACCGTCCGGGCGCTGCGCCCCCTGGCCGAACGCGTGGAGGTCGTCCTGCCCGGCGGCGACCGGTACAAGATGCGTCACTTCCACCAGGGCGTCTTCACCGTCACGCTGCCGCCGGAGGCGTCGCTGTCGGGCGGCAAGGAGGACGAGGCGCCGCAGGTGGTCCCCGACTACCGGCTGGCCGTCACCTACGCCGACGGCATCGAGCTGATCCAGGACGACCCGTACCGGCATCTGCCCACGCTCGGCGAGCTCGACCTGCACCTGATCAGCGAGGGGCGGCACGAGGAGCTGTGGCGGGCGCTGGGCGCGCGGACCCGCGGCTACTCCTCGGCGTTCGGCCCGGTGAGCGGAACGGCGTTCGCGGTGTGGGCGCCCAACGCCCGGGGCGTGCGCGTCGTCGGCGACTTCAACCACTGGGACGGCCGCGCGCACCCCATGCGCTCACTGGGGTCGACCGGGGTGTGGGAGCTGTACATCCCGGGCGTGGGCGACGGCGCCGTCTACAAGTACGAGATCCTCGGCCCCGACGGGCAGTGGCGCGCCAAGGCCGACCCGATGGCGCAGGCCACCGAGCACCCCCCGGCGACCGGATCGCGCGTGTTCACCTCCACCTACGAGTGGACCGACGGCGAGTGGATGGACCGCCGCAAGGACCGCTCCTGGGTGAACGAGCCGATGAGCGTGTACGAGGTGCACCTGGGTTCGTGGCGGCCCGGACTGAGCTACAGCGAACTGGCCGAGGAGCTCACCGCCTACGTGACGGACATGGGCTTCACCCACGTGGAGTTCATGCCGGTCGCCGAACACCCCTACGGCCCGTCCTGGGGCTACCAGGTCACGTCCTACTACGCCCCGAGCGCGCGCTTCGGCGACCCCGACGAGTTCCGCTTCCTGGTGGACAGCCTCCACCGCGCGGGCATCGGCGTCATCGTCGACTGGGTCCCCGCCCACTTCCCCCGCGACGAGTGGGCGCTGGCGCGTTTCGACGGCACGGCCCTGTACGAGCACGAGGACCCCCGGCGCGGCGAGCACCCCGACTGGGGCACCCTGGTGTTCAACTTCGGCCGCGCCGAGGTGCGCAACTTCCTGGTGGCCAACGCCTGCTACTGGCTGGAGGAGTTCCACGTCGACGGGCTGCGCGTGGACGCGGTGGCGTCCATGCTCTACCTGGACTACTCGCGGCGCGAGGGCGAGTGGACGCCCAACGTCTACGGCGGCCGGGAGAACCTGGAGGCCATCTCCTTCCTGCAGGAGATGAACGCCACCGCCTACAAGCGCAACCCCGGCATCATGACGATCGCCGAGGAGTCCACCGCCTGGCCCGGCGTCACCCGTCCCACCCACCTGGGCGGGCTCGGGTTCGGGTTCAAGTGGAACATGGGCTGGATGCACGACACGCTGGAGTACGTCGGGCGCGACCCGGTGTTCCGGCACTACCACCACGGCGAGATCACCTTCTCGATGGTGTACGCGTTCTCGGAGAACTACGTGCTGCCGCTGTCGCACGACGAGGTGGTGCACGGCAAGGGGTCGCTGCTGGGCAAGATGCCCGGCGACAACTGGCAGAAGTTCGCCGGGCTGCGCGTGCTGCTGGCGTACATGTGGACGCACCCGGGCAAGCAGCTGCTGTTCATGGGCGGCGAGTTCGGGCAGGGCGCCGAGTGGGCCGAGTCGCGGTCGCTGGACTGGTGGCTGCTGGACAACGCCGCCGAGGGCGCCGAGCACCTGGGCGTGCAGCGGCTCGTCCGCGACCTCAACCGCGCCTATCGCGACCTGCCCGCGCTGTGGACGCTGGACAACGACCCCGGCGGGTTCCGCTGGATCGACGCCAACGACGCCGCCGGGAACTGCCTGTCGTACCTGCGCTACGCGGTCCCGCCGGACGCGGAGCAGCCCTCCGGGCAGGCCCCCGCGCCGGACGCCGGGAGCGGGGGGCGGCCGCCCGTCGTCGCCTGCGTGGTGAACTTCTCCGGCGCCCCGCACGAGAACTACCGGCTGGGCCTGCCGTTCGCCGGCGGCTGGCGCGAGGTCCTCAACACCGACGCCTACGAGTACGGCGGCAGCGGCGTGGGCAACATGGGCCGCGTCGAGGCCTCCGACGAGCCGTGGCACGCCCAGCCCGCGTCCGCCGTGCTGCGCGTCCCGCCCCTGGGCGCGGTCTGGCTCGTCCCCGAATAGGGTTGCCGGGTGACCACCGCGCAGCGCCTGCAGATCGTGCCGTCCCAGTTCATGATCGAGCACCTGCCGAACGCCGTGTTCCCCGAGGACGACGAGTGGATCGCGCTGGTGCGGGCCCCGGAGGGCCTGACCGTGATCCGCGAGGCCCCGCCGTACGCCGAGGTGCGGCGGTGGCTCGGCCTGTACGCCGTCGAACCGCACGACCTGGACGCCACCGGCATGCTGGCCGCCCTGGTGGGCCCGCTGTCGGACGCGGGGATCCCGGTGTTCGTGGCGTCCACCTACCACGCCGACCTGGTCCTCGTCCCCGAACACCTGATCGCCGAGGCGACCGCCGCCCTCAAGGAGGCGGGCCACCAGGTGATCGACTCAGCCTGACCGGCCGCGCCGCGGCAGCCGCGACAGCAGCCAGCGGGGGCCGATGACGGAGGCGCCGGCGGCGGTGCAGCGCGCACGCAGCTCGCGGTCGGCGGTGACGACGAGGTACGTGGCGTCGGGATCGGCGGCGGTGACCAGCTCGACGATGCGGTCGTCACCGCTGCCGGGCGCGGCCACGACGCGCACCCCGTCGCAGGGCCGCTCGGCGACACCGCGGGCGGCGCCCTCCACCACCAGCACCACCTCGGGGAAGACCCGCTCGTAGGGCAGCACCCCGTCGGGCAGCCCGGTGATCCCGTCGCGCAGCACCGCCAGGTCGTCGCACAGCCGGGCGTTGGCGCCCGCGCGGTCCCTCCACCAGCCGTCGGCGCGCGCGCCGACCACGTTCGCCGCGTCCACCACCAGCACGAGCCGGGTGAGCATCGTGCTCAGCAGCGGCCAGGTGCGGGCGAACGGCCCGAACAGCCGCCTGCCCCGCACCTCCTCGACCGGCACCCACGCGGCCCTGCGGGTCTCCAGCGACGCGGGCCGCACGTCCGGCGGGTCGTCCACCGAGGCGATCACGGACGCGAAGTCCCATCCGCCGTGGTCGTCGGTGCGCACGCCGTGCACGCGGACGGCCCGGGTGTCCAGCGTGCACTCCTCGGCGGTCTCGCGCAGCGCCGCGGTCACCGGGTCCTCGCCGCTGTGCCGTCCGCCGCCGAACATCCCCCACGTGCCGGCGCCGTGGCACCACCACGCCCGCTGCTGCAGCAGCACCCGCAGCAGCCCGTCGCCGGGGTCGCGGTGGAAGAGCAGCAACCCGGCGGCGCCGAACCGTCCCCAGTGCACGTGCCCGAGGCCGCAGCGCGCCCATCCGTCGCCGTCTCCCATGGGGCGACGATATCCGCCCGTCCGGCGATCGTCCGACCGTGGCCGGTGGGGCGGGGGCAGCGCATAGGCTGGGGCCATGGTGGATCCCGGCACAGTCGTCAACCTCGTCAAGCACGCGCGCGAACGGCGCGTCGCCCCGCTGGTCCTGGAACTCGACCTCACCGACGGGCTGGTGGAGACGCCGCCTGCCGACCCGCTGACGGCGATCATGTCGATGCGCCGCACCCACCTGCGGGACGTGCTGGACGGGCTGCGCCGCGCCCGCCGCGACGAGCGGGTCCGCGCCCTGGTGGTCAAGGTGGCCGGCGGCGTCCCGGTGGCCATGGCGCAGGAGGTCCGCGACGCGGTGCGGGCGCTGCGGGAGGCGGGCAAGCTCACCGTCGCCTGGGCCGAGACGTTCGGCGAGGGCGGCCACGGCTCGGTGCCGTACTACCTGGCGACCGCGTTCGACCGGATCTACCTGCAGCCCTCCGGCGAGGTCGGGCTGACCGGCGTGGCGCTGGAGGAGCCGTTCCTGGCCGGGGCCCTGGAGAAGGCGGGCATCCAGCCGCGGTTCGCCCAGCGGCACGAGTACAAGACCATGGCGAACACGTTCATGGAGCAGGGCTACACGCCCGAGCACCGCGAGTCGTCCCAGCGCCTGGTCGACTCGCTCGGCGAGCAGCTGGTCGCCGGGATCGCCGCCGCCCGCGGCCTGCCCGAGGACAAGGTCCGCGACCTGGTCGACCGGGGCCCGCTGCTGGCCGGGGAGGCCCTGGAGGAAGGGCTGGTCGACCGGCTCGGCTACCGCGACCAGGTGTACGCCGACCTGCGCGCCGAGGTCGGCCCGCAGGCGCAGCTGCGGTACGTGTCGCGCTACAACCGCACGCAGGGCCTGGCCAAGCGGCTGCCGCAGCCGGGCCGCCAGGACGTCGTGGCGCTGATCAACGGGCAGGGCCCGATCCGGCTCGGCCGCAGCGGACGCGGCGGACCGCTGCCCGGCCAGGGCCTGGCCATGGGCTCGGACACGATCGGCGCCGCGTTCCGCGCCGCGGTCAAGGACGATCGGGTCAAGGCGATCGTGTTCCGCGTCAACAGCCCCGGCGGCTCGGCGGTGGCGTCCGACGCGATCTGGCGCGAGGTGGTGCTGGCGCGCAAGGCGGGCAAGCCGGTGATCGTGTCGATGGGCAACGTGGCCGCGTCCGGCGGCTACTACGTCGCCATGGCCGCCGACACGATCGTGGCGCAGCCCGGCACCATCACCGGGTCGATCGGCGTGGTCGTCGGCAAGGCCGTGGTGAACGGGCTGCTGGACCGGCTGGGCGTCGGCATGGGCAGCGTCGCCGACGGCGACCACGCCCGCATGTTCAGCGCCACCAAGGACTTCAGCGACTCGGAGTGGGAGCGCGTCAACGCCTCCCTGGACCGCATCTACGAGGACTTCACCGCCAAGGCCGCCGAGGGCCGCGGCCTGTCCCGCGAGCGCGTGCACGAACTGGCCCGCGGCCGGGTGTGGACGGGCGCCGACGCCAAGGACAACGGCCTGGTCGACGAGCTGGGCGGCCTCGACCACGCCCTCGACCTGGCCCGTAAGAAGGCCGGGCTGCCCGAGGACGCCCCCGTCCGCTCCTACCCGCACGTCTCCCCGCTGGAGCGGCTGCGTCCGGCCGAGTCCAGTGAGGACCGCACGGCCGCCGCGGCCCGCCTGGACGGCTGGGGGTCGCTGACCGGCGTCGCCACCCGCCTGGGCCTGCCCGCCGCCGGTCCGCTCACCCTCCCCGGCGTGTGGGAGATCCGCTGACCCGGGAGACGAACGTCAGCGGCGCCGACTTCACCGACGCCGTCGCGGGCTTCGCCACCGGCGTGGTGGTGCTGACCGTCCGCGACGGCCGCGACGACCTGGGCACGACGGTCACCTCCTTCATGTCGGTGTCGCTGGACCCGCCGATGGTGCTGGCCGGGGTGACGGCCACGTCCTACCTGTGCGAGGTCCTCCAGCGCCGGGACCGCTGGGCCGTGACCGTGCTGGGCGCCGGGCAGCGCGCCCTCGCGGGCCGTTTCGCCGCCGCCGGCCGCCCCAGCGCCCGCATCCTGCTGGCGAGCGAGCCCCACCACCGGGGGCCCCGCTCGGAGGCCCTCATCGTCGACGACGGCGTGGCCGCCCTCGAATGCGAGACCCGGCGCCGCATCGAGGCGGGCGACCACGTCCTGTTCGTCGCCGAGGTGCTGTCCGCCGACTACATCTCCCGCCGCCGCGACCCGTTGATCCGCGTGAACCGCCGCTACCTGGGCGGGTCGTGACCCCCCGTCCGCGTGGCGGCACGGCCCTGGGCGCCGCCCGGTCCTAGGCGCGTCCCAGCTCGGAGGGGAGTCGTTCGAGGAGGCCGCGCAGGTCGTCGGCGTGCTCCTCCTCCTGGGCGAGGATCTGCTCGAAGACACGGCGGGTGGTGGGGTCGCCCTCGCCGAGCCAGTGGATGATCTCGGTGTAGGACGCGATGGCGATCCGTTCCGCCACCAGGTCCTCCTTGATCATGTCGATGAGGTCGGCGCTGGCGTCGTACTCGGCGTGCGACCGCATGGTCAGGGTGTCGGGGGAGAAGTCCGGCTCGCCGCCGAGCTGGACGATCCGCTCGGCGATCATGTCGGCGTGCTCCTGCTCCTCCCGCGCGTGCTCGGCGAACTCCTGCGCCACCGACTCGGCGTGGATGCCCGTCGCGGTGAAGAAGTGCCGCTTGTACCGCAGGACGCACACGATCTCGGTGGCCAGGGCCTCGTTGCAGACCTGCACGACTCGGTCGACGTCCGCCCCGTACGCGGACGTGATCGGCCCCTTGTCGATCTCCTGCCGGGCGCGCTCGCGCAGCGTCTTGATGTCGGTAAGGAATTCCGCCATGTCTACCTCCTGGGGGAGGCATCTACCCGGCTGGACGCGTCTATGCCTGGACGCGGCGTCCCGCCTTCCACACGGCGGCCACCTGCGGCACTCCGGGACGGTAGGCGAGGTGGATGTGGGACGGGGCGTCCAGCACGAGCACGTCGGCGCGCGCGCCGGGCGTCAGGCGGCCCACGTCGTCGCGGCGCAGCGCTCGCGCGCCGCCCGCGGTGGCCGCCCACACCGCCTCGGCGGGGGTCATGCGCAGGTCGCGGACGGCGAGCGCGATGCAGAACGGCATGCTGGAGGTGTAGCAGGAACCGGGGTTGCAGTCGGTGGCCAGCGCCACGGTGGCGCCCGCGTCGATCAGCCGCCGCGCGTCCGGGTAGGGCTGACGGGTGGAGAAGTCGACGCCGGGCAGCAGCGTCGCGACCGTCGCGGCCGAGGCGAGGGCGTCCACGTCGGCGTCGGTGAGATGGGTGCAGTGGTCGGCGGAGGCGGCGCCGAGTTCCACGGCGAGCCGCACCCCCGGGCCCGGCCCGAGCTGGTTGGCGTGGACCCTCGGGGTCAGGCCCGCCCGCATGCCCGCCGTGAGGATCTCCCGGGACTGGTCGGCGTCGAACGCGCCGTCCTCGCAGAACACGTCGACCCAGCGGGCGTGCGGGGCGCAGGCGGCGAGCATCTCGTTCGTCACCAGCCGCACGTAGCCGCCGGGATCGCCGGCGTACTCCGGCGGGACCACGTGGGCGCCCAGGAACGTCACCTCGTCGGCGGTCTCGGCGGCGATGCGCAGGGACCGTTCCTCCTGCTCCACCGACAGCCCGTACCCCGACTTGCACTCGACGGTGGTGGTGCCCTGCCGCGCCATCTCGCCGACGAGCCTGCGCAGGTTGGCCCGCAGGTCGTCGTCGGACGCGGCGCGGGTCCTGGCCACGGTGGTGCGGATGCCGCCCGCCGTGTAGGGACGGCCGCTCATCCGCGCGGCGAACTCCTCGGCCCGTTCCCCGGCGAACACCAAGTGCGCGTGGGAGTCCACGAAGCCGGGCAGGGCCGCGCGTCCGGCCGCGTCGTACTGTTCGTCCGCCGCGGGCGCCCGTTCGGTGGGGCCGACCCAGGCGACCGTGCCGCCGTCGATCACGACCGCCGCGTCCCGGAGCAGTCCCAGCGCGTCCTCGCCGAGGCCGGGGTCGTTGGTCACCAGCTCGCCGATGTTCGTGATGACGATGCTCACCCGGCCAGCATCGCACCCGCCGCCGGCCGCGCCGGCGACCGGCTCCGACGATCCGTCTGGCATGTGAGACGGACCGCCGGAGGCGCTCACTCGTACTCCGTGCCGCCCTTGCGGGTCAGGTACGCGGGCGAGACGAACTTGCCGATCGCGCGGCCGCCCACCACGGGGCTGTAGCGGCCGGTGGCGGTCCGCACCACCACGCCCTCGCGCAGGTGCGCGCTCGCGCCCGACACGGTCTCCCTGCCGGTGGCCAGGTCCATCAGCGCGTCGGCGTCGTACGGCCCCGCGTACAGCTCGGGCACGCGCGGCAGGCCCAGCTCGTCGAGGATCTCGGCCTGCTCGGCGGGGTCCAGCCAGCGCACGTTGCCGTCGTCGCCGGAGACCGCGACGTCGAACACCGCGTAGCCGGGACGCTCGCCCTTGGCGTCGGCACCGTACGCCAGGTCCTGCACGCCGTTGCCGTACACCTCGCCGAACACGCCCACCCGCTCGGCGCCCAGCCGCTCGGCGATCCGCGCGGCGGCCTCGGGCACGCCGTGGGCCTCCACGGCCCGCCAGTACAGGTTGGACGCGTCCCGCCTGATCGCCATCCGTTTGGCGCTGAACCCCTTGGAGGAGACGTACGCCTCGCCGCCGACCAGCGTGAACGCGCACGCCGTGCCGTGGATCTTCTCCGTGGCCACCACCGGCTCCCCGGGCTCGAACAGCTTCGGGTACCGCTTGATGTCCTCGATGTCGATCCACGGGATGAGGTCGGGCGCGGGCTCGACCTCCCCGGCCATGTGCACCGGGATCGGCGGCACCCACTTGGTGACGCCCAGCTCGGCGGCGAAGTCGCGGCCCTGCGCGTGCGCCTCGGCCAGGTCGACGCCGTCCACCGCCTTGGGCACGCACACGATGCCCTGCGACAGCTCACCGCGCAGCCGGACCGCCTTGACCCGGTTCTTCGCCGAGCCCGCCAGCCTGCCGGTGAGGCCGAGCTCCTCGATCAGCTCGTCCGGCAGGAGCGCCCCTTCGGGGATGTAGAGCGCCCAGTCCCCCGTCTGGTAGCGGCCCTTGGCGACAACCGCCCGGTAGAGGCCGACCTGCGCCAGTTCGAGCGCGTCGGCGTTGTCGTGCGGGTGGATGGTCAGCTGTTCGGCGGTGACCCGCAGCGTGGACATCATGGCCCTTTCTCGAACCGGGGCGATCTACGCCAACGAGTGTCCGGACTCCGCGTGATCGCGGCAACGCGTTTTTCGCGCTACCAGCCGTGCGGAGGCTGACCGCCGTGACCCGGCTGCTGCGGCGGCGCGGGCGGATAGCCGTACGCGGGCGGAGGCACCGGCGGGTACGCCTGCGGCGGGGCCGGCGGAACACCCCCGCCGGGCGGATACGCGGCGGGCTGCGGCGGATAGGGCGCCGCCGGCTGCATCCCCGGGCCCGGCATGGGCGGGACACCGGGCATCGGGGCCGCCGCCGGTACCGGCGGCACGGGTCCCTGGGCGACGGGAGCCGGCGCGGGCTTGCCCTTGCCCTTGACCAGCGCCCCCACGGCACCGACTCCGAGGACGACCACGGCGCCGATCCCGAAAACGATCAGCTTGCCGATCCCCTTGCCGCGACGCCGGGACCCGGTGTAGGTGGTGTCGGTGTCGTAGGTCGGCGTCGTCACGGACGGCGCCGTCGGCACGGCCTGCGACGACGGCGGCGTCGGCGATGAGCTCGGCGCGGAGGAGCGCAACTGGCGGAGCAGGGCGTTGATGCTCAACGTCACGTCCCGGGTGCTCCTGGCCGTACGGCTGAACTCCTGCGTGGCCAGGTTCATGTCCGTCTGGGTGAGCCCGGACGCCGGCCCCGCCGTGTAGTACAGGTAGTCCAGCGACGGGTTGTACCCGATCACCAGTATGTCGGACGAGGTCCGCTGGCTCGTCACCCAGCTACCGAAGGCCGCCTTGGTGGACGGCGTGCGCGCGGTGGCGATCCGCACCGGCATGGGCAGCGGCTCGGCCGCCAGGCGCACCGACGCCGTCCGCAGCACCCCGGCGTCGTCCCGGATGACGACCGGCCCGGCCGCCGCGGCCGCCACCGGTCCCCCTGTCACCGCCAGCGCCGCCATGACCGCGGCTATAACCAGAAAACGCCGCACAATACGCTCCAATCCCCCGTACTGCAAAAATCCCGGCAGCAGAGACAATCACAGGAGCCGCCCCCGGCGCGGCGAACCAAGGACACGATCACGTCACCATGCGATCACCATCCGGCGATCATTCGCCGGAACCACTAGCGATCTTCCACCGGCCACCCTAAGCACCGCAGGCCAGGCACATGCCGCGCCCCCGGTTTCTTTCGGACATCCCGAATCGTCACCCGCATTTCTCCGATTCGCGGGGACGCGTTCACGCGAACCTCCGAATCCAGGCGATCTGCCCCGCGAGATCCTCAGGAGTATCGGCTTCGAGCAGCCGCCCTCCTTCCAGCGCCCACCATTTGCGCGTCGCCAGCCCGTACCAGACCCGCACCCCCGGAAACCGCTCTTCGAGGGCCCGCGCCGCCGGAGTGTGCAACTGCTCGGCGTCGACACCGAACACCCTGAACCCGATCACCGCCCCGACTCCCGCCGCATGGCCCGATCGATCAGCTCCGCGGTCTCCTGGATGTCACGGGCGGGCGGCACCGGCGCCCCATCCCCCCACCGAAACTGCACACCGTCCCAGACGACCGGCCACTCACCGCCACCCGAGTCGACCGCCACCAGGATGTCGCGACGCACATAGACGCGGCGCCCGCGTTCCTCCAGCGCACGACCGAGCCGCCGCACCAGCACAACGGCGTCCGTCCGCGTGATCAGCCTGAGCGCCGCCCGCAGCTCCCCCGCCGAGTCCGCCCCCACCTCCGAGACGACGAAGTCGACGAACCGCACCCCGACCAGCGGCCTTCGCCGCGCCACCCACCCCCCACCCCGGCACTCAACACCCCACCCGGGGAACTCGGCCGCCAACCTCGATGTGACGCCGCGACCAACTTTGATCACTCTGAGTGACTTTGCCATGGCGGGACGTTAGGGCGCCCCGCAGCGCGAGGAGGACAGGAAGTTGTCCCCTACCTCAGGGGACCAGGGACCTCACACAAGCAGGCCAATCCGGTCCGCGAGGTCGCGCGCGTCTCGCCGGAGGCCGGGCGTCCCCTCCTGGGCCAGGTCGGTGACCATCCGGCGGGCGTAGCCGTTGTAGCGGATCGTCTCCGGTGCGGCGACGTACGCGTCGTCGAGCGAGCGCAGCGCCCTCTCTTCGTCACCGGCGAGCTGCCACGCGCGTGCCACCTCGATGAGGTGACGCCCCTTGCGAGGCTGCGACGGAATTGCGGCGGCGGCCGTCCGGACCGCCTGCCTGCGCGCCTCGCCGCTCTGCCTCGCTTCCACGGCGACCGTCACCGCGTGCGCCCCCATGATCACCCTGCTGAACGACGTCATCGGCTCGTAGTAGCTGGTCGGCAGAGACTGAGCGATCTTCTCGGCCTTCTCCCACCACCGCCACGCCGTGCCCCGCTCCCCACCACACGCCGCGGTGTAGGCCACTTCGTGGTGGAGGGCCCCCCAGAGCGCCCACAGATTCTCCTCCGCGCCCTCGATGCGCGGCTTGAGCAGTTCGAGCCCCTCGCGATTGACGGCCTCGGCCGCGTCGAAATCGCCCGCGTCCCGGTGGGCCTGGGCGGTGCACCACACGGCAGCGGCGAACGCGCGCGCGTCCTCGGACTCCTCCGCCGCCATCATCGACCGTTCGACCACACGCCAATACAGATCGGTGGCCGGCTGGTAAGCGAGGAAGAACTGCGCGAGGTTGTAGACGCGCGCGAGCAGCGACAGGGCGCGCCGCCGCTCCGCTCCCTCGTACGCGCGCACGGCGTTCTTGGCGTCCTTGATGAGGTCGGGCAGCAGCGCACCGAGGACGGTGCGGTGGTCGGGAGCCGCATGACGCGCCCGCCACGCCGCGTCCAGCCGCGTCTCCAGGTGCTCCAACGGGCTGGGCGGGTCGGTCATGGACACCGACACCGAGTTGATGGCGTCCCGGACGGCGGGCAGCGCAGGATGGCCGGGGCCACGGAACATGCTCGTGGGCAGCGGTCGGCCGCCCGTGAGTTGTGCGATGTCGCGGAGCCGCAGGGCTTCCGCGAGGCTGAGCACGGTCGGCAGCTTGAGCTCCCTGATCTCTCCGCGCTCCACCGCCTTGACCCAGCGGGCGCTCTTGCCGACCAGCCCGCCCAGGATCTCGCGGCTCATGCCACGTCGCCGCCGAAAGTACTGGACCCGCTGCCCCACGGACAGCTCCGGGTCGGCCGGATCGATGTCACGTCCACGCATGAGCCCGCACCTCCTGGAGACTCGCTGCCTTCAGGCTACGAGCCACCCCGCCCGCGCGTCAGACTCTTGTCCGCGGATACGCGACGCACCCAGAATCCGCACTGATTCACGGAGGACACCATGCGCGACGTTCTTGTACCGATCACGGTGGAGCAGGACGAGGACGGCGCCTGGAACGCTCGGGCGGTTCTCGGCCCTAAGAACTTCGTTTACGGCTACGGCGATACGCCGGAGGAGGCCAGGGCCGACGTGCGGGCGGGAATCCAGGACGTGTTCGATCACGAGGGTGTGCCAGCCGACCTCGTTCCGGTGAACGCGCGCTTCTGCGGTGTGGTCGTGCGGTCGTACGTGGGGGCACCGTGACCGCTGGTGGGGGCTCGCTTGGCCGGGCGCGGGGTACGAGTCGGTAACTGAGCCGTCGTCCCCAGGAGGTGAGACGAGGTGCCGACTTACATCTCGCTGCTGAATTGGACGGATCAAGGGATCCGGGCCTACGAGGACACCATGAAGCGGGCGGAGACCTTCGCCGCGTCCCTGGAGGAGATGGGCGCCAGGCTCGTGGACCTCTTCTGGACCGTGGGTCAGTACGACCTGGTGGGCATCATCGAGGCCCCCGATGACGAAACGGCCGCCGCGGCGCTGCTGCGGAACGGCGGGGCGGGCAGCGTCCGCAGCACGACCCTGCGGGCATTCGGCCGGGACGAGATAAGCCAGATCGTCACGAAGGCGAAGGGGTAACTCAGACCGTTCCGGGCGCCTGGCGGCAGGGGGCGTCCGTTGAACGGAGTGCGGTGGGGCGGAGTACTCACTTGTGAGAGTGAGGAGCCGCATGAGTTACCCACCGCACGCAGATCCCGGGTACGGCCTGGGTACGGGGACCGCCCGCAACGGCGTCCCGTACGGCAGGTATGAATCAGGCCGTCCTGGCTTTCCCACTGCTACGTGGCCTCGGGACGATCCGTTCAGGGAGCCCGTGCCGTCGGACCCGTGGGATTACGGCGGGTCGCGGCGTCGCAGCAGCGGGGCCGGCCTGGTGGTCGTCGCGGTCGTGCTGGCGGCGCTGGTGGTCGGGGGGCTGGCCGGGGGCGTCGCCGGGCGGATGAGCGCAGGAGTGCCAGCGCCCACGGCACCGCAGGCCGCCGCCGGAACGACGGACGGCGCGGCCGGCGATCTGAGCGCCGTGGCGGCGCGGGTGCAGGGGAGCGTGACGTCGATCGAGGTGCGGTCGGGCGGCAGGCTGGGCGCCGGGTCCGGGTTCGTGATCGACCGGCAGGGGCGCGTGCTGACCAACGCGCACGTCGTCGGGGACGGCGGCCGGGTCACCGTGGTGCTGGCCGACCGCCGCCGCGTCCCGGCGCGCGTGGTGGGTTCCGACCGCGCCCGCGACCTGGCGGTGCTGGCGATCCCCGCCGACCAGAGCCCGGCGCCGCTGCCCTTCGGCCGCTCGTCGCGGGTGCGCGTCGGCGAGCCGGTGCTCGCGCTGGGCTCGCCGCTGGGCCTGCAGGGGACCGTCACCAGCGGCATCGTCAGCGCGCTGAACCGGGAGGTGCGCATGGGCGACGGCGGAACCGGGGGCACCGCGTTGCAGACCGACGCGTCCATCAACCCCGGCAACTCCGGCGGCCCGCTGGTCAACGCGCGCGGCGAGGTCATCGGCGTGAACACCGCGATCGCGACGCTGATGCGGGGCGGGGGCGGCGGTTCGATCGGCATCGGCTTCGCCATCCCCGCCGACCGGGCGCGTGAAGGCGCTCAGCGCCTCATCGGCTGACGGTTTGGGTGACTTCGTGGGCGTTTAGTCTTGCCGGGTGGCTCCCCCCGCTGTTCTGTCGCGTCCTGATGAGACCGCCGTCGCGGTGCGGCTGGGGTGGCTGGACGCGTTGCGGGGGTGGGCGGCGCTGGTGGTGGCGCTGCATCACGCGTCGTTCTACTACGTGCCGGAGCTGCGGGCGCAGATGGTCGGCTGGTTCGACCCCGGGCGGTACGGCGTCCTGCTGTTCTTCCTGGTGAGCGGGTACATCGTGCCGGTCTCGCTGGAGCGTCACGGGGACGTGCGCCGGTTCTGGATCGGACGGTTCTTCCGCATCTACCCGCTGCTGGCGGTGGCGTGTGCGGTGCCGGTGGCGCTGGCCGTGCTGGGGCTGCGCGAGATGCGGGCCGGGCTGGGCGACTATGACCCGGTGGTGGCGGTGCTGGCGCACGTGACGATGCTGCAGGACGTGCTGGCGGTGCCGAACGCCATCAACGTGCTGTGGACGCTGTCGTACGAGATGGCCTTCTACCTGGTGGTCGTGGCGCTGTTCGTGGTGAAGGGTGGCCGGCGGCCGGGGGCGGTCGCGGGTGTGTGCGTCGTCGCGGCGTTGGTGGCCGGTGGGGTGCTGCCCGTCGCGTTGTTCTCGCGGACGGCGGGGATCGGCGTGGTCGTGCTCGGTACGGCTGTGCTGCTCGCGGCGGCGGTGGGGCTCGCCATGTACGGGCAGGGGGCCGTGCGGATCGCCGGTGGGGTGGCCGGTGGGGTCGTCGCCGTTCTGCTGGTCGCGCTCAACAGCCGGATCGGAGCCTGGGAAGGGCTGGTGATCCTGGCGGTGATGTTCACCGGCACGGTGGTGTACCGGGCCGAGCATGGGCAGATGGGGCGGCGGGCCGCCGCCGGGACGATGCTGGCGGTGCTGGCGGGCGTGGTCGCGGCGGGGGTCGGGTACGCGCAGGTCAGCGTGCCCGAGGAGCAGGTCGCCGGGTTCCGGGTCTACTGGACGGGTTCGGTGCTGCTGGCGGCCGGGTCGTTCGCCGGGGCGTGGCTGCTGCGGGAGCGGCGGTTTCCGCGGTGGTGGACGGGCCTGGGGACGATCAGTTTCTCCGTCTACCTGGTGCATCACGTGCTGCTGATGCTGTCCGACCGGTTTCTGGGCACGTCCGGGCGCGACGAGGTGCACAGGCTCGTCGTGTTCGTGGTCGTGCTGCTGGCGGTGAGCCGGGTGACCTACCGCTGGATCGAGGCTCCGGCCCAGCGGTTCGGCAGGGCACTGGGGGCGCGGGGTCTCAAGCCTCCTGCGTGACGGCGGTGATGGCGGAGTCCAGGGCGGCGGCGACGTCCCCGACCAGCAGGTGACGGCCGTCGCGGACGATCTCTCGGCCCGAGACGACGACGTGGCGGACGTCGGCGGCGGTGGCGGCGAAGACGGCGGCCTCGGCCAGGTGGTCGGGGCCGGCTCCGGCGGTGCGGGGCGAGTCGAGCGCGACCGTGACCAGGTCGGCGTACGAGCCGGGTTCCAGCCGTCCCGCCTCGGGCCAGCCGAGGCCGTAGTGGCCGTTCCAGGTGGCGGCGGCCAGCAGTGACCCGGCGGTCCAGTGGCCGCGTTCGCGGGTGCGCAGCCGTTCGTCCAGTTCGACGGCGCGGGCCTCCTCGAACAGGTCGATGACGGCGTGCTGGTCGGAGCCGAGGCAGATCGGTGATCCGGCGGCGGCCAGGTCGCGGGCCGGGCCGATGCCGTCGGCCAGGTCGCGTTCGGTGGTGGGGCACATGCACACGCCGGTCATGGTGGTGCCGAGCAGGCCGATGTCCTCGTCGGTGAGGTGGGTGGCGTGCACGGCGACGGTGCGGGCGCCGAGCGCTCCGCATTCGGCGAGCAGCCGCGTGGGGGTCATGCCGTAGGCGTCCCGGCACGCCTCGTTCTCGGCGGGCTGCTCGGACAGGTGGACGTGCAGCGGCGCCCGGCGTTGCCGCGCCCAGTCCGCCACGGCGCCGATCTGCTCGCGGGGCACGGCGCGGACGGAGTGCACGGCGGCGCCGACCCGGGCGTGCAGGCGGCCGCTTTTGCCGGTGTGGTCGTACAGGCTGTCGACGCGCCGCGCCCAGTTGCCCGCGGTGCCGTCGCCGAAGCGCAGCTGGGGGCCCTGCAACGGCCGGCCGATCCCGCCGGTCAGGTAGCAGGTGTCGAGGAGGGTGATGCGGATGCCCGCGTCGGCCGCGGCCGCGATCAGCGCCTCCCCCATGGCGTTGGGGTCGTCGTACGGTTCCCCGCCGGGACGGTGGTGCAGGTAGTGGAACTCGCCGACGCAGCTCACCCCGGCCAGCGCCATCTCGGCGTACACGGCGGTGGCCAGGGCGCGGTAGGTGTCGGGGTCGAGTCGTTCGGCGACCGCGTACATCTGTTCCCGCCAGGTCCAGAAGGTGCCGCGGCCGCCCTGGGCGCGTGAGCGCAGGGCGCGGTGGAAGGCGTGGGAGTGGGCGTTGGCCAGGCCCGGGAGTGTCAGGCCGGGCAGGGGGCGGGCGTCCGGAGGGGCGGGGACGCCGGGCGTGACGCGGGTGAACCGCTCACCGTCGGCCTCGATGAGCACGTCGGCGGCCATGTGGTCGCCGAGCCAGGCGAACTCGGCATGCCAGTGCATAACGGAATCACTACCCGCGCGCGAGGTCGGTCAGTACCGCGGCGAGGGCCTCGACACCGGCCAGGCAGTCGGACGTCTCGGCGTGTTCGGCGGGGGCGTGCGACACCCCGGTCGGGTTGCGGACGAACAGCATGGCGGTCGGCAGCCGCGCCGACAGGATGCCCGCGTCGTGCCCGGCTCCCGTGGGCAGCACCGGCACCCCGCCGAGGGCCGTGACGAGGCGGTCGCGCAGGGAGGTGTCGAACCCGACGACCTCGGTGTAGGACTCCTCGGACAGCTCCACGGCGACGCCGTGGGACGCGGCGGCGGCGCGGGCCGCCTCGTGCACGTCGGCGACGGTGCGGCGGACGGCGTCGTCGGACGGGCCGCGGGCGTCCAGCCACGCCGCGACCGACGACGGGATGGCGTTCACCCCGCCCGGTGTCACGTCCACCTTGCCGACGGTGGCGACGGCGTCGTGGCGTTCGGCGGCCTCGCGGGCGGCCAGCACCATCCGCGCGAACGGCAGCATGGGGTCGCGGCGGTCGGCCAGGCGGGTGGTGCCCGCGTGGTTGCCCTCGCCGGTGAAGTCGAACCGCCAGCGCCCGTGCGGGACGATCGCGCTCGCCGCGCCGACCGGCTCGTCCAGGGCCCGGCCCTGCTCGACGTGCAGTTCGACGAAGCAGCCGACGCGGCCGAGCAGGTCGTCGTCGCGGCCGATCGCGTCGGGGTCGAGGTCGTGGGCGGCGAGCACGTCGGCGAACGTGCGGCCGTCGCCGTCGCGCAGGGCGCGGGCGCGGGACGGGTCGATGGCGCCGGTGAGCAGCCGCGATCCCAGGCAGGCGACGCCGAAGCGCGCCCCCTCCTCCTCGGCGAACACGGCCACGCCGACGGGCCGGTCGACGCGCACGCCGCGTTCGCGCATCAGGTCGATGGCGGCCAGCGCGGACACCACGCCGAGCGGCCCGTCGAACGCCCCGCCGCCCGGCACCGAGTCCAGGTGGCTGCCGGTCAGGACGGCCCGCCCGGCGGCGCCGTCCGGGCGCCACCAGGCGAACAGGTTGCCGTTGCGGTCGCGTTCGACGTCCAGGTCGCGGCGGCGCGCCTCGTCCAGGAACCAGGCACGGCACTCCAGTTCCGGCGGCGTCCAGGCGAACCGGTGGTAGCCGCCGCCGTCCGGGTCGCGGCCGACCGGCAGCAGCGCCGACCACATCTCCTCGAAGCCCACGCCGTCAGCCCTCGTCCGCGGTGGTCTCGTTCATGGGGATGCGGACACCGCGTTCGGCGGCGACCTCGCGGGCGCGTTCGTACCCGGCGTCGGCGTGGCGCATGACGCCGGTGCCGGGGTCGTTGGTGAGGACGCGTTCCAGCTTCTGGGCGGCCAGGTCGGTGCCGTCGGCCACGCACACCTGGCCGGCGTGGATGGAGCGGCCGATGCCGACGCCGCCGCCGTGGTGGAGGGAGACCCAGGTCGCGCCGGAGGAGGTGTTGAGCATCGCGTTGAGCAGGGGCCAGTCGGCGATGGCGTCGGAGCCGTCGGCCATGCCCTCGGTCTCGCGGTAGGGGGAGGCGACCGAGCCGCAGTCCAGGTGGTCACGGCCGAGCACGATCGGGGCGCTGATCTCGCCGCGCGCCACCAGGTCGTTGAACACCGCCCCGGCCTTGTCGCGTTCGCCGTAGCCGAGCCAGCAGATCCGCGACGGCAGGCCCTGGAAGTGCACCTTCTCCCCCGCCATGCGGATCCAGCGGGTCAGCGGCTCGTTGTCGGGGAACAGGTCGAGGATCGCCTGGTCGGTGCGGGCGATGTCGCGGGGGTCGCCCGACAGCGCCGCCCACCGGAACGGGCCCTTGCCCTCGCAGAACAGCGGACGGATGTAGGCGGGCACGAACCCGGGGAAGTCGAACGCCCGCTGGTAGCCGGCGAGCTGGGCCTCGCCGCGGATGGCGTTGCCGTAGTCGAAGACCTCGGCGCCGGCGTCCTGGAACCCGACCATCGCCTCGACGTGCGCGGCCATCGACTCGCGGGCGCGGGTGACGAAGCCGTCGCGGTCCTTGTCGCGTTCGGCGGCCCAGTCCTCGAACGCCACGCCGCGCGGCAGGTACTTCAGCGGGTCGTGGGCGCTGGTCTGGTCGGTGACGATGTCGATGGGCGCGCCGCGGCGCAGCAGTTCGGGGACGATGTCGGCGGCGTTGCCGAGCACGCCGATCGACAGCGGTTCCCGCCGGTCGCGGGCCTGCTCGGCGAGGCGCAGCGCCTCGTCCAGGTCGTCCACGCGCACGTCGCAGTAGCGGTGCTCCACGCGGCGGTCGATGCGGGACGGGTCGCACTCGACGCAGATCGCCACGCCGCCGTTCATGGTGACGGCCAGCGGCTGGGCGCCGCCCATGCCGCCGAGCCCGGCGGTCAGCGTGATCGTCCCGGCCAGCGACCCGCCGAACCGCTTGGCGGCGACGGCGGCGAACGTCTCGTAGGTGCCCTGCAGGATGCCCTGGGTGCCGATGTAGATCCAGGACCCGGCGGTCATCTGCCCGAACATGGTCAGCCCGAGCGACTCCAGGCGGCGGAACTCCTCCCAGGTGGCCCACTGCGGCACCAGGTTGGAGTTGGCGATCAGCACGCGCGGCGCCCACTCGTGCGTGCGGAAGATCCCGACCGGCTTGCCGGACTGCACCAGCAGCGTCTCGTCGCCCTCCAGCGAGGTCAGCGACCGGACGATGCCGTCGAAGCAGTCCCAGTCGCGGGCGGCCTTGCCGGACCCGCCGTAGACGACCAGCTCGTCGGGGTGCTCGGCGACCTCCGGGTCGAGGTTGTTCATGAGCATGCGCAGGGCCGCCTCCTGGGGCCAGCCCTTGGCGGCGGTGGGCGAGGTGCCGCGCGGGGCGCGCACGGGCCGGGGACCAGCGGACATGACGATCGCTCCTTGTCAGGAGAGGGGGCCGGTGACGGTTTCGGCGGCGGCGACGAGGGTGCCGTCGCGGACCAGTTCGGTGGCGGCGGCGATCTCGGGGGCGAGGTGGCGGTCGGGGCCGGGCGGCGGGACGCGGCGGCGCAGCGCGGCCACGGCGGCACCGGTGGCGGGGCCGGGACGCAGCGGGGTGCGCAGGTCCAAGGCCCGCGCGGCGGTGAGGATCTCGACGGCGACGACCTGCGCCAGGCCGTCCACGGCGCGGCGCAGCTTGCGGGCGGCGTTCCAGCCCATGGACACGTGGTCCTCCTGCATCGCCGAGCTGGGGATGGAGTCGGCGCTGGCGGGCGCGGCGAGCCGCTTGAGCTCGGACACGATCCCGGCCTGCGTGTACTGGGCGATCATGTGGCCGGAGTCGACGCCGGGGTCGTCGGCCAGGAACGCCGGAAGCCCGCCGGAGCGGCCGCGGTCGAGCATGCGGTCGGTGCGGCGCTCGGACATCGACGCCACGTCCGCGACCGGAATGGCCAGGAAGTCCAGGACGTAGGCGACGGGCGCGCCGTGGAAGTTGCCGTTGGACTCCACCCGCCCGTCCGGCAGCACCACCGGGTTGTCGATGGCGGACGCCAGCTCGCGGGAGGCGACCAGCTCGGCGTGGGAGAGGGTGTCGCGGGCCGCGCCGTGCACCTGCGGGGAGCAGCGCAGCGAGTAGGCGTCCTGGACGCGGGTGCAGTCGGGTCCGCGGTGCGACTCCATGATCTGCGAGTCGGCGAGCAGGGCCCGCAGGTTGGCGGCGGACACGGCCTGCCCGGGATGCGGCCGCAGTTCCTGCAGGTCGGCGGCGAACACGCGGTCGGTGCCGAGCAGCGCCTCGACGCTCATCGCGGCGGCGAGGTCGGCGGCCGTCAGCAGGCGGCGCAGGTCGGCGATGGCCAGGACGAGCATGCCGAGCATGCCGTCCGTGCCGTTGATCAGCGCGAGGCCCTCCTTGGCGCCGAGCACGGCGGGTTCGATGCCCGCGTCCGCGAGCGCCTCGGCGGCCGGGCGGAGCCCGCCGGACGCGTCCCGCACCGTGCCCTCGCCGATCAGCGCGAGCGCGACGTGCGACAGCGGCGCCAGGTCGCCGGAGCAGCCGAGGCTGCCGTGTTCGTGCACGACCGGGGTGATGCCCGCGTTGAGCAGCGCCGCCAGGGTCTGCGCGGTGCGGGGCTGGACGCCGGTGTGCCCGCTGGCCAGGGTGCGCAGCCGCAGCAGCATCATGGCCCGGACGACCTCGCGCTCCACCTCCGGGCCCGACCCGGCGGCGTGCGAACGGACCACGTTGACCTGCAGCTTTTCGCGCAGCTCGGGCTCGATGTGCCGGGTCGCCATCGCCCCGAAGCCGGTGGACACCCCGTAGACGGGGGTGGGACGGGCTGCCAGCTCCTCGATGTGGGCGCGGGAGGCGGCCATCAGCTTCAGCGCCTCGTCCGACAGCGCCACCGCCGCCCCGTCCCGCGCGACGGCCACCACCTGGTCGAAGGCCAGCGGTTCCGGGCCGACCTCGACGACTGCGCCCCCCATGCCGAAATCCATACCCACCATTGGAACGCGCCGAGCCCCGCCGCCCCAGCCCCCGGACGGCCGCTGTGTCTGACATACGAGACAATGGCGTCATCCGGGCGAGGGTCATCCGGACGAGGGGGGCGCGATGGGCGAGCAGGTGCCGGCGGCGCGGCGGGCGCTGGCGGTGCTGCGGCTGCTGGCGGCGTCCGCCGGTCCGCTTCCGGCGTCGGCGATCGCGCGTCACCTGGACGTGCCGCGCTCCAGCACGTACCACCTGCTGGCGGCGATGGCGGAGGACGGGTTCGTGACGTACCTGCCCGAGGAGCGGCGCTGGGGCCTGGGGGTGGCCGCGTTCGAGATCGGCTCGGCCTACCTGCGGCACGGGCCGCTGGAGCGGCTCGCCCGCCCGCTGCTGCGCCGCCTGGTCGACCGGGTCGGCGAGACCGCCCAGCTCGGCGTGCTGCACGGCGCCGAGACGCTCTACCTGCTCAAGGAGCAGCCGCCGCGGCCCGAGACCCTGGTGACCGACGTGGGCGTGCGGATGCCCGCGCAGCTCACCGCCAGCGGGCGGTCGATGCTGGCGCACCTGCCCGCCGCCCAGGTCCGCGCGCTGTTCCCGGGGCCCGCGCCATTCGTGCACCGGACGGGGCGGGGCCCGGCGTCACTGCGCGAGCTGCGCCGCGTGCTGGCCGACGACGCGCGGCGCGGCTGGTCGTACGAGGACGGCTGGATCACCGAGGGGCTGGCCAGCATCGCCGCCTGCGCGTTCGACCACACCGGCCATCCCACGGCCGCGGTCGCCGTGACGTTCCGGCGGGAGCGCCGCCCCGAGGAGTCCTGGCCGTGGCTGGCCGAGCGCGTCCGCGCCACCGCCGCCGACCTCACCACCCGCCTGGGCGGCAGGGCTTCTCCGCCGACGTGAACGGGCCCCACGCCGGCCGGCGCGGGGCCCGTTCGGGTGGCTGTGCGAGGAGGCCGGTCAGGCGAGGCCGTTCTTGCCGAGCCAGTTCTTGGCGACGGTCGCCGGGTCGGTCTTGTTCTCCGACATGTCGGCGTTCATCTCCAGCAGCCCCTCCGTGGTGAGCTTGGCCGACACCGCGTTGAGCGCGTTGCGGACCGTGTCGTTCACCTTGGACTTGTAGACGAGCGGCACCACGTTCTGCGCGCCGAACACGTTCTCGGGGTCCTGCAGCGCGACGAAGCCGTTCTTCTTGATGGCCGCGTCGGTGGAGAACAGGTTGGCAGCCTGGACCTGACCCTTGCTCAGGTTGGACACGGTGATCGGGCCCGCGGTGTCCAGGGACTTGAACTCCTTGAACTTCAGCCCGTACACCTGCTCCAGGCCGACCAGGCCCTGCTTGCGGGTCTTGAACTCCGGCGGGCCGCCCAGCACCATGTCCTTGGCCACCGGCTTGAGGTCCGCGATCGTCTTGAGGTTGTGCTTGGTGGCCGTGGCCTGGGTGACCGCCAGGGTGTCCTTGTCCTCGGCCGGCGCCGGGTTGAGGATCTCCAGCTCGGGCGGCAGCTTCTGCTTGAGCGCGGCGTCCACCTCCTGGCTGGTGCTGGCCGGGTTCTCCTTGTCGACGTAGGCCAGCAGCGCCCCGTTGTACTCGGGGAAGACCTGGATCGCGCCGCTCTTGACCTGGTTGATGTAGACCTCGCGGGAGCCGATGCCGAACTTGCGCTCGACCTTGACGCCCTTGGCCTCCAGCGCCTGCGCGTAGATCTCGCCGATCAGGCCGCTCTCGGGGAAGTCGGCGCCGCCGATGGTGATGGTGCTCCCGTCGCCTCCGCCACCGCTCAGCGGGTTGTCGTCACCGCCTCCGCCGCCGCAGGCCGACAGGGCGAGCACGGCGGCGGCCAGCAGCGCCGCCCCGCGGATCATCCGGGTCATGGGAGGGTTTCCTTCCTCACAGGCGGTGCGCTCCGCGCGCGCCGCTTCGTTCCGGGACGCTCTGTGCGGCGGGGGGCTCCCGGACGCACGCCCGGCGAGACCGCGGCGCGGTACAGGGCGGCGAACGCCAGCTGGGTGACGATCGCCAGCGCGATCACCAGGATCGCGCCGCCGGCCATGCTGTCGTAGTCCTGCCGGGAGTAGCCGTCGACGATGTAGCGTCCGAGTCCGCCGAGCCCCACGTAGGCGGCGATGGTGGCGGTGGAGATGATCTGGATCAGCGCGGTGCGCAGGCCGAGCAGGATCAGCGGCATCGCCACCGGCAGCTCCACCCGCGCCAGCACCTGCCGTCCGGTCATGCCCATGCCCTCGGCCGCGTCCCGCAGCCCCGCCTCCACCTGCTGGACCCCCGCGTAGGTGTTGACCAGCACCGGCGGGATCGCCAGCGCGACCAGCGGGACCAGGATCGGCACCAGGTCCCCGGCGGACGTCATGATCACCGCGAGGATCAGCAGGCCCAGGGTGGGCAGGGCGCGCGCCGCGTTCGCCGACGACATCACCAGGAAACCGGCGGCCGCGGCGGCCCGTCCGCGCCGCAGGTGGCCCAGCACCAGGCCCAGCGGCAGCGCGATCGCCACGGTGATCGCGAAGGCCAGCAGCGAGTACCACAGGTGCTCCAGCAGCCGGGCCGGGATGCCGTCGGGGCCCGACCAGCGGCCCGCCTCACCGAACCAGCCCAGGGAGTTCCAGATGACGTTCACGCGGCGCCCTCGCCCTTCGTCACGGCCGCCCGGCGCGGCTCGGCGGCCGCCTCGCGGCGCGCGGCGCGTTTCCCGCGGCGCCCGGCCCGCTCCCAGGGGGTGAGCAGCCGCTGGACGAGCAGCAGGAGCAGGTCGGCGACCAGCGCCAGCAGGATGATCAGCACGATCGCCACGACGATCGGGGTGGTGAACCCGCCGCCGGGCCACTTCATCCCGGTGACCATGAGCTGGCCGAGGCCGCCGATGCCGATGAGCGCGCCCACGCTGACCAGGCTGATGTTGGCGACCGTGGCGACCCGCAGCCCGGCCATCACCACCGGCAGCGCGATCGGCAGCTCCACCCGCAGCAGCCGCCGCAGCGGCCGGTAGCCCATGGCCTCGGCGGACTGGCGGACGTGGTCGGGGACGGACCGCAGCCCGTCCACCACGCTCGGCACCAGCACCGACAGCGTGTACAGCGCCAGCGGGACGATCACCGTGGTGTAGGTGAGCTGGGTGAACGCCACGAAGATCACGAACAGGCCGATGGCGGGCACCGCGTACAGCACGCTGGTGGCGGCCAGCACCGCCGGGTAGAGCCGCGACCAGCGCGCGCACGCCAGCCCGAGCGGCAGCGCGATCAGCAGGCCGAGCAGCACCGGCGTGAACGACAGCACCAGGTGCTCGCGGAACGCCTCGGCGATGGAGCCGCCGAGGTTGCGCGAGATCCAGTCCCAGCGGATGAGCGGCTCGCCGTCGGCGGCGGCCGCCGCCAGCGCGTTCACCGCCCCGCCGCCGCGGTCCGGCCGCCTTCGCCCTCGGCTGCGGCGTCCCCGGCGGTTCCGGCGGCGGAGTCCTCGGCGTCGAGTTCCTGGAAGAAGCGCAGGCGGCGGATGCCGCGCTCGCCGCCGAGGAAGTCGGTGACGAAGTCGTCGGCGGGCCGCTCCAGCAGTTCGTCGGGGGTGGCGTACTGGGCCAGCACGCCGCCGACCTGGAAGACCGCGATGCGGTGGCCCAGCTTGACCGCCTCGTCGATGTCGTGGGTGACGAACACGATCGTCTTCTCCAGGTCGCGCTGCAGCCGCAGGAACTCCTCCTGCAGCCCGGCGCGCACGATCGGGTCGACGGCGCTGAACGGCTCGTCCATCAGCATGATCGGCGGGTCGGCGGCCAGGGCGCGGGCGACGCCGACGCGCTGCTGCTGGCCGCCCGACAGCTGGGCGGGGTAGCGGCGGGCCAGCGCCGGGTCCAGGCCGACGCGCTCCATCAGCTCGTGCGCCCGGGCGCGGGCCCTCTTCTTGTCCCAGCCCAGCAGGTACGGCACGGTCGCGATGTTGTCGACGATCGTGCGGTGCGGGAACAGCCCGGCCTGCTGGATGACGTAGCCGATGCCGCGGCGCAGCGTGGCGGGGTCGACGCCGCGCACGTCCCGGCCGTCCACCGTCACGGTGCCCTCGCTGGGCTCCACCATCCGGTTGATCATCCGCAGCGTGGTGGTCTTGCCGCAGCCGGACGGGCCGACCAGCACGGTGATCCGCCCGGCCGGGATCTCCAGGTCCAGATGGTCGACGGCGACCGTGCCGTCGGGGTAGCGCTTGGTCACGCCCGCAAAGGTGATCAAGGTGGTCACGTCCTCGTGGGCGTCGGGGCGACGCCGCGGTCTCCGGTGGGTTGTCCGGTGGGTGTCATCGTCCTGGTGGGCGGCTGCCTGCTCCGTAACGCTTTGCTCGGGTACGTCCTTACCTCACGGTAGTCAATCGATACCGCCGGAGCCATGGCCGCCAGACCGGCCCGCCCCGTCACCGAAGCATAACTACCTGAAAAATACGGAAAGTACCGTGAGGGCGTGGAAAACAGCCGAATCGTTATCGATGGCACATCGCTCACCTGTGCCCAGGTCACCCGGGCCGCACGCGGCGACGTGACGATCGCCATAGCCGAGGACGGTGTGGAACGTGCCACAGCGGCCTGGCGGGTGGCCCGGGACGTGGCGGCCGCCCAACCGGTGTACGGCCGCACCACCGGGGTCGGCGCCAACCGCGTCGTGGACGTGGAGTGGGAGGACGCCGACGCGCACGGCCTGCGGCTGCTGCGCAGCCACGCCGCCGGCGCGGGCCCGCTGGTCGCCCCCGAGATCGTCCGGGCGATGCTGACGGTGCGGCTCAACCAGATCGCCGCGGGCGGCTCGGGCGTGGACCCGGGCGTCCTGCAGGCCCTCGCCGACGTGCTCAACCTGGGCCTGCTGCCGCCCGTGCCGGTGTACGGGGCGATCGGCACCGGCGACCTGACCGCGCTGGCGTCCACCGCGCTGTGCCTGCTGGGCGAGCGGGCCTGGCTGGGCGGCGGCGCGGACGGCGGCACCGAGCGCGGCCCCGGCTTCACCCTGCGCTCGGCGGACGCGCTGGCGTTCATCAGCTCCAACGCGGCCACGCTCGGCGAGGCGGCGCTGGCCGTCACCGACCTGCGCGAACTGCTGGACGCCTCGGTCGTCGTGGCGGCGCTGTCGCTGTTCGCGGTGCGCGGGTCGGAGGAGCCGTACTCCCCGGCCGTGCAGGAGGCGTGCCCGCACCCGGGCCAGCAGCAGGTCGCCGACGCGATGCGCACCCTGCTCGCCTACGAGCAGCCCACGCCCGCGCGCATCCAGGACCCGTACGGCTACCGGGCGTTCCCGCAGGTGCACGGCCCGGCGCTGGAGGCCGCCGCCTACGCCGAGGACACCGTCACCCGCGAGATCAACGCCCGCGCCGAGAACCCGCTGGTGGACGTGGCGGGCCGCACCGTCTGGCACAACGGCAACTTCCACACCGCCTACGTGGGGCTGGCCCTGGACTCGGTACGGGCCGCGCTGTTCCAGACCATGGCGTTGTCGGCGGCCCGTCTCGGCACGCTGGCCGAGCCGTCGTTCACCGGCCTGTACCCGTTCCAGGGCGCCACGGAGGCGTCCTCGGGGATCATGATCCTGGAGTACGTGGCGCATTCGGCGCTGGCCGACGTCCGCCGTCTGGCCACGCCCGCCGCGCTGGGCAGCGCCGTGCTGTCGCGCGGCGTGGAGGAGCACGCGGGCTTCTCGACGCAGTCGTCGCGCGCCACCACCGACGCGCTCGGCGCGTACCGGATCGGGCTGGGCTGCGAGCTGGTCGCGGCCGTGCGGGCGCTGCGGATGCAGGGCCGCGCCCCCGCGGGCGGCCCGCTCAGGGCCGCCTACGACATCGCCGCCGGCGTGCTGGACGCGCGCGTGGAGGACCGGCCCCTGGACACCGACATCGCGTCGGCGGCCGACCTGCTGCCCCGCTTGGCCCGCACCCTGCGCCAGGCCACCGCGCCGCCCGGCACGACCCCGTCTCAGGACGGCCCGCCGGCCCCGTGGCCTCTCCCCCCTCTCGGCCCTCAGGAGCCGTAGCGCCGCACCGAGCCACGGAAGACGACGGACGGCGGCCCGCACCGAGCGGGCACGCACCGCGGCCAGGCCACGGGAGGTCATGCGGTCTTCTGGGCCGTGGAGTCGCGCACGCGGAGGGCGGGCTCGCAGACGACGCGGCGGGTGGGCGAGCGTTCCTCGATGACGTCCACCACCAGGCGGACCGCGGTGTCGACGATGCCGCCGATGTCCCAGTCGACGGTGGTGAGCGGCGGCGTGAGCAGGGCCGACATCGGATGGTTGTCGTATCCGCACACGGCCACGTCGCCGGGGACGGCCAGGCCGAGCGCGCGCGTCGCCGCGTACACCCCGTAGGCGATCACGTCGGAGAAGCAGAAGACCGCCGAGGGGCGGCCGGGGCCCTCCAGCACCCGGCGGGCGGTGTCGGTGGCCTCGGCCAGGGACTGCGGCGCGACGACCACCTCGACCTCCAGGTCGAGCCGCTTGGCCTCGGCGTTGACGTGGACGTCGGCGGGACGGTCGGGGGTGCTGGAGCCGGTGGGCGTGAACACCGCGACGCGGCGGTGCCCGAGGAGGCGCAGGTGCTCCAGCGCCAGGGTCACGCCCCGCCGGTTGTCGAAGACCACCTCGCCCTGGGAGTTGCCGCCCGCCAGGACGTCGCCGATCGACACCACCGGCAGCGTCTCGGCCAGCTCGGCCCACAACGGCGCGGACGGGTCCAGCGGCTGGACGATCAGCCCGTCCACCCGCTGGTCGCGCAGCTGCCGGGCCAGCGACAGCTCGCGCTCGGGGTCGCCGACGGCGTCGACGATGAGCGCGTAGCGGTCGCGGGCCAGCAGGGCCCGGCCGATGCCCACGGCCAGGGACTGCTGCCAGTAGTCCTCCAGCGACCCGCACAGCAGCCCGACCATGCCGGTGCGGCCGCTGGCCAGGGCGCGGGCGATCGGATGCGCCTCGTAGCCGAGCTCCTCGGCCGCCGCGCGCACACGCTCCTGGGTCTCCTCCGACGTCTGGATGCCGCGCAACGCGTACGAGACGGCCGCAGGCGACAGCCCGGTCGCCTGCGCCACCTCTCTGATGGTCGCGCGCTTGCGCCTGCCTGGCACAGTCCAACCCTAGAGGGCGGCGCCGACAGTCCCGGGGCACCGACTTGACGTGCCGCTGACTGAACCGCTTCACTGAAACGGTTCACTGATGCGGTTCAGTACAACCGAGAGAGTTCCGGGGGGATCGCGCATGCCCGGCGTGGACGTGCACCAGCATCTGTGGGGGGCTCCCCTCGTCGAGGCCCTGCGCGCCCGCCGCACCCCGCCCCGGCTCGACGGATGGACGCTTCACCTGCACGGAGAGCCGCCGTACGAGGTCGACCCCGACGACCACGACCCGTCCCGCCGCGCCGAGCTGGTCGCCGCCGACGGCCTGGACGCCGCGTTGGTCTCACTGTCCTCACCTCTGGGCATTGAATGGCTGCCCCCGGAGGAGAGTCGGCCACTTCTGGACGCCTACCACGACGGCGCCGCCGCGCTGCCCGAGCCGTTCCGCGCCTGGGCGGCCGCGTGCGTCCGGGAGATCGACGCGGACGCGCTCGCCCACGACCTCGACCGCGGTTTCGTCGGGCTCCAGCTCCCCGCCGACGCGCTGGCCGACGCCGCCGGCTACGCCCGCTGCGCGCCCCTGCTGGACGTGCTGGAGCGACGCGGCCTGCCGCTGTTCGTCCACCCCGGCCCGGCTCCCCGCGTCGACGGCGACGTCCCGGCGTGGTGGACGGCGCTGGTGCCCTACGTGCAGCAGATGCACGCCGCCTGGTTCGCGTTCCGCGCCTACGGCCGTCCGCGTCATCCGCGCCTGCGCGTGTGCTTCGCGCTGCTGGCGGGGCTCGCCCCCGTGCACGGTGAACGCCTGGCCGCCCGGGGCGGCGGCCGGGGCGAGGTCGACCCGGACGCCTTCGTCGAGACCTCCTCCTACGGGCCGCGGGCCGCCGACGCCGTCGTGCGCGCGCTGGGTGTCGACGCCGTCGTGCACGGCTCGGACCGCCCGTACGCGCTTCCCGCCGACCTCATGCAGGGTGACGCGGCCCGGCACGCCTTCCGCGTCACCAATCCGTACCGCCTACTGAATGGAGAGGAGCGAATCCATGCCGTCTGAGGCACTGCTGACCCCCCCTTCCCCCGGTGCCTCGTCCTGTCTGGCGAGCCTGCCCGCCAGGACACTCGACAAGCGCGAGCTGCGTACCCTGGTCGACGCCCTGGCGCAGGAACCCGGGCTGTGGCGGCAGCACGTCGCCTTCTCCGACGACCAGCGGCACTACGCATCGCTCCACCGCGACGAGTACGTCGACGTCTGGCTGCTGTGCTGGACCCCGCAGAACGACACCGGCTGGCACGACCACGACATCTCCTCGGGGGCGGTGCGCGTCGTCTCGGGCGCCCTGGAGGAATGCAACCCGCGCATAGGCGGCGACCACGTCCGCACGGTCGTCACCGAGGGGCGGTCGTTCTGCTTCGGGCCCGACCACATCCACCGCCTCGTGGGCGTGGCCGAGGCCAGCGTGTCCATCCACGCCTACTCGCCGCCGCTGTGGCGGCTCGGCCAGTACTCCATCGACCGCGACGGCGTGATGCGCCGCGTGTCCGTCAGCTACGCCGACGAGCTGCGTCCCCTGGACGCCCCCGCCTGACCCGGCGTTTGGAGGGGGCGGGCCGCCCGATCCCCGCTCACGGCCGGAGGGCCCGCCCCTTACCTCCTCCAGCGCCTGCGCGCCCGGAAACGTCACACCTCCAACCTCAGACGCCCCACGCCACGCGAGGACCAGGACGCGCCAGTTTTAGGTCAATGCCGCGATGAGTTTGTGCAGGACCGCCAGTCTGTACGGGTGCAGACGTTGGAAGGGAGCACCGACAGATGAGCGCGGACTTGCAGGCACAGGTTCAGCAGGCCATCGAGCAGATGGTGGAGTCGGGGACGGAGCGGGGCGTCCAGGTCGCCGTCTACCAGCACGGCAAGCCCGTCGTGGAGGCGGCCGCGGGGGTCGCCGACCCCGACACCGGACGTGCCGTCACCCCGGGGACCGTCTTCTACAACTGGTCGATCGGCAAGGCGGCGACCGCCACGGTCGTGCACGTTCTCGTCGAGCGGGGCCTGTTCGGCTACGACACCCCGGTGGCGGAGCTGTGGCCCGAGTTCGCCGCGCACGGCAAGGGCGGCGTGACCGTCCGGCACGCGCTCAACCAGACGGCCGGGGTGCCCGGCATCCCGCTGGACAGCACGATCGAGGACCTGTGCGACTGGGAGAAGATGTGCGCGGCGGTCGCCGACGCCGAGCCGTGGTGGGAGGCCGGCACCAAGATCGGCTACCACGCCTACACGTTCGGCTACATCCTCGGCGAGGTGGTGCGCCGCGTCACCGGCAGGCCGATCTCCCGGGTGCTGGAAGAGGAGGTGGCCGGGCCGCTCGGCGTGTCCGGTGAGCTGTACTTCGGCATGCCCGCGTCCGAGCACGGCCGGCTCGCCCGCCTGGAGGACGCCCCCATGCCCGAAGGCCAGGCACCGGAGGCCGAGGCGTTCGGCGAGATGCCCGCCGACCTGCCGCTGTTCCGGTCGGCGCCGATGCACGCGTTCCCGACCGCCGCGCTGGGCAACCGGACCGACATGCTGGAGGCCGACATCCCCGCCGGCGGCAAGACCTCGGCCCGCGCGATGGCCCGGCTGTACGCGGCGCTGCTGGACGAGGTGGACGGCGTCCGCCTGATCTCCCCCCAGCGGCTCGCCGAGGTCACCGCGCCGTCGGCGAGCGGCCCGGACCAGGTGTTCGGCATGCCGACCACCTGGGGCCTGGGGTACTCCGTCGGCTTCCCCATGGACCCGGAGCTGGACTCGCCGACCCTGTTCGGCGTGGGCGGGGTCGGCGGCAGCTTCGCGTGCGGCGACACCGCCACGGGCATCGCGTTCACGCTGACCAAGAACCGGCTCACCAACGACATGAACGCGGTGGGCCAGGTCCTGCCCCTGGTCATCAAGGCCCTGTCCTGAGCCGGGCGCGTTCCCACCGCCCACAAGATTGGCAAGTCACCGAGGACAACAGCGCCACCCGGCTGCTGGCCGGGCTGGCCGTGGTCGGCCGCGGCACCGCGGCCGACGTCCTGGCCAAGGCCGGGGTGGACCTCGCCGCCGTGCCCGGCGCCCTGCCCGCCGCCGCGGCCGAGGCGTGAGTCACTGCTCGCCCGGCCTGCGGGCCGGGGTCGGGGCGGGGCCGGCGGTGCCGTCGGCGAAACGGCCCGGGCGGAACGGGGCGAGCAGCGGGGCCTCGCCGCCGTACACCTCCTGCGGGACGACCTCGGACAGCAGCGCCGACAGGGTCACCCCGCTGTGGGTGGCGACCACGTAGATCCGCGCGTGCGGGTCGGCGAAGCCGGCGACGGTCAGGCCGTCGGCGGGCATGGCGCGCTGCCCCACGCGGATCTGCTCGATGCGGGCGCCCTCGGTGGCGGCCAGCACGTCCGCCAGCCGGTCCAGCATCCGCGCGCCGATCGCGGGGCCCGGCTCGACCGCGGGGTCGGCGGTGGCGTCCAGGTCGAGGGCCTGCAGCTGGATGCGTCCGCCGCCGTCCGGCCGCAGGTTGAGCCGGTCGGTGGTCAGCACCCGCGACAGCCGCGCGGGAAGCGCCGCCGTCACCCCCAGGTACCCGTTGGTGGTGGGCCCGGACGTGCGCGGATCGAGCATCGGGACGGTCAGCCCGGCCCGGGCGGCGACCTCCTGGGTCCAGCGTCCGGTGCAGGTGACCACGGTGTCGGCGGTGTAGGCGTCCCCGCCGGCCACGGTCACGGTGACCCCCGACGGCCCGGCGGCGATCTCGCGGACCTCGGCGCCGGCGACCACCCGCGCGCCCAGGTCGCGGGCCTCGCCGAGGAACCGTCCGAGCAGCCTGACCGGCAGGGTGTGGGCCTCCTCGGGGAAGAACACGTAGTCCGCGTCGGCCGGGCGGATCAGGTCGGGTTCCAGCGCGCGGGCCCGCTCGGCGGTGATCCGCCGCACTGGGTAGCCGCGGTCCAGCAGCTTGGCGACGCGCGCCGCCAGCTGCTCGCGGTGCTCGGGCGCGGCGGCGCACTCCAGGTTGCCGGTCGGGAAGAACCAGTCGCCGCCGCCCGCGGCCAGGCCGTGGTGGGCGCGCACCGCCGCGTGGTTGAGCGCGAAGTACGGCTCGGGGTCCTTGTTGTTGGCGTTGATCCAGGCGACCGAGGTGGCCGTGGTCCCGGCGCCGGGCACGTCGCGTTCCAGCACGGTGACCTCCGCGCCGCGCCGGGCCAGCCCGGCCGCGACGGCGGCGCCGACCACTCCGGCCCCGATGACGACGACTCGCACGCAAGCTCCTTACTCGTGGATGGGACGGCTCGTGAGAACGATCGTGAAGACGGCTCGTGAAGACGGCTCGTGCAGACGGCCCGTGCAGACGGCCCGTGCAGACGGCTGGTGCAGAGGGCTCGGGCAACCGGACGGGCCCGTGGGTCAGTGCCCGTCCTCGGCGGCGCCGAACAGGCGGGCGACCCCGACGACGCGTTCGATCACCACCACGGCGACCGCCGCGAACAGCACCATCAGGGTGCCGATGGCGGTGACCGTCGGGTCGTAGTCGTACTGCAGGTAGTTGAAGATCCGCACCGGGAGCGTCTGCAGGTCGGTGGTGACCACGAACAGCGCCACGGTCAGGTCGTCGAAGGAGGTGATGAAGGCGAAGAACCCCCCGCCGACCAGCGCGCCGCGCACGGCGGGCAGCGTGACGTGCCAGAACACCAGCGGCGGCGAGGCGCCGAGGCCCGCCGCGGCCCGCTCGGCGGAGCGGTCCAGCCCGGCCAGGCCCGCCAGCACCAGCCGCACCGTGTACGGCACGGTCAGCACCAGATGCGACAGCAGCAGCGTCAGCGGGCTCGCGGCCAGTCCGAGCTGGGCGAACCACTGCAGCAGCCCGATGCCCAGCACGATCGTGGGCACCGCGAACGCGCCCGCCAGCAGGCCCTCCAGCGCCGCGCGCCCCGGGAACCGGTAGCGGTGGATGGCCAGGCCCCCGGCCAGCCCGACGGCCGACGACACCACGGCCGCCGCCAGCGCCACGACCACGCTCAGCAGGAACGACGACAGGAACTCCGGCTTGTTCAGCAGCTCGGCGTACCAGTGCAGCGTCAGCCCCTTGGGCGGGAACGTGACGTACCGGGTGGTGGTGAGCGAGGACGCCACCGTCGCCAGCACGGGCGCCAGCAGGAACAACCCGACCAGCACCGCGAAGACGGTGCCGAGCGCGCGGCCCAGGCGGCTCATGCGAACACCACCTCGCCCCTGCCCCGGCGCAGCAGCCGCGCGTACCCCAGCAGCAGCCCGGTGGTGACGATCACCAGCACGAACCCGATGGCCGCCGCGTACGGCCAGTCCAGGGTGGTGGTGGCCTGCGTGTACACGAAGTACGGCATCAGCTTCACCTTCGGGCCGCCCAGGATGGCCGGGGTGACGAAGCTGGACGCGGTCAGGCTGAACACGATCATCGCCCCGGCCAGCATGCCGGGCGCCGACAGCGGCACGGTGATCCGCCAGAAGCACGTCCAGCCGGAGGCGCCGAGGCCCCGGGCCGCCGGGACGAGCGTCGGGTCGATCCGGTCGAGGCTGCCCATGAGCGGCAGCACCATGTAGGCCAGCATGACGTGCACCATGCCGACGAGCACGGCGGTGTCGTTGTAGAGCAGCCGGGGCGCGGCCAGCCCGACCGCCTCGAACGCGCCCGCGACCGGGCCGTTGGGGCCGAGCACCACCAGCCACCCGTACGCGCGGATCACCATGCTGACCAGCAGCGGGGACAGCAGCATCAGCGCCAGCCAGTTGCGCACGCGCGGCGACCGGCCGCGCAGGTACAGCGCGAACGGGTAGCCGACGAGCAGGCACCCCACGGTGGTCAGCGCGGCGATCTTCAAGGTGTTGAGCAGCACCCCGCGGTAGAACGGGTCGCCCAGGAAGCGGACGTAGTTGTCCAGGGTGAGGGCGCCCTGCTGGGTGCGGAAGCTGTTGGCCACCAGGGTGCACAGCGGGGCCACGAACAGCAGCGCGAAGATCGCGATGGCGGGGGCGGCGAGCAGCAGGCCGGTGCGCAGGCGCGGCCGGTCCGCGGTGCCTACCGCCGGGCCAGCGACGCGTCCGACGGTCGCCATGTGCACGTCACCTCCTCCCCCACGGTGGGCGGCTCGGCGTCGAACGGGAGCATGGCCGTCACCGGGCCCGCCGGGGTGTCGACGTCGCAGCGCACCCGGGAGCCGAGGAAGCGCGTCCCGGTGACGGTGCCGGTCAGCCCGGCGGCGGCGCGGTCCTTGCGCAGCCGGACCGCCTCGGGACGCACGTACACGCGGATCGCCGTGCCGGCCGCGGGCGGCGGGCCCGCCGCGGGGGTGGCCGCGACGACCGCGTCCCCGATCCGGGCGCCGTCGCCGCCCTCGGCGACGCCGTCGAAGGCGTTGACCTCGCCGACGAACTCGGCCACGAACCCGGTGGCGGGGCGCCGGTAGATCTCCTCGGGCCCGGCGAGCTGGTGGATCGTGCCCTCCGCCATGACCGCGATGCGGTCGGAGACGGCCAGCGCCTCGTCCTGGTCGTGGGTGACCAGGATCGTGGTGATGCCGACGCGGCGCTGCAGTGCCACGACCTCCTCGCGCAGCCGCACCCGCAGCTTGGCGTCCAGGTTGGAGAACGGCTCGTCGAGCAGCAGCAGGTCCGGACGGATCACCAGCGCGCGGGCCAGTGCGGCGCGCTGCTGCTGCCCGCCGGACAGCTGCCGGGGATAGCGGTCCGCCATGCCGTCCAGGCCGACCATCTCCAGCGCCTCGGCGACGCGCCGGTCGCGTTCGGCGCCGCGCACCTTGCGCATGCGCAGCCCGAACCCGACGTTGTCGGCGATCGTCATGTGCGGGAACAGCGCGTAGGACTGGAACACCATGCCCATGGAGCGGCGGTGCGGGGGCGTGCCGGTCACGTCGCGGCCGTCCACCTCGATCGTCCCGCCGTCGGCGGTGAGATGTCCGGAGATCATGTTGAGCGTGGTGGTCTTGCCGCAGCCGGAGGGGCCGAGCAGGGTGAGGAACTCGCCGGGCTCGGTCTCCAGGTCCAGGCCCTTGACGATCTCCCGGCCGCCCAGGCTCTTGCGGATCCCGGTCAGGCGCAGCCGCCGGCCGCCGGCCGGGTCCGGGCGCGCGCCGGTCATCACGCCTCCACCCGCTTGTTCCAGGTGTCGGTCCAGGCGGACCGGCCGGCGTTGACGGTCGCCCAGTCGAGCCGGGTCAGCTCGGCGGCCCGGTCGAGGTTGACGACCTTGTCGCGCAGCGCGGGGTCGAGCTGGACGCTCTTCACGGTGGGGCCGTCGTACCCGTCCTGGGCCAGCTTCTTCTGCGCCTCGGGGCCGAGCAGTTCGTTGACGAACCGGGCCGCCAGGTCGGGGTGCGGCGCCTTGTTGACGACGTTGGCGGTGGCGAGCAGCGGGACCGCGCCCTCCTTCGGGTAGACGAACTTGATGGGGAAGTTCTTGTCGGCGAGGGTCTCGACGCGCGACTTGCCCCACACCGAGGCGGCCGCCTGGCCCTGCAGGAAGTAGTTGGAGACGTCGGCGGTGTTGTCGAAGGTGACGGCGTTGGCGGCCAGCCTGCGCACCACGTCGAACCCGGGCTGGATGTTCTTCTCCGAGCCGCCGCCCGCCTTGGCCGCCATGACCAGCAGGTGGACGCCGTAGGTGTTGGTGATGGACGGCAGGACGACCTTGTCCTTGAGCTTGGGGGAGGCCAGGTCCTCCAGGCTCGTCGGCTCCGGCAGCCCGTTCTCGGCGAACCAGTCGGGGTTGTAGGCGATGCCGGTGGCGGTGAGGCCGAAGCCGACGCCGACGTCCCCGGGCAGCCGGGCCAGTTCGGCGACCTGCGGCAGCCGCGTCACCCGCGCGGGGTCGAGCTTGGCGAGCAGGCCGGCCTGCGCGGCCTGCGCCTGCGGGCCGTCGTCGATCAGCGCGACGTCGATCTGCGGGCGGCCGGCCTGCGCCTTGAGCTTGGCGACGGTGTCGGTGGAGCTGCCCGCGATGTAGGTGACCTTGCAGCCGCAGGACTTCTCGAAGCCGGGGATCACCGACTGCTCGAACGCCTCCTGGTAGGAGCCGCCGTATCCGGCGACGACGACGGTGCCCGCGGCGGCCGAGGGGTTGGGGGCGGCGCAGGCGCCGAGCGCCAGCGCGGCCGCGGCGGTCAGGCCGGCCAGGCCGGTCACGCGGGATGGGACGAGGGAATGAGGGGGCACGGGACATACCTCCAGGCAGGTCCGCGGAGCCCGGGCAGGGCTCACCATCGGAAGAGGTGGGGTATGGGGCGGGAACTTGCGGGGATCGGCGGTGGATGACAGGTGGGAACGGTCCAGCCGGGCGAGGCGTCAGGCGAGGTTGGTCTCGACGTAGAACCGTTCGGTGGTGGCCGGGAGGATCGCCTCCATGACCTCCACCGGCTCGTCGCCGGCGGCCCAGGTGACCCGCAGCCACCGGAACACCGGTGCGCCGGCGGGCAGCCCGAACAGCGCGGCCTGCTCCTCGGTCAGCGCGTGCGGTTCGACGTACAGCCGGGACCGGCGCAGGGCCACGCCCCGTTCCCGCAGGTAGACGTGGGTGATCAGGGATTCCAGCGGGCGGTCGGGCAGGTCGGGCGCGTACCGGAACGGCAGCACCGCCAGCTCGGTGTTGAGCACCTCCACGCCGTCGTCGCCGAGCTTGTGCCGCTCCAGCTGCACGACGGCCTCGTCGTCGTCCAGACCGGGCAGCCGCAGCGCCGCCCGGCCGGCCGGCAGCACCTCGGCGGACACCACGCGGTGGTCGCCGTGCTTCTCCGGCCCGGGGGTGAGCAGTCCGGTGAAGCGCAGGAGGTTCTCCTCGCTCGCCGTCTGCGCCACGAACGTGCCGCGTCCCCGGTACCGGACGACCAGCCCGGCCTCGGCGAGGTCGCGCAGGGCCCGCTGCACCGTGATCCGGGACACCCCGAACTCGCGGCCCAGCTCGGCCTCCGTCGGCACCCGGGTCCCGGGGCCGAGGCGGCCGTCCCTGATGCGCGCCTCGATCTCCATGCGGATCCGCGCATGGAGCGGACGATCACGCTCTGACATGCGAAGACACTAAGGAACCGGGAAAAGATATGTCAATACGCCGAACGTTATGAGTTTTCCCGGCGTTCACCCGAGCGAGGCGGGACGGCCGCCCGCCCCGACGAGATCGCCGTCCGCCGGGCGCGGGGCGGGGACGGACGGCTCGGCGGCCTGCTGCTCCGGCGGGCGGCGCAGCGGGACCAGCGAGGCGCGCAACCGGCGGCGCAGCCACGCCTGCCCCGGACGTTCGACCAGCCGGTACACCGCGTAGGCGACCAGCATTGACACCGCGGTGACCAGCACCAGGGCCGTCCAGCGGTCCAGGGACGGGTAGGCGCGTTCCAGCAGCGGCAGTGCGATCTGCGAGTGCGTCAGGTACAGCGGGTAGGTCAGGGCGCCCAGCACGGTCAGCCCGCGCCAGCGCAGCCACGACAGCCGCCCGGTCGCCACCAGGATCATGATGAGGAAGATCCCGGCGACGGCGGCCGACGCCACCACCTCGTGCGCGCCCTTGAACGCCACGTCGGTGCGCCAGGCGGCCCAGTGCGTCGCCAGCAGCCACGCCGCCGCCACGTACCCCCACAGCAGCAGCGTCGGCCCGAACCGGTGGATCAGGTAGAGCGCCATGCCCGCGATGAAGTACGGGCTCCACGTCGGCACCAGCATGATCTGCAGGAACTTGTTCTCCGCCTCGTCGGCGAACACCCCGAGGAGCATCCAGGCGGCCATGAACACCAGGCAGGACCGGTAGGTGATGCTCCGGGCGGCCAGCAGCGCCACCAGGAAGTAGAAGTGCAGCTCGACCCAGAGCGTCCAGTAGACCGCGTCCACGTTCTGCAGGCCCAGGCCGGCCTGCAGCATGGTCAGGTTGGGCACGACCAGCCCCGGGACGCCCTTGCCGAGGCCGAACACCAGGTAGATGACCGCGCCCAGCAGCACGCTGGCCCAGTACGCGGGCATCAGCCGGGTCACCCGGGAGATCCCGAACTCGCCCGGCCCGCGGTTCCACGCGCTCATCAGGATGACGAAGCCGCTGATCATGAAGAACAGGTCGACGCCGAGATAGCCGTACCGGGTGATCTCGCCCAGGCCGGGGAACACCTCCCGGGCGGGCTCCGGCCAGGGGCCCGAGCCGCCGAAGCCGGTGAAGTGGTACAGCACCACCGCCATGGCCGCGGCGAAGCGCAGCAGATCCAGTTCCCGCAGCCGGTCGCGTCGATTCACGCGCGGAAGGCTCGCGTCGGCGGGTGGCACGTCCGGGTCGGCCAAATGAGCCGCCGGTGAACGCCACGTGTCGGGTAAGACCGCCCCTCCGGAGGCGCGGTCCTCAGTAGTATTCGGTGCGTCCCCGGAGAAATGGTGGTCACTTCATGACATCTCGCCGCGCCCGCCGCGGCGCGGCGATCGCCACGCTGTGCCTCGGTTCCCTGCTGGCGACGGGCTGTGGCGCGTTCTCCGAGCCGAGCCGCCCGAACGCCGCCGCCCCGGCCGCCCCCTCGGCGTCGGCCGTGCCGCGCGCCCCGGTGGTCATGTTCCTCGGCGACAGCTACACGGTGGGCGAACGCGGCACCCTCGTCGAGACCGCCTACGCCTCGGCCGCCGCGCGGCTGCTCGGCTGGCAGGTGATCGTCGGAGGACGCGGCGGCACCGGGTTCGTGCAGGGCGGCGCCGGCCGCACGCCGTTCGGGGTGATGTTCGAAAGCCAGCTCGGCTGGCGCCCGGCCCCCGACCTGCTGATCATCTCCGGCGGGCACAACGACGCGCGCGTCCGGGACGTGCAGGTCGGCCCGCCCGCCCGCGACCTGCTGGTGCGGGCGCGGCAGCGCTGGCCCGGCACCCGTATCGCGCTGATCGGCCCGATCTGGGGCAGCGACACGCCCCCGCCCGCCGCGCTGGCCGTGCGCGACCAGCTGCGCGGGGTCGCCCAGCAGCTGGGCGTGCCGTTCATCGACCCGATCGCCGAGCGGTGGATCACCGGCAACCGTTCCGAAGGGACCGGCAACGCGGCGGTCTTCATCAAGAAGGACGGGGTGCACCCGACCCCGGAGGGCCACCGCTACATCGCCGCGCGCCTGGTGGAGAACCTGCGCCGCCTGCACCTGGCCCACCCCTCCCGCGCGACCGCCTGACGCGCGGCCCCCGGCCCGTCCGGTGAGGACAGACCGGGGGCGGGCGACCAGCTCAGACGAGACGGTCAGGCGGCACGGTCAGGCGGGGCGGGCCAGGGACAGGGAGAAGTCGCCCGCCGCGTCCGTCCAGAACTCGGCGAGGGCGAGGCCGGCGGCGCGCAGTTCGTCCTCCAGGCGTTCCCGGCGGAACTTGGCGGAGATCTCGGTGCGCATCTCCTCGCCCGCCGCGAACGACACCGCCAGGTCCAGCCCGCCGATCCGGACGGCCTGGTCGCGGGCCGAGCGCAGCCGCATCTCGATCCACTCCCGCTCGGCGTCCCACAGCGCGACGTGCTCGAAGGCGCCGGGGTCGAAGTCGGCGTCCAGCTCCCGGTTGACGACGTGCAGGACGTTGCGGTTGAACGCGGCGGTGACCCCGGCCGCGTCGTCGTAGGCGCGCACGAGACGGCGCTCGTCCTTGACCAGGTCGGCGCCCAGCAGCAGCGCGTCGCCGTCGGCCATGCCCGCGCGCAGGCCGCCGAGGAAGCCGACGCGGGCGCCGGGCGGCATGTTGCCGATCGTCCCGCCGAGGAAGGCGATCAGGCGGCGCCGTCCGCCGGGCAGCAGGTGCAGGTGCTGCTCGTAGTCGGCGACGACGGGGCGCACCGCCAGGCCGGGGTGGTCGGCGGCGATCTGCCCGGCGGCCTCGGCGAGGAAGTCGCCGCTGACGTCCACCGGCACGTAGGAGCGCAGCGTGCCGTCCAGCGCGTCCAGCAGCAGCCGGGTCTTCTCCCCCGATCCGGCGCCCAGCTCCAGCAGCGTCTCGGCGCCGGTGGCGGCGGCGATGTCGGGCGCCCGCGCGGCGAGGATCTCCCGTTCCCGCCGGGTCGGGTAGTACTCGTCAAGCCGGGTGATCTCCTCGAACAGCGCGCTGCCCCGCTCGTCGTAGAACCACTTGGGCGGCAGCGTCTTCGGCGTCGCGGTCAGCCCGTCGCGCACGTCGCGGCGCAGCGTCTTGGCCAGGTCGTCGGCGGTCAGGTACCGGTCCACGGGCGGCTCCTTCACAGGGGGGTGACGCGGACGCCGGACTCGGCGTCCGCGGTCACCAGCGAACGGTCGGGCACGGCCTGCCATCCGGACTCGTCCAGGGGTTCGGACGACAGCATCACCGCGTCCGGCCTGGCGCGGACGTGCAGGCAGTCGCCCCAGGTGGTGGCGGCGAGCGCGGTGCCGTCGGCGGCGAGCAGGTTGTAGCGGCCGGGGGCGAGGGCGGCGACGGTGCGCACCACGGCGGCCAGGCCCTCGGCGAGGGACGCGCCGTCGCGCCAGTGCCGGGCGGCCATGGCGAACAGCAGGGCCGAGTCGACGGCGGCGCGCGCGTCGGGCACGGGCGCCAGGTCCCCGGCCAGTTCGCGCAGCTTGGCCTCCACACCCGCGAACCCCTCGACTAGGCCGTTGTGGCTGAACAGGCGGGGGCCGTCACGGAACGGCTGGGCGCCGCTCTCGTCCACGGGAAAGCCGACGGTCGCCGACCTGATGGCGGCGACCGCGCATCCGGACGTCACGACGCGGGCGACCTCCCGGAAGGACGCGTCGGTCCATATGGGCTGCGCCCTGCGGAACCGGACGGCCTCCCCCTCGTGGTACCAGCCCACGCCGAACCCGTCGGCGTTCAGCAGGTTCCCCTGCGTCATGCGCGGCGCGTACGACTGGCGCTCCAGCGAGTGCTCCCCCTCGTACATCAACGAGTGCAACGTCACCGGCGCCCCGAGGTATCCCACGTGCCGGCACATCAGTTGCCCCCAGACGGCTGCGCCGGCGGCTCCGCCGCGTCGCGCGAACCCTGTTGCCTGTGGGGGGACGACCCCCCACGCCCCCCGCGGCGCGAGAGAGACGGCTGCGCCGGCGGCTCCGCCGCGTCGCGCGCACAGCGGAACCCTGTGAAGATCTGGCGGCGGATGGGGTAGTCCCAGTTACGGAACGTGCCGCGTACGGCGAGAGGGTGCGTGGCCCAGGAGCCTCCGCGCAGCACCTTGTAGTCGTGGCCGAAGAACACCTCGGAGTACTCCTTGTAGGGGAACCACCGGAAGCCGGGGTAGCCGTGGAAGTCGGTGGACGTCCACTCCCACACGTCCCCCAGCATCCGCCGCACTCCGTACGCGGACGCCCCCGAAGGGAAGGACCCCGCCGGGGAGGGATGGAGCATGCGCTGTCCCAGGTTGGCGCGACCCTCCTCGTACTCGTCGCCCCAGGGGTAGCGGCGGGAGCGGGCCGCGACCGGGTCCCAGCGGGCGGCCTTCTCCCACTCGGCCTCGGTGGGCAGCCGTTTGCCCGCCCACCTGGCGTAGGCGTCGGCCTCGTACCAGCACACGTGCTGTACGGGCTCGTCCAAGGGCACCGGTTCCACTTTGCCGAAACGGCGGCGCAGCCACTGGCCCGCCTCACGTGTCCAGAACGCGGGGGCGCGCTTGCCCTTGGCGCAGCGCCACTCCCAGCCCTTGGGGTGCCACCACTGCGGGTCGTCGTAGCCACCGGCCTCCATGAAGGCGAGGTAGGCGGCGTTGGTGACGGGCTCGGTGTCGATGTAGTAGGCGGGCAGGTCGACGACGTGACCGGGACGTTCGTTGTCGTAGGCCCACGGGTCGTCCGACGTGCCCATCTCGAACGGGCCCGCTTCGATGAGGACCTCGTCCGCCGGCACGGTGTCACGGGCGGGGGCCGGTGTCTCCGGCGGGTCGAGCAGGGCGGGGGCGCCCTTGCGCAACTGGTGCGTCGCCAGCATGGTCTCGTCGTGCTGGTGCTCGTGCTGCACGACCATGCCGTAGACGAACCCGCCCGTGGTCAGCGGTCCGGAACCGTCGAACCGCACCGCGTCCAGGGAGTCGAGCACCTTGGCGCGGACGGTGGCGATGTACTCGCGGGCTTCCTCGGGGGGCAGCAGCGGGAGGCTGGGGCGCTCAACGCGGGGGTGTTCGAACGCGTCGTACAGGTCGTCGATCTCGGGGCGCATGGGCTCGATGCCGGCGGCGGCGCGCAGCAGCCACAGTTCCTCGTAGTTGCCCACGTGCGCCAGGTCCCAGACCAGGGGGGACATGAGCGGGGAGACCTGGGCGGTCAGCTCGGGTTCGTCCAGTGCCTCGGTGGTCAGGCCCAGGCTGCGGTCCCGCGCCGATTGCAGCTCAGCCGCGATCAGTTCTTTCAACGCTTGTTCGTCAAGCGAGCTCAGCGGAGGCATGACGGGTTCCTTCACGGGTCGGTTCGTCGGGGCGGAGGGGTGGACCGGAGGTGCCGGTGACGTCGTCGGCGGGGCACCGGCCGCGGTCGACGTAGCGCGAGGTGTACTCCTCCACGAGCGGGATCAGGTGGTGGGCGCCGAGCCGGGGCAGGGCGTCCAGCGCGGCGTGGAAACAGGCGCGGGCGGCCCTGGCCAGGGCCGGGTCCGCGAGCGCGTCGCGGGCGGCGGCCGCCCACCGGTCGGCGACCGGTTCGGTGGCGGCCTCGGCGGCGGCGGAGGCGCGCGCGTCGTCCAGCAGGGCGGTGGCGACGGCGACCGGGACCGCCCAGTACTCCCCGGGCAGCGCGTCGATCATGCGCAGTTCCAGCCAGCCGCGCGGCCGGACCGGCGGGAACAGGGTGGACAGGTGGTAGACGAGGTCGTCCAGCCCCGGCTCCCCCTTGGCCAGCCACTCGCGGAAGGTCATGCCGGGGTCGGCCACCCAGTCGCCGGCGGCGGTGCGCAGCACCATGACGCGTGCGTCCAGCGCGTACCGGGCCCACGCCTCGGCGGGGTCGCCGTCGGCGCCGGGCCGCAGGACGGGCAGGGTGCGGCACGGGTCCAGTTCCGTCCAGACGGCCTGCCGGGTGGAGCGCAGGCCGGTGCGGCGCCCGGCGCGTACCGGGGAGTTGGCGAACGCGGCGACGAGCACCGGGCCGAGCGCGTGCGCGAGCCGCCACCGCCGCGCCGCGTCGGCGGCGTCCGCGCCGATGTCCAGGCACACCTGGACGGACGCGGACGAGCACATCATCGCCATGCCCGCGTCGGTGAAGCCTCGGGAGTCGAAGTAGCTGCGCATGCACTGGTAGCGCGGGTGCTCGGCCTGGAAGACCGGGTCGCGCGCCGGGTCGACGCCGTGCCCGGCCAGGACGAGCCCGGCGGGCGCGAGCGCGTCGCGGACGTGCGCGATGTCGGCGGCCAGGCCGCGGTGCGCGGGGCCGAGCCCGGGGAACGGCGCCGAGCTGAGCTCCAGCTGGCCGCCCGGCTCGTAGGTGATGCGGCTGCCGTGCGGCGGCGGCCCGGCCCGGTCGAGCAGGGCGCGCAGCCGGGCGGGGGGCACCGGCGCGCCGGGCGCGGCGCGGTCGAGCACCAGCCACTCGGTCTCCGCGCCGACGGTGCCGGGCGGGCCCTTCTTGAAGCAGACACCGCGTATGTACTGGTGGACCTCGTCCACGGTCAGGTGGACCACCGGGGCACCCCCTTGTCGAAACAGTCCTTCGGCGACGGTCTCGAAGCCTTCCCCGGTGAACCGGATCACCTATCCGGCAATCTTGAGAAAAGTTAGTGAAACCAACCCAACTACCCACTCCGTCGCAGATTGCACTAGAGTCCCGTTTCCCACCGTTTTGTCCTGCCTGGGGGGTCGGCCCAGGTCACGACGGAGGAATGATGCGCGCGGACCCGGGATCCCTGTACGACGCGCACGCCGCCCGCCTGTACGCCTACTGCTGGTCGCTGGTGGGCGACCGCGCGGCGGCGGACGCCGTCACCAGCACGTTCGTCGCGACGGTACGCCACCCGCCGCGCGGCGACACGGTGCTGTGGCTGTACGCGCTGGCCCGCTCGGCCTGCCTGGAACGCGGCGCCCCGGGCGGCCTGCCGGACGGCGTGTTCCAGAGCCGCCCGCCGTCCCCGCGGCCGGCCGCCGGGCAGGGCGACCCGCTGCTGCGCGCCGCCGCCGGTCTGCGCGCCGACCACCGCGAGGTGCTGCTGCTGTGGGCGGGCGAGTGGCTGGAGATCGACGACATCGCCCGGGTGGTGGGCGTCGCCCCCGACACCGCGCGCGGGCTGCTGCACGCCGCCCGCACCCGCCTGGAACGCGCCGTCCTGGACGTGCTCATGCGCGCCCCCGCGGGCACCCGGACGCACCTGGAGCTCATCGGCGCGTTCGAGAAGGGCAGGCTGCCCCAGCTGCTGGCCCGCCGCGCACCGGCCCAGCCGCCGCGCGAGCTGCGCGAACGCGTGCTGGCGGCGTGCGAGGCGGAGGCGCGGCGGCCGCTGCCCAGCGTCACCGCCACCAGCCCGCTGGTCGTCATCGGCGCCGAGGCCGCGCCGGAGCCCGCGCCCTCGGGCGCCCGCCGCGGCAAGGCCAGGAAGGTCGGCGTCGCCGCGGGCCTGGCCGCGGCCGCCGCCGCGGCGGTGGGCATGCTGATCTCGTGGCCGGTGGGCAACGGCGGCCGCGCGGCCAACCTCGTGCCGACGTCGCGCAGCGACCACACGGAGGCGGGCTCGGCCCGCCCGGCGGGCGGTCCCCCCGGCGGCGCGTCCGATGCCACGCGCGGCGGCCCGAGCACCGGACCGTTCACCCAGACCAGCCGTCCGGCGGCACCGCCGTGGGCGACCGGCGGCACCGGCGCGTCCGGCGTGCCCGGCGGGCCGGGCGGCGGCGCGCCGTCCAGCGGAGGCGGCGGATCGTCCACGCCGGACGAGCGGCGCACCGCGACCGCCGGCCCGTCCGCCCCGGGATCGACGTCGCCGGGCACGCCGTCCGCCACGCCGTCGTCGCCCGCGCAGACGCCGGAGCCGTCGCAGTCGGCGACGCCCGCCGACCCCGGCTCCCCGGCCCCCTCGTCGCCGTCGAGCCCGCCGCCCGCCGCGTCGCCCGAGCCCCCGGCCGCGCCCACGCCGACGTCCAACCCGACGCCGAGCCCGAGCGAAGACTGAGCCCCGGCCGACGGGGGCGCTAGCGGGCGCCCTCGATGCGGCCCATCACCAGGCGCGGGTGGAAGTAGCTGATCGGCACGCGTTCGCTGTCGGTGACGCACACGATCCGGTAGCCGTTGCGGCCGTCCTCGTCCGGCGTCTGGAAGTCCTCGGGCTCGAACGCGCCGCGGCGCTCCATCTCCTTGAACCAGCGGCCGAGGGCGTACACGTCGGGAAAGGACTCCTGACCCATGCCGCGCTTGCCGAGGGTGTAGGTGACCTCGAAGGTGCACCCGTCGGGGGGGTAGATCGTCATATCCGTCCCTCGCCCCGGCAGACCCCGCACGTGTGGCCCCTGTGCGTGCCCGTCCCCTGGCATCCAGGGCAGGGACGCGTGGGCGGTTTGCTGTGCTTGCCCATGGCTTCTGCCCCCCTCCACTCGGCGGCCAAGTCTATGACGGTCGCGCGACGGCGCAGGTGACTTCCGAGCCGCCCGACCGACATGTCCCGTTCATGCCCGAACCGGCCGGACTTCCACTGGCGAAAGGCGTGGCGGGAATGCCACACTGCGCTCATGACCGCGACCGCCCCCGAGGCCCACCCCGCCGGTCCGCAGGTCCGCCCCGCCCCCACGGCGCCGGTCGGGCGCCGTGAACGCAAGAAACGGCAGACCCGGGACGCCCTGGTCGACGCCGCGTTCCGGCTGTTCGCCGAGAAGGGTTTCGACGCCACCACCGTCGACGAGATCGCCGAGGCCGTCGAGGTGTCGTCCCGCACGTTCTTCCGCTACTTCGCCTCCAAGGAGGACGTGGCGCTGACCTTCCAGGAGGAGCAGCACCACGCGCTCATGCGGATGGTGGCCGAGCGCTACACCGACGAGCCGATCCTGACCGCGCTGCGCCGCATCGCGGTGGACACCACCCGCGCGGCCGAACGCGGCGAGATGGGATTCGCCCCCGCGCGCTTCCGCTGCCTGCTCGACCTGACCGCCGACAGCGACACCCTCATGGCGGGCAGCCTGGAGCTGACGCAGAAGAAGCAGGCCGAGCTGACCCGCCTGATCGCCGAGCGGATGGGCACCGACCCCGACACCGACCTGCGCCCGCACGTGGTCGCGGCCGCCGCGGTGAGCGCGTTCCACGCCGCCGCCGAGGCGATGCGCTCGCCGAAGATGGGCTACGAGCAGATATCCGACGCGGTCGACGACGCCTTCGCCGTCCTGGAGCAGGGCCTCAACTTCCCGCCGGAGGCGAAGTAGCCCGGCTCACGGCAGGGCGCTGAGGACCAGGCCGCTCGTCGGAACGCCGGTTCCGGCCGTCACCAGCACATGCCCGACGTCGTCGAGCTGGTTGACGGAGGTGCCGCGGATCTGGCGGACGGCCTCGGCGATGCCGTTCATGCCATGGATGTACGCCTCACCCAGCTGACCCCCGTTGGGGTTGACGGGCAACCGGCCGTCGAGCTCAATGCCACCGTCCTTGACGAAGTCCTTGGCCTCGCCCCGTCCACAGAAGCCCAGCTCCTCCAGCTGGATCAGGACGAACGGGGTGAAGTGGTCGTACAGGATCGCGGTCCGGATGTCGGCGGGCGTCAGGCCGGACTGCCGCCACAGCGTCGCGCCGACCCGGCCCATGGCGGGCAGCGCCGCCAGGTCGCCGGTGTAGTAGCCGAACATCATCATCTGGTCGGGGCCGGTGCCCTGCGCGGCGGCCGTCACCACGGCGGGCGGACGCGGCAGGTCCCTGGCGCGTTCCACGGACGTGACGACGAGCGCCACGCCGCCGTCGGACTCCTGGCAGCAGTCCAGCAGGCGCAGCGGGTCCACGATCCACCGGGACGCCTGGTGGTCCTCCAGCGTGATGGGACGTCCGTGGAACCACGCCTTGGGGTTGGTGGCCGCGTGGCGTCGCATGGCCACCGCCACGCGGCCGAAGTCCTCGCCGGTCGCGCCGTACTCGTGCATGTAGCGGCGGGCCTGCATGGCCACCCACGCCGCCGGGGTGGCGAACCCGTACGGCAGGTGCCAGGAGAACTCCAGCCCCGTGGCGTCGGCGCGGCCGGAGCGGGTCGCCTGCCCGAACCGGTGCCCGGAACGCTCGTTGAACGCGCGGTAGCACACGACCACGTCGGCCTGCCCGGTCGCGACGGCCATCGCCGCGTGCGCGACCGTGCCGCACGCGGCGCCGCCGCCGTAGTCGACGCGGGAGAAGAACCGCAGCCCGGGGATGCCCAGCTCGCGCTGCACGGCGATCTCGGAGCTGGTGTCGGCGGTGTAGGTGACGAGCCCGTCCACGTCGGACGGCCGCAGCCCGGCGTCGCGGATCGCGTCCAGGCACGCCTCGGCGGCCAGCCGCAGCTCCGACCGTCCCGACTCCTTGGAGAACTCGGTCGCGCCGATGCCGACGACGGCGGCCTTGCCCGAGACGCTCACGCGTCCTCCTCGAACTCGACGGTGGCGGTCACGTGGTCCCCGAGGCTCACCGCGCCGCGCACCCTGAGCGTCGTCGCGTCCACGCGTTCGGCGTACAGGCGCAGGGTGTCGCCCGCGTAGGCGGGGACGCCGAGCCGCACGGCGATGCCGCTCAGCGTCGCGCCGGGGACGGCGGCCAGGGCGGCGCGCTGCACCAGGCCCATGGTCGTGAGGATGTTGAGGAAGATGTCCTTGGTGCCCTGGGCGCGGGCCAGCGCGGTGTCATGGTGGACGGGTGTGAAGTCGCGCGTGGCCAGGGCGGTGGCGATGACGAACGTGGGCGTCAGCGGGATCTCCAGGAGAGCCGGTTCGTCGGGTTCGGGGGGCGGTTCGTCCTCGGGGGCGTCGGCGGGGATCCACTGCGGCAGGGTCAGCTCGTCGTCGACGTGCTCGAACGTGACGCGGACGGGCATGCCGACCGTCACCTCGCCGGGGTCGCAGCGCAGGACGTTGCCGACGACGCGCACCCCCTCCTCCAGCTCGACCACGGCGACGACGAACGGCGGCGTCCGGCCGGGGACGGGCGGGTGGTGGTGCACGACGTAGCTGTGCACATGGCCGCGTCCGCTCGCCACCGTGTGGTCGCGGGCGACCGAGTGGCAGGACGGGCACATCGGCCCGGGCGGGTGGCGCAGCGCGCCGCAGTCCGCGCACCGCTGGATGCGCAGCTCGCCGGCCTTGGCGCCCTCCCAGAAGAACTCGGTGTCCAGGCTGGTCACCGGCCTCATGGGGGTCGTGGCCCCGGCGCGGCGCCTGCGCGGCCGGAACTTCAGCACGCGGAACAGCATCTCGGCCACGCGCCGGTCGTCCTCGTCGTACCAGGTCTGGTACCAGGTGACGAAGTAGCCCTCGCCCATCGCGGTCTTCTTCGGACCGGTCAGGCCGCCGAACCGCATGGCCGGGCGCAGATGTTCGCCGACGCGCACGTACCGGTCGTAGGTCTGCTCGCAGTTGGTGGCGACCACCCCCGTGAAGCCGGCCTCGTCCAGCATGCGGAGCACCTCGTCGGCCGCGGAGTCTCCCTTGCCCGCGACGAGGCCGGGCATCGACCAGACCTGGATCATCGCGGGCGGCGCGACCCGCGACCAGTCGCCGGTGTCGCCGAGCGCCTGCGTCCAGTTGCGGATCATCGCGGCGTTGACGGGGTCGGGGCAGGGCGGCGCGGGCCGCTCCCCGGCGGCGGCGAGCCGCTCGGCCGCCTCGGTCAGCCGGTCGTGGACGGACGGTTCCGCGGCCGCCTCCTGCGTCGTCGTCATCGGTGAACCTCCTAGCGGGGGGCGCGCGGCAGGCCGAGGCCGAGCATCGCGATGATCTCGCGTTGCACCTCGTTGACGCCGCCGCCGAACGTCAGCACGACCGCGCCCTTGACGCCGTGGTCGAGCACGCGGATGAACTCGGCGGTGGCCGGGTCGCCGGGGTCGCCGAACCGGGCCAGCGTGTCGCCGACGATCCGGCCGACGTCCTGCATGCGCTCCGAGCCGTAGATCTTGGTGGCGGACGCGTCCGGGGCGCCCAGCCAGCCCAGGTCCTGGTCGGCCGCGACCTGCCAGTTGAGCAGCTCGTTGACGCGCAGGTAGGCGTGCACGCGGGCGACGGCGCGGCGCACGTCCGGATGCTCGATCAGCGGCCTGCCGTCGCGTCCGGCGGTGGTGCGGGCCCAGCGTTCGAACCGGTCGTAGGTGTGGCCGATGTTGCCCGCCGGGCCGAGCGTGACCCGCTCGTGGTTGAGCTGGTTGACGATCAGGTCCCAGCCCTTGTTCTCCTCCCCGACGAGCATGTCGGCCGGGACGCGCACGTCCTGGTAGTAGGTGGAGTTGGTGTGGTGGCGGCCGTCCATGGTGACGATCGGCGTCCAGGAGTAGCCCGGGTCGCGGCAGTCCACGATCAGCATGGAGATGCCCTTGTGCTTCTTGGCGTGCGGGTCGGTGCGCGCGGCCAGCCAGATGTAGTCGGCGTAGTGCGCGCCCGAGGTGAAGATCTTCTGCCCGTTGACGACGTAGTGGTCGCCGTCGCGGACCGCCGTGGTGCGCAGCGACGCCAGGTCGGTGCCCGCGCCCGGCTCGCTGTAACCGATCGCGAAGTGGCACTCCCCCGCCAGGATGCGCGGCAGGAACGTGCGCTTCTGCTCGTCGGTGCCGTACTGCAGGAGCGTCGGCGCCACCGTGTTCAGCGTGATGATCGGGTACGGGACCTCGGCGCGGGCGATCTCGTTGGCGAAGATCTGCTGCTCGACCGGGCCGTAGCCGCGTCCGCCGTACTCCTTGGGCAGCGCCACGCCGAGCATGCCGTCGCGGCCGAGCCGCCGGCAGTGCTCCATGTACGCGGTGCCGAACGGGTCGTCGGCGATGCCCGCCCGCTGCTCGGGGGTCAGGCAGCCCTGGAAGTACTCGCGCAGCTCGGCGCGCAGCTTCTTCTGCTCGTCGGTGAGGTCGATGAACACGCGTGACGCTCCTCAGTTCCCGGCGGTGACGGTCGCGGCGGCTTCCCCGGTCGCGGGTGCGGCGAGGAGGGCGCCGAGCGCGTCGAGCTGGTCGTCGGCGCCGCCGAGCAGGTGGCCGACCTGCTTGCCCCAGGCGAAGCGGCGGTGCAGCGGGTAGGTGACGTCCAGCCCGATGCCGCCGTGCAGGTGCTGGCACGTGTAGAGGGCGCGCGGCACCGGATCGCAGGCGTTGTACGCGGCGACCGCCAGCACCTCGTCGGCGTCGGGCATCGACTCGGCGAACCGCCACACGCCCGCCCACATGGCCACGTCCAGCGCGCGCTTGGCGATGTAGACGTCCCCGACCTGCATGGTGACGGCCTGGAACTGCGCCAGCGGCCGATCGAACTGCTCGCGCGTCTTGACGTAGTCGGTGGTCAGCTTCAGCGCGCTGTCGATGACGCCGGAGGCCACCGCGACCGCGCCGGCGACGGCGGCGCGGTGCAGCGTCCGCCAGGCTTCGCCGCGGGTGCCGCCGCCGAGCAGGGCGTCCGCGCCGACCCGCACGCCCGCCAGCTCGACCCGCGACAGCGGCTCGGTGGTCGCCGACGGCTGCGGGGTGAGCGACACCGCGCCCGGTTCCACGAGGAACACCTCGACGTCACCGCCGTCCAGGCGGGCCGGGACGAGGATGCGGGACGACTCCGCCGCGTACGGCACGAACGTCTTCACGCCGTCCAGCACGTAGCCGTCGCCGTCACCGCGGGCGGTGGCGGTGACCGTCCCGGACGGGCCCACCTCGCGGTACGCGCCGGTCAGCACCGTGCCGCCCTCGCCCAGCGGCGCCAGCAGCGCGCGCTGGGCGGGGGTGCCGTGCCGCGCGATCGGGACGGCCGCCAGCGCGAGCGCCGCGTACAGGGGCACGGGCGCGACGTGCGCGCCGGCCTCCCGCAGGATCACCGCCATCTCGACGGGGCCGAGCCCGGCGCCGCCCGCGTCCTCGGGCAGGCACACGCCCAGCAGCCCGGCCTGCGCGAGCGCCTTCCAGGTGGCCGCGTCGTAGGGGGCGCCGCTCTTCTCGAACGCCTCCAGCCGTTCGTGGGACGCCTCGCGTCCGAGCACGTCGGCGGCGAGGTCCCGCAGCTCCCGCTGGGTCTCGTCGAGGTTGAAGTCCACGTCAGTCGCTCCCTTTCGGCGAGGGCTCGGGGGCCGGGTCGGGTGCCAGCAGGTGGAGGCGGCCGCGCCGGGCGAACTCGGCGCGCAGGGCGGCCGCGTCGTCCGGCGTCATCCTGCGGTAGACCAGTTCCCGGCCGGGCCGCCACCACACCGGGTCGCCGGTGCGCCAGCCCTCCCGGGCCAGCCTCCGCTTGAGGATCTTGTTGGACGCGGTGACGGGCAGTTCCCGCGCCACGCGCACGTACCGGGGCGGCCACTTGGGGCTCATGTCGGCGCGGCCGCGCAGGTAGGCGGCGAACCCCTCGGCGTCGAAGTCGCCGGGGGCGCGGTCGGTGACCAGGGCCGCCATCACCTGGTCGCCGGACGCGGCGTCCGGCACCCCGTACACCGCCACCGCCCGCAGCCCCGGAAGATCGGCGAGAACGCGTTCCACCTGCACGGCGCCGAAGTTCTCCCCGTCCACGCGCAGCCGGTCGGCGGACCGTCCGGCGAAGAACACGTGACCGCCCGCGTCGGCGTAGGCGAGGTCGCCGCTCCAGAACATGCCGTCGCGCAGCCGGTCGGGGGCGTCCTCGTTGTAGTAGCCGTCGAACAGGCCGAGCCCGGCGGTGTTGACCAGTTCCCCGATGGCCTCGTCGCCGTTGAGGAGCCGTCCGGCCGCGTCGAAGCGGGCGGGCGGACACTCACCGCCGGTCTCCGGATCGAGGATCTTGACGCCGTCGCCGAGGCGGCCGAGCGCGCCGGGCGGGCCGTGCGGGTCCGGGGTGAAGGCGATGGCGGTCTCGGTGGAGCCGTAGCCGTCCACCACATGGCAGCCGAACCGGTCGGCGAACGCGCGCTGCTCGGCCGGGGCCGCCTCGTTGCCGAACGCGACGCGCAGCGGGTTGGCGGCGTCGTCGGACGCGGCGGGCGTGGCCAGCGCGTACGACAGCGCCTTGCCGACGTAGTGCAGGTAGGTGCAGCCGTGCGCGCGCACGTCCGGCAGCATCCCGGACGCGGAGAACCGGCGGCGCAGCACCAGCTCGGCCCCGGCGGCCAGCGCGGGCGCGTAGGCGGCCATGACCGCGCCGGAGTGGAACAGCGGCATCGGGCAGTAGACGACGTCGTCCGGCGTGAGCAGGCGTCCGGCCAGGTTCCGGCCGGGGACGGTGACCTTGCGGTGGGTGACGCGCACGGCGCGGGGACGGCCGGACGTGCCCGAGGTGAAGATCAGCATGAGCAGCGTCGTGTCGGTGACGCCGGTGACGTCGGGCAGGGACGCGCCGGCGTGCCGCGCGAGCCGGGCGCGGTACGGCTCGCCGCCGGCGTCCAGCACGGGCAGCCCGGTCGCCGCGCCGACGGCGGCGGCCAGTCTGGCGTGCGCGGACTCGGTGACGATCACGTCGCAGTCGGCGCGCCCGGCGTCCCCGGCCAGCTCGGCCGCCGGACGGGTGGTGTTCAGCGCGACGAGCACCGACCCGGACAGCGCGGCCCCGCCCAGAAGGAACACCAGCTCCGGCACGTTGTCCAGCAGCACGCCCACGTGCACCGGCCGGTCGGCGGGGTGCGGCTCTGCGGCCAGCCAGGCGGCCCGGACGGCGCACTCGGCGACCGCCTGGCGCCAGGTCCAGGCGCGTCCGTCCTCGGCACGGCGCAGGCCGGGCCGGTCGTCGGCGGCCCGCGCCGTCAGCATCGCCGCCACGGTCACTCCCGCGCCCACCTTTCGCCGTCCCGACCTCACGGCGCAAACTAGAACAGATTCTAGTTCCTGTCCAGAGGCCCGGCCGGACGCCGCGTTCACAACGCCCACCGGGCAACGCGCCGAACGGGTCCCACCGCCCGCCGGAACGAATTCAGATAACAGGTTCTCGCCGGAAGGTAGGCTGGGGCCGCACAGCTGCGAGCGGCCCGCACAAGGGCACGCGCGAGGAAGGGAAGCGACCGTGACCGCAGAGCCGACGACCACCGACGACAGCACGGCCGGTGCGGGTCGGCAGGGCGGCCGCTCCCGCAGCCAGCTGCAGCGCCGCCGCCGCATCGTGCAGGCCGCCGCCGCGCTGGCCTCGCGCGGCGGCGTGGAGGCCATGCAGATGCGCACCGTGGCCGAACGCGCGGGCGTGGCCCTCGGCACCCTCTACCGCTACTTCCCGTCCAAGATGGACCTGGTCGTGGCCGTCGTCAGCGAGGAGCTGGACCTGCTGGAGGGCAGCGTCGAGCGCCGCCCGCCGCGCACCGACTCCCCGCCCGGCCGCACCGTGGAGGTGCTCATGCGCGCCACCCGCGGCCTGATGCGCGAACCCGAACTGGCCGACGCGCTGATCCGCTCGCTGCTGCTGTCCGACGTGCGCACCGACATCGGCGACCGCCTCGCCGCCCTCCTGCTGCGCGCCGCCGCGGGCCCGGACGCCGACCTCCCCGAGGACGACCCGCGCCGCATCGTGGTCCGGGCCCTGACCAGCGTCTGGACCATGGAGATGATCGAAATGCTGCGCGGCCGCGCCACCCCCGAGGAGTCCCAGTCCCGCCTGGAGATCGCCGCCGCCCGCCTCCTCCACGACTTCTAGCTCCCCGAGGAAGGCGAGGCGGGCCACCCGCGCGTGGCCCCGCCCCGCCGTTCGCCACCGCACCCGGTCAAGGGCGCGGCGCTGGATGGGGGCGACGATGCGGGACGGGGGGCGGTCCACCGCACGGCCGCCCCCGGCTCACCACTCCTCGTCGTCCAACTGGACGAAGGCACCCGCCAAGCGCCGCCACCACGGCGCCCGCGGCGCCTCATGCCGCCCGTACACCGGCATGGACGTAGGCACGCCCGCCCGACGCGGCACCGGGCGGGCGCGACCGGTGACGGGTCGCGGCGCCGGAGGCCGCCCGCCCTGCGCGTCCTCCAGGAGCCGACCGAGTTCGACGGGGCTTTCGGCCTCCACCAGGTGGGCCCGGCCGGACGGGTCGCGTACCAGACCCCACAGCTTGCCGGTGTGCTCTCCGCGCCACACCTGCGCCTCGGGGAACCGCGCGCGCAGAACGGCAAGCGCCTGGTCGACGTTCCGCCCGCCCGTCACCGCTCCGCCCTCGCGTCCCCCGAGCGCTCGGCGAGATGCACCAGCACGTACAGGGCCGCGTCGTCCATGTGCTCGTCGTCGGCCTCAGCGATCGGCTCGCCGCTTGACGTCCAGAACCACGGCCTGCCGCCGTCCTCCGGCCGGGGGCGGCACGCGATGGTGTCACAGGCGTCCGGGTCCCCCTTGACCGCGACATGAAGCCCGTCCGCGCCGCGCTCGACCACCAGTCCACGCACGGACAACTGCGTGCCGAGCGGCGCCAGTGGGTCGCACGAGTCGAGGGCGCCCGCACGCTCGTCCATAGTCGGACCTCCTCCTACCGTCTGGCGAGGCCCCGGATCTGTCCGCACCGGGCCAGGGCCGTCCTCGTCTTCGCGGGCGGACGGTCTCGGCCGCCTCCCACGGCGGACCCGGCAGTCACCGCGCATCCGCACGCAGATTCAAAGCGCTGCGAACCAGTTACGGAACGTAGACAATGGCAGCACCCGCGGGGACACCCCCTCTCTGTCCCCGGCCACCCCGAACGAAAGGGTGTGAGGTGCCATGGAGCAGGAGCGTCCCGCATGGGCCGAGCGGCTGCGCACCGAGCGGCAATCGCGCGGATGGGGAACCTTCGAGATGGCCCGGCAACTACGTCAGGCCATCGGGATCACCAGCCACCCCACGGACAAGGTCAAGGCCCTCGCCCGGCAGATCGTCCGCCATGAGAGCGGCCAGGTGTACCCCCGGGACTGGGTCACCGCCTACGCCACCGTGTTCGGTATCACCGAGACGGAACTCCACCCCCAGAACGAGACAAAGCTGCCCCAAACGGGCGACGATGATGAATATCCATCCACTTCGACACAAGGGGGTGGCCCGACGAAACGCCGAGATGCCCTGAGACTGGGAGCGACCGTCGCCGTCGCCCCCGAACTCCTGCACAGAGTCCTCCCGGACACTGCGGCCGAGGCGATGGAGTTCACCCGGCGCGCGAGCGCCAGTGCCGTCGGACACGGCACGTTCGCCCACCTGGAATCCGTCATCGCCACCCTCGACCGCCGCCAGAACATCGATGCGCCTGCCGACGTGTTCGTCAGCGCGCATGCCTATCGCAACAGGGTCGCCGAGCTCATCGAGGGGCCCCGCACTCTCAAGGAGTCTCGCGAGCTGTTCGTCTACGCGGCATGGCTGTCGGAGATGCTCGCGTGGCTGGCACACGACCTCGGTGACCCACTGGCTGCTGAGGCGTGGGCGATCGACGCGTTCGAGCACGCCGACCAGGCCGGGCACGACGAGCTATGCGCGTTCGCCACCGATGCCATGGCCTCGATCGCCATCTACAACAACCAGCCCGCTCGCGCGCTTGCCGCCGCCCGACGGGGTATCGCCAAGGCGCCGACGCGTCACCCACTGGCGGTCCGCCTCCGAACGCAAGCAGCCCGCGCCCACGCCAGGCTGGGCGAGCGAGAGGGATACCAGGAGATGTTCCGGCAGGCCGGTGAGCTGTACGAACGACTTCCCGCCCGTGCACCGCTCCGGATTGCCATGGACACCGGAACCTTGGCCTCCTTCGCCATCAGGGGCCATGCCGCACAAGCGTGCATCTGGCTCGGTGACGCAGAGCAGGGGGACTTCGTCCGCGCCAGGCAGTACGCCCAAGACGCCCTTGACGCCGAGCTGGCGTCGCCCGACCCGTCACAGTCGCCCAGCAGGGTCCCCATCGCCCGTCTCGACCTGGCCTTGGCCCTGGCCGAGCTGGGGGAACCTGAGGAGGCCGCCGAGCAGGGACGACAGGCACTCACCGCCTCACGGCTGGTGGATCCGGTGCGGCGGCGAGCCGGAGACCTTGATCGTGTGCTGACCGCCCGCTACCGCGACCTGAGCGCCGTCCAGGACTTCCGGGAGGCGTACCGGCACGACCGACCAGTGAGGTGACGATGGGCGACGCGGTCAAGTCCGAGCTGAACATTCGCGCGCCGTATCTGAGACTGATCGAGGACGGTGTGAAGACCGTGGAAGTCCGCGTCGGGTACCCGAGCATGCGCAGGATCCGGGCCGGGCAGGAGCTGACGTTCGTCTCCGGCGACGAACGCGTCCCGACCCGTGTCACCCGGGTGACCGAGTATCCGTCGTTCGAGGCGATGCTCGACCAGGAGGATCCTCGGTCGATCGGGGGCGATCTCGGGGAGGACCGCGAGGAGTTGCTGAGGGTGATCCGCGGCATCTACCCGCCGGAGAAGGAGAGGCTCGGCGTGCTGGCGATCGGGATTGAAGTCCTCCGGTAGCCATTGCTCCCCCAAGTGGGACAAAGGGTTCGCGGGTCGTTCTCGGGTCCGTGTGTTCGGGGTCAAGGGGCGGGCGGGTGGGGGCGGGCCGGGCTAGCCTGGGAGCCGTCCACCCCACCTGGGACGGAGAAGGTGTGCCAGTGACCGAGCAGCAGCCGGTGCTCAGCGACGGCGTCATCATCGAGTTCATCGATGGCAAGGACGTGCCCGTCGACCACAAGGACTTCGGTGAGCGCGCCGTGGTGATGCGCGACGCCAAGAACCCCGATGGCCCGATCCTGTACTTCACCGAGGCCGAGTGGGACGCCTTCATCGCCGGCGTCAAGGACGGCGAGTTCGACGACCTCCTGGAGGAGGAACCGCCCCAGGGCTAGGACACCCGGGCGGTGCGCGCGTCGCCCAGTGAGACGAACCTGCCGTCCTTCACCTGGTAGGCGTAGATGACGGGAGCGGTCAGCGCTCCGCCGGCGCCGAACTTGATCCGCTGGGTGACGCCCTGCACGTCGATGGTGCCGAGGTAGGCGTTGATGTCCTGGGGCGTGCTCCTGCCCTGGGCGAGTGCGCGGGTGACGGCCGTCGCCGCGTCGTACGCCTCGGCCGCGTAGGTGCCGGGCCGGGCGCCGCCGTTGGCCTTGGCGTACCGCTGGGCGAACGCGTTGTAGGCGGGGGGCGTCGTGCCGCCGGCCTGTGACGCCACGTCCAGGCAGCCGCAGATGGTGACGGTGCCCTCCGCGGCGTCCCGCCCGGCCATCTCGACGAAGTTGGGCAGCTGCGAGCCCTCGGGCAGGTAGAAGCGGGCCTTCACCCCGGCCTGCCGGGCGTTCTTGAGCAGCCGTGCGCTCTCGGGGAAGTAGCCGCTGAAGAAGACGGTGTCCGCGCCCTCCTTCTTGATCGCGTCGATGGCGCGCGTGAAGGTGGAGCCCGGGGGCTCCGTCACGCGCCGCACGGTGACGTTCTTGCCGCGCAGGTGCTTCTCGATGGGGTCGGCGTTCACGGTGGTCGCCGCGGTTCCGTCCGCGATCAGCACCGCCTTGCGCGTTCCCGGTGCGGCCGTCAGGGCCAGGTCGGCGAGCGCGGCGATCCTTGTCTCGTAGACGGGGACGACGGAGTGCCAGTACCGCCAGCCGCGCTGTGCCAGGGTCCGGTCGGCCACCGACGGGGTGACGCTGGGGATGCCCGCGCTTTCCAGCGCCTGCCCGGCGGGCATGGCCTCCTGGCCCGTCATGGGGCCGATGACCGCGGCTACGCCGTCGGTGCGGGCCCGGGTCGCCGCCAGCATGGCGCCCTCCGGCTTGCCGCCGGTGTCGTACTGCATGAGCCGCGCCCGCACCCGGGGCCGTGAGGCGTTGTACTCGTCCACCGCCAGGCGGGCGCCGGCGAGCATCGGCTGCCCGAGCGTGGACAGGTCGCCCGAGAACGGTCCCAGGACGCCGATGTCGACCGTCTTCCGCTCGGAGCCGCCGGACGCGCCGATCCCGCCGATGCCGGGGATCAGGGGGACGCCCGCGACTCCCAGGCCCACCACGCCCGCGATGATCAGCGCCCAGGTGGCGGCGAGCACGCCGACCACACGCGTCGGCCTGCGTGCGGGACCGCCGGGCGCCTGTGGTGTCCACGGTGTCGGCGGCGGCCCGCTGGTCGGGGCGGGCGCCGGGGGCGGTGGCGGCGGCGCGGCCAGGTGTTCGGCGGTGGCCATCGTCGCGCCGTGTTCCAGCAGGTCGCCGGAGTCCGGGCCGGGGCGGGCTCCGGCCGCGTCCAGCAGCCGCAGCAGCAGGTCCGGGGCGGTGAGGCGGCGGGCCGGGTCCTTGGCCAGGCAGATGCCGGCCAGTTCGGCCAGCGGGGCGGGCAGCGCGCGCACGTCCGCCTCGCCGTGCAAGACCTGGTGCAGCACCGCCGGGACCGAGTCGCCGCCGAACGGGGCGCGTCCGGTCGCGGCGAACACCATGGTGGCGGCCCACGCGAACATGTCGGTGGCCGGTCCGACGGTTCCGCCCGCGATCTGCTCGGGCGCCATGTAGGCGGGTGTGCCGACGATCTGGCCGGTGACGGTGACCGCCTCGTGGTCCAGGGCGCGGGCCACGCCGAAGTCGATGACGCGCGGCCCGTCCGGCGCCATCAGCACGTTGGCCGGTTTGAAGTCGCGGTGCACGATCCCGCCGCGGTGGACGGCCGCCAGCGCCGTGGCCGTGCCGATCGCCAGCCGCAGCAGCGCGGGCGCGTCCATCGGCCCCTCGTCGCGGACCAGCGCGGCCAGCGACGGGCCGGAGACGAACTCGCTGACGATGTAGGGGCGGTCGCCGTCGACGTCGGCGTCCAGGATCCGCGCCGTGCAGAACGGCGCGACCCGCTCGGCGGCCTCCAGCTCCCGCACGAACCGGGCCCGGGCGGACGGGTCGTCGCTGAGCCGGGCGTGCAGCAGCTTGACCGCGACCTGCCGTCCGTCGCCGTCGCGTCCCGCGTAGACCACGCCCTGCCCGCCTTCGCCCAGCCGCTTCTCCAGGGTGTAGGCGCCGAGCGCGGTCGGGTCGTCCGGGAGCAGGGGGTCGGCCATCCAGTCCTCCGGGCGCGTCACAACGGACACGTCGATCATGCCATTCCGGACCGGTTCCGCGTGAGGTCGTTCCAGCGGGCGGTGAGAAGGCGTTCGCCGTCTGGGGTGAGGTCGCCGAACAGGCGCAGGCGGGCCAGGCCGCCGTCGGGGTGGATGTCGACGCGGACGTGGGTGACCTCGCGGTCGCCGGGCAGGCGGAAGCGGTGCCGCCCGTCGGGTTGCACGCGGGTGCGCACCAGGAGTTCCCGCCAGGCGGACGGGTCGTCCGGGGAGGCGCGGCGGGCGTCCAGGCCCCGCAGCGTCACTGCGCCGGGCGCGTTGAACCGCAGGTTGGTGGTGTCGACCTCGGCGAGGCGGATCACGCCGGGGGCGGCGAGCCGGACGACCGCCCATTCGTTGCCGGGTTCGCGGCGCCGCGCGGTCTCCCAGCCTTCGGCCTGGTTGCGGGCCAGCCCGGGGTACAGCATGTTGTCGGGCGCCGAGTAGAACCCGTTGGAGCACGCGACGACGCGGGCGCCGTTCTCCAGCGCGGCCAGGTCGATGGTGAGGCCGGTGAGCAGCCGCGGGTCGGGGACGACGTCGCCGTGCACGCGCAGCCGGGCCACGCCGCCGTCCGGGTGGATGTTCAGCCGCACGTGCGTGAAGCGCCGTTCCACCCCCGTGACCGTGAACTCGTGCGCGGTGCCGCCCTTGAGCGGGCTCATCGGGACGATCTCCACCCAGTCGGCGGCCGCCACCTCGGCGGGCGAGGGGTGGCCGTCCACCGCGCACGCCTCCACCGACGCCAGCGGCGGGAAGTTGCCGAGGAACCAGGCGGTGTCGACGACGACGACGCGGATCACGCCGGGCAGGCCGAGCCGGACGATCGCCCAGTCGTGCCCGAGTTCCCCGTCCGCGCCGGGACGGCGCCGCGCGGTCTCCCAACCGTCGTACTCCTGCCCCTTGGCCCCGAACGTTTCCGGCCGGAACGCCGGGGCCCACGGGTTGAGCAGGTTCTCCTTGGCGGCGAACGACTCGTCGCTGGCGGCGACCACCGAGCCGCCCAGGGTCCGGACGGCCAGGTCGGGCAGCGCGGCGGTGTCGCTCACGGGCGCACGCCGGTCAGCAGCTCGCCGTGCGGCCTGTCGTCGTCGACGAGCACGCCGCGCACCCAGGTGGCCCGGACGACGCCGCTCAGCGCGCGTCCCGCGTAGGGGGTGACGGGGTGGCGGTGACGCAGCCGGTCGGGGTCGACCATGAACGTCCGGTCGGCGTCGAACGCGACCAGGTCGGCGTCGTGCCCGACGGCGATGCGGCCCTTGCGGGCGTCCAGGCCGACGAGCGCGGCCGGTTCCTCGGCCATCCAGCGCGCCACCGCGTCCAGGCCGTGCCCGCGCGCGCTTGCGGCCGTCCACATGACGGGGAGGCCGATCTGCAGCGAGGAGATCCCGCCCCACGCGGTGCGGAAGTCGCCGCGTTTCAGCTCCGGCGTGCAGGGCGAGTGGTCGGACACCACGCAGGAGATCACGCCGTCGGCGAGCGCCCGCCACAGCTCCTCGCGGTTGGCCTCGTCGCGGATGGGCGGGCAGCACTTGAACGAGGTGCCGGTCACGCCGGGGACGTCCTCGGGCGTGAGCGTCAGGTAGTGCGGGCATGTCTCGGCGGTCACCGGCAGGCCGCTCCGCTGGGCGTCGGCCAGCGGTTCCAGGCAGGCGGCGGCGGACAGGTGCAGGATGTGCGCCCGCACGCCCGTCTCCTCCACCAGCCGGATCACGTGCTCCACGGCGGCGCGTTCGGCGTCCGGCGGACGGGACGCCGCGAACGCCGCGAAGTCGCCGCCGCGCTGCTCGGCCAGCGCGTCCGGGTCCTCGGCGTGCACGACCACCAGGCCACCGAACATGGCGATCTCGGCGAACGCCTCGCGCATCTGCCGGGGCGTCAGCGGCGGGAACTCCGGCACGCCCGAGTCGCAGGTGAAGCACTTGAACCCGAACACGCCCCGCTCGTGCAGGGGACGCAGTTGCGGCAGGTTCCCGGGGACGGCGCCGCCCCAGAACCCCACGTCCACGAAGCACTGGCCGGCCGCGGTCTTGCGCTTGACCGTCAGGGCGTAGGGCTCGGTGGTCGGCGGCAGCGAGTTGAGCGGCATGTCGATCAGCGTCGTCACGCCCCCGGCGGCGGCCGCGCGCGTGGCGCTCGCGAAGCCCTCCCACTCGGTGCGTCCCGGCTCGTTGACGTGCACGTGGGTGTCGACCAGGCCCGGCAGCAGCGCGGCGTCGCCGAGGTCGACCTCCTCGGCGGCGGCGAACGGGGCGTCCAGGGCCCCGATCGCGGCGATCACCCCGTGCCGCACCGCCACCGCGGCCGCCCGCTCCCCCGTCGGCAGCACCGTCCGGCGGGAGCGGACCACCAGATCGTACGGTTCGTTCACCTCGGTCACTGTGTTCACGCGGCACCCCCAGGCAGGGATATGTCCTCAGGACGGACGGGTACTCGCGTCAGCGGCCTGCCGGTCGCGTCCCGGACGGCGGCGACGATCGCGGGCGTGGACGACAGGGTGGGCGGCTCGCCCGCGCCACGCAGCCCGTAGGGGGCGTGCGGGTCCGGATATTCAACGATGTCCAGCGTCATCGGTGGCATGTCGAGAATGGTAGGGATCAGGTAGTCGGTGAACGACGGGTTGCGGACCAGACCGCCCGATACCTGGATCTCCTCCATCAGCGCCAGCCCGAGCCCCTGCGCGGTGCCGCCGTGGATCTGCCCCTCCAGCGCCTGCCGGTTCATGATCTTCCCGACGTCCTGGACGGCGGCCAGTTCCACCACCTTGACCAGGCCGAGTTCGACGTCCACGTCCACCACGGCCCGGTGCACGCACAGCGCCAGCTGGTTGTGGCTGCGCCCCTGCCCGGTGACGGGGTCCATCCGCTGCGTCGGCCGGTGACGGTACTCGCGGGTCTCCTCGATCGCGTCGTCGCCGAGGATCTCCTCGATCGACGCCACGATCCCCGCGTCCCGCGACACGATCTTGCCGCCGAGCACGGACAGCCCGGACGCGGCGAGCCCGAGCCGCCGCCCGGCCCGCGCCAGCAGTTCGGCCCGCACGGCCTCGCACGCGGTCTTGACGGCGCCGCCGGTCATGTACGACTGGCGGGACGCGCTGGACGACCCCGCGTCCCCCACCCGGTTGTCGGCGGGGTGGATCGTCACCCGCTGCACGCCCAGCTCGGTCCGGGCGATCTGCGCCTGCAGCGTGACCAGGCCCTGCCCGACCTCGGCGGCGGCCGTGTGCACCAGCGCGGTCGGCTCCCCGCCGATCACCTCCAGCCGCACCCGCGCGGTCGAGTAGTCGTCGAACCCCTCGGAGAAGCAGATGTTCTTCAGGCCGACGCCGTAGCCGACGCCGCGCACGACGCCCTCGCCGTGCGTGGTCTGGGACGCGCCGCCCGGCAGGTCGCGGATGTCGGGGGACGGGCCGGGCGGCGGCGGCAGCGGCATCGCCTCCAGCCGGGTCAGCAGCTCGGCCAGCGGCGCCGGAGAGTCGATCACCTGGCCGGTGGCCAGCTTCGAGCCCTGGCGGACGGCGTTGCGGCGCCGCACCTCCAGCGGGCCGATCCCGCAGGCCGCGGCCAGTTTGTCCATCATCGACTCGTAGGCGAAGCACGCCTGCACCGCGCCGAACCCGCGCATCGCGCCGCACGGCGGGTTGTTGGTGTAGACGCCGTACGCGTCGATCCTGATGTTGGGGATCTCGTACGGGCCGACGCCCAGCGAGGCCGCGTTGCCGGTGACGTTCAGCGTGGAGGAGGTGTACGCGCCGCCGTCCAGCACGATCTCCACGTCCGCGTACAGCAGGCGGCCGTCGCGGGTGGCGCCGTACTCGTACCGCATCAGCGCCGGATGCCGGTGCACGTGCCCGAAGAACGACTCGTACCGGTTGTAGGACATCTTCACCGGACGGCCCGTGCGCAGCGCCAGCATGCCCGCGTGGATCTGCATCGACAGGTCCTCGCGTCCGCCGAACGCGCCGCCCACGCCCGCCAGCGTCATGCGGATCTGGTCCTCGCGCAGCCCCAGGCACGGCGCGATCTGGCGGAGGTCGTTGTGCATCCACTGCGTGGACACGTACATGTCCAGGCCGCCGTCCTCGGCGGGCACGGCCAGCCCGGACTCGGGCCCGAGGAACGCCTGGTCCTGGATGCCGACCTCGTACTCCCCCGACACCACGACCTCGGCGTGCCGCCTGGCCCGCGCGACGTCGCCGACGCGCACGGGCTGGTACCGGCAGATCCCGCCGCGCTCCTGCACCCGGTTGCCCTCGGGGTCGGCGATGACGGCGCGCGGGTCGGTGACCGGCTCCAGCACCTCCCAGCCGATCGCGATCCTCTCCATCGCCCGGCGCGCGATCTCCGGATGGTCGGCGGCGACCAGCGCGACCGGCTCGCCCTGGTGGCGGACCTCGCCGATGGCCAGCACCGGCTGGTCCCGCGTGCCGTCCAGGCCGTACACCTTGTCGCCGGGGACGTCCTCGTGCGTCAGGACGGCGTGCACGCCCGGCGTGGCCAGGGCCGGGCCGATGTCGATCGAGGTGATGCGGGCGCGCGGATGCGGGCTGCGCAGCGTGGCGCCCCACAGCATGCCGTCCATCCACAGGTCGGACGCGTAGGCGAACTCGCCGGTGACCTTGAGGGTGCCGTCGGGCCGGGGCGGGCTGTCCCCCACCCCGCCGAGGCCGGGCGCGGCGACCTGGCCGGGGCTTCGCACCGGAGCGGTCATCACACCACCTCCTCGGCGAGCCTCATCAGCCGGCGATGCGCGTCGGCCCCGCGGCGTGCGGTCTCGTCCTGCGGGACGGTGACCAGCACGCCGTCCTCGACCACGGTGCGGCCGCCGACCAGCAGGCGGGCCAGCGGCGGCGTCTGCCCGAACGCGAACGCCACCACGGGGTCGTCGATGGCGGCGTGGAAGCCGTCCATCCGCCACAGCGCGACGTCGGCGAGCCTGCCCGGCTCCAGCGTGCCGAGTTCGTCCTGGCGGCCCAGGCAGCGGGCGCCGCCGAGGGTCGCCATCTCCAGGGCCTGCCGGGCGGTCAGCGCGGTCGGCCCGTACCGGGCACGCTGCATGTAGATCGCCTGCCGCAGCTCCCCGGCCAGCGGCACCAGCTCCGCCGACGCCGCCCCGTCCACGCCCAGCCCGACCGGTGCGCCCGCCTCCAGCAGGTGCGCGACGCGGGCGATGCCGGCGCCGAGCCGCGCGTTGGAGCTGGGGCAGTGCGCCGTGCCGGTGCGGGTCTCGGCCAGGCGCGCGATGTCGGAGTCGTGCAGGTGGACGCAGTGCGCGAGCCACACGTCGGCGCCAAGCCAGCCGATCGAGTCCATGTACTCGACGGGCGTCATGCCGAACTGCTCGGTGGTGTGCTCCTCCTCGTCCAGGGTCTCGGCGAGGTGGGTGTGCAGCCGGACGCCCTTGGCTCGGGCCAGCTCGGCGGCCGCCACCAGCAGTTCCTTGCTCACCGAGAACGGCGAGCACGGCGCGACCGCGACGCGCAGCATGGCCCCGGGCGAGGCGTCGTGGTACCGGTCGATCGCGGCCTCGGTCTCGGCGAGGATCGTGTCGAGGTCCTCGACCACCTCGTCCGGCGGCAGGCCCCCGTCGGACTCGCCGCGGTCCATGGAGCCGCGGCACGGGTGGAACCGGACGCCCAGCTCGGCCGCCGCCTCGATCTCGGCGGCGAACAGGTCGCCGCGCCCCTTGGGGAACACATAGTGGTGGTCGGTCGTCGTGGTGCACCCCGACAGCGCCAGCCAGCCGAGCCCGGCGCTCGCCGCGCCCCGCACCACCTCGGCGTCCATCCGCGCCCACACCCGGTAGGACGCCACCAGCCATTCGAACAGCGTGTTGTCGATGGCCAGGCCCTGGGTCGCCCACTGGTACAGGTGATGGTGGGTGTTGACGAGCCCGGGCGTGGCCAGGCAGCCGGTGCCGTCGATCCGCTCCGCGCCGTCGATCTCCGGCGCGGGCCCGGGCCCCACCGCCGTGATCCGGTCGCCGTCGATCACGATGTGCCCGCCGGGATGCTCGTCCCCCGACACGGTGACGACGTACGCGTTCTCAATGATCTTCATCGGGCGGCCGCCTTCCGCCGCGCGGCCAGCCGGACCGCGTCGAGGATCTTCTCGTAGCCGGTGCAGCGGCACAGGTTGCCCGCCAGCGCCTCGCGGATCTCCGCGTCCTTCGGCTCGGGCACCCGGCTGAGCAGGTCGTGCGCCTGGACGATCAGCCCCGGCGTGCAGAACCCGCACTGCACGGCCCCCGCCTCAACGAACGCCTCCTGCACCGGGTCGAGCCCCTCGCCGTCCCGCTCGGCCAGCCCTTCCACCGTCCGAACGCGGCGTCCCTCCACCTGCCCGGCCGCCACCAGGCACGCGCACACCGGCACGTCGTCCAGATACACCGTGCACGACCCGCATTCGCCCTGCTCGCACGCGTTCTTCGAGCCCGGCAGGCCCATCCGCTCGCGCAGCACGTACAGCAGGCTCTCGCCCTCCCACACGTCGTCGACGGTCTCCTCGCACCCGTTGACGGTGAAGTTGACCCGCATCACGAGACCCTCCGTCCAGCCACGTAGTCGTTCCAGGCCCAGGTCAGCGTGCGGCGCGCCAGGACCGCCAGGGCGTGGCGGCGGTAGCCGGCGGTGCCGCGCACGTCGTCGATCGGGGACGCCGCCCCGGCGGCCAGCTCGCCGAACCGCCGCGCGACCGCCGGATCCAGCGGCCGCCGCCCCGTCCAGTCCAGCTCGGCCGACGCGAACTCCTCGGCGGCGGCGGCGCGGCGCGGCGTCGGCGCCGCCGACCCCACCCCGGTGCCGACCCGGCGCCGCTCCGGGTGCAGCGCGACGGCGAACGAGCACACCGCGATCACCATGGCGTTCCGGGTGCCGATCTTGGAGAAGTACTGGGGACCGCTCGCCGGGGCGATCCAGAACGCCCGGATCAGCTCGTCGTCGCGCAGCGCGTTCGTCTTGACGCCGGTGAAGAACTCCGCCGCCGGGATCATCCGCACGCCCCGCTGCGCCGACTCCACCTCGATCTCGGCGTCGCCCGCCAGCAGCGGCGGATGCCCGTCCCCGGCGGGCGAGGCCGCGCCCAGGTTCCCGCCGATCGTGCCGCGGTTGCGGATCTGCGGCGACCCCACCGTGCGGGACGCCTGCGCCAGCCCCGGCAGCCGGTCGCCCAGCTCCCCGATCAGCCGCGCGTACGGCACCCCGGCGCCGACCCGCAGCCGCCCGTCCTCGGCGACGTCCCACTCGGCCAGCTCCCGCACCGGGTTCAGGTCGAGCAGCGCCTCCGGCCTTCCCGCATCGAAGTTGATCTCCACCATGACGTCCGTGCCGCCCTGGATGGGCGCGGCGCCGGGCCGCGCGGCCTTGGCGGCCAGCGCGTCCGCCCAGCTCACCGGGCGCAGGAACTCCATGACCTTCCCCTAGCTCCAGGCCCTCGGCGCCGCCGGGGCCGCGTCGTCCAGGACGGTGCCCTCGATCAGCCCGTACGGGCGGTCCGCGGCGAAGAAGACCTCGTTGTCGTTGTCCATGCCGAACGGCGTCAGATCCACCGCGAAATGATGCCTGTTCGGCATGGACAGCCGTACCTCGCAGATCTCCCCGCACTCCGCCAGCACATGCCGCCCCATCTGGTAGAGCGTCTGCTGCAACGACAGGCTGTGGGTCCCGGCGAACGCCTCCAGCAGGCACCGCCTGGCCCGCTCGTACGACCGTCCCCACGCGGCGTCCGTGCCCCGGTGGCGCCAGCGCGCCGTCACCGCCGTCGCCAGGATCCGGTCGTCGGTGGGCTCCAGGGTGGTGTACTCGTCCCGGATGAACCCGTGGAACTCGCTGCCAGTGGAGTTGAGCACCACCAGGTCCGTCAGCCCCGACACCACGGACTCCTGCCCGCCCGGCCCGTCGCTGTGGACGAGCGCCGTCCTGACCTCCCGCCCCGACCGGACGAACGAGTGGGGGCCGTGGCGCTCCCAGGCGTACTCCTCGATCTCGACCCGCGCGTGCCGGATGGTCGGCTGCGAGGCGACGAAATGCCGGGCCAGCAGCAGCCCGAACTCCTCGATCTCCCCGATGCCGTGCTTGCGGGCGAAGGAGAACACGGTGTTCTTCTGCGAGTCCGTCGGCAGGACCGCCGCGTTGTCGCCCGTCAGGTGGACCTCGTCCATCTCCCCGGACAGCGAGATGCTCACGTTGAGGTCCTTGAGGTGGTGCGTCTCGCCGTCCCTGGTGACGTGGACGACGCGCGTCTCGGCCTTGCCGTACCGGTTCGGCCCCAGAACGATCGCCACCGGCCTAGCCCCCTCCCAGCAGCTTCGCCAGCCGCAACTCGGTGATCTTCGCCAGCTCGTCGCGGACCACCGCGCGCTCCGCCTCGGGATCGTTGGCCAGCCGCCCGCGCAGTTCGGCGAGCATCTCCGCCGCGCTCCGCCCCGTCGCGCAGATCAGGAACACATGCCCGAACCGCTCCTCGTACGCCCGGTTGCCCTCCACGAGCGCGGCCTTGAGGTCGTCGCCGGCTCCGTCCACCCCGGCCTGCTCACGACGCGACCAGGAGGCCTCCCTGGCGTCTCCCCCGATCCGCTCGCCGATCCGAGGATGGGCCCGGAGCGCTTCTTCTATGTCGTCCCAGCCCAATCCGGCCATCGTCTTGGCGGCGGCCTCCCATACGGCCGCCCTGTCCTCGAACGGCCGCCGCACGGCCATCGCCGCCGCCCACCGCCGCGAGGCGCAGCACGTACGCAGTTCGGCCTCCGCCTCGTCCCGGGACAGCCCGTTCAACCGCAGCAGACCAGGATCCACCGGCGCCTCCCGACTTCTTGGGTGCTGTCCCCCGAGTACACACACCTCCCGCCGCCGGGTCGAGATCCAGTCCCCCCGAACCCCACCGCCGTCCCACTCGGAATTCGTACGTTCCTACAAATCGCGGTGTCGCGGGCCGTTCCGTCAGAGCACTAGGCGTGCCAGAGGGCGATGAGCGGCCGGGTGGCCAGCCGGGACGGCATGGCGCGCAGCATCGTGTCGCGCAGCCACGCGGCGATGCCGGTCTGGGAGGTCAGCGCATCAGCAGGGAGTACGTCGAGAACATGGTGCAGGTGATGGTGTACGGCTGTTCCTGACCCCTAGGGCAGGATCGCGTCGATGTACCCGCCGTCCACGCGAAGGGCCCCGCCCGTGGTGGCCGACGCCGCGTCCGAGCTGAGGTAGACGACCATGTTGGCGATCTCCTCGGGCTCGATCAGGCGGCGCAGCAGCGAGCTGGGACGGTGCTCGGCCATGAAGCGCCGCTGGGCGTCGTCCCAGGGCACGTCGGCGCCGACCATCTCGGCGACGAAGTCCTCCACCCCCTCGGTGTGGGTGGGGCCCGCCATGACGGTGTTGACGGTGACCCCCGTGCCCTTCGCGGCCTTGGCGTAGCCGCGCGCCACCGCGAGCAGCGCGGTCTTGGACATGCCGTAGTGCACCATCTCCTCGGGGATCACCACCGCCGAGTCGCTGGCGATGAACTGCACCCGCCCCCACCCGCGTTCGATCATCCCGGGCAGGTACTGCCGTGCCAGCCGCACCCCCGACAGCACGTTGACCTCGAAGAACCGGCGCCACTCCGCGTCGTCGATCTCCAGCACGGGCCGCGGCTCGAAGATCCCGAGGTTGTTGACCAGGATGTCCACGCGCGGCACCCGCTCCAGCACGGCACGCGCGCCGTCCGCGGTGCCCACGTCGGCCGCGACGCCGACCAGGTCGGCGCCGGCCACCTCACCGCGCAGCGCCTCCAGCGCCTCGTTCACGCTCCGCTCGGACCGCCCGTTGACCACGGTCGTGGCCCCGGCCCTGGCCAGCCCGGCGGCGATCGCCCGTCCGATGCCCTTGGTGGATCCGCTGACGAATGCGGTACGCCCGCTGAGATCGATCTCCATACCGCCGTTCGTGCCCACCCCACGCCGCCCCTCACACACTGGTGACGCGCGCCGCCGGCGGTGCCGGCTCAGTCCTTGGGGCCGAAGGCGTGGAGGAAGGTGGTCACGGCGGAGGTGGCGACCGCGCGGAGTTCCTCGTCGGGGACGGGGCGGGTGCCCAGGCGGGTGCGGGTCTCCATGGGGCCGGTGAGCAGGGCGACGAACTGGTCGGCGGCCTCGACGGGGTCGGTGACGCGCAGCCGGCCGGCCAGGGAGAGGCGGGCGAAGCGGTCGGCCAGGAGTTCGGTGGTGCGACCGGCACCGCCCCCCAGGACGACATCGAACAGGTCGGGGAACCGGGTGACCTCGGCGTAGAGGAGGCGGCGCAGGGCCGAGGATCGTTCGTCGCTGTGGCAGCGCAGCAGGTGGTAGCCGACGTCCTCCAGCATGGCGCGCAGGTCGTCGTCGCCGGGGAGCAGGCGTTCGACGGCGGCCAGCGATCCGGCCGTGGCGCGCTCGGCGGCGGTCCGCATGGCGTGGCGGAACAGGGTCTCCTTGTCGTGCATGTGGTTGTAGACGGTCGGCTTGGCCACGCCCGCCTCCGCGGCGATCTCCTGCACGCACGCCTGCGCGTAGCCCTGACGGGAGAAGACCGTGAAGGCGGCCTCCAGGATCGCCTCGCGCTTGTCGATGCGCCCGCGTGACGCGGACCGGGTCTGGGAACTCGCCGCCTGTGCCACGTCCCGCATCGTACCCGCTGTTGAACCGGTGCGTTCAAAACGCTGGACTTTGGCCGCAACAGATCACTACGTTGAACCCGTGAGTTCAAACAGTGATGACGCGATGGATCCCGCGCTGCTGCGGCTGGTCGCCGTGGTGCTGCTCGGCGGGATGATGGGGCTGCTGGACGGGACGGTCGTCGCCGTCGGCGTCGAGACGCTGGCCACGGCGTTCGACGCCTCGCTGAGCACGACCGGATGGGTGGCCACGGGATACCTGCTGGCCGTGACGGTCTCGGTCGCGCTGACCGCCTGGTCGGTGGACCGGTTCGGGGACCGGCGGATGTGGCTGTTCGCGCTGGTGCTGTTCCTGGCCGGGTCGGTGGCGTCCGGGCTGGCCTGGAACATCGGCAGCCTGATCGTCTTCCGGGTGGTCCAGGGGCTGGCGGCGGGCATGCTCGACCCGCTGATGCTGGCGCTGCTGGCGCGCGCCGCCGGGCCGGCGCGGGCGGGCCGGGTGATGGGGCTGATGGGCGTGGTCCTGTCGCTGGGGCCCGCACTCGGACCGATCGTCGGCGGGACGCTCATCCAGGCGCTGGACTGGCGGTGGATGTTCCTGATCAACGTGCCGATCGGCGTGGTGGCGTTCCTCGGCGCGCTGCGGCTGGTGCCCGCGGACGCGCCGCGCGAGCAGCGTCCGGCGGTGCGGCTCGACGTTCTCGGGCTCGCGCTGGTCGGGCCGGGGTTCGCGGCGGTCGTCCTGGCGCTGTCGCAGACGGCCGAGCAGGCGACGTTCGCCGTGTGGCCGGTGCTGGTCCCGCTGGCCGCCGGTGCCGTGCTGCTGGCGGGCTACGGGGTGCACGCGCTGCGCGCCCGGCGCACGCCGCCGCTGATCGACCTGCGGCTGTTCCTGCATCCGAGTTTCGCCGCCAGCGTCGCCGTCATGACGTCGATGGGCGTGGTGATGTTCTCGATGCTGTTCGTGCTGCCGCTGTACTACCAGCGGATGCACGGGCACGGGGTGCTGATGGCCGGGGTGCTGGTGGCGTCGTACGGATTGGGCGCGACGCTGTCCATGCCGGTCGCGGGCCGTGTCAGTGACAGGGTGGGCGCGCGGCGCCTGGCCCTGGGGGGCGCGGCGATCGCCCTGGTGAGCATCCTCGCCTTGACCCAGATGGGGGCGCGGACGCCGGAGGCGTGGACGGCGTCGGCGGTCTTGGCGCTGGGCCTGGGAGCGGGCGCCGTGGGCGCGCCCACGATGGGGTCGTTGTACCGGACGTTGCCGGCGGCGTCGGTGTCCCAGGGCACCTCGGCGCTGTACATGCTCAACCAGGTCGGCGGATCGCTGGGCGTGGCCGTCAGCGCGCTCATCCTGGAGACCGCCGACGAGCCGATGGCGGGCTTTCACGGCGCCTACCGGTGGGTGACGGGCGCAGTGGTCGTCATGCTCGCGCTGAGCGTGCTGCTTCCCGGGCCGCCCCGGGCTCGTGTTTCGGCGCAGACATCAGAGCCTGAGCGGGAGGCCGCCGCGTAAGGCGGTGGCGTGGAGCCGGTTCGGGCGGCGGGCCGCTGGTCGGGGGACTCTGGCAGGCGAAAGTAGAACACGTTACAGTCAGGGGGCGAATCCGGTTCGGGACGTCGCGTCTAGGGAGGCGCCGCATGGGCAGTCCGGTGATAGTCGAGGCGGTGCGCACACCGTTGGGCAAGCGCAACGGATGGCTGGCGGGGCTCAAGGCGCAGGCCGTTCTGGCGCATGTGCTCAGGGCGGTCGTGGAGCGGGCGGACGTGGACGCGGCCGAGGTGGAGGAGGTCTTCGCCGGGTGCGTCACGCAGGCGGGCGAGCAGGGCGGTCACGTGGGCCGGTACGCCTGGCTGTACGCGGGGCTGCCGTGGCAGACCGGCGTGACGACCGTCGACGCGCAGTGCGGGTCGGCGCAGCAGGCGGTGCACCTGGCGGCCGCGCAGATCGCGGCGGGCGCGGTGGACGTGGCGATCGGGTGTGGCGTGGAGGTCATGAGCCGGTCTCCGCTGGGCAGCAACGTGCTGCCCGCCAAGCCGCGTCCGGACGACTGGTCGATCGACATGCCGAACCAGTTCGAGGCCGCCGAGCGCATCGCGCGGCGGCGCGGGTTGACGCGGGACGACCTGGACGCGTTCGGGGTCCGCTCCCAGCAGCTCGCCGCCAAGGCATGGGCGGACGGGCGTTTCGACAGGGAGATCGCCCCGATCGAGGCGCCCGTGCTGGGCGAGGACGGTCAGCCCACGGGACAGACGCGCACGGTCACCCGCGACCAGGGGCTCAGGGAGACGACGAGGGACGGGCTGGCCCGGCTCAAGCCCGTCCTGGGAAAGGGGGCGCTCCACACGGCGGGCACGTCCTCGCAGATCTCCGACGGGGCGGCGGCCGTGCTGCTGATGTCGGAGGAGAAGGCCGAGGCGCTGGGGGTGCGTCCGCGCGCGCGCATCAGGGCGCAGGCGCTGGTGGGGGCCGAGCCGTACTACCACCTGGACGGGCCGGTGCAGTCGACCGAGCGGGTGCTGGCCCGTGCGGGGATGACGCTCGGCGACGTCGATCTGGTCGAGATCAACGAGGCGTTCGCGTCCGTGGTGCTGTCCTGGGCGTCGGTGCACCGGCCGGACATGGACAGGGTCAACGTCAACGGCGGCGCGATCGCGCTGGGGCATCCGGTGGGCGCCACCGGGGCCCGGTTGATCACCACGGCCCTGCACGAGCTGGAGCGCCGGGACGCCGCCACCGCGCTGGTCACCATGTGCTGCGGCGGGGCGTTGTCCACGGCGTCGGTCCTTGAGCGCCTCTGAGCCGGTGCGGCCGCAGCATCTGGGCGGGGGGCTGTGGAGCGTCCCGGTCCCCATCCCCGGCATGTTCACCGGCGACCACGTGCTGCCGCGGATCACCCCGCACATCGGGCTGTATCCGTACGACCGGCCGGACGTCGATCCGCTCGGCGACTTCCTGGCGTCGCTGCGCCGCGTCGCCGGGCTGCCCGCGGCCGAGCGCGCCGAGGTGCCGCCCGCCCACCAGCACCGCTTCACCGGCCTGGCCGAACGCGCCCACGCGATCATCGGGCACCACGAGGACCGGCTCGCCGAGGTCGCCGCGCTGCTGGGCGCCGAGCCCGTGACGCTGTGGCAGGTCGCGGCGGGCCTGCGCTGGCGTTCGCCCTGGGAGGCGATGGCGCCGGCGGACCGGGAGATGGCGGCGGGCGAGGCGGCCGCGCACCTGCGCACCCTGGAGCGGCGCGGGGTGGCCCGGCGGGACGGGGCCGACGCCCCGATCCGGTTCGTCCGCGCCGCCGCGGCCTGACCCTCGGCCCACCCCACTCCCCGCCGCCACGGCCCGCCCCGCCCCGCCCGGCGGCGGGGCGCGATTCTGTCTGCCCGGTGACGTGGGCGGGCCCCGGTGCGACGCGGGTCACCCCCATGAGACTCTTGATGAGACTCGCGTCTCATGTTAGAACCGGTTCTAGCCAACAACCAAGCAAGCGTTCGATCACGAACGCGTCCGGCGCCCCGCGACGGCGCCCGCCGAGAGCACCGCCCCATCCCGGCTCTAAGGACGGCCATGGCCCCTGAGATCAACGTCATCGATCCCGGCGTCTACGAGAACGGCGGAGTCCCGCACGAGCAGCTGGCCTGGCTGCGCGAGCACGACCCGGTGCACTGGCATCCCGACCCCTACGAGGGGGTGCCGGGGTTCTGGGCGATCACCCGGCACGCGGACGTGGTGCACGTCTCGCGGCATCCCGAGCTGTTCTCCTCGCACACCCGCACCTCGATGTTCGAGGAGTTCAGCGACGACGACATCGCCCTGTACGGGATGATGATGCTGTTCCAGGACCCGCCGGACCACACCCGGCTGCGCGCCATGGTCAACCGGGGCTTCACCCCGCGCATGATCGGCAAGCTGGAGCAGCACATCCGGCAGATCTGCAACCGGCTCATCGACGAGGCCGCGCCGCTGGGCGAGTGCGACTTCGTCGAGCACTTCGCCGCGCCGCTGCCGCTCTACACGATCTGCGAGCTGCTCGGCGCGCCGCTGGAGGACCGGGAGCGGATCTTCCACTGGTCCAACAAGCTGGTGGCCTTCAACGACCCCGAGTTCATCGGCGACCGCTCCGACAGCACCCGGTACGCCGCCGAGTTCCTGGCCTGGGCGGCCGAGCTGGCCAAGGACCGCGAGTCCGTTCCGCGCGACGACATCGTCACCAAGCTGCTGCAGCCCGCGCCGGACGGGAGCCGGCTGAGCGGCGAGGAGTTCCAGCTGTTCGTGCTCATGCTGTCGATCGCCGGGAACGAGACGACGCGCACGGCCACCGCGGGCGGCATGCAGGCGTTCTTCGAGCGGCCCGACCAGTGGGAGCGGCTGAAGGCCGACCGGAGCCTGCTGCCGTCGGCGGTGGAGGAGATCGTCCGCTGGGTCTCCCCGATCAACCAGTTCCGCCGTACCGCCACCGCCGACACCGAGGTCGGCGGCAAGAAGATCCGCGCGGGCGACAAGGTGGTGCTGCTCTACCCGTCGGCGAACCGGGACGAGGCGGTGTTCGACGACCCGTTCACCTTCGACGTCGGCCGCGACCCCAACCCCCACCTGGGCTTCGGCGGCGGCGGCCCGCACTACTGCCTGGGCACCCACCTGGCCCGGATGAACCTGAGGATCATCTTCGACACGATCCTGGACCGGGTGCCCGACATCGCCCCGGCGGGCGAGCCGCGCCGGCTGCGGTCCAACTTCGTCAACGGTTACAAGGAACTGCCCGTCCGTTTCACTCCCACCGCCCGTCGGAACGCCTAGGACGAGGAGGTCCGCGGCGATGACGACTGTTCCTGACATCGATCTGGTCGATCTCGGCACCTACGAGCTCGGCGGCGTCCCGCACGACCAGCTGGCCTGGCTGCGCGAGCACGACCCCGTCCACCTGCATCCCGGCGATCCCGGGCAGGGCTCCCCGCCGTTCTGGGCGGTGACGCGGCACGAGGACGTGGTGCACGTCTCACGGCACCCGGAGATCTTCTCCTCCTACGCGCGGCTGGCGCTGTTCGAGGAGCCCACGGACGAGCACCTGGCGCTGCAGCGCAAGATGATGCTCAACGAGGACCCGCCCCAGCACACCCGCAAGCGCAGCATCGTCAACCGCGGGTTCACGCCCCGCGCGATCGGCGCGCTGGAGGAGCACGTCCGCGACATCTGCCGGGAGCTGGTGACCGAGGTGACCGCTTCCGGACGCGCCGCGAGCGGGTTCGACTTCGTGCGCGACATCGCCGCGCCGCTGCCGCTGTACGTGATCTGCGAGCTGCTCGGCGCCCCCGCCGAGGACCGCGACAAGATCTTCTCCTGGTCGAACACGCTGATCGGCGCGGACGACCCGGAGTTCCAGTCCGATCCCGAGCAGGGCCTGGCGGCCGCCACCGCCCTGTACGCCTACGCCAACGAGCTGGCGGCCGCGCGCCGCGAGAACCCGCGCGACGACATCGTCACCCGGCTGCTGCGGCCCGACGCCGAGGGCAACGAGCTGACCGGCGACGAGTTCGAGCTGTTCGTCATGCTGTTGTCGGTGGCGGGCAACGAGACCACGCGCAACGCCGCGTCCGGCGGCATGGCGGCGTTCTTCGAGCACCCCGGCCAGTGGGCGCGGCTGCGCGCCGACCGGGGGCTGGCGGGCACCGCGGTCGACGAGATCGTCCGCTGGGTGACGCCGGTCAACCTGTTCAAGCGCACCGCCGTCCGCGACACCGAGCTGGGCGGCAAGAAGATCGCCGCGGGCGACAAGGTGGTGGTGTTCTACGCCTCGGCCAACCGGGACGAGGCGGTGTTCGACGACCCGTCCGTCTTCGACGTGGGCCGCGACCCCAACCCCCACCTGGGCTTCGGCGGCGGTGGGCCGCACTACTGCCTGGGCTCGCACCTGGCCCGGTTGGAGCTGCGTGTGCTCTTCGAAACACTCTTGGACGCTATGCCCAATATCGAACTCTCCGGTAACCTCCGCAGGCTAAGGTCTAGTTTCATCAACGGGATAAAGGAGATGCCGGTCCGGGTTCGCGAGGATCGCGAGGTCCAGGAGGCGTCGGCGCGTGGCTGAGCCGGCCGCGCGGCCACGGCGCCGGCACCCGGCCGAGGCATCGCCCGGGGTCCCCCTACTGGACGGGAGTGGTGCGTGAGCAGGGGCTGGCGTGGCTGAGGCAGAGCAGGCACCGCCCCGGGAGCAGGGCGGTCCGTTGCGCGTCGCACTGCTCTCCTACCGGAGCAAGCCGCACTGCGGCGGTCAGGGCGTGTACCTGCGTCACCTGACCCGCGAGCTGGTCGACCTGGGGCACACGGTCGAGGTGTTCTCCGGGCAGCCCTATCCGGAGCTGGACCGGGACGAGATCGTCCTGACCAAGATCCCCAGCCTGGACCTGTACCGGGACGAGGACCCGTTCCGCACCCCGGCGCTCGGCGAGTTCCGCGACTGGATCGACGTGCTGGAGTTCGCCCACATGCGCACCGGCGGCTTCCCCGAGCCGCTGACGTTCAGCCTGCGGATACTGCGCGAGCTGCGGCGGCGCCTGTCCCAGCGGCCGGGCGACTTCGACGTGGCGCACGACAACCAGGTGCTCGGCCTGGGCAACCTCGGCATCGCCCGGCTGGGCCTGCCGCTGGTCACCAGCATCCACCACCCGATCAGCGTGGACCGGCGGATCGAGCTGGAGGCGGCGCAGGGGCTGGTGGAACGCCTCGGCAAGCGCCGCTGGTACGGGTTCGTGGCGATGCAGGCGCAGGTGGCGCGGCGGGTCGGACCGGTGCTGACCGTCTCGGAGTCCTCCAAGGTCGACATCGTCAAGGACTTCCGGGTCGACCCGCGCGACATCGAGATCCTGCCGCTGGGCGTCGACACCCGGATCTTCCACCCGCGCGGCGAGCGGGTGCCCGGCCGGATCGTCGCGATGGCCAGCGCGGACGCGCCGATCAAGGGCGTGGACGTGCTGCTGCGCGCGGTCGCCAAGGTCGCCACCGAACGCGACGTGCACGTGGTCGTCGTCAGCCGCCCGCAGCCGGAGGGCCCCACGGCCAGGCTGGTCCGGGAGCTGGCGCTGGGCGAGCGGGTGCGGTTCGTCAGCGGCATCGGCGACGAGGAGCTGGGCGAGCTGCTGGCGTCCGCCGAGATCGCGGTGGTGCCGTCCCGGTACGAGGGGTTCTCGCTGCCCGCCGTCGAGCACATGGCGTCCGGTACGCCGCTGGTCGCCAGCCGCGCCGGGGCCCTGCCCGAGGTGGTCGGCGACGCGGCCGTGCTGGTGGAGCCGGGCGACGTCGAGGAGCTGGCCGCCACGCTGCGCCGCCTGCACGACTCGCCCGCCGAACGCGCCCGGCTCTCGGAGGCGGCGCTCGCGCGGGTGCGCGAGCGGTTCGCCTGGCGGGCCGTGGCGCAGGCGACGGTGGAGCACTACCGCACCGCCATCCGCCAGCATCGCTACCTGCGGCTGGCCGCCGCCGCGCGCCGCCGGCGGTAGACGGCGCCCGTCCGGGCCCGCACACCGACTGAGGGACGGCCCCGCGCGTCCCCCGTACGGAAGGAGCACGACCCTGCTGACCGTGGATTTCCAGCGGTTCCGCGTCACCCCCGGAGAACGGGTGCTGGACATGGGATGCGGCGCCGGACGGCACGCCTTCGAGCTGTACCGGCGGGGGGCGCACGTCGTGGCCTTCGACCTGGACGCCGACGAGCTGGCCGGGGTGGAGAAGATGTTCGGCGCGATGCGCCTGGCGGGCGAGGCCCCCGAGGACGCCACCGCGCGGGTCGTCCGAGGCGACGCCCTCGACATGCCCTTCCCCGACGACCACTTCGACAAGATCATCGCGTCGGAGGTGCTGGAGCACATCCCCGACGACATGCGCGCCATGCGCGAGCTGCTGCGGGTGCTCAAGCCCGGCGGGCACCTGGCCGTCACGGTGCCGGCGTGGCTGCCCGAGCGGATCTGCTGGGCGCTGTCGGAGGACTACCACACCGCCCCCGGCGGGCACGTGCGCATCTACACCCGCGCCGAGCTGGAGGCCAAGCTGAAGGCCACCGGCTTCCGGGTGCGCGGCCACCACCACGCGCACGGCCTGCACTCCCCCTACTGGTGGATCAAGTGCGCGGTGGGCGTGAACAACGACGGCCACCCGCTGGCCAAGGCCTACCACCAGGTCCTGGTGTGGGACATCATGAAGCGCCCGCTGCCGACCCGGCTGGCCGAGCGCGTGCTGAACCCGCTGATCGGCAAGAGTGTCGTCGTCTACTTCACCAAGCCCGCCGGGAAGGGCTCCCAGGCGGCCGACGGCGAGAAGGCCGGCGCCGACACGACCTCCGGCGAGGGCGCCGGGCAGGAGACCGCCGATGCGGTCTGAGGTGGTCCCGCCGTCCGTGCCCGGCGTGGTGACCGCCGACGACATCGTCGCGACGGCCCGCAGCATCGTCGCCCAGCAGGAGCCGTCGGGCGCCATCCCCTGGTTCGCGCCGCTGGACGGCGTGCCCGGCCACGTCGACGCCTGGAACCACGTCGAGGCCGCCATGGCGCTCACCGTCGCCGGGCTGCGCGAGCACGCCCGGCTGGCCTACGAGTGGCTGCGCGGCGTGCAGCGGCCGGACGGGTCCTGGCCCGCCAAGTGGGTGCTGGGCGAGGTCACCGAGCCGGGCGGCGAGTCCAACCACGCCGCCTACCTGGCGGTCGGGGTCTGGCACGAGCTGCTGGTGACCGGCGACGAGGACTTCGCCCGGCACATGTGGCCCGCGGTGCGCGCCGCCGTCGAGTTCGCCCTCGGCCTGCAGACGCGGCGCGGCGAGATCCGCTGGATGCGCGACCCGGACGGCCGCGCCGCCGACCACGCGCTGCTGACCGGCTGCTCGTCGATCTACCAGTCGCTGCGCTGCGCGGTGGCGCTGGCCGAGCACCTGGGCGAGCCGCAGCCGGACTGGGAGCTGGCCGCCGACCAGCTCGGCCACGTGGTGGCCGAGCACCCGGAGGCGTTCGCCGACAAGAGCCGCTGGTCGATGGACTGGTACTACCCGGTGCTGGGCGGCCCGGTGCGCGGGGACGCCGCCGCCCGCCGCCTGGCCGAGGGCTGGGACACGTTCGTGGTGCCGGGGCTGGGCTGCCGCTGCGTGTCCGACCAGCCGTGGGTGACCGCGGCCGAGAGCTGCGAGCTGGTGATGGCGCTGGACGCGGCGGGCGACCGCGACCGGGCGCTGGAGCTGTTCGCCACCGTCCAGCACCTGCGGCACGAGGACGGCTCGTACTGGACGGGCTGGCAGTTCGAGAACCGGCGGCACTTCCCCGGGGACCGTTCCACCTACACGGCCGCCGCGGTGATCCTGGCGGCCGACGTGCTGGCGGACGCCTCGCCGGGCGCCCGCCTGTTCAAGGAGATCGCCGGGCGCCCGCTCGGGCCGTCCGCGGCCGCCGACCCCGTCGCCTGCGGCTGCGCCCTCGTCGGCGTCTGAACCGCGTCGGCGTCTGAACCGCGCGGGCCCCTGGGAGGGGCTACGGCCGCCCGCCCGGCGCGGCGAGCGGGTCGCGGTCGTCCACGCGCTCCAGCACGCGCAGCGAGCCCGTGACGCGCCGTTCGGCGAACGCGCCGCTGTTCAGCGCCCGCAGGTAGATGTGCTGGTAGGGGGCCTGCCCGCCGTCCACCGGGTCGGGGAACACGTCGTGGACGACCAGCGCGCCGCCGACCATCACCCACGGCGCCCAGCCCTCGTAGTCGGCGCGGGCGTGCTCCTCCGCGTGCCCGCCGTCGATGAACGCCAGCGCCAGCGGGGTGCGCCACAGCCGCGCCACCGTGCGGGACGCGCCCACGACGGCCACCACGTGGTCCTCCAGTCCCGCCGCGCCGATCGTCTTGCGGAACGTCGGCAGCGTGTCCATGCGGCCGGTCTGCGGGTCGACCAGCGACGGGTCGTGGTACTCCCAGCCCGCCTGGTTCTCCTCCGAGCCGTGGTGGTGGTCCACGGTCACCACGACCGTGCCGGTGCGCCGCGCCGCCGCGCCCAGGTAGAGCGCGGACTTTCCGCAGTAGCTGCCGACCTCCAGCAGCGGCCCGCGGTCGCCGAGCCGCGCGCCGTACTCCAGCGCCGTCTCGTACAGCGCCTGCCCCTCGGGCTCGGGCATGAAGCCCTTGGCGTGCCGCGCCGCGCGCAGCAGGTCGGGGGGCATGGGCTCGTACACGGTGTCCACGGGCGTCCGGGCGGCGGGCGGGGCCGCCTCGGAGGGCGTTCCCGCGCCGGTGGACGCCATGGTGTCGGTCATCCCTGCCTTCTTCCGTGGTCGGTCGGCGGCCGTGGGGGCGCCCAGGTCTGCTGGGCCTGCCGCGCACTCTATCCGGGCCGCGCCGGGCCCGCCGCTCCGGCGGCGGGCCTGCCGGGCGCCCGTCTTGTGGCACCTTACTGAAACGTGTTCTACTTTGGTCATGGGGCAGCGGACATCGGCGCGTCCCGGCCGCCGCGGGCGCCGGGCGGACGGCCGGGACGCGCCGCGCGCCGGGCCGCACGCCGCCCGCCTCCCGAGCGGCCCGCACCCCGGCGCACCCGGACAGGACGGAGTTCGCCCCACCCGTGACCAAACCGAATGACGTTCGCTATGTTGGCAGCCGGACCTTCCGGAGGATGATGGAGGGCGGCGGCCGGCGCGACCCCGCACCCGGGCCGTCGCTAGAACGTGTTCGCGTGCCCGTCCGGCGGAACCGCGAGCCCACCGGGAAGTGAACGGAGAAGGCGATGCGCGTACGAGTCGACCCCATGGTCTGCGAGGCCAACGCCGTGTGCGTGGGCCTGGCCCCCGAGGTCTTCGACCTGACCGACGACGACGAGCTGCGGATCCTGCTGCCGGACGTCCCGGCCGAGCACGCCGACCGCGTCCGGCACGCGGTGCGGTCGTGTCCCAAGGCCGCGCTCACCCTCGACGAGTGACCCCGGCCGTCCACAACCCTCCCTCCCCCACCCCTTTCCGCGACCCGCGCGCCCCGCGCGGCGTCCGATCCCTCAGTGGAGGCAGCCATGGCACGTGCCGCGGTACTGCACGCGGTCGGCGACACCGAACTCGACCTGCGCGACGACGTCACCGCCGTCGCCCCCGGTCCCGACCAGGTGAAGGTCCACCTCAAGGCGACCGGCGTCTGCCACTCCGACCTGTCCACCATGACCGGCGTGCTGCCCGCCGCGCCGCCGACCGTGCTCGGCCACGAGGGCGCCGGGATCGTCGCCGAGGTCGGCGAGCACGTCACCCACGTCCAGCCGGGCGACCACGTGGTGGTCAACTGGACCCCCGACTGCGGCACCTGCCCCGACTGCCTGCGCGGCCAGCCGTACCTGTGCATGACGTTCATCGCGCAGTCGTTCGGCGACCCGCGGTTCCGCATCGGCGCCGACAGCCCCGCGTTCGGCATGGCGGGCTGCGGCACCTGGGCGGAGGAGATGACGGTGCCCCGGCAGGGCGTCGTCAAGATCGCCGAGGACGTGCCGTTCGAGTACGCCGCGCTGCTCGGCTGCGGCATCCCCACCGGCGTGGGCGCGGCGATCAACACCGCGCGGGTGCGGCCCGGGTCCAAGGTCGCGGTGATCGGCGCGGGCGGCGTGGGCCTGGCGGTCATCCAGGGCGCCCGGATCGCCGGCGCGTCCACCGTCCTGGCCGTCGACCCCAACGAGGCCAAGCACCCGGTCGCCAAGCAGTTCGGCGCCACGCACGTCGCCACGCTGGACAACCTGGAGGAGACCAAGGGGCTGCTGACCGGCGGCGCCGGGTTCGACTACACCTTCGAGGTGGTCGGCAAGGCCGCGGCCATCACCACCGCCTGGAACCTCACCCGGCGCGGCGGCGACGTCATCGTGGTCGGCGCGGGCGCGGCCGACGACAACGTCGAGCTGAGCGCGTTCGCGCTGCTGTTCGACGGCAAGAACCTCAAGGCGTCGCTGTACGGCGGCTGCGACCTCAAGCACGACATCCCGCTGTTCGTCGACCTGTGGCGGGCCGGGCGCCTGGACATCGACGGCCTGATCTCCCGGCGCATCCGCTTCGAGGACCTCAACGACGCCGTGCAGGCCCTGCGCAAGGGCGAGGTGATCCGCCAGGTCGTGCTCTTCGACTGAGCGACCGGCAGGACGTGTCAGGCTGATTCACCCCGTCAGGCTGATTCACCCCGTCAGGCTGATTCACCCCGTCAGGCTGATTCACCCCGAGGTCGCCCGGCTTGTTCAGCAACCGCTTTCTCCTCACCGACAACGCATGTCATCCTTTGTCGTGTGCGGCGCCCGCCCGTGACGGCGGGCGCCGAGCGCACCACCGAGAACACGCGCGTCAGTCGAGCATGGAGCGTGGGTGACCTACGTCGGACGGGGGCGCGGCCGCCGCCCCGCAGTGCCCAGAACCCTCCTCATGGGAGCGGTGCTCGCCCTGCCCGTTCTCGCGGTGCCGACCTCCCAGGCGGCACCGCCCGAGGGCGTGGGGGCCGCCGCGTACGACCCCGCGCGGGGCACCCCGGGCGCCCCGCAGACCGTCCCGGACGGCGCCACGCGTGCCGGCGCGCGCGGCGCCGTACCGCCCGGCGCCTCGCGCACCCGGCAGATCCGCATCCGCGACATCCAGGGCGCCGGGCACGTGTCGCCGCTGAACGGGGCGCGGGTGACGGGCGTGCGCGGGGTCGTGACGACCCTGACCGCCAACGGCTTCTGGATGCAGGACCCGCGGCCCGACCGGAACGACGCCACGTCCGAGGGCGTCTTCGTCTACACGCGCAACCGGCCGCCGGTGACCGTGGCCGACGCCGTGCGCGTCGACGGCAAGGTCAGTGAGTTCCGCCCCGGCGGGAGGGCGTCGGCGAACCTGGGCCGCACCGAGATCGACGCGACCGCCACCGCGGTGGAGGCCCGCGGCGTGCCGCTGCCCCCGCCGGTGACGCTGGGGCCGAAAGGCCGCAGGCCGCCGGGCGAGGTGGTGGACGACGACGGCCGCGGCCTCCCCCTCAACGTCGAGACCGCGGGCGTGTTCGACCCGCGCCGCGACGCCCTGGACTTCTACGAGACGCTGGAGGGCATGCGCGTCCGCGTGCAGGACGCGGTGGCCGTCGGCCCGTCCAGCGACGGCCAGATCCCCGTGCTGCCCGCGGGCGGCGCGGGGGCGGGCCGGCGCACCGCGCGCGGCGGCATCGTCGCGGGGGTCGGCGACGCCAACCCCGAACGGGTCGTCCTCGACGACGCGCTGGCCCCGCTGCCCACCGTGAACGTCGGCGACCGGCTGCCCGGCCACGTCGAGGGCGTGCTCGACTACGGCTACGGCACGTACACGCTGCTGCCGACCGCGACGCCGCGCACCCGAAGCGGCGGGCTCCGGCGCGAGACGACGCGTCCGCAGCGTTCCGGCGAGCTGGCCGTGGCGACGCTGAACGTGGACGGCCTCGCCCCGAGCGCGCCGCGCGAGCGGTTCCGCGCCGTGGCCGCCGACATCGTGGACGGCCTGCGCTCGCCCGACCTGATCACGGTGTCCGGGGTGCGGGACAACAGCGGCCCCGACGACGACGGCACGGTCGCCGCCGACCAGACCGTGGCCGAGCTGATCGCGGCGATCAGCGAGGCGGGCGGCCCGGCCTACGACTGGCGGTCGGTGGCGCCGCGCGACAACGCCGACGGCGGCGAGGAAGGCTCCAACGACCACGTGGGCTTCCTGTTCCGCACCGACCGGGGGCTGGGCTTCGTCGACCGGCCCGCGCGCGGCGGCGGCGACGGCCTGGGCCCCGCCGCGTCGCCCGGCGGCCCCGACCTGACCCGCACGGCGGTGCGCGCGCTCGCCGAGGGAGGGCGCGCCCGGCTCAGCCTCAGCCCCGGCCGCGTCGCGCCCGCCGACCCGGTGTGGAGCAACTCGCGCAAGCCGCTGGCCGGTGAGATCACCTGGCGGGGACGGCGGATCATCGTCGTGGCCAACCACTGGTACCCCAAGAGCGGCGACGACCAGCCCGCGTTCGGCCGCATCCAGCCGCCGCGCCGCCCCAGCGAGTGGCGCCGCGCCGCGCAGGGGAAGGTGGTGGCGCGGTTCGTCCGGTCGGTGCGCGCCATGGACGGGAACGCCGACGTCATCGTCGCCGGCAGCCTCAACGAGCCCGAGTTCTCCGTCCCGGTGCGCGACCTCGCCCGGGAGGCGGGGCTGCGCAACATGACCGACGAACTGCCCCGCGCGGAGCGGTACACGGCCGTGTCGAGCGGGAACGCGCAGGCCCTCGACCACATCATGCTGAGCCCGTCGCTGGCGCGCCGCAAGCACGAGTACGACGTGGTGCACCGGCGGTCCGAGTTCGCCGACCGCCCCACCGGCGACCGCGACCCGGCGGTCGTGCGCATCGACATGTCGGCCGGCAAGCCCGCCACCGCCCCGAACACGCCCCCCGGCGAGTAGGCGCGGCGAGTAGGCGCGGCGAAGGCCGCTTCGCCACCGGGCGCGAGCCGCGGGCGGCGAGGGCGGCGGTGGCACGGGGACTCGGGTGTCGCGGGCGATGGCCGGCGTGCGCTGCCCGTGGGCAGCCGGCCATCGCGCGACATCCGGAGTATCGCCGCCGACGACGCATCCGCTACACCCGCGATTTACGGTTCGACCGAATATGGCGGGCCATTTCGTCCGATATCCGGCGCAGTTTTCGATCGCGCGGGCCGGGGCAGCCGTCCGGGCGTATCGCCGTCACCGATGGCGCCTGCGGAAGGAGCCGCCCGTCATGGCGTACCGCTACCGGCCGGGCATCAGCCTCATCGGCCTGCTCTACATCATCATCGGGCTGTTCGTGGCCTGGGACCGCGGCTACATCACCGTGGAACTGCTGCGCCGGGTCGGCAGCGCACTGCTGGCCGTCTTCCTGTGGTTCCTGGTCCTGCTGGACGTGAACCTGCACATCAACGCCTGACCGGGCGGGGCGTGCGCCGGCGCCGGGAGCGCCGGGGTCACGGGGGCATTGCCCCCGTGACCAGACGTTCGTTGCGTTCCAGTCATAGACCGCACATCGCCCAAAGAGCTACGTTCCGGGCATGAGCAAAGCTGGATGCAGTTGTGGACACGGCGGCGGATGCTCCTGCCCGAAGGGCTGCTCCTGCGGCTGCAACGGTTGAGCCGCGCTGTCCTTCGTAAGCGAACCGCAGCCCCGAACGAAACCGCTCCGGGCGTGGGCGCGGGTCACGGGGCCGTCGTCCGCCACAAGGTGGGCGTCTCACCCCGGTGGTCGGCGTTCACGCCCACGGCGAGCACGTCCCCGCCCACCGCGGCCAGCGCGGTGAGCCGCTGATCCCCCGGCCCGTCCAGGCCGGTGCCGCGCGCCGGGACCCGCCGCCACGCGGCCCCGTCCGTCGAGGCCCACATCGCCGCGTCCTGTGCGCCGGGACCGCCGACCGTACCGGCCACCACGAAACCCTTGGGCGTCACCACGGACGAGGTGAGCTCCGACGCCTCCCCGGCTCCCGTGGGCACGCTCGTACGCCACGTACGGCCGCCGTCGGACGACACCCCCGTGAACGCCAGCCAGCGCGCGGGCTTGCCGGCGGCCTGCGGCGCGGTGCCCCAGCCGAGTCCGACGAGAACGTCGCCGCGCGCCACGATCTGGTGGAACGCCCCCGACGCGACCCCGGACGGCAGCGGCGGCGGCGCGACGGCCGACCACTTCGCACCGTCCCGCGACGTCCACACCGCGGGCAGGTAGGAGACGGGCTTGGCCGGCTTGCGACCGGCGCCCGTGGTCGCCTGACGGCCGCCGACGGCCACATAGCCCTTGGACGTGGCCGCGACGTCCCGCATCCACGTGCGGCCGTCCAGGTCGCCCTTGCCCGCGTTCGAGCCGCGCTTCCAGGTCTTGAGGTCGGTGGAACGCCACGCGGCGGCCTTCCCTGCGGACGTGCCGACGACGACGTAGCCGGACGGCCCGGACGTGCACCCGTCCACGATGTTGCCCCGCGCCCCGGGGAACGGGGCCCTGCGCCACGTCACGCCGTCCGCGGACCCGGCCACCAGGGGCGTCACCTTCCCGTCGGGTGCGGTGACACGTCCGACGGCGAGCCACCCCTTGGAACCGTGGACGACATCGCCGAACCGCTGCCGCAGCTGGCGCGGCCCACCGGCCGCCTTGCCCGCGCGCAGGTCGGGCGTCTTCGCGCGCGCCCAGGCGCCCGGGTTCGCGGCGGGCGCGCTCCACACCGCCCCGCCGCCACCCGTGCTGCCCACGGCGACGACACGTCCCGCCCCCACGCCCATGGACGTGACGGCGCGTTCGGGACGGATCGCACCCGGCACCTTGGCCAGGTCCACGGCGTTCACCGGACGAGCCGCCGCCTCGCCCGACAGCGCCAGGTACGGGTCGTCACCCCGGCGTCCGGTGATGACGGCGGCGGCGCCCGCCGCGACCGTCAGCCCGCTGACGGTGAGCCCCGCACCGGGGGCGGCGGCCATGGCCCCCACGTCGCCGCCGGGTCGCCAGGTGCGTCCGTCGCCGCTGCGCAGCACCGTCCCGGCGCCGCCCTTGCCGCGCACCAGGACCGCCAGGCCGGTGGACGACCCCGCCAGCCGCGCCACTCCCCCGTACGACGGCACCGACACCTGCCCGGCCGGCGCCCACGTCCGCCCGTCGGGCGAGGAGAAGATCACGCCGTGGCGGGTGGTGGTGCGGCGCTTCTTCGTCCCGGTCACGCGCCTGCCCTCGCGGGCGACGTACACGCCGCCGGGCCCGGCCGCCAGTCCGATGGTCGGCCCGTAGGAGCCCTGCGCCTGCGGCACCGTCACCGGCGTCCACGTGCGCCCGCCGTCGGGCGACAGCCACAGCCCCTCGCCGCGCTGCGTCGCGGTCTGCTTCCGGCGCTTGCCCTTCCTGGCGACGGTCTTGGTGACCTTCCGGGCGAACCAGCCGTGCGCCACCAGCGCGCCGTTCCCGGTCGCCGCCACCCTGTCCAGTCCGGTGATCTCACCGTTGGCCGGACGGTCGGCGCGCCGCCAGGACCGGCCGTCGGCCGAGGTCCACACCACGGCCCGCTGGTCGCCCCGGAACGTGCCGCTCGGCGAGTGCGCGCCCACGGCCGCGAACCCGGCGGGCGTGCGGGTCAGCGCGTTGATCCGGTCGCCCGAACGGAACGCCGCGCCCGCGTTCGCCGCCTCGCGCGTCCAGACGCGGCCGTCGCGGCTGGTCCACACGGCCACGCCGGCGGCCGCCGCGGCCGCGCCGGGCGGCGGGGCGGCCTGCCCCAGCGCCGCCCACCGTCCCGAGCCGCCCGCGACGTGCCGGGGCTGGTCGCCGGGCGACGGCTCGCCCCCGCCCGCGGCCTTCACCCGCGCCAGCCGCCAGCTTCGCCCCGCGTCGCCGGACACCAGGAACTGCGCGCGTTCCCGGCCCTCGGCGCCGTCGCCGGCCTTCTCGTCCCCCACCGCCACGACGGTGCCGCCGGACGCCGCCACGGCCGACAGCCCCTGCACCAGGCCGTCCGTGCCAGCCGCCGGGTCGGTGCCGAACAGGCGGTCGGCCGCGATGGCCGCGGGCACCGCCGACCCCGCCTCGTCCTCGCCGCTCCCGGCCGCGTACGCGCCCGCCGCCACGACGACCACGACGACGACCGCGGACCCGGCGGCCACCAGCCGCCTGCGCCCGCGCACCGCCGCGACCTCAGCCTTGCTCTGCGCCTGCGCCTGCGCCTTCGCCTGCGGTTTCGCCGTCTCTTGGGGCTTGGCCGCGGCCTTCGGCTTGGGAGCCGTGTTCGCCTTCTGCCCAGCCTTCGGCTTGGGTTCGGTCTTCGGCTTCGCCTGCGCTTGAGGCTTGGCCTTCGGCTTGGGGGCCGTCTTGGACTTGGGCTCCGTCTTGGACTTGGACTGGGCCTTGGGCTCAGGCTTGGGCTTGGCGGCGGCCTTGGGTTCGGCCTTCGGCTTCGTCTTGGGCGCGGCCTTGGGTTCGGCCTTCGCCTGCGGTTTCGGCTCGGTCTTCCCCTTCGGCGCCGGCTTCGCCTCTGACCTCGCCTCTGGCTTCGGCTTGGCCTTCGGGGCGGCGGGCTTGGAGGGAGCGGGCGTGGGCTTGGCGGGCTTCCTCGGCTGGTGGACGGCGGAAGGCTCGGCGTCGTCGTCCGGCTGCCAGGGCACGCCCGCGCGGCGCCAGGCGTCCTGGGCGCGCTGCCAGGGGGACGGGACGTTCCTGCCGCGCCCGCCCCTGCCCCGGGACGAGCGGCCGCTGGGCGCGGGCGTCTCGTCGAGCGTGTCGGGGGCACTGAAGGCCAGCCGCCGCCGGATCCGGCGGGAGGCCCGCGGGCCGGACAGATCGGGCCCCGGGGAAGGATCCGTCCCCGCCGATGGCCGGGCACTGTCCTGCTCAGGGGTCTGTGCCGTCACTCCCGCTCCTTCACGCGCGCAGCGGTCCCGCAGGACCCGTCGGTGCCGACTCGGCGATGGGACACCATCAAACCGCTTCACATCAGCGTCTGTACCGACAACCGCCCGATCGTCGGTCAAAGGTGTCGCGGAGTGTTTATATCGCCTCAGGCCAGGCGAAGTTGATCTTTTGCCTCGATCGTGCCCTTGTAGGCGATGCCGTGCACCTGCACCACGGGAGCGTCGTGGTCGGCGGCGGCTCCGTGCACTTCGGTGGACACGCCCAGCCCGCCGATCTCCAGCCGCACGTTCGGCGGGACGACGATGTCGACGTGCGACTTGTAGGCCACCACCCGCACGACGGTGACCGGTGAGGAGAGTTCGGCCGACCGCAGGTCGAGCAGGCATTCGCCCTTGTAGACGACGGCGGTGTACCGCTCGGGCAGGCGCCAGCGGCCGGTGCGGCGGACGCTGCTCTTGTAGGCCATCTGCCAGCGGCCGGCCAGGCCCGTGCGCCCCGGGACGACGCGGGCCCGCGGTGCGGCCGGAACCGGACCGCCGGGCGCGGCCCCGTCGGGCCCGGGCAGGTCGGCGGTGAGGCGGTCGAGGTCGGCGTAGGTGCGGGCGGCCAGCACCAGGTCGATGCGCTCGTCGAGCTCGGCCTCGGTCAGCCGTCCCTCGGCGAAGGCGGTGTGCAGGCGGACGAGGCGTTCGTCGCGGTCGCGGTCGGAGGCGCGCTGGGAGGACCCGGCCGGTTGCGCGGGCCTCGGCCGCTGCTCGCCGTTCATGGCATCTCCCCTTCGCGTCCTGTGCGCGGCGCCTCGCGGGACGCCGTTTCACGGCGCCCCGAGGGACGGCGCCGCCACCGAGCCTGCACCCTCTCGCCACGGGAGGGTCAAGGCGGATCGACCTTGGACGGATAAACGAGATACATCGTAACTCGACCTCGCTCGCCAGGCGAGAGATATCGCAGTGGACGCGCGCCTTACGCCCGTCCGCGCGGACGGTCCGTTACATTCGCGATACGCCAGGTGATCAAGGAGGCCGGGTGCTCGGGAAGGGACGTGTCCAGTGGTGAACTCCGTCGGCCACGCGTTCGGCCCGTACACCCTCTACGACCTGGACGCCATGCCCGAGGACGACGGGCGCCGCTACGAGCTGGCCGACGGCTGGCTGACCGAGCTGCCCGGCGACCTGTGGCACGACCACGCCGCCGCCCGGCTGCGCGACATCCTCAAGGACGCCGCCGGACGGGCCGACGCGGACGTGCACGTGGCGGGCACGCCGCAGGACGTCATCACGCCGCGCGGCGTCCGCAAGCCCGACGTGTTCGTGGTCGGCCGGGAGGTGGCCCGGGCCGCGCTGGAACGGCGCAGCCGCGCCTACTACGGCCCCGACCTGCTCCTGGTCGCCGAGGTCGTCACGCCCCGCACCGGCAGCGAGCGGATCGACCGGTGCGCGAAGGTCGCCGAGTACGCCGCCACCGGCATCCCGCACTACTGGATCATCGACCTGGAGCCGCGGCCCGCGGTGACGCTGCTGGAGCTGACCGGCCCGGCGCGGGACGGCGCCGCGTACCGCACGCTCGCCCGCGTCAGGGCGGGCGAGGAGCTGACGGTCGACCGCCCCTTCCCCATCGGCTTCGACCCGGCCCGCCTGTCCGAGATGGAGTGAGCCGGTCGAACGGACGGCGCCGTCCGGGACGCGGACGATAAGCGCCCGCCGTTCACGCTCGGCTGGGACGTGTCGGGCGTGGTCGAGGAGGTGGGGCTCGGCGTGACGCTGTTCGAGCCCGGCGACGAGGTGTTCGGCATGCTGCGCTGCCCGTTCGCGAACGGCGCCTACGCCGAGTACGTCGCCGCGCCGGCGCGCACGTTCGTCCGCAAGCCCGCCGAGCTCGACCACGTGCACGCCGCGGCGATCCCGCTGGCCGCGCTCACCGCCTGGCAGGCGCTGGTGGACACCGCCGGCGTCCGGCCGGGGCAGCGGGTGCTCGTGCACGCCGCCGCCGGGGGCGTCGGTCACCTGGCCGTCCAGATCGCCAAGGCGCACGGCGCCCATGTGATCGGCACCGCCCGCGCCGCCAAGCACGACTTCGTGCGCGGGCTGGGCGCCGACGAGGTGGTCGACTACACCGAGGTCGACTTCGCCGACGCGGTGAAAGACGTCGACGTGGTGCTGGACACCATCGGCGGCGACTACGGCCCGCGCTCGCTGCGCACCATGCGGCCCGGCGGCACGCTGGTGTCGCTGGTGCTGCACGAGCTGGCCGACGACCTGCCCGCCCAGGCCGACAAGGCGGGCGTCCGGCACCGGGGCGTGGTCGTCGAGCCGGACCACGCCGCCCTCGGGGAGATCGCCGCGCTGGCCGCCGCCGGCCGGCTGCGCGTCGAGATCGACACCGTGCTGCCGCTGGAGCGGGTCGCCGAGGCGCACGCCCGCGGCGAGACCGGCCGCGCCACCGGCAAGATCGTCCTGACGGTCGGGTGATCGGCGGCTCGGTTAGGCTCGTCCCGTGCTGCTGCTGACGACGCGCGAGACCTGGCTGGCGCAGGACGGGCCGCGGTTCGTCCTGCCGTCCCAGGCGGCGGCCTGGGCGCCCGAGGACGAGGCCCTGGCGATCGCCGACGAGATGTTCCCCGACGGGCAGGTGCTGGCCGTCGACCTGGACCCGGAACCGGGCCTGACGCCGCCCCGCGCCGTGATCGACCGCACGCGGGTGACGCGGGTGCGGTACGCGCGGCGCGGGCCGCACGGGCGGCACGTGGCGCTGCTGGCCCGTCCCGCCACCGCCGAGGCGCTGGACCTGCTGCCGCATCCCGAGGGCGGCTGGTTCCGCGAGACGTGGCGCGCGGCGGCCCGGTTCACCCCGGACGGCTACCCGGGCGAGCGGGCGGCGGCCACCGGCATCTACTTCCTGCTGCCGCCGGGCGAGGAGTCGGTCTGGCACACCGTCCGCTCGGACGAGCTGTGGCTGTGGCACCGGGGCGGGCCGCTGACGCTGCTGCTGGGCGGCGACGGCGACCGCCCCGGCGAGACGCCGGAGGCGGTCGCCCTCGGCCCGGACGTGATCGGCGGCCAGCGGCCGCAGGCGCTGGTCCCGGCCGGGACGTGGCAGGCCGCCCGTCCCGCCGGGGCCGAGGAGGCGCTGGTGAGCTGCGTGGTGTCCCCCGGCTTCGACTTCGCCGACTTCACCGCCCTGTAGCGGCGACCGGGGCGGCGGCCGGCCCGGCGGCGGCTCAGTGGGTGAGCGCGCCCGGGTCGCGGCGGCTGCTCATCGACCGCATGATGTGCTCCACCAGCGTGATCAGCACCTGTTTGGCCGACTCGCGGTCGCGCACGTCGCAGTCGATGACCGGCACGTACGACGGCAGGTCCAGGGCGTCGCGCACCTGGTCGGGCGAGTGCCGCGTCGCGCCCTCGAAGCGGTTGACCCCGATGATGAACGGGACCCCGCGGCGTTCGAAGTAGTCCACCGAGGCGAAGCAGTCGGCCAGCCGCCGGGTGTCGACGAGCACCACCGCGCCCAGCGCCCCCTTGGCCAGCTCGTCCCACATGAACCAGAAACGGTCCTGGCCCGGCGTGCCGAACACGAACAGCACCAGGCCGTTGGGCAGCGTGATGCGCCCGAAGTCCATGGCCACCGTCGTGGTGGTCTTGTCCTGGACGGCGGTGGTGTCGTCGATCCCGATGCTCTTCTCGGTGAGCGCCTCCTCGGTGCGCAGCGGCCGGATCTCGCTCACCGCGCTCACCAGCGTGGTCTTGCCGACTCCGAACCCGCCGGCCACCAGGATCTTGACGGTCAGCGCGGAATCGCCCGGCTGCGGGCCCGCGTCAGAGCGCACGGATTCCATCGATCACTTCCTTGAGTACGCGCTCGCTGGGGAACTGGGCCACCGGCGCGGGTCGGCGGACCTGGATCAGCGAGCGGTCGAGCAGGTCGCCGAGCAGGACCCGGACGACCCCGAGGGGGAGTTCAAGTTCCGACGCTATCTCGACGACCGACAGCGGGGTACGGCAAAGCGCCAAGATCATCTCATGTTCCGGCTCCGGTGCCCACTGCGACGCCGCCCCCGGCCCGGCCGGGACCTGCGCTCCGGCGTCGCCGCCCGGGGCGAGCCCGGCCACCGCCTCGTCGTCGGTGACGATCAGCGCGACCAGGTCGAACTGCTCGGCGCGCTGGTGGTCCGTGCGGCCCCCGGTGAGCGCGTACGGACGCACCACGGGCCCGGCCGACTCGTCGTGCCAGGCCGGCGACCGGCGCCCCGCGGCGCCGGAGCCGGTGGGGTGCGGGCCGGCCATCTCACGCGCCGCCCGGCTCGGCGCCCACCCGCGGATCGGCCGACAGGTGCTGCCCGACCCGCGTGACCAGCATCGCCATCTCGTAGGCGATGACGCCGAGGTCGGCGCCCGCGTCGGCCAGCACCGCCAGGCAGGCGCCCTGCCCGGCCGCGGTGACGAACAGGAACGCCGACTCCATCTCCACGATCGTCTGCCGCACCGGGCCGCCGCCGAAGCTCTCCCCCGCGCCGCGCGCGAGGCTCTGGAAGCTGGCCGCCACCGCGGACAGGTGGTCGGACTGCTCGCGCTCGAGCCCGCTGGAGGAGGCGATGCGCAGGCCGTCGCTGGACAGCACGACCGCGTTCTGCACCTGCGCCACCCGCTGGACCAGGTTGTCGAGCAGCCAGCTCAGCTCGCCGCCGGGTCCGCCGTCCGTTCCGGCCTGCTGGGGTTCTGTCATCGGCTGTCGTCCTCCTGGGCTCGGGGGGATTGGGCTGGGGGCGGCGGGGCGCCGTCCTGCTCCGCCTCCCGGCGGCCGCGTTCCCATCCGCGCTGCATCGCGGACAGCATCGTGCGCAGGCTGTCGGGCGAGCGCTGCGGGTCCGCGGCGGCAGGGCCGGCGGCGGCGGGGTCTGCGGGCGGGGCGTCCGCCGGCGGCGCGGGCGGAGCGGGCGGTGAGGGCAGGGGGCCGGTGTCGAGGGGCGACAGGGGACCGGTGCCGGTGGGCGGGACGTCTTCGTCCGGGGGACGGATTCCGGCGGCGGCCAGGTCGGCGTCCACCCGTTCGCGCAACTGGGGTGCCAGGTGCGTCTGGCGCCTGCGGCGCGGCAGCCCGTCCTCGGTCACGGGCGGCTCCGGGTCCGGTGCGGACGGCTGCCGCTCCCCGGCCGGCGCCCCTCCGGCGAGCGACGCTCCTGCGGCGGGCGGTCCTCCGGCGGGCGGACGTCCCGTGCGGCGCCGCCGCGGCAGATCGTCCGACGCCGTGTCACCGGGCGGCGGAACCGGCGGCGGGACGGCCCGCGGCGCGCTCGGCGCGATCCGCGGCACCGGCGCGACCGGCGCGGGCCGCAGCACGGGCGGCGTGGGCGGCTCGGACGGCGCGGAGGGCTCGGCGACCAGCCGCATGACGCCCGGCTGCCCGGACGCGGCGGCCGACGCCGAGGCGGGCGCCGCGACGACCACGGGCTGCGGCAGCGACTGCTGGTCCTGCTCGCCGACGGAGTGCCGGACGGGCGCGTCCGCCTCGGGCTCGACGATCAGCGACGACGGCAGCAGCACGATCGCCGTGGTCCCGCCGTACGGGGAGGGGCGCAGCGTGACCTGGATGTCGTGGCGGTGGGCCAGCCGCGCCACCACGAACAGGCCGAGGCGGGCGCTGTCGGCGGGGTCGAACTCCGGCGGGTCGGCCAGCCGCTCGTTGGCCAGCCGCACCGCCTCGGCCGACATGCCGAGGCCCCGGTCCTCGACCTCGATGGCGAAGCCGCTGGCCACCGCGTGCCCGCTGACCTGCACGGGCGACTGCGGCGGGGAGAACGTGGTGGCGTTCTCCACGATCTCGGCCAGCAGGTGCACCACGTCGGCCACGGCGGACCCGGCCAGCGCCAGCCGGGGCAGCGGCTGCACCCGGACCCGCGGGTAGTCCTCCACCTCGGCGACCGCGCCGCGCACCACGTCCACCAGCGGCACCGGCCGGCGCCAGCCGCGGCCGGACGGGCGGCCGGCCAGGATGACCAGGCCCTCGGCGTGCCGCCGCATGCGGGTGGCCAGGTGGTCCAGGCGGAACAGGTCGGCCAGCTCGCCGGGGTCCTCGGTGCGGTGCTCCATGACGTCCAGCAGGCTGAGCTGGCGGTGCAGCAGCGCCTGGTTGCGGCGGGCCAGGTTGACGAACACCTCGTTGATGCCGCGCCGGGCGTCGACCTCGGCGGCGGCGGCCAGCAGGACCGCCTCCCGGGCGCGCGCGAACGACTGGGAGATCTGCCGGATCTCGTCGATCTGGTAGTCGTCGTCGGGTTCCTCGTCGGCCGTGCGGATGGGCCGTCCGGCGCGCGCGTCCTCGGCGAGCTGGGGCAGGCGCCGCCTGGTGAAGTCGACGACGCGGGCGGTGAGCGTGCGGCACTCGCGCAGCAGCCGCCGCGAGACGCGCGCCGCGACCACCACGGACAGCACCAGCGCGACCAGGCCGAGGCCGCCGGCGATGGCCAGCCGGGCGAACACGCCGATGGCGATGCCGCGGGCCCGCTCGGTGACGCCGTCCAGCACCTGGTTCTCGAAGCCGTAGAGACGGTCGAGGACGGGGACGGCGGCCGCGTTCCAGTCCGCCGCGCCGACGGGCGGCGTCATGGGCACGGCGGGGTCGGCGACGCCGGTGCCGCCGCGCGCCGTGGCGCTCGTGCCCTCGACGCGGTCGGTCCGGCCGGTGCGCGCGGCGTCGCGCTCGGCCGCGTGCAGGATCCGCTCCTCCAGCGCGTGCAGCCGGGCGAACTGCGGCATGGTGACCAGCCGGTCGTAGCGGACGCGGTCGGCGGCGGGCAGGCCCGGCACCGCGTCGGCGTAGGTGTACCGCTGGACGCCGGTGAACTGGGCGAACTGGGCGCGTTCGGCGCCGGTCAGGCGGCCGGCCGCCAGCACGCCGGCGACCAGGGCGTCCTCGCGGGCCAGGTACTCGCGGGCGCGGGTGAGCTGCAGCAGCGTGCGGGCTTCGGCGGCGATGCGCGGGTCCTCGGGGGTGACGGCCCCGTAGACGCCGAACGCGGCGTCGATGACGGCCGAGTAGTCGTTCAGGACCCCGGCGCGGTCGGCGCCGCGCTCGTCGACCTGGCGGCGCATGCCGTCCAGCTCGCCCAGCCGCCGCAGCAGCCCGTCCAGGCGTGCGCGGACGGCGGGTTCGATCGTCCCGCGGGTGTCGGGGTCCTTGCTGTAACGCTCCACGCTCGCGCGGACCCCGTCGGTGGCGCGGCGCTGGGCGGTCAGCTCGGGATGCCGGGTCGCGGAGCGGGCGCCCAGGGCGGCCAGCGACAGGCGGCGCTCCTTCTGCAGCGCGTCGACCAGCCGCTGGGTGGGCAGCAGCGTCTGCTCCTGGAACCGCTCGCTGTCCAGCAGGGCCTTGGCGTCGCCGAAGCTGATGGCGGTGAGGTAGGTCCACAGCGCGACCAGCGACAGCAGCGGTACGAGGAGCATCATCGCGATCCTCGACCGGATGGAGGTCAGGCGCCGGGCCGTCACGGCTGGCGCACCCAGCGCACGTGGGCGGTCGAGGGCAGCCGAGGGGACGACATGCTGGTGAACCTCCCGAATGCGGGATCTACGGGGGTCTGCCGGAGCCTACTATGGCGGCCCGGCGTTGCCGATCTTCGGTGCGGCGCGCCGTGACGGGCCGAACGCCGAACGTCAGGCCCGGTGGACGGGCGGCGCCGCACCGCGCCGCGCCGGCGACCGGGCCGGCGCGTTCGGGGCGGCGGGACGGCCCGCCCGCGGGCCACCGGGCATCCCCCTCAGGCGAATCTCGGATCGACCTGCAGGTGCACGCCCACCCGCTGGATCAGCACGGCCATCTCGTAGGCGATCAGACCCGCGTCGGCCTCGGCCTCGGCGAGCACGGCCAGGCAGGAGCCGTCGCCCGCAGCGGTCACGAACAGCAGGACGGTGTCCATCTCGATGATGGTCTGGCGAACGTTGCCGCCGCCGAAGTGCCGTCCGGCACCCCGGGCCAGGCTCTGTACGCCGGCGGCGAGCGCCGCCAGGTGCTCGGCGTCCTCGCGAGCCAGCTCGCGGGAGGCGGCGACAGCGAGGCCGTCCCTCGACAGCAGCACCGCCTGCCGGACCGCCGGCACGCGCTCGGCGAAGTCGTTGACCAGCCAGTTCAGCTCACCGGTCGCGGTGTTGTGCGTCATCTTTCCCTCGTCGGTCGGCAGGCCCCCGGCGTCCGCGTCGGCCGATTTTCGGACGCGTCCCCGGCCCCTGAAAGCGCCGCAGACATTACCAGCCGCTATGCGGCATTTCCACGGATTCGCCATTTGGCACGGCGACGAACACCCACCCTACCTCCCGACATGGATGTCTTATTTGCGTAATTCATCCGAATTGACACTCGGTGTCGTCTGGTCGTTGCGCAGGTCGCGGGCGTCCGTGCGGCCGGGTCCGGGCCTGTGGGATGATGCCCCGAAACGCCGAGCTGTCCTCGGACGACGGCCGACGGCGTTACGATTCCCGCCGTGAGTCCCGAAACCCAGGCATCCGAGGCACTTCCGTCGAGACGCCGCCGCACCCCCCGCGGCGGCCGCCACCGGGGTACCGAATCCTTCGTGCTCCCCCCGGGCGCGCCCCCGCTCGTCCTGGCCGTCCCGGGTTCCGCCACGGGCGGAGGCGGCACGATCGCGGCCGAACTGGCCGTGCTGGTGGAGACCGAGCAGACCGGGCAGCCCGCCCTGTTCGGCCACCTGGAGGGCGAGGAGGCGTCGCTGCGCTCGGTCCTCGCGGGCGTGCGCCAGCAGCGTCCCGAGGAGCCCGCCGCGGTGGTGGTGCCGCTGCTGACCGGCCCGCACCCCCGCATCGACCCCATGCTGCGCGAGGCGGTGGCGTCCGCGCCCGCCCCCGTCCTGCTCGCCGACCCGCTCGGCCCGCACCCGCAGATCGCCGCGGCGCTGCACGAACGCCTGGCCGAGGCCGGGCTGGCCCGCGCCGACCGCATCCGCATGATGAGCATGGTGACGGCCGCCAGCGGCTTCCTCGTCGTCACGCCCGGCGAGCAGCCCGCGCTCCGGCAGGCGGAGGTGACCAGCGTGCTGCTGGCCTCCCGGCTGGCCGCCCCGGTGTTCACCGCCCTGCTGGACGACCCCGCGGGCATCGACGCCGCCGTCCGGCAGCTGCGCGAGGCGGGCGCCAACCGGCTGGCGCTGGCCCCGTACATCATCAACGGCGAGCCCTACCGGGAGGCCATCGCGGCCGCGGCCGCCCGCGCCCAGGCCGAGTACGCCGCCCCGATCGGCGCCCACCCGGCCCTGGCCGAGCTGGCCGCCCTGCGCTACACCGAGGCCATGGAGCGGGCCCTCACCGCCCTCGAGCACCGCTGACGGCACGTCCCGTCCACTCGCGGCGATCCGGCCCCGGGGTCCGTGCCACCCCGCCATGCCGTCGTGCCCCGAGCACCCCGGCCCACGCCCGCATCGAACCCACCGCCGCCACCGTCCGCCGGAGATGGCCCCGGCAATGGACAGCGCGCGGCGTGCCGTCCCGCGGGGGACGGCACGCCCAGAACGCGGTCACACGACGCGGTCAGCGGTTCTTGAAGTCGGGAGGGCGCTTCTCCATGGTGGCGGTCATGCCCTCGGCCAGGTCCTCGGTGAAGAACGCCAGCGTCTGGACGCCGGTCTCGGCCGCCAGCTGGGCGCGCAGCCCGGGGGCGTCCAGGGACATGTTGAGCAGTTCCTTGGTGCGGCGCAGCCCGTAGGGGGACTTGGCGAGCAGCTCGCCGGCCAGCGCCAGCGCGCCCTCCACGTCCCCGCCCTGCTCGGTCACCTCGGTGACCAGGCCCAGCGCGGCCGCCTCCGCCACGTCCAGCCGCCGCGCCCGGTAGAAGATCTCGGCCGCGCGGGCCGGGCCGACCAGCCGCGGCAGCAGCCACGACAGCCCGCAGTCGCCCGCCGACAGGCCCAGGTCCACGAACGGCACGACGAACGAGGTGGTCGGGTCGGCCACCCGCAGGTCGCAGGCCAGCGCCCAGGACGCCGCCATGCCCGCCACCGGCCCGTGCAGCGCCGCGATCACCGGCTGCGGGATCTCCCGCAGCCGCGCGGTCACCTCGCCGCCCCGGGCGATGCCCCGGTAGATCTTCTGCGGACGTCCCTCGCCGGGGTCGCCGCCGGGGTCGCCGGCGCCGCCGGCGCCGCCGCGCAGGTCCATGCCCGCCGAGAAGCCGCGTCCCTCGCCGGTGAGCACCACCACCCGGGTCTCGGTGTCGCGCATCAGCTCGTTGAGGACGTCGATCATCTCCTCGGTGAGCGCGGCGGTGACCGCGTTGAGCCGCTCCGGGCGGGACAGGGTGATCACCAGCACCCCGTCCCGCCGGTCGAGCCTCAGATCGCCCATGGTCGGCGCGCGGTCAGGAGCCCAGGTGCTGGATCAGCGGGCCCATCTGCTCGCCGGGGTTCTTCGGCACGATGTACGGCTCCTGGGCGTTGATCGCCTCCCAGTTGTCGCGGATCGCCTCCACCGACAGGGCGTCCTTGGTGCCCCAGCCCGGCCCCTCCGCCACGAACACCCGGGCCACCCGGCCGCCGCCGACCGTGTAGACCTCGCCGCTGACCGGGACGCTCTCGTGCACCAGGTAGGCCACCAGCGGGGTGACCTTGTCGACGCCGAGCCTGTCGGCGGCGTCGGCGGGCAGCAGGTCCTCGGTCATCCGGGTCCACGCGACGGGGGCGATCGCGTTGGCCTTGATGTCGTACTTGGCGCCCTCGTGGGCGAGCGTCCGGGTGAACCCGACCAGGCCCATCTTGGCGGTGGCGTAGTTGGCCTGCCCGAAGTTGCCGAACAGCCCGGCGGGCGAGGAGGTGTTGACGATGCGGCCGTAGCCGTTGTCCCGCAGGTGCGGCCAGGCCGCCTTGGTGACGAGGAACGAGCCGCGCAGGTGCACGGCGATCACCGCGTCGAACTCCTCGGCGGTCATGTTCTTGAACGACCGGTCGCGCAGGATGCCCGCGTTGTTGACGACGATGTCGACCTTGCCGAACGCCTCCAGCGCCGCGCCCACGATGGCCTCGGCGCCCTCGGGCGTGGCCACGTTGTCGGGACTGGCCACGGCCTCGCCGCCGTTCTTCCTGATCTCCTCGACGACCTCCTGGGCCGGGCCGGCGGAGGCGCCGACGCCGGAGCGGTCCCCGCCCAGGTCGTTGACGACCACCTTGGCGCCGCGCGCGGCCAGCTCCAGCGCGTGCTGACGGCCGAGACCGTGCCCCGCTCCGGTGACGACCGCGACCCGGCCGTCGTAGCGCAGTTCCGACATCCCGCTCTCCTCACATCGCACCGACACGTCGACGGGTGTGTACGCCCCAGGTAATCACCCGAGGGTTACCCAGTGGTACCACCCAACCGAATCTGACTCGGCTTTGCCCCCTGGACTTCTCCCCCGGCGGCGCCGCGCGTACTCGTCCAGGTGCTCGTGAGCGGCGTTACCGCCCGTACCGGGAGCCGTCGGACGCGCCGTCCCGGGCGGCGCCCTCGGGCCGGTCGCCGACCTCGGCCTCCTGGGCCTCCCCTTCGGCCTCGGTCTCCTCCTCGGCCTCGGCCTCCTTCTCCGCTCGCGCCTCGCTTCTGTGCCGGCGCCACGCCCAGACGGCCAGCGCGACGAGCGCGACCGCGGCCAGGCCGATCGACAGTCCGCGCCCGGCGAGCTTGGCCACGTGCTCGAACGCGGCCCCGGCGAAGAAGCCGCCGAAGGTGAAGACGACCACCCAGCAGATCCCGCCGAGCGCGTTGAACACCAGGAAGCGGGAGTAGGGCATGCGGGCGCTGCCCGCCAGGGCGGGCATCAGGGCGCGCAGCAGCGCGGTGAAGCGGCCGATGAACACGGCGGACGCGCCGCGCCGCCGGATGAGGTTCTGGGCGCGGCGCACCGCGGCCCGGTGCCGCCTCATCGCCCGGGTGTCGAGCAGCCGGGCGCCGTAGCGGTGGCCGATCTCGTAGCCCACCGAGTCGCCCACGATCGCGGCGCCGATCGCCATCGGCAGCAGGACGACCAGCGACAGCCGCCCCTGGGAGGCCAGCACGCCGCCGACCACGATCGCGGTCTCGCCCGGGAAGACGAAGCCGAAGAACAGCGCGGCCTCGGCGAACACCAGCCCGGCTATCAGCAGATAGACCAGCAGCGGCGGAAGCCCGTCCACCAGGGCGTTGAAGTGCTGCAACATGGATACCCCGTCGCTCAGGCTAGCGGTCCCGGGGGAGGCGGCGGCACGCTGGTGGGGACAGGCGAGCACGCGACGGACGTCAGGGGCGTGAGATGACGGGAATCATCACCAGGGAGATCAAGGGCGGCCGGTTCGAGCGGCAGCCGAACCGGTTCACCGACCGGATCACCGCGGACGGCTCCAGCGGGTACCCCGCCGAGCCCGGCCGCTACCGGCTGTTCGTCTCCTACGCCTGCCCGTGGGCGCACCGCTCGCTGATCGTCCGGCGGCTGCTGGGCCTGGAGAACGTGATCGGCCTCGGCGTGGTCGACCCGATCCGCGACGACCGCGGCTGGCGCTTCCCCGAGCCCGACCCGGTGACCGGCGCGACGTTCCTGGCCGAGCTGTACCAGGCCACCGACCCGTCGTACGAGGGCCGCGTCACCGTCCCGTGCGTGTGGGACACCCGCGCGGAGCGGATGGTCACCAACGACTTCCCGGCGATCACCACGACGATGGAGCTGGAGTTCACCGCCCACCACGCCCCCGGCGCCCCCGACCTGTACCCCGAGGAGCTGCGCGCCGAGATCGACGAGCTGAACGAGCTGGTCTACACGACCGTCAACAACGGCGTCTACAAGGCCGGGTTCGCCACCTCGCAGGAGCCGTACGAGGAGGCCGTCGACGCGCTGTTCGACACGCTGGACCTGCTGGAGGAGCGCCTGGCGACGCGGCGCTACCTGATGGGCGACCGGCTCACCGAGGCCGACGTGCGGCTCTACCCCACGCTGGCCCGCTTCGACGTCGTCTACCACGGGCACTTCAAGTGCAACCTGCGGCGGCTGGTCGACTACCCGAACCTGTGGGGCTACGTCCGCGACCTGTACTCGATGCCCGCCTTCCGCGACACCACGAACTTCGACCACATCAAGCGGCACTACTACGTCACGCACGGCGATATCAACCCCTCCGGCGTGGTGCCCAAGGGGCCGATCATCGACTGGACCGAACCGCACGACCGCGGACGCCTCGCCGCCGACTGAGCCGCCGGCTGAGCCGCCGTGGCCGGTCCGCGCCAGACGCCCCGCTTCGCGCAGTGAGCCTCCGGGGCGTCAGCCGCCCTCGTTATGCTGACGCCCCACATCCCTGCCACGGGACACCGCCCGCGGAACCCCCAGGACCGGCGGGGGCGTCCAAGGTCCTGCGAAACCTCCACGAAAGGGTCAGCCAATGCGCAGCGCGTTCTTCGGCAACATGGAGCAGGGGCAGCAACTCCCCGGCCACTTCGCCCTGCAGAACTCCAAGATGCTCCGGGTCCACCTCAACGGGGACGTCCTGGCCCGGCAGGGGTCCATGGTCGCCTTCCAGGGGCAGATGGACTTCGACTACGAGGGCAGCGGGGGCATCGGCAAGTTCATGAAGAAGGCGCTCACCGGCGAGGGCGTCCCCACGATGCGGGTCAAGGGGCAGGGCCTGCTGTTCCTGGCCCACGACGCCGACGACGTCCACCTGTTCTACCTGGAGAACGAGGGCATCACCGTCAACGGCTCCAACATCCTGGCCTACGACGCGCACCTGCAGTCCGACATCCAGCGCGTGCAGGGCGCGGGCATCGCCGCGGGCGGGCTGTTCAACACCACCCTCACCGGCACCGGCTGGGTGGCGCTCACCACACACGGCACCCCGGTCATGCTCGACTGCGGCCGGGCGCCCACGTTCGTCGACGGCCAGTCGGCGGTGGCGTGGAGCAGCCACCTGCAGGTCGGCGTCAACCGCACCTTCAAGGTGGGGGCGCTGATCGGCCGGGGCAGCGGCGAGGCCATGCAGCTGGCGTTCCAGGGGCAGGGCTTCGTGCTCGTCCAGGCCAGCGAGGGCCCGACGGTCGCGCCGCACACCCACTGACCTGGGGACGGCTCAGGGCCGCCGAAGGTTTTCGGAGATCTTGACGAATCCGGGGTGCCGGATTGGGCGAGATCCACCGTAACGGGGGCCGGCGGGGGCGGGGTCCCACCGTCGCGGCGTCCCCGGCAGGCGAGTGCGAGTAGCCTTGAGTCGTCTCAGACCACACCTGCGAGCTGCGGAAGAGGGCGATCTCCGCCGTGTCGACAGAGTCGCACACAAGTGCCGACCCCAAGCACACAGATTTCGGTGCCAACGAGTGGCTGGTCGACGAGCTGTACCACAAGTACCTCGAAGACCCGAACTCCGTGGACGAAGCCTGGTGGAGCTTCTTTGCGGACTACCAGCCGGACTCCCGGCCGTCCGCGTCTCCCCCGAGCGCGTCCCCGGCCACCGACGGAGCGGTCGTGACGGCCGCCAACGGCACCGCGGCCGCCCCGCCGACACAGCAGCCGACCGTGACGCCGCCCAAGGCCGCCCCCAAGGCGGCACCGAAGGCCGAGGCCAAGAAGGCCCCGGCCGTCCCGGTGCCCGCGGGCGCCGAGGAGGTCCGGCTGCGCGGCGTGGCCGCCCGCACCGCCACCAACATGGACGCCAGCCTGGCGGTGCCGACGGCCACCAGCGTGCGGGCGGTCCCGGCCAAGCTGTTGATCGACAACCGCATCGTCATCAACAACCACCTCGCGCGGGGCCGCGGGGGCAAGGTCTCCTTCACCCACCTGATCGGCTTCGCCATCGTCCGCGCGCTGCAGGCGATGCCGGAGATGAACAACGGCTACGCCGAGATCGACGGCAAGCCGACGCTCATCAAGCCGGCGCACGTCAACTTCGGCCTGGCCATCGACCTGCAGAAGGACGACGGCACCCGGCAGCTGGTGGTGCCCAGCATCAAGGCCGCCGAGACGCTGGACTTCCGCCAGTTCTGGGCCGCCTACGAGGAGATCGTCCGCAAGGCGCGCGGCGGCAAGCTGACGCTGGAGGACTTCCAGGGCACCACGATCAGCCTGACCAACCCCGGCACGATCGGCACCGTGCACTCGGTGCCGCGGCTGATGCCCGGCCAGGGCTGCATCATCGGCGTGGGCGCCATGGAGTACCCGGCCGAGTTCGCCGGGGCGTCCGCCGAGACGCTGGCGCGCAACGGCATCAGCAAGGTCATGACGCTGACGTCGACCTACGACCACCGCATCATCCAGGGTGCGCAGTCGGGCGACTTCCTGCGCCGCATCCACCAGCTGCTGCTGGGCGAGAACGGCTTCTACGACGAGATCTTCGAGGCGCTGCGGATCCCGTACGAGCCGGTCCGCTGGGTGCAGGACATCTCGGCCACCCACGAGGACGACGTGGCCAAGGTCGCCCGCGTCCACGAGCTGATCCACGCCTACCGGGTGCGCGGCCACCTGATGGCCGACACCGACCCGCTGGAGTACAAGCAGCGCCGCCACCCCGACCTGGACATCCTCGAGCACGGCCTCACCCTGTGGGACCTGGAGCGCGAGTTCGCCACCGGCGGGTTCGGCGGCAAGCCGACCATGAAGCTGCGCGACATCCTGGGCGTGCTGCGCATGGCCTACTGCCGCACGGTCGGCATCGAGTACATGCACATCCAGGACCCCGAGGAGCGGGCCTGGATCCAGGAGCGGGTGGAGGTCCCGCACGACAAGCCGTCGCGCGAGGAGCAGCTGCACGTGCTGCGGCGCCTCAACAGCGCCGAGGCGTTCGAGACGTTCCTGCAGACCAAGTTCGTCGGGCAGAAGCGGTTCTCGCTGGAGGGCGGCGAGTCGCTGATCCCGCTGCTGGACTCGGTGATCTCGGCGGCGGCGCAGTCGCACCTGGACGAGGTCGTCATCGGCATGGCGCACCGCGGCCGCCTCAACGTGCTGGCCAACATCGTCGGCAAGTCCTACGGGCAGATCTTCGGCGAGTTCGAGGGCAACCTCGACCCGCGCAGCGCCCAGGGCTCGGGCGACGTGAAGTACCACCTGGGCGCCGAGGGCGACTTCGTGGCCCCCGACGGCTCGAAGATCCGCACGTCGCTGGTGGCCAACCCGTCCCACCTGGAGTGCGTCGACCCGGTGCTGGAGGGCGTGGTCCGCGCCAAGCAGGACGTCCTGGACGTCGGCGAGGCGGGCTTCACCGTGCTGCCGATCCTCATCCACGGGGACGCGGCGTTCGCCGGGCAGGGCGTGGTGGCCGAGACGCTGAACCTGTCGCAGCTGCGCGGCTACCGCACCGGCGGCACCGTGCACGTGGTGGTCAACAACCAGGTCGGCTTCACCACCGCGCCGGAGTACTCGCGCTCCAGCGTCTACTCCACCGACGTGGCCCGGATGATCCAGGCGCCGATCTTCCACGTCAACGGGGACGACCCCGAGGCGTGCGCGCGGGTGGCGCGGCTGGCCTTCGAGTACCGGCAGACGTTCAAGAAGGACGTCGTCATCGACATGGTCTGCTACCGGCGGCGCGGGCACAACGAGTCCGACAACCCCTCGTTCACCCAGCCGCTGATGTACGACCTGATCGACGCCAAGCGCTCGGTCCGCAAGCTGTACACCGAGGCGCTGATCGGCCGCGGCGACATCACGGTCGAGGAGGCCGAGGCGGCGCTGCGCGACTACCAGGAGCAGCTCGAGCGGGCGTTCACCGAGACCCGGGAGGCGGTCAAGCGGCCGCTGGAGCCGGGGTCGGTGGTCAAGCCGGACGTCGAGGAGCGCATCCCGATCGACCACGCGGGCGCGGGCACCGCGATCCCGCCGGAGACGGTCAAGCGGATCATCGAGTCGCAGGTCGCGCTGCCGGAGGGCTTCAACGTGCACCCGCGGCTGCAGCCGATCCTGCAGCGCCGGGCGCAGATGATCGAGGACGACGCGATCGACTGGGCCACCGGCGAGCTGCTGGCGTTCGGGTCGCTGCTGATCGACGGGCACCCGGTGCGGCTGGTCGGCCAGGACTCGCGGCGCGGCACCTTCGGCCAGCGGCACGCGGTGCTGGTGGACCGCAAGACCGGCGAGGAGTACACCCCGCTCAAGCAGTTCGGGCAGGGCGTGTCGAAGTTCTACGTGCACGACTCGCTGCTCAGCGAGTACGCGGCGATGGGCTTCGAGTACGGGTACTCGATGACCCGGCCGGACGCGCTGGTGGCGTGGGAGGCACAGTTCGGCGACTTCGCCAACGGCGCGCAGTCGATCGTCGACGAGTACATCTCGTCCGGCGAGCAGAAGTGGGGCCAGCGCTCGGGCGTGGTGCTGCTGCTGCCGCACGGCTACGAGGGCCAGGGGCCCGACCACTCCTCGGCGCGCATCGAGCGTTACCTGCAGCTGTGCGCCCAGGACAACATGACCGTGGTCTACCCGACGACCCCCGCGAACTACTTCCACCTGCTGCGCTGGCAGGTGCTGTCGCAGCGGGGCAAGCCGCTGGTGGTGTTCACGCCCAAGTCGCTGCTGCGGCTGAAGGCGGCGACCTCGGCGGTCGACCAGATCACCCAGGGCGCGTTCCAGCCGGTGATCGGCGAGACGTCCGCGGACGTCGACCCGTCGCGGGTGCGCAAGGTCGTGCTGACGTCCGGCAAGGTCTACTACGAGGCCTTGGCGGCGCGGAAGGCGGCGGGCGCCGACGACGTGGCGCTGGTGCGGGTGGAGCGGCTCTACCCGCTGCCGGTCGACGAGATCAAGGCGGAGCTGGCCAAGTACCCGGCCGACGCCGAGCTGGTGTGGCTGCAGGAGGAGCCGGCCAACATGGGCGCCTGGCCGTTCATCGCGCTCAAGCTGCCACTGCACCTGGAGGGGCGGCAGCTCAACCGGGTGTCGCGCCGGGCGGCCTCGTCGCCGGCGGTCGGCTCGGCCAAGCTGCACCAGGCCGAGCAGGAGGCGCTGCTGGCCCGGATCTTCGGCACCGAGCAGTGACCGACCGAAACGGGTAACGACCGGCTGAGGGTCGAGGGCTCCGGGCGCGGCCGCGCCCGGAGCCCTCGCCTTTGCCGCATTGCTGGAGAGAGGCGATGTACTTCACCGACCGGGGAATCGAGGAGCTGGCCGAGCGGCGCGGCGAGGAGGAGGTCAGCCTGGGCTGGCTGGCCGAGCGGCTGCGCGAGTTCGTGGACCTGAACCCCGACTTCGAGACGCCCGTCGAGCGCCTGGCCACCTGGCTGGCCCGGCTGGACGAGGACGACGAGGAGTAGCCCGTCCCGGCTCCGCCGGAACGCGATATGTCCACATACCGATGACGCGACATATCGTGTTTACTGAAAGGAGCCGGACGAAGGGCAATGTCGCGATGTCGCGCTGGACGATCGAGGAACCCACCTCCCTGGACTTCGACGGCGTGGTGGCGCTGAAGACCACGCTGATCGCCGGGAGCGTCTGCGTGCTGGCCGGGGGCGAGCGGCCCTCCGTCCTGGTGGACGAGATCGAGGGGCCGCCGCTGGTGGTCAGCCATGAGGCCGGCATGCTGAACGTCAGCCACGAGCGGCTCTGGGAGGGCGTGCTGACCTGGCTGCGCTCCCAGCGCTGCCGCGCCGTGGTCACCGTCACCGTGCCGCACGACTGCCCGGTCACCGTCAATCTGGTGTCCGCGGACGCCGTCATCACCGGGCTGTCGGCCCGCACGTCGCTCAAGACCGCCTCGGGCGACGTCACGCTGGACGGCGTCACCGGCGAGATCGACGTGGGCACCGTGTCGGGCGCGATCGAGGCCCAGGGGCTGGACGGGCGGGTGGCGTTCACCTCCGTGTCCGGCGACCTGGCCCTGGCCGGCGGCTCGGTCGACGCGCTGACCGCCCGCACCGTCAGCGGCCGCATCGCCGTGGACGTCGACCTGGCGGGGGCCGGCACGGTGGAGCTGAACACCGTGTCCGGCGAGGTGGCGCTGCGCGTCCCGGAGACCGCCTCGGCCGAGGTGACGCTGAACTCGGCGGCCGGGCGGCTCGACTCCTCCTTCCCCGAGCTGGAGCGGCAGGACCGCCCCTTCGGCCGGACCGTCGCGGGCAAGCTGGGGGACGGCTCCGGCCGGCTGTCGGTGAACACCGTGTCCGGCGGCGTCACCCTGCTCGGCCGTGCCCCCGGCGACGCCGGCGGCTTCCCCGCATCCGGAATGGAGAAGTGAGTTGAGCCCCGTCTTCGGCCACGGCCGCCTGCGGCTGTACCTGCTCAAGCTCCTGGAGGAGAGCCCCCGACACGGCTACGAGGTGATCCGGCTGCTGCAGGACCGCTTCCTCGGGGTCTACTCCCCCTCCCCCGGGACGATCTACCCGCGCCTGGCCCGGCTGGAGTCCGAGGGCCTGGTCAGCCACGAGGTCGTCAAGGGCAAGAAGGTCTACTCGCTCACCGACAAGGGCCGGGCCGAGCTGGAACGCCGCATGGACGAGCTGGCCGAGCTGGAGGAGGAGATCTCCGCCTCGGCGCAGCAGTTCGCCCGCGAGGTGCAGCAGGACGTCCGGCAGACGGTGCGCACACTGCGCGAGGAGCTCACCCAGGCCGCCCGCAGCATGCGCGACCAGGGCCGGGCCACCTCCAAGGAGGCGTGGCGGGAGACCGCCGAGCGCCAGAAGGAGGAGTGGCGCCGGCAGAAGGACTTCTGGCGCGAGCAGACGCAGACCTGGAAGGAGGAGTGGCAGCGCAACTGGGAGGACGTCTGGAAGACCGCGACCGGCACCCAGGACGACTTCGCCCGCCTCAAGCTGGAGCGCCTGCTCGGCCGCTTCGTCGAGGACGTCCGCCGCGACGCCCGCGACGCGCACCTGAGCGAGCACGACCTGGAGGCGGTGCGGGACCTTCTCGACGACGCCCGCGCCCGCCTCCGCGACCTGCTGTCCTGATCGTCTCTGTCCTGATCGTCCCTGTCCTGATCGCCGCCCCGGCCGCCACGCCTGACCGCGTCGCCTGACCGCGTCGCCCGGGCCCGGCGGCGGGCGGGGACGGCTACGGCGTGAAGACGATCTTGCCGAAGAGGTCGCCCTCGGCCATGGCGGTGAAGCCCTCGGCGGCCCGGTCCAGCGGCAGCACGCGGTCGATCTTCGGCCGGACGCCCGTCGCGACCAGGAAGCGCGCCAGCCGCGTGAGCTGGTCGCGGGTGCCCATGGTGGAGCCGACCACCGACAGCTGCAGGAAGAACACCCGGTTCAGCTCGGCGGGCGGCACCTGGCCGCTGGTCGCCCCCGACACCACGATCCGCCCGCCCGGCCGCAGCGACTTCAGCGAGTGCGACCAGGTGGCCTCGCCCACGGTCTCCATGACCGCGTCGACCCGCTCGGGCAGCCGGGCGCCGGGCTCGAACGCCGCTGCCGCGCCCAGTTCCAGGGCCCGCTCGCGCTTGGCCTCGCTGCGGCTGGTGGCCCACACCCGGTAGCCCGCGGCCGAGCCGAGCGTGATCAGCGCGGTGGCGACGCCGCCGCCCGCGCCCTGCACCAGGACCGTCGAGCCGGGCTGCAGGCCGGACTTGTCGAACAGCATCCGGTAGGCGGTCAGCCAGGCGGTCGGCAGGCAGGCCGCCTCCTCGAACGACAGCTCCGCCGGCTTGGGCACCAGGTTGCGGCGCGGCACCGCGACCTTCTCGGCGAACGTGCCGTCGTGCAGTTCCGACAGCAGCGACCGCTTGGGGTCGAGGGTCTCGTCCCCGCCGCCGCGCTCGGGGTCGCCGATGACCGAGTGCACGATGACCTCGTTGCCGTCCTCGTCCACCCCGGCCGCGTCGCAGCCCAGGATCATCGGCAGCTGCTCGGCGCGCAGCCCCACGCCGCGCAGCGACCACAGGTCGTGGTGGTTGAGGGCGGTGGCCTTGACCGTCACCGTGGTCCACCCGTCGGGGACCTGCGGGTCGGGCCGCTCGCCCAGCGTCAGCCCGTTCACGGGATTGTCTGCGTCGAATCGCGTAGCCGTCACAGCGAACATGACCGCACCCTAGTCCGCGCGGGCGCCGCGGCCCCCAGCCGGGGCCCGGCCGCGGGCGCGGTCCCGGCCGTGCGCATGGTTCCGGCCGTGACCGGCGGCCTCACGGACGCCGGTCACGGCCGGGGGATCAGACGGACAGCAGCAGCGCCCCGGCCGCGAGGCCGAGCAGGACCGGCGCCGACCGCCGCACCCACGGTTCCCAGTCCCTGATCCGGTCCATCAGCCAGACCGGCTCGGGCGCGTTCTCGGGATCCGAGCTGCGCGGGACGACCAGGACGAACACCGCGCTGGGCAGCACGAAGCCCGCCGCGTAGGCGATCCCGGCCCACCAGGGCACCAGCCCGAGCAGCGTCACGGTGAGGGAGGCCCAGGTCAGCGAGGTGACCCGGAAGGTGGTCACCACCAGACCGGTGTCCAGTCCCCACAGCAGCGCGCCCCGGGCGGCGCCGTACCGGAAGAAGTACTGCTGCGGGGTCTGCCTCCGCAGCATGGGCGTGCGCAGTCCGAAGATCCCCGTATCGATGATCAGGCAGACGGCCAGAACGCCGACCGCCACGAGCTGCGCGACCGTACCCGGTCGCGATCCCAGCGTCGTCGCGCCCACCAGGTGGACCGCCCCGTAGAAGGCGACCGCCGAGGTGGTGAACCCGAGGGCGAGCGAGGCGAACGCTCGGCGCTGGGCGGGCTCGTCAGAGGCTCTCCCCTGGACCAGGGGACGGAGGTACCCGATGAACGACAGACCTCAAAGGCTGAACACCTGGGCGAAGCCGGCGCACGCGATGAGCAGCATCAGCGCCGACAGCAGCACGGACTGCACGTGGAGATTCCGTTCGTCAGCAGGAGTTGGCGCGGACGGTCCAGCCCGCCGAGCAGTAGAAGGTGCCGGAGTAGCAGTTGGAACCGCTGGTGCACTCGCCGCATGCGTACAGGCGCGAGCCGCTGCAGCAGTTCCAGACCTTCATCGTGCCGCGGTTGCAGTACGCCTGCCCCTGGGAGTTGATCGGACAGTTGGGCTGCCCGAAGGCCAGGTTGCAGCATCGCCACGTCGCCGCGGCGGCGGGCCGCTGCAGCGCCGTGACACCGGCGACGGCGCCCACGGCGCCGACGCCGACCCGGCCCATCCAGCCGAGGAATCCCCGGCGGTCGGACTCCTGCCCGCCGGGCGTGTCCTGTGCGGTGGCCTTCGCCGTGGCCTTCCCGGGCGCCTTCGGGTCGCGTGTGTGCTTGCGCCTGCGCATCGTGCTCACCTCTCCTTACGGTGGGGGATGGGTTCCCGCCGGTCAGCCGTGAGCGGCGTGCGTGACCGGACGGGTGTCGCCCTCTCCGGCAGGCCCGTCGGCCGGCCCGCCCACGGGCAGGGCGGCGAACATCTGCCGGGACGAGGGGACGCTGTGCGCCTTGACCATCCGCCCGTTCTCCACGAGCACGGCGGCGGGTGTGGCGTCGATGCCGAGCCGGTTCACGATGTGCTCGCCCTCGTCCACCACGACGCGCTCGCCCCTCAGGTCGAACATGTCGATGAACTCGGCGGCGTCGCCCAGGACGGGGACGACGACGATCCACAGGCGGGGCGGGCGGACGCGGCCCTGCAGGGCGGCGGCCAGCGTGAAACAGGTCCGGCACTTGTTGGACAGGAGCAGCACGAGGGCGCGGTCGGAGCCGTCCAGCTCGGCGGGCAGCCCCACGGCGCTGGGCGCCTGTCCCTGGGCGGCGCCGAGGTCCATCAGGATCGGGCTGTCCTCGATCTCCAGGTACTCGCGGATCTGCTTGAGCTGGTGGAACATCTCCACCAGCGCGCCGAAGGCGACGAACAGCAGCGCCGCCAGGACGCACACGACGATGAGCAGCGCCAGGGTCATCGCAGGGCCATCTCCTTCGCTCGGGTCGGATCCTCGGCACCGATGCCGGTGGACTCGGCGAACGCCGCGCGCTCGGCGCGCAGCGTCCGCAACGCCCGGACGGCGGGCACGAGCCGCAGTCCGGTGCAGGCGATCAGCAGGACCGCCAGTACCGCCAGGCCCCGCTCGGCGTCCCAGCCGGGAGCGCCCGCCTGGGCGAGTCCGGCGGCCGCCAGCCAGGCGGGGAGCAGGGCGAGCTGGCGGCGTCCCAGCGGCGCGGAACCGCCGCCGGTGCCGAAGCAGTTGCAGTGGACCTGCTCGCGCAGCGCGAGGGCGCGCACACCGGCGCCCGCGAAGCCCAGGGCGAGCAGGACCACCAGGGCCCGGGGCCACCAGGCTTCCGGGACCGCGAGCAGCATGACGCCGGCGCACAGCTCGGCGGTGATGACGGCGACGGCCAGCGGACGGGCCAGGCCGCCCGCTCCGAGCCGCAGCAGCACCTCCCGGAACGCGCCGAGGCCGGAGATCTTCGCCAGCGAGGAGTAGGTGAGGACGGCGGCCAGGCACACCTGCGCCGTCGAACCCGGAACGGTCCAGTCCAGCAATACGACACCCGCCGTTTCATCAGGACCCGACCTCTTTGGCGCGGAAAGCCGATTGGTCCGCAATCGGAGGCGGGCTCAGCCGATGATCGCCCGCCAATCGATCGTGGGGAAGATCACAGATGTGGCCTCAAGTGGCCACGGCGAATCGCGGGAGCCCGGGCACACGGGTCGCTCGGGCAACGGCGGCGCACCGGCGACGGCCGCGGAGGGCGACGGCCGGGGCGCGATGGGCGATGTCCGGCGTCACCAGGAACAGGGGCCGGACCCGCGTCGGGCAGCTCTGGCTACACGGCCCCAGCGAGCGCCCTGGGCATGCAACGGCGGCAATGTGCCGGAAGGCGAGAGCCACTCCGCCTGCTACAAGGGCGCCCTCTACATGGGCGGCAGGCGCTACGAGACCGGCCGCCTGAACAAAGTAAGGCGAGACGGGCTCGGTGCTTCGACGGCCCCGGCCTCCGTGGTGCGAGGGGAGGCCGGGGCCGGACGTCGTTCAGGACCGCTACGAGCGCGGCCTCGGCACCTCTTCGGGGGCCTCGCCGGGCGTCAGGCCCTCCGGGCCCTCCAGGTCGGCCGCCTCGCCGACGTCCACGTGGGTGGGGTCGAGGACCCGGCGCAGGAAGCGCTTGGTGCGTTCGTGCTGCGGATCGCCGATGACCTGCTCCGGCGGCCCCTGCTCGACGATCACACCGCCGTCCATGAACACCACGTGGTCGGCCACGTCCCGGGCGAAGGCCATCTCGTGGGTGACCACGAGCATGGTCATGCCCTCCTGCGCGAGCTGGCGCATGACGGTGAGCACGTCGCCGACCAACTCTGGGTCGAGCGCCGAGGTGGGCTCGTCGAAGAGCATCATGCTCGGCTCCATCGACAGCGCCCGCGCGATGGCGACGCGCTGCTGCTGCCCGCCGGAAAGCTGGGAGGGGTAGCTGTCGGCCTTCTCCTCCAGGCCCACCTTGGCGAGGTTCTCACGGGCGACCCGCTCGGCCTCGCCCTTGGAGCGCCTGAGCACCCGCCGCTGGGCGATGGTGAGGTTCTCCAGCACCTTGAGGTGGCTGAACAGGTTGAACTGCTGGAAGACCATGCCGAGGCGCCGCCGGGCCGCGTTGATGTCCACGTCGGGGTCGGTCAGCTCGACGCCGTCGACGACGACCTTGCCCGCGGTCGGCTCCTCCAGCAGGTTCACGCACCGCAGCAGGGTCGACTTGCCCGAACCGGACGGGCCGATGATGCAGATGACCTGGCCCCGTTCGACGGACAGGTCGATGCCCTTGAGCACCTCGACGGGGCCGAACGACTTGTGCAGCCCGCGGATCTCCACCATGTGCGTCACAACGCTCACCGTGCCTTCGCCTGGCGGGCCTCAAGCCTGCGCACGAGATAACCCAGCGGAATCGTGATGACCAGGTACGCCATGCCGGCCACCATGATCGGCGTGACGTCCGCCAGCCGCACCGCGACCTGCTCCCCGAACTTGGTCAGCTCCACCTGCGTGCTGGTCACGCCGAGCACGAAGACCAGCGAGGAGTCCTTGAACAGCAGCACCAGCTCGTTGGTGAGCGGCGGGATCACGATGCGGAACGCCTGCGGGATGACGATCGTGATCATGGCGCGGCCGTAGGACATGCCCAGCGAGCGGGCCGCCTCCATCTGGCCCTTGGGGACCGCCTGGATGCCGGCCCGGATCGTCTCGGCCATGTAGGCGGCGCCCACCAGGCCGAGCCCGAGGGCGATCTGGGTGTAGATACCGCCGGGCGGGTCGCTGAACGTCGGGAAGGCGATCGGCAGGCCGAAGGCGACCAGGATCAGGATCAGCAGGGCGGGCAGCCCGCGGAAGATCTCGATGAAGACCAGCCCGAACCAGCGGTACGGCCCCACCGACGACAGCCGCATCAGCGCGATCACCAGGCCGACCACGATGCCCAGCGCGTAGGCCAGGACGGTGTAGATCACCGTGTTGCCGAGCGCCCGGAATATGTCGGGGACGGTCTCCCGTGCCGCGTCGCCGTCGAGGAAGTGCTCGTGGATCTTCCCCCAGTCGGCGAACGCGGCGACGAGCACCACGAGCAGCAGGAAGATCGCGTACTGGATCCAGCGGCCGGCTCGCTGCTTCTGGCGTGGGCTGAGCCCGGTCCGGCCGGGGGGTCCCCCGGCCGGACCGGCCTCTGGCGTGGTCACGGTCATGAGGAGGGATCAGCCTTCGGCGGGCATCGTCTTGGGGTCGGAGCCGACCCACTTCTTGTACGTCGCCTTCCAGGAGCCGTCCTGGATGGAGGACGTGATCGTCTCGTTGATGATCTTCAGCAGTTCCTCGCTGCCGGTCTTCTTGACCGCGAAGCCGTACTGGGCCCCGGTCGGGATCTCGGCGACGAGGTCGAACTTGCCGGAGACCTCGGGCTTCTTCAGCCACCCGTTCACCACGGGCAGGTCCTGCAGGGCGACGTCGATCGCCCCCGACTGCAGGGCCAGCAGCTGCTTGCCCGAGTCCTTGTACTGCCGGGCCTCGATGCCCTTGCTCTTGGAGTAGTCGAGGCTGGTGGTGTCGGCCTGGACGCCGAGCTTGGCGTTCTTGGCCTTGACGTCGTCCACCGAGGTGACGCCCGAGCCCTTCTTGACCAGCAGGCCGAGCACCTCGGGGAAGTACGGCCGGGAGAAGCCGAGATTCTGCTTGCGCTCGTCGGTGATCGTCATACCGGCGGCGGCGACGTCGCAGCGGTTGGCGTTGAGCGCGGCACCGCTCTTGATCACGTCGAAGTCGATGTTGACGATCTCCTGGGTGACGCCGAGCTTCTTGGCGACCAGGTCGATCATGTCGACGTCGAACCCGACGGTCTTGCCGCCCTCCTCGAACTGGAACGGCGGGTACGGCAGGTTGGTGCACGTCTTCAGCTTGCCGCTGCTCACCAGCTTGACCCCGGGGACCTTGGTCCCGGTCGCCGAGTCGTCACCCGAGTCGCCTCCGCACGCGCTCAACGCCAGCAGGCCGGTCAGGGCGAGCGCGGCGGCCGCGACGGTACGGCGACGCAGAGAACCAGTCGTCACGGTCCCCCTCCACAATTCGATCGTTGGCCGGATCGGGTCGATCCGTAGACGAGTGCACATTCTGGCGCACACCAGGCATGAACTGGATTAAGGGTGCGAAACAATCGCACAACAAGGCAGGCGGCTCCACCCTACCCGCGGCGACGTTTCGGCTGCACACGGTGGGCATGACGCTCGAAAGGGACGGGTGTGGCGTGACGTCCGGGACGGACGTTCCGTGACGTCCACCACCCCGGGCCCGGCCCTGCGGGGCGAGGCCCCTGTGGCACAATCGGACAACGGGTGACCCCCGTACGTCGCGAGATCACCACAGGTGCCCGGCCACCAGACCGCACCACCGTCCACGCGCGGCATCGCCTCAAAGCTCGAATCTCACAGACAGGGGTCGCTGTGGCTGTTCAGCCCTTCACCAGCGAAACGCGCCGATCCGGATCCCCGGACTCCGCCTCGCTCGACAACGATCCGGCATTTCGGTTGCACCGGGGTGGCAAGCTCGAGATGCGCTCGACCATCCCGGTGCGCGACAAGGAAGACCTCTCCCTGGCCTACACCCCCGGCGTCGCCCGGGTGTGCACCGCCATCGCCGACAACCCCGAACTCGCCAACGACTACACCTGGACGTCCAAGGTCGTCGCGGTGGTGACCGACGGCACGGCCGTCCTCGGCCTCGGCGACATCGGCCCGGCCGCCTCCATGCCCGTCATGGAGGGCAAGTCGCTGCTGTTCAAGGAGTTCGCCGGGGTCGACTCGGTGCCGATCGCGCTCGACTGCACCGGCGTCGAGGAGATCGTCGAGACCGTCGTGCGGCTGGCGCCCAGCTTCGGCGGGATCAACCTGGAGGACATCAGCGCGCCGCGCTGCTTCGAGATCGAGGACCGCCTGCGCGCGGCCCTGGACATCCCCGTCTTCCACGACGACCAGCACGGCACCGCCATCGTGACGCTGGCCGCGCTCAAGAACGCCGCCCGCCTGGTCGGCCGGCCGCTGTCGGACCTGCGCGCCGTCGTCGCGGGCGCCGGCGCCTCCGGCGTGGCCGTGACGCGCATGCTGCTGGAGGCGGGCATCGGCGACATCGCCGTGTCCGACAGCCGCGGCCTGATCCACCAGGGCCGGGCCGGGCTCAACCCGGTCAAGGAGGCGCTGGCGGCCGACACCAACCGGGCCGGCCTGCGCGGCTCCACCGAGGAGGCGCTGCGCGGCGCCGACGTGTTCATCGGCCTGTCCGGCGGCACCGTGCACGAGTCGTCCATCGCCACCATGGCCGACGACGCGATCGTGTTCGCGCTGTCCAACCCGACGCCCGAGGTGCACCCCGACGTCGCCTGGCGGCACGCGCGCGTGGTCGCCACCGGCCGCAGCGACTTCCCGAACCAGATCAACAACGTGCTGGCCTTCCCCGGCATCTTCCGCGGCGCGCTGGACGTGCGCGCCCGCACCATCACCGAGGGCATGAAGCTGGCCGCGGCCGACGCACTGGCCGCGATCGTGGGCGACGACCTCGCCCCCGACCACATCATCCCCGGCCCGTTCGACGAGCGCGTGGCGCCCGCGGTGAGCGCGGCCGTGGCCGACCAGGCCCGCCGCGAGGGCGTCGCCCGCAGCTGAGCCGAGAACGACCTTCCGGCCCGATCACGGCCCGTGCTCCCGTCCCCGGGAACACGGGCCGTAATCATCTCCGGCCCGGCCGAATCCGGGAAACCTGCGGCGATCCCCCGATCAGACGATCAATCTGTCGGCATTATGGCGAGCGACCCGCAGAATATTTCATATTCTCCCCAGACGACCTCTGCCGCCGCCGTCGCAGAAGGTGTAATAGTCGACAGAAGGGAATGGATCCGTACGACCCCCGCCCGAAGGCCCGACTCTGTCAGGAGCCCTCGTGGACCTCTCCTCCTACGCAGACCTGGCGCTCGATCTGGTGAACACCCGGCACCCGAGCGGGGACGGGCTGGGCGACCTGGACGGGCTGCAGGCACTGCTGGCGCACCGTCCGCACCTGGGCGGCCGCATCACGCGCCGCGACCTGGACGCGATGCGCGAACTGCGCGACGAACTGCGGGCCGTCTTCGCCGCCGCCGACCGCGGCGACGAGGAGGACGCCGCCGAACGCCTCAACGCCCTGCTCATCCAGCACCCCGTCCACCCCCAGCTGTCCGGCCACGACGCCCAGGGCTGGCACCTGCACCTCAACGAGGGCGGCTCCATCCCCGACCGGTACGCCGCGCGCGCCGCGATGGGCCTGGCCGTCCACATCAGCGACCGCGGCATGGCCGGCCTCGGCATCTGCGCCGCCGAGGGCTGCGACCGGGTCTACCTCGACACCACCGGCGACCCCTCCCGCCACCACTGCCCCGCCCACACCCCCCGCGCCACCGCCGCCGCCCACCACCACCCACCCCGCCACGTCACCGTCCCTCTCCCCCCACACCCCCGCTAGATCGTCGATAGGGCTGCCGACTGCTCTGGTCAGCTCGGCGGACGGGGCCGGCAGAGCGGCATGGCGCTCGCGGTGATCAGAATCAGCTCGGCACCCCAGCAGGTGGCGCCCAAGGCGCCGCAGCGCAGCGGGCACCGTCCACCACTGGTCGTGCCACGAAGGAACCTGGCGCACCAGCCACGCCGCCGCTGCGAACAGGACGGGCCCCGCATCGCAGCTGCCGGTTGCACTCCGCCTGACCCGGGGGGCCGGAACAGATGCCCCATCCCGGCGGGGCGCCGCGCAGCCACCGGCGCTCGAAATAACGCACGACCGGGCAGGAATCGGCCCAGCACATCACAAGTCAATGCGCGATCGTGCGGTTGTGCGCGACGTCCCCGGACAGACATCCCGACTTCGTTCCCAGCGGTAGTCGGGTTGGTGCCATCATCGACCCTGTGCGACGCAACAGGTTCATCACCACCGCCGCCGCCATCATGATCTTGAGCGCCTGCTCTCAGGCCCAGGACGAACCGTCGTTCAACCCCACCCCCCGCCCCACCCGCCCCGGCCAGGCCGTCATCATCGCCGGCGACCCGGGACTCGACCGGCCACCTCGCGACGGCGAGTATGCGCTTCGCGCCAGCGCCTATTCCGATGGTGGACTGGCCGTAGATCCACGCAGCGGCGCCGTTTACTTCCCGACCGCCGGAAGCGAAGGTCGCAGCATCGCGAGGATCGAACGGGACGGCCGTCTCACGCTGATCCGATCCCAGAATCACGCCGACCAACTAGGTATAAGCGGCAATGAGCTGTGGGTGCTGTCCTCACAGGGCCGACCACATCTGACCAGCATTTCCCTGTCGACCTTGCAGACTACGTTCGATCTTGATCTCTCCCGTATTCCCGAACGAATTCAGATCACCAACCCCAGCGGAGACCCTCTATCGGATCCCGAACGCAGCCGACTAGAAGCTGACCTTTCCGGGTCAAGCTTCACGATAAGAGGCGACGGCATCCCAGTGATCGCCTCCCGGGCTGGACGAATTTTCGAGCTATCGAAAACTCGAGAACTGCGCGAGTGGATACCAGATGGCTATGCCGAAGCCCTCCGCCAGACAACCGAGGGGAAGGAATTCCGACTCATGAGCCTGGCCCCCGCCGAACGGCGAGGGGTCATCGTCCTGGGACGCAACGGGCTCGTACGCGTCGATGACAGCGGACATTCGAAAGCGATCAGATTCCCGACGTCAGATGGTGGCAGGCCACCCTGGTCAGCTGCCCTCAGCCTGGATGACGGTTCGATACTGCTACTGGGTGGCACGACGGAGACACAGCGCACTCCCAGACCGACTCTCGTGAGGCCGGACGGCAGCTTGGAATTGCTGTCCTTCGGCGGACCAAGGTGGTGCGATGAGTTCGATGGCTCCCTGGCCGTCGTCGCCTCCGCGAATCCGGGTGGGCTGGCCAAGAGAACCGATGGCACCTACGTCATCTCCGACAAGGATTGTGGGAAAGTTTATTCATTCACCCTTCCCCCACGCCTCTCCGGCTCACCGTACCCACGATGACAGGCGCAGCATCATGAAGGCGAGTGATTGTGGTCGGCATTCTTTTGAATATCGGCAATGATGTCGCGGCCAGTCTTCGACGTGCCGTCCGAAGATTCGAAGAACACGTGATTTTTCGCCCATTTAATTACCTCCTTTTCGATTCGCTCCCGTTCCTCGGGCATGAGCTTCGGATTGCGCAGGGCAGAGTCGATATCCATTTTACCCGTGCTACTTCCATAAGCGCGAGCGAGCTCGAAGTACAGTTGATCTGAATAATCGGCCCCTTTGGCCTTGATCTCCGCGACCTTCTTGTCGAAGTCCGCATACTTGACCTTGCTCAAGACGGGGTTGCTCGCGATCTCCAGAGCATCGGCCGCTCCGACGTCACCGGCCGGCGTGACCCCGATGAACGCAACGGCCACGTCACGGAACACGCCGAGCGTCTTTTGGGCCTCCTCGTACTGCTTCTGGACGACCTGTTCCCGTTCGAGGCGCTCCTTGGCGTAGGCCGCGATGAGATTGCCTTCCAAGTAGCCCGCGCGCGCGGCGGCATCGCCGATCAGGCCGCTCCGAAGCCCCCAGGCATAGAGCCTCATATGGTACTGGCGCGTGTCTGCCGCCAACTGAGCCCAAATCCTGTCGTCGGCGGCGAGAGTGCGCAGGTAGGACTGAACGGTCTGGCCACCGACGTCAACGTAGAAGGACCCGGTGACAGGATCCTTCTCGGGGAGATCGGTTCCGCCCGCGCTGAGATTGGCGTCAGCAATGGCGGGTATATGCATGCGGGTCATCTGAAGAAGGCCGGAGCGCAGACCCGACCCATACTCGGCCGAGTATTCCTCACTGTCCGGAAACCATTCGGGGGCGCGATCCTTGTGGAGGATTGGAACCTTCTTAGGCAGGCGTCCCTCGTTGAGGAACTTGTCCACCTTCTGCCGACCATTCTCGTTCCACCAAGCGACCGTCTTCATGATCTCTGCCGCGTTCTCGGCGGCCTGCTCTTCATGACCTTTCACCGGAGTGGTGGCCAACTGAACCACCTTCCCGGCCGCATCGCCGGAGTCCATCCAGTCCGGGGCGATGAGCAGCGCCGCATAGGTATCGCCGTTGCCTCGGGTGGCCCAGGTGAGCGCCTTGGCCTTGTCCGCGTCTTTGATGGTGAACGCCTTGTCCAGCTTGGTGGAAGCCAATTCCCGGGCAGCGGTGGTGTCCTGCTGCTGGGCGATCCTCCCCAGGGTGTTCAGTGCCGGGTCGTACTCACGCAGACGCTTGACATCAGGGCCGGTAAAAGGATTCTCTCCGCTGCCGTCAATGCCCCAGTCCTCCCACCATCGGCCGTGGGGCTGGTTGGTCACAGAGGTGTGCCGTTCCCCCAGCTGGCCGGCGGACTCGGTCAGTTCGTACGACGGGTACCGCTGGCGCCAGCGCAGCGCGGCCTTGGCCATGTCGAGCAGGACGGCGGAGCTCCATTTCACCTCGGGAGCGCTGAGCTTCACCAGCAGTGCCTGTCCGGGCATGTCGGAGCCGATGGGGCCGAGCGCGTTGGACACCGCCTTCTCCGCGTCCTTCTTTCTGGACGCGGCAGCCAGGGCGGTGCCCATGTCGGCGACGATCTGCTTGTCGGCTGCGCTGAGTCCCGTGCCGCCATGCCGGCGGTGGAGGCGGTAAGCCAGCTTGCCGATCGATCCCGGTGGGACTCGGGAGAAGAAGGCCGCGAGGTAACCCGCGTCCTTGCGGTTCTCTCGTAGAGAGCGTGCGATGTCGGCGAGCAGCTCTGTGCCTTCGGCGTTGGATTGCCGCATGTTGGCGACGTAGAGGTCGGCCTGCATCTGGCCGAGGCGGAGCATCTCCTTGCTCCCCAACCGCTCCTTGTCGGGGATGCTTATCATGCTCCATGAGGTGCGGCCACGGTTCTCCGCGATCGCGTAACGGAGGCGGGTGCGCATCCGGCCTGCCTGCTGGCTGCACCACGCGGCGGTCCGATCGCACTGGGACGTGCCGGCTATCCCGGGTCCGGCTTTCGCCAGCAGTTCGCGGATGCGGCGGCCCCGGTTGGGCAGGCCGTCGGCCGCTCGTCGTAGTGCAGTCTCGAGGCGCTCCATACGGGAGATCGAGACCGACGCCACCCCGGGAAGGCCCGACGCGGGCGTCACGCGGGATATGTCAGGGGGCGTCAGCGTCATCGGCACCTCGTTGGTGCGGGCGATCTCACGCAGGATCTCCACCATCATCCGGCCGAGCGACCGGCTGTGGCCGTCGAGATCCGTGGTGAACGCGGCAGCCGTCCCGCCCTGCCAGGTTTCAGGCCCCATCACCCGATTTATCTCGTTCATGAGCGCGGAGATCCCCTGCAACTCCGCCTGGACTGCCCCTGTATCGATCTTCGTAGCGGCCACCCGTCGCACACCCTTTCCGCCCCGTCCGGCCAGAGATAGCGCAACCGGTCAAGAGCGTCAACGGCGCCAAGTAAAGCCGGGACGGCTTGCTTCGCCCAACAGAGCCACGAACGGTCCTATACCGACAAATCGGGCCGCTGCTCGGTCGTGTCATGAGCCGAGAGACGTACCGAGAGCAGCCAAGACGGGGAGCGCGCACCAGCCGTAGCGCTCGAAGAGCCCGCCACTATCCGACCGGGGTCTCGACAGGGTCGCTGGACGACGATGAGCGAATACCGGTACGACGAGTTCCTTGCCGCCGACCGTCCCTTGGACGAGCGGCGGCAGGCCGAGGCCCGCGCTCTGTCCATCCAAGCCACGATCACTGCCACCAGCTTCACCAACGAATAGCACCGGGGGCGACTTTCGCGGTGATTCAAGCACCTTGATGGCACTACTACGACGCCCACCTCCACATACAAACTGGGGAGCCCACGGGGTGATGCTCCGCCTGCCCCGCGGGCTCGTCAGCCCGGAGATGGCCGAGCGGTACAGTGTCGAGCCCGCCGCGACCGCCTGGGTCGCGGTACTTCGAGGAACCCCAATGCAGGCTGGCCGCCATCATCGGGGTCGGCGCCGAACTCGCCGCCGGTGCCCGCCGGGCCGGGGGACGCTCACCGCACCACAGCGCGCCCTGGCAGGCTTTCTGCGCCTTGATGCCGATCTGCTTGCGGTCGCGGCTGTCGCCAGCCCTCCTCTTATGGAGTCGAAAGACGACCCACGCGACGGATCAAGGGGCTTCCACCGCGTGACAAGAACGCTTCCCTGCGGCGAGTCGCCGAAGGGCAGGGCGCTCATGTCCAGATGGGGCTGATGCGCCGATTGCGCAGTGGGCCCAGCACTCTGAGTGACGGCCAGTGCACGGTGGTCGAACTGTCGGACGCCGCCGCCGATATCCGCAACGAGCGTGAGCGCCGTGAGGAGGCCGAGCGCGCCGCGGAGAAAGCTCGCCGCGAACGCGAAGGCGCGCTGGCCCGCGAGAAACAGTTTGACGAGTTGGCCCGCGACCAGGAGGCCGCGTGGACCCGCGTCCACGCAATGATCGACACCAAGAGGCAGAGCGAGTACGACGCGGCCGTCAAACTCCTCAAGGACCTGCAGGCCGTGCCGAGCGCACCAACCAAACTGAGGACTTCACGCAGCGGTTCGCTCACCTATGCGAACAGTGTCACCGGAAGCCCGCCCTCATCGATCGGGTAGAGCACGCCTGCCTAGCGACGACGTCGGCAAGCGCGTGACCACTTCCTGCGCGCCGTGAGGCTGACAGTCAACGTCGCGGCCCACTGCCGAGTTGCCGGGCGGCGATCCGCGCGCTGGAGGCCGAGTTGGCCGCGAGAGGGCTGCGGCCGCTGCACCGATCCGAAGGCTGGGAAATGGCCGTGCTGTCGGTGCGGGCCGAGATCACCGTGTGGGCCAGGCCGCAGGTCATCACCGTCACGATGCCCCTCACGGGGACGGCGCGGTTCGCCCTCACCGACGTCACCGAACTGGCCGAGCTCATCGTCCAGTGCAACGAGGACCTGAACGCGCGATGACGGAGCAACACCCCGGCCTCCTCACCGCCGGCGAGGTCGCGGCGATCTTCCGCGTGGCACGGTCGACGGTCTCCAACTGGGTCGCGCGCGGGCTGCTCCCGTACACGCGCACCCCATCGGGGCGGCTGCGGTTCTACCGGGAGGACGTCGAGCGGCTACTGCTGCGGCATGGCATTGAGCGGCGCGAGACCTGAGCGACCCGGCGCCTGCGCGATCTCGCGGAACGGATCGAGGAAGCACGGCTCAACCAGCTCGCCACGAAGCTGAGGCCGAGGGAACAGAAGGGGCCGGTTCCCTTGAGGAGCTGGCGGCCGTGCTCCGTGACCACGCCTGATCCACATGGGGTCCGTCACACGGTTCACCCGCATGCCCAGCGGGACATCCCCCGCGCTGACGCGTTGGGGATCCTGCGCCGACTCACCGCCCCTTAGACGTCGTCTCATTTGGTGAGTCGGCGGTGGCAGATCAGGGCGGCGGCGATGCCGGCGAAGGCCAGGAAGTGCTCAGCCTTGCGTTCGTAGCGGCGGTGCAGGCGGCGGAACCCGTTCAGCCACGACAC